>NZ_JAXADV010000030.1:0-5393 GCF_033901115.1 Providencia sp. CIM-Carb-044
TACCTATCAATTTCAATATAAACAATGAACTAACGCTGTTAGCGTGGTTTTTTGCATCATTGGCCCTCAAACCCCGAGTAAAGCAGAACATAAAATCGTCCTGAAATACATAGCAACGCCAGACCATACCATGAGGGCCATTCAAAATAACGCGGGTAGAGTTCGGGCTAACACGCTCAACAACAAGCCTGTGATCAGGTACACCACCAGCTTTATTGACCGCATCCAATAGGGATGTGATCTCTTCAACACGGGTCGAATATGACTCGGAATCATCATCAGAATCATCAGCAGCAATAATGGCAGCATTGGCACTGATAAACTGCGCAGCTACAGCACTTCCGTAGTGGTGCTCCATGACGCCTACGTACTCCAGAAACTTTTCCACGATACCTATCCTTTAAAATAATATGAGGTAAAGCCGTTAATTAACGGCTTTGTCCAGTGTGGATTTAACACGGGCCAAATTTTGCAGCGCATCTTCAAGAGCAGCCTCTTCTTTGCTGTTCCGACATTGCGCCATCGCCTCACCCATTTTTTCCCCGAGAAGAGATACTTCACGAGCCAACAATGACGTTACCGAGCGAGAGGGCATAATGCTTTTCATCATCAATCTGTCTCCATCATTACGGTTTCAAAGTCTGCTCAAGAGCTTCTCTTGCGTGACTTTAACTGTTTGTTTAAAAGTTCTTTGAAATAACGGTCAGGATCACCGAGCTCTTTGCCTTTCTCCGTTATGGTGTATCGACAATTCCCTTTATCGGTCAGGAGTCGTTTTTTTACGAGAGAATCTAAAATAGTTCTCGTCGTGCTGAAATTTAGCCAGACAATTCCACAACTGGGCCAGAATTTCCCACCATTCTTATAGATAGCGGAAAGAATTGATTGTTGTCGCTGTCCTATTTTCACAGGGATACCCCCCTCTTCTGATACTTCACTGTTTCAGTCCTTTTCTGACGTTCCTTGCTGATAGAAGATGCTTTCTCTATACGGCACCCCGTTTCGCCTTATATTCCTCATGTCGGGCTTTCAGACGCGCATTCACGCGCTTTTTTGCTTCACTCTGTTCATCGACGCAGATCGCAAGAGACAGGCGCAGGATGTGATGTTCTTCCCGCTCTTCTGGAGTAAGAAAATCGAGGGCAGTGAATCCACTAGGAATAGAGTCGTTTTGTGCGAAACACTCCGCGAGGCGAGCTTGTGCGACGTTACTTAATGCAGTCAGTTTGTTTAGCGTCGCAAAGATGCCAAGTGCGTCAAACGATGCAATAGCCTTTAGCTCATCTGGCTGATAGTTAGAATCATTAGTCCCTGTCATTTTCTGTCTCATGTGTTGATTGTCTTTCAATTAGATTGGCACACCTGATCAGGGGGTCGAATAGCAAAGCAGAGAAAAAATTGAAAAAAAAACTGCCCAAAGGCAGCTTAGAAAATATCAATTACATCAAGCAGTTTTATTGAATTATTTCCCGTTCAAGCGGGGATTCATGCTGGATGTTTTTCGTATTTAAGGTGCGATGAGTACCATAGTCGATGATGAAAATGTCGAGATGGCCATGTTCGCCAATAGCCAGATCACTAACCTGTTTGGGCGTGAATACTGGCGTATCTTTGGCTATGGTAACAAGGTTGGTTCCTCCGGTTTTGGAGCGAACAGTCAGGCGGATAATGTCCTTTTTTTTGCGTCGTGCATTCGTGCCACCAGCGGCAGGCGCGTTTTGAAAAGAAGAGTTTGGCGCTGAAAACATCTGGTTGAAAATGGCATCCATTTTACTACCCATGTTGAGAGAGAAATCGTTTTTCATATAACCTCCTTTACTTAATGAAATGGTGATAAATGATGAGGTTCCGCTGGTGGGCGTGACCGCCAGCCCTATCTGTAAGTCCAATATGGTCACACACTCAGGATGAGGGTCGAATAGCTATCGTGCAGATTTAGGGCAAAAAAAAACTGGGCCAGAAGCCCAGTTCACATGCAAAAAATAAAACGATCAAGGCAACCAGCTGTCACTTTGCCAGATGTCTTCAAGCTTCTGCATTATTACTTTTTTTTCATCATCATCAACGCCACTGATCGACACTTCTGCACTGCTTCCCTTCCCCACGCTTACCACACCACGTTCGTAATTAGACAAGATCTCTTTCTCTATCTCAGCTCGTAATGCCTGCTGGATTTTAGCAGGCACTTTCTTGCTGGCATCGAAACACACATTTATACGTAACATATACCCCCCGGTAATTTACTGTATACATATACAGTAATACTACCAAAGGATAATGTCCAGAAAAACCTTATCAGGCAATCACTTCGATACTTTCGCCATGAAACGTACCGAGGATTTCCGTATGCACTTTGTCGTTACGTCGCTTACGGCTGATTCGCTCATTCGCATCATAGATTTTGAGCATTTTCACCTCTGGCCGTTCATTCTGAATAATAATGAAGGGCATCGGAGCCGTGACCATTGTCAGCTTCCCAGTCGGGTGTTGCTCGCTACGGAACGAGATGTTTGCCGATGGCTGAACCTTGAGACGACGCCTTATACGTAGTCGTTCTTCCGGTACGGAAACGATCTGCTTCATCAGCAACGCAAGCGGCACCTCTTTTTTCCCATCCTCCCTACCTTCCTTGCTCATACGCACGAGTAACTCAGCTTTGTCAGGAATGAGCAAAGACTCCTTTTCTTGCCAGCTAAATCTCACGGCTGATATATGCTCATCCTTCCACCAGCGGATCTGACGGTAAAGATGTAAAGTCAGCACCCCGGCACATTGATTATGCAGGGCTTCAAATCGTGCGCTACGTGTCTGGTAGGTCGTAATGATGTGAGTCTCAATACTCTTTTTCAGGGCATTGATTTGGCTCAGCAGGCGAACGAGCTCGACCGTAAACGCATTATCTTCTGATGGAAACCACAGAACACCGGATGCACGACGTGCAGACTTCTGGGAAAAATCATGCTTGATGTGCAGGTCACTCCAGATATCAACCGCCTTCTGAATGGCCTCATGGCCGTACAGGTGATCAGGGGCAACATACGAAATGGGTAAATGCTCATCCCCCCGCAGGACGGGCGGAATGTCGGAGACTTGGGAAAACAGAGGCGAGCTACCGCTGATCAGCATTTTCAGGGCGAGTAAATCGTCCGTAAGCTGTTCAAATGTTTTTTTTAAATCCATAGCGGATACCCCTGTCAGTTTATACAGTATGTATTTTAGCCAACAAGGGGAATTGTAGCAATAAAACTGTTTTGCAACGTTCGTCGCTATATTTTCATTACGAAAAAATCCAATTTATTTTGTTCTGGCATGGCTTACAGCGCGTGACCATAATCTTATAGCTGTTTTTGAACACGTAACCTTGAGAACCAAATTGCGCTGCCGGACGAGTGAGGGGGGCGAAGTGAAACACCAAGGAAAAATTATGTCTTTTTGATGGTTAGTGGGCTTATCCTAACCTAACCTTTGGTAAATCATCCCAGCTAGTCAAATATGCAGGGGATAGCATATTTCTCTTCATTGCGAAAACGGGGTTTATACCTTGTCCGGCAAAAAACAAATTGTGTCTACCCTGCTTGTTGAGAGTATCCAGTAATTGCATGAGATTTTCGCTGTTGCGGTACTGGGCCGATTCAGTGAACAAATCAAGTTGAGGCTCACGCTCGCGAATATCACAAAGCATCACACCTGCTTTAGCATAACGGACTTCTGGCCTCCAGATCCGTTTTAATGCGCGTTGTGCAGCATTAATAATATCCCTGCTGTCGTTGGAGGGAGTCACCAGCATTTCAGTAGCCTGATTGGAATAAGGTACATCATTTACTGCGTAGGGGCTGGTGCGTATAAAAACACCAATTACAGAGACATACCCTTTTTCTTGCCGGAGTTTTTCGGCAGCGCGAGCCGCATAATCGGTTATGGCTTGCTGCATTTCATGAAGGTTGGTGACTCGCTCACCGAAGGAGCGGGAAACGACTATTTGCTGTTTCATCACATCATTTTCTTCAAGCGCCATGCAAGGCTCCCCTCGGAGTTCCCTGACGGTACGCTCAAGGACAACATTATACTGCTTTCGTACCCGAACAGGATCAAGGCAGGATAGTTGAAACGCGGTTTCCACTCCCATAAACCGAAGCCTTTTACCCAGCCGTGGGCCAACACCCCACACGTCTTCAACGGGCACAAGCCGCATCAGCTTTTCTAAACGGGTAACATCATCAAGCGCGACAACTCCGCCAGTTGCCGGATAGGTTTTTGAAGCATGAGAACACAATTTAGCGAGTGTTTTTGTCGGTGCTATCCCAACACCACAAGTAAGCGTTGTCTGACGCTGTACCTCTTCTCGCAACATGCGGCCATAGGCATCAAGAGTCATTAAACCAGTGATATTCGTGGCATCAAACCAAAGTTCATCGATTGAATACACTGAGCTACGCGGAGTCAGTGACTCTATAACAGATGCAAACCGGGAACTAAATGCGGAATAAAGGGCATAGTTTGAACTGAAAACAGCGACATTGTTCCGTTCTATGAGATCTTTGATTTTAAAGAATGGCTCGCCCATTTTTATACCAAGGGCTTTCGCCTGCTTGTTACGGGCTATGCAGCTGGCATCATTGTTTGACAAAACTACTACGGGTTTACCAGCAAGATCGGGCCTGAATGCTTGCTCGCAGGCACAGTAGCAGGAATTAATGTCGATCAGGCCATACATTTTTTGTGCTTCATTAATGAGTAAGTCACCACACCCCAAATTTCAACGTCGTTACTTTCAGGGTCAAAATAGATAGGTGGGTATGCCGGGTTCATCGGCATAAGGCATGGACGTGGCCGCAAGATGAGTTTCTTGACTGTGAATTCGTTGTCGATGCTGGCAACAACAATACTACCCTGCTCTGGAGTTTCTGAGCGATCAACCACCAGCACGTCACCAGAATGTATCCGAGCATCCTGCATGGAGTCACCTGTCACGCGCAAGAAGTACGTGCTGGCTGGATGAGTGACCACCAGCGTATGAAGATTAAGTTCAGCCTCTTCCCACCCAGCAGCAGGGCTAGGGAAACCTGCGGGTACGAGCTCGCCAAAGAAAGGGATAGTTTCTTTGGTGTCTGGGGCTGATTTCATAGGTTTTAGTGACATTAATGCCTCTCTTACGCTGTACATTTATACAGTATATATGATAACGGCATTTTACTGCAAAGTTATCAACTTTCAACTTTCAACTTTTAACAGCGGGCAGAGAAATAACTAACCGGGGAACAATTTTATCGGCAACGGCCATTCTCCCCCTACCCTTTTCATTGTTCATTTTTATTTGGGGTCGTCTCAGAATTCGGAAAATAAAGCACGCTAAGGCGTAGTCACCCCGTGACTCCCCCGCGCCGATGCAGCGA
>NZ_JAXADV010000031.1:0-5365 GCF_033901115.1 Providencia sp. CIM-Carb-044
TGCGCCTGTCCCTGGCGGTTCGCAGCCGTCAGATTGAGGCATACCCTAACCTGATGTCAGATGCCATGTGTAAATTGTGTCATTTTCAGAAGACGACTGCACCAATTGACGGGGCGTAACGCCAGATGTGCAGGCGACTCCTGACAACGCAATATCAGAAGTCATCTGCACCAATCTCGACTATGCTCAATACTCGTGTGCACCAAAGCGAGGTGTGAGCATGGCGTCAGACACATCATTGATTGCCGAGCAAGGCGTGGCCACCCTGCCCGATGCGGCTTGGGCGCAGGCCCGGCAACGGGCGGAAATCATCGGGCCGCTGGCAGCGCTTGATGTGGTCGGGCATGAAGCCGCCGATGCCGCTGCTCACGCGCTTGGCCTGTCCAGGCGGCAGGTGTATGTCCTAATCCGCCGTGCCCGGCAAGGTGCTGGGCTTGTGACGGACCTGGCTCGCAGCCGATCCGGCGGCGGAAAAGGCAAGGGACGCTTGCCGGAATCAGTTGAGCGCATCATCCGCGAGTTGCTGCAAAAGCGCTTCCTGACCAAGCAGAAGCGTAGCCTGGCAGCGTTCCACCGCGAGGTCGCGCAGGCTTGCAAAGCGCAAAAGCTGCGGGCGCCGGCGCGCAACACCGTGGCTCTGCGGATCGCCGGCCTCGATCCGCTCAAGGCCACTCGCCGCCGGGAAGGTCAGGATGCGTCCCGCAGCCTGCAAGGTGTCGGTGGTGAGCCTCCCGCCGTGACCGCGCCACTGGAACAAGTGCAGATTGATCACACGGTCATCGACCTGATCGTGGTGGACGAGCGCGACCGGCAACCGATTGGCCGTCCGTATCTGACCATCGCCATCGACGTGTTTACCCGCTGCGTGCTCGGCATGGTCGTCACGCTGGAAGCGCCGTCATCTGTTTCGGTCGGCCTGTGCCTTGTGCATGTCGCCTGCGACAAGCGTCCCTGGCTGGAGGGTCTGAACATAGAAATGGAGTGGCCGATGAGCGGTAAGCCCAGGCTGCTCTACCTGGACAACGCGGCCGAGTTCAAGAGCGAAGCGCTACGCCGAGGCTGCGAGCAGCATGGCATCCGGCTTGACTATCGCCCGCTCGGGCAGCCGCACTACGGCGGCATCGTGGAACGGATCATCGGCACGGCGATGCAGATGATCCACGACGAATTGCCAGGGACGACCTTCTCCAACCCTGACCAGCGCGGCGACTACGATTCCGAAAACAAGGCCGCCCTGACGCTGCGTGAGCTGGAGCGCTGGCTCACATTGGCGGTCGGCACCTACCACGGCTCCGTGCACAACGGCCTGCTCCAGCCGCCGGCAGCGCGCTGGGCCGAAGCTATCGCGCGGACCGGCGTGCCAACCGTCATCACTCGCACCACGGCTTTTCTGGTCGATTTTCTGCCCATCATCCGCCGCACGCTGACCCGCACCGGCTTCGTCATCGACCACATCCATTACTACGCCGATGCGCTCAAGCCGTGGATAGCTCGGCGCGACCGCTTGCCTGCGTTCCTGATCCGGCGCGACCCGCGCGACATCAGCCGCATTTGGGTGCTGGAGCCGGAGGGGCAGCACTATCTGGAAATTCCATACCGCACCTTGTCGCACCCGGCTGTCACCCTCTGGGAACAACGACAGGCGCTGGCGAAATTGCGGCAGCAAGGGCGCGAACAGGTGGATGAGTCGGCGCTGTTTCGCATGATCGGCCAGATGCGCGAAATCGTGTCCACCGCGCAGAAAGCTACGCGCAAGGCGCGGCGCGACGCGGATCGACGCCAGCATCTCAAGGCAACGGCAGTTCTTTTCAAAACCACGCCACCACCGGACGCGGACATGGCTGACCCGCAGGCAGACAACCAGCCACCTGCCAAACCGTTCGACCAGATTGAGGAGTGGTAGTCGTGGAAGAATATCCCATCATCGACTTGTCCCACCTGATGCCGGTGGCCCAGGGCTTGGCCCGTCTTCCGGCGGACGAACGCATCCATCGCCTTCGCGCTGACCGCTGGATCGGCTATCCGCGAGCAGTCGAGGCGCTGAATCGGCTGGAAGCCCTGTATGCGTGGCCGAACAAACAACGCATGCCCAACCTGCTGTTGGTCGGTCCAACCAACAACGGCAAGTCGATGATCGTCGAGAAATTCCGCCGCACCCACCCGGCCAGCTCCGACGCCGACCAGGAGCACATTCCGGTACTGGTCGTGCAGATGCCATCCGAACCGTCGGTAATCCGCTTCTACGTCGCGCTACTTGCCGCGATGGGCGCGCCATTGCGCCCGCGCCCACGGCTGCCGGAAATGGAGCAATTGGCGCTGGCACTGCTACGCAAGGTCGGCGTGCGCATGCTGGTGATCGACGAATTGCACAACGTCCTGGCCGGCAACAGCGTCAACCGCCGGGAATTCCTCAACCTGCTGCGTTTCCTCGGCAACGAGCTGCGCATCCCGCTGGTCGGGGTCGGCACACGCGATGCCTACTTGGCGATCCGCTCGGACGACCAGTTGGAAAACCGCTTCGAGCCGATGATGCTGCCGGTGTGGGAGGCCAACGACGATTGCTGCTCACTGCTGGCCAGCTTCGCGGCTTCGCTCCCGCTGCGGCGACCCTCGTCGATTGCCACGCTGGATATGGCCCGCTACCTGCTCACGCGCAGCGAGGGCACCATCGGCGAGCTGGCGCACCTGTTGATGGCGGCGGCCGTCGCTGCCGTGGAGAGCGGTGAGGAAGCGATCAACCATCGCACGCTCAGCATGGCCGATTACACCGGTCCCAGCGAGCGGCGGCGGCAATTCGAGCGGGAACTGATGTGAAGCCAGCGCCACACTGGCCACTGCATCCGGCTCCCAGGGAAGGCGAAGCCTTGTCTTCGTGGCTCAACCGCGTGGCCCTTTGCTATCACATGGAGGTGTCCGAGCTGCTGGAGCACGATCTTGGTCACGGCCAGGTTGATGACCTGGACACCGCGCCACCACTGGCGCTGCTGGCGATGCTCTCCCAGCGGAGCGGCATCGAGCCGGACCGGCTGCGTTGCATGAGTTTCGCCGGCTGGGTGCCTTGGCTACTGGACAGCCTTGATGATCAGATTCCAGACGCATTGGAAACCTATGCGTTCCAGCTCTCGGTGCTGCTGCCGAAACTCCGCCGTAGGACGCGATCCATCACGAGCTGGCGTGCCTGGCTGCCCAGCCAGCCGATACATCGCGCCTGCCCGCTCTGTCTGAACGACCCGGCAAACCAAGCCGTACTGCTTGCATGGAAGCTGCCCCTGATGCTGAGCTGCCCGCTGCATGGCTGCTGGCTGGAATCCTATTGGGGCGTGCCTGGGCGGTTTCTCGGCTGGGAGAACGCCGACACTGCGCCGCGCACCGCCAGCGACGCGATTGCGGTGATGGACCGGCGCACCTGGCAGGCACTGACGACCGGCCATGTGGAGCTGCCGCGCCGACGCATCCACGCTGGATTGTGGTTTCGGCTACTACGCACGCTGCTCGATGAGCTGAACACCCCGCTTTCGACGTGCGGAACCTGCGCGGGGTATCTCCGCCAAGTCTGGGAAGGCTGCGGGCATCCGCTGCGTGCTGGGCAAAGTCTGTGGCGACCGTATGAAACCCTGAATCCGATAGTACGGTTACAGATGCTGGAGGCGGCGGCAACGGCAATCAGCTTGATTGAGGTGAGGGACATCAGCCCGCCAGGCGAGCAGGCAAAGCTATTCTGGTCCGAGCCCCAAACCGGGTTCACCAGTGGCCTGCCGACGAAAGCGCCGAAGCCCGAGCCCATCAATCACTGGCAGCGTGCAGTCCAGGCCATCGACGAGGCCATCATTGAAGCGCGACACAACCCCGAGACGGCACGCTCGCTGTTCGCGTTGGCTTCCTATGGTCGGCGCGATCCCGCTTCCTTGGAACGGTTGCGCGCCACCTTCGTGAAGGAAGGCATCCCGCCGGAATTTCTGTCACATTACCTGCCTGATGCACCCTTTGCATGTCTTAAACAAAATGACGGGTTAAGTGACAAATTTTGACGGATAGAGCTTTCCGGCTCACACTGTCACATAATCGAACGTATACGTGACGGGTGAAAAGGTGCTGATCGGCTACATGCGGGTATCGAAGGCGGACGGATCCCAGTCCACCAATTTGCAACGCGATGCGCTCATCGCCGCTGGTGTGAGCCTTGCGCACCTTTACGAGGATCTGGCCTCGGGCAGGCGCGATGATCGCCCAGGGTTGGCTGCTTGCCTGAAGGCGCTTCGTGAAGGGGACACGCTGATCGTGTGGAAGCTCGATCGGCTTGGCCGTGATCTGCGCCACCTGATCAACACCGTGCACGACCTAACTGCGCGTAGCGTGGGCCTGAAGGTCCTGACCGGTCACGGTGCGGCGGTCGACACGACGACTGCCGCCGGCAAGCTTGTGTTCGGTATTTTTGCCGCGCTGGCCGAGTTCGAGCGTGAGTTGATTTCCGAGCGAACAGTCGCTGGACTTATCTCGGCGCGCGCTCGCGGCAGGAAAGGGGGGCGCCCCTTCAAGATGACCGCCGCCAAGCTACGCCTGGCGATGGCCAGCATGGGGCAACCGGAAACCAAGGTGGGCGATCTCTGCGAAGAACTCGGGATTACCCGGCAGACGCTCTACCGGCACGTGTCGCCCAAGGGCGAACTGCGGCCAGACGGCGTAAAGCTGCTCTCCCTCGGTTCAGCCGCATAAATGGAGGCGACCTGGAACGGGGCGCTGTTCAGTGCGGCAACGATCCGATTACCGGTGTCGACCCAGAGCAGCCGTAGAGCTTTTGGGAAAGCTGTCGTTCAACGCCGAGTTCAGCGGCAGTTTTTAAGTTGTGATTTTATGGAATACTTTTGCGCAGCAAAACCATAAAGCCGCGACTTAAAAACTGTCCAGCGCAGGCACGAAGTGCTGGAGCGGTGCTGCAACGACTTGTTAGATGACTGAGTTTATTAGTGGGCACTTGCTTTGGAAAGCAAGTTTAAAACTACTACACCACTAACTATGAGCCCCATACCTACAAAGCCCCACGCATCAAGCTTTTGCCCATGAAGCAACCAGGCAATGGCTGTAATTATGACGACGCCGAGTCCCGACCAGACTGCATAAGCAACACCGACAGGGATGGATTTCAGAACCAGAGAAAGAAAATAAAATGCGATGCCATAACCGATTATGACAACGGCGGAAGGGGCAAGCTTAGTAAAGCCCTCGCTAGATTTTAATGCGGATGTTGCGATTACTTCGCCAACTATTGCGATAACAAGAAAAAGCCAGCCTTTCATGATATATCTCCCAATTTGTGTAGGGCTTATTATGCACGCTTAAAAATAATAAAAGCAGACTTGACCTGATA
>NZ_JAXADV010000032.1:0-4901 GCF_033901115.1 Providencia sp. CIM-Carb-044
TTGAATGGGTTCATGTGCAGCTCCATCAGCAAAAGGGGATGATAAGTTTATCACCACCGACTATTTGCAACAGTGCCGCTGGAGCAGCATGAACTGGCCCGCAAAATCTTCAGTACCGTTAATCACTGGCTAGCAGAGTGTGGCGTTCTAATGACCCAGGGCACCTTGGTGGATGCCACCATCATTCAAGCCCCCAGCTCTACCAAAAACAAACACAACAGCCGTGATGAAGACATGCACCAGACCAAGAAAGGTAACCAGTGGTACTTCGGCATGAAAGCGCACATTGGCGTGGACGCCAAAAGTGGCCTGACCCACAGTCTGGTGACCACGGCGGCTAACGAGCACGACCTCAATCAGGTTGGCAAGTTACTGCATGGCGATGAAGAATTTATCTCAGCCGATGCTGGTTATCAGGGGGCCGAAAAGCGCGATGAGCTCAGCGATGTCAGCGCAGACTGGCTTATCGCCAAGCGTCCCGGCAAAGTGAATGCATTGAAGCAACACCCGCGCAAGAACAAGCTGGCCATCCGTTACGAATACCTGAAAGCGAGTATCCGAGCGAAGGTTGAGCATCCATTTCGGATAGTAAAATGTCAGTTTGGTTTCGTCAAAGCCAGGTACAAGGGGCTGGCTAAAAATGACAGTCAACTGGCGATGTTATTCACCCTGGCGAACCTGGTTCGAGTTGACCAATTGATACGGGCACAGGCGAGATCTACCTGAAATGAGGAAATTGGCCTGAAACAGGGCCAAAATCAGCCACGAAGAGACGATTTTGGGCTGAAAATTGGAAAATTGAGCCACAGGACGTCGATAAAGGACGGTTTGGGGCGTCATATCGGGAGCTGCGGACCACTTAATCGCAACTTCCTTAGCCAACGATGCGTTGATCCAAGGTGTTCAAATAAAACCGGAATGGATGTTCAAGTAAATCGGAATCCGCAGAGGGTACGTGCTGCAACGTACAGAAAAGTGGCTAGTGATGAGACACAGTGTAGTTGGGAAATTCAACGAAAAACAAAATCATAAGGACTTACGTTCATGTTACATACTGCGAATAAAATGACTGTCATTGAAATCTCTGAGCCTGGCGGGCCAGAGGTTTTAACGCCCGTTCAGACAACGATTCCGGTGCCAAAGGCTGGGGAAATTTTGGTTCGCGTCAAGGCCGCAGGTGTTAATCGTCCTGACGTCATTCAACGCCAGGGTCATTACCCTATGCCTGACGACGTAACCCCTATTCCTGGTCTTGAGGTCGCTGGAACGGTTTCATCAATTGGAGAAGGCGTCACGGGCGTAAAGATTGGTGACCGAGTCTGTGCTCTGACGAATGGCGGTGGTTATGGTGAGTATTGCATCGTGCCGGAAAGCCAGACACTGCCGGTGCCAGACAGCATGTCAATGATAGCAGCGGCGGCACTTCCTGAGACTCTGTTCACCGTCTGGGCAAACTTGTTCAAGATTGGTGGCGCAACACAGGGTCAGAGTGTTCTGATTCATGGGGGAACAAGTGGTATCGGCACAACCGCGTTGATGCTATGCCGCGAAATCGGTATCGAGGCATATGCGACGGCTGGATCAGATGATAAATGCGATGTGATCGCAGAGCTTGGCGCTACGCCAGTCAACTACCGGACAACTGATTTTTCTGATTTCATTTTGAAGCAAACGGATGGCCGTGGCGTTGATATCATTCTCGATATAATGGGTGCATCCTATTTCTCCCGAAATATGAGGAGTTTAGGAATGGATGGCCGGCTGGTAATCATTGGCTTCCTTGGCGGAGCTTTCGCAGATCAAGTGGATCTGCAAGAACTCGCGTTGAAGCGAGCGGTTGTCACGGGTTCAACGATGCGAGCACGAACTTCGGTCGAAAAAGCCGAAATTGCCAATGACTTGCTTAAAAATATCTGGCCGATTCTCAATGCAGGTCGTTGCCATCCCATGATTCACAGCACATTCCCGTTACGCGAAGCAGCACGCGCGCATGCATTGATGGAGTCCGGCAAGCATGTTGGGAAAATTGTTCTTACGGTGAATTAGCTTTAAGCCCGACACAACTCCCACGTTAGGTCATCAGGAATATGACCATTTAAATATCCACCAATGTTGAGCCAGCATTTATTAATACGCTTATCGGGTGATAGTAATCAAATATCACAGGACACGATATGTGGCGACTAAAATATCTGATTTCGTTTTCTGGCTTTTCTATGGTGGACACCGTCTAACACATTCGCGGTAATGACTCCAACTTATTGATAGTGTTTTATGTTCAGATAATGCCCGATGACTTTGTCATGCAGCTCCACCGATTTTGAGAACGACAGCGACTTCCGTCCCAGCCGTGCCAGGTGCTGCCTCAGATTCAGGTTATGCCGCTCAATTCGCTGCGTATATCGCTTGCTGATTACGTGCAGCTTTCCCTTCAGGCGGGATTCATACAGCGGCCAGCCATCCGTCATCCATATCACCACGTCAAAGGGTGACAGCAGGCTCATAAGACGCCCCAGCGTCGCCATAGTGCGTTCACCGAATACGTGCGCAACAACCGTCTTCCGGAGCCTGTCATACGCGTAAAACAGCCAGCGCTGGCGCGATTTAGCCCCGACGTATCCCCACTGTTCGTCCATTTCCGCGCAGACGATGACGTCACTGCCCGGCTGTATGCGCGAGGTTACCGACTGCGGCCTGAGTTTTTTAAATGGCGGAAAATCGTGTTGAGGCCAACGCCCATAATGCGGGCGGTTGCCCGGCATCCAACGCCATTCATGGCCATATCAATGATTTTCTGGTGCGTACCGGGTTGAGAAGCGGTGTAAGTGAACTGCAGTTGCCATGTTTTACGGCAGTGAGAGCAGAGATAGCGCTGATGTCCGGCAGTGCTTTTGCCGTTACGCACCACCCCGTCAGTAGCTGAACAGGAGGGACAGCTGATAGAAACAGAAGCCACTGGAGCACCTCAAAAACACCATCATACACTAAATCAGTAAGTTGGCAGCATCACCCAGTTTGCCAGTCGATTTGACTGTGGCGATAAAAGACCCGGCCAGGTGCTCGGGTCTTTATCGAACTAAATATGCTTCAAGCGCGATCAGAAGGGAGCGTTGATATCCACCACGTTGATCAACTTGTGGTTGACGAACTCTTTCAGGCCTAAGTCGATCAGTTCACGACCATAGCCGGAGCGGCGGATGCCGCCAAAGGGCAAATCAGCCTTAACCATGGTGGGGTGGTTGACAAACATCATCCCGGTAGAGACTTGCTTGGCTACCGCCAGACCGCGCTGTTCATCGGCGGTGAACACAGAGCCACCGAGGCCGAAGGGCGAATCGTTGGCAATGGCAATCGCTTCCTGTTCATCCTTTGCCTTGAGGATCATGGAGACAGGGCCGAAGAACTCCCAATAGTAAGCCGGGTTGTCCGGGGTCACATTGGTAAGTATGGTCGGCTGTACAAAAGCGCCTTGCTCCGGCACTTTGGGACCAACTTCGGTAGCTGTGGCACCATGCTCAACCGCTTCACGAATTTTCTGCTTCACTTCATCGGCAGCACCCTGGGAAGACAGGGGCGCCAGAGTCGTGTTCGGATCCATAGGGTCACCGGCTTTAAGCGCGGCTACGCCTTTGGTATAGCCTTCCATAAACTTGTCATAAATGGCTTCCACCAGGATCATCCGTTTGGATGAAACACATACCTGACCGGCATTCCAGTGACGGCCGAATACCGCCCAATCTATGGTTTTCTCAAGCTCGGCATCTTCCAGCACGATAAAGGCGTCAGAGCCGCCCAGCTCCAGAGTGGATTTTTTCAGCGCCTTACCGGCCTGAGAGGCAATAACGGCGCCTGCACCTTCAGAGCCGGTCAGAGCCACGCCATGTACCTTGGGTGAGTTGATGATCTGCTCGACTTGATCCCGGGTAGCATACAGGTTCTGGAAGGCGCCCTGTGGCAGTCCGGCATCCCGCATCAGGCTCTCAAAAGCGGCGGCGCACTGAGGCACATTGGAAGCGTGTTTCAGCAGCAGGGTGTTGCCGGCAGAAAGTTGCGGAGCCAAGATCCTGGCTATCTGGTAATAGGGGAAGTTCCAGGGTTCAATGGCCAGCAAGACCCCAAGAGGTTCATTGACCAGCAGCGCTTCCCCTTCGGCGGGATCGGCCACAGGCAGTTTCTGCGGTGCCAGCAGTCTCTCGGCATGCTCGGCATAGTATTCGAGGATCTGCGCCGACAGTTCTACTTCGGCCTCGGCCTCTCCAATGACTTTACCCATCTCTAGGGTCAGCAGCTCTGCATAGCGGCGCTTGCTGTCTCTGAGCAGGGCTGCAGCCCGATTGAGTATTTCAGCCTTGTTGGCAAAAGAGGTATTGCGCCAACTCAAAAAGGCCTGGTGGGCCGATTCAATTGCCTCTGTGACTTCGGCATCAGTGGCATTGGGAAATTCTTTGATGAGCTCTCCCGTGAAGGGATTGATCGTTGCATATGTCATGTGTTCCTCCCAGCGTTGCAAGTAATAGGGGTCAGTTTGGAGATCGGAAATTTTTGTACGTTAAGCGCATTATTTAACCAATCTTGGTTCGTAAGGGGTTGATTTTGCGTCAGTGGCTATCGCTTTTAAGTTGTCGCTCTTGCAGTATCGCATTTAGGTTATCCGATTAAGGTCAAACCTCTGAAAATGCCGTATAGCGCGGGAGTACACCCTATTGCCATAGGTAAGTCTGTTCAAAAAACAGGCTTACCGTACAATAATTCTCTATATCCAAACTGACCCCGATATTAATCAATTCTCTCATGGGTGCAAGCCCATCATTTTTGATAACGACGTTTTTTGCGCAATAGCGACAGTGCATAATTAGAAAGAAAATCCCGGCGATCACGAGACCAAAATAGCTTTCTCGACT
>NZ_JAXADV010000033.1:0-4577 GCF_033901115.1 Providencia sp. CIM-Carb-044
ATGGACTTTTATAAAATTGAAAAGTTATCGATGATGTTAATAAATACCATTCCAGATTTTTATCGGCAGTACAGTGCCTAAGGAGATTGTAGTGCCTAACCGGCTATTACCAATAAAACTAGTTAGTCCTGAGGGACTCATATTTCACTACTATCCCTACTTATCCATTATTAATGGAAAAGTGACGATTGTTCGATAAGGAACTAATTTATGCCCAAAATTATTCTCATGGGTGATTCAGATACTGGCCATGGCAAGTATGGCCCTACCCAAGTAATTACAGGTTCATCAACAGTAAAAGTCGATGGCAAGGCAGTGGCTCGGCAAGGAGATGCGTTAGCGCCCCACGGTGGGCATTCAAGAACTATCGTTGGTGGTTCAAGTAGTGTATTTATTGATGGCAAACCTGCGGCTCGAACTGGCGATCCGGTAAGCTGCGGCGGTGTATTAATGGGTAACTCGTCGGTAACGATTGGTTAATTGATAGAAACGAATATAACCTTCAGGGATTTAATTTTTTATCTAGCATAGTCACCAACATTTTTAATGTCTTTATCTCGGCAGAGGTTTATTTTTTTATAATACCGAAACGTGACATTTCTAAACTGGGGCTACTGCGGAAGCTTGCTTAAGCACTCTTATATTAAGTTAAAACTAATATTTAACTTATGTATTTACAGTCTACCTTGTAATACCTAAAGCTAAGTAAGGGATTATGATGTCTTCATCTGAAAATAAACAGTCAAGTGTATTTGCGAATATTTGCCAATCATGCAATATCCCCACAAACTGCACTTTAGAAGCCACAATAAATTTTGATGGGAAAACTGAAATATACCGTCAAGAACAACATTTTTTTAGGCGATTTACTTATCTAATAGAACCTAAAAAAGGTAAAACGGTTCCATTAAAGTTAATGGCTACACCAAAAGGTTGTATTTCGCATAATCCTAACTGCCCTATTGGGAACGTATTTAATGAAAATGGTTCACTCTATGGGGATTTTTCCCCACAGAAAGTATTTGATGATGTCCTTGTTTATACCAAAAGAACATCTGAGTTTTCTTTCGGGGAAAATAATCCAATATCTATGCTTGATAGTTTTATTTATCGAAAAGGTTTCACTGATGACCCTCGTTATCGTCAAAGGTATGGTATGAGATTATCAGAATGTGGAGCGGCGCCATTTCTGACCGTTCCCAATGCCATAAAATTACTCCAGGTGACACTGAACCCAATGACTCATGGTACTGCTTTACTTTTTAAAGAAGGAAAAAAGCATCTAGCATCCGCTCAATTTGATCTTATTTTATACCGTGAATTTAAAGTTAGTGTTGAGATCGGCCTTGAATCTGCATTAGAGGAAAAGAGTAACGAAGCTCGAAAAGCTGAACAAACAGCAAATAATGTAGCGAGAGGATACAGACCAACGCACAGTGGCTGGACTAAACACACAAAAAAATACGGTATTAAAACTGGATTAGGTATTAAAGGTGAGATCACTAGTATTATAGGTGATGAAACAGTCGCCTTTAACACAGAGCTTAAAAAAGAGTTTCTTACAAATAAGAATAAGCTCAACTTAACAAATAGTATTGATACTGCATTTAATAAAATCAATTCTGTATTAAGCTCAGGAAATAGAGTGCAATATCCCTTGGTTTCAACTGAATTCTGCTATCCAGTACTAAAAATAGAAGGCGGAATAAAAACACATCAATCTTCAAATTATGGTGTTATTACTCAAGGGAATGTTTCGGTTGGTTTTGCGCCTCTATTTGGTTTTCAAATTACTGTAGACCTATTAACCGCTTTTGCTACCTATGCACATGTTGATTTTGTTGTTAACAATGCAAGAGAATTCCTTGAGAAAAATGAAGAAGCTGTTAAGGAAGGCAACGAAGGTGCTTATGCCAAAATGGTGCTTGAACTCACGTTTAGCTGTGGATTACATGGTAACTTTAAATTTAAAACTGACGATGAAGGTGAGTTTGAGTCTGACGGACGAGATATTGAAATTCAAGGTGAATTAATCGGTAATGCGCACTTAGAAGCAGGTATTAACTATTGGGGAATACAAGGTTTTTTTGAAGCTGGTGCTGAAATTGCGGCTAAACTAAATATCGCTTTTGACATAGAAAAGGGGGACGATTTAACGGTTGTTATTTATCACGAAGGCATTAAAGCAAAAGTTTATGCTAAATACGGAGTTGGAAAAGATAAAGATAAAAACAAAAATAATAAAGATCTTCCAACCTCTATAAAACCAGGTGTCTATCAAGAATGGATAATTTATGAGGCTTTGAATAAAGATGAATCAGACTGGCGTTTTACATTGGGTTAAAATTGTATTTTTGTTGTTTGGAATGGTGGGCGTTATGAGTAATTCAAATGCAGAAGAAAAAATGAAAACAAACTATATCGTTAGCTTTAATACTAATGATGCTTTGTGTTTTATAAAAATTAACGACATGTTGGTTATGGATAATGTAGATTCAATTGAGGGTAATTTTACTATAGGAAAAACCATAAGTTCCTATCTTCAAAATGGAGATAATAAACTCAGCATTACTATGCTAAATGATTCATTAAAAGGTGACCATAAAGTAACTAGTAATATGTGGTGCTCAGCAATTGTGACCGAAGTAAACGGAAAACATCCAGTTTCAGGAGTTAAACTTATAGTCGAAGACGGTAAAGTTACGGTTGACCCACATTTTAACCCAAGGGAAATATCTTATTTTGGCAATAGTCCAAGGTCGGATGGCAAAGAAAAAGGTATGATCGAAGTTTCTCAATCTTTTCATGCCAGTAATTTGCCTAATTGGGCATGGACAACAGCAACACCAGTGACAAGTAACGATATTACTAAAATAAAAATGTTTTATGAATCATTACAAAATGCATTCAAAAAGCAAGATTTAAATGCCATATACAAGGCAACTGAAGGGATTTGGGCTACTCAAGCAAAAGAGCAGGGAAGCACCACGCAAAAGATGTGGCAATCAATGAATTTCAAAAAGTTTTTTGATAATGGATACAAAGCAACTCCAATTGATTGGGAAGATTATGAGCTTAATTCATATATGAATGGGCGCATTTTTAGATTTGAAACAGGGTATGATAGAATTTCTCCATTAACAATTGAGAATGATAACAGGGTTTTTTCTCTCATGCCTTATTTATCAATAATCGATGGTAAAGTAACGGTTGTTAAATAAAACCCGTAAGATAATTTATTAATACAAATAGTTGTAGATCCAATTTAGTAGTGCCACTTTTTGCGGCATAAAGGAGTAAACCTTTTGCCGCGATAAGAACATTCAAAATGTGGAGTAGATATAGTTACTATTCACTCAAGGCTCTTATACCCAATTAACTTGAAGATGCAGGTTTCAGAAAAGTGTCCTAATTTTGTTGCGCAGAACAGAGATTGGGAGAAATACATCAAAGGTATTAATGATGGAAAGCTAACGATTACTAACAAGCCTACAGGATTAAAATAATGACAATTGAAAATAACCAAGGAAATGAATTATTGCGTATTTTAATGAAGTATATTCCTATAGATTGGAGGCGATGTAGCTTGAGGTATAGAAAAGCATTTGTTGACCCAACTAATATTATCGATGGAGAGATGTATGTGATTGATACTATCAATGAACTACCTTCAACTCATTTTCGTCCTATCGATGAACGCAACCATCAAGATTTTATTGCTATCTTAAAAGCTGCTGTTGAGTCTTATCATGGGAAAATTGATTGGGTTTTAATCGGTAGACAAAAAACAGATACACCAGAATATAATTGGGGAGTAGAGCCTGCAATACTTCGAGAGCAATCAGTTATTAATGAGTCTAAAAAATTAAACCTAACGGCTAAAAATTATTTAGCCCAAAAAATGCCAGGGCTAGGACCGATAGCCTATGCGGATTTAATTAATCTTGCTAAACATGTCGATAAACATTATTTACCTTTTAAGCGTCATTCATAAATCCGACTTAGTGTAATAATGTAAACTAGCAATAAATAAATATGGTTTAGGCTGTTGTATTGGGGATAATTTAATAGGGAATATTAGTGACTATGTCTATGGTTTATAATCGATTCAGTTTAGTTGCTATCATCATTGGAGCTTTTAGTATTCTTGTAATACTTGTTAATCAAAGCTTTGAGCGTGAATATGTTCAATCCAAACCTAAGTTAGAGCAGATTGTTCATGAAAAGGTAAGTAGTATAAAAAAAGCGACAATGGATGCAATTAAAGGAAAAGCGTATCAAGCTCCTACCGTAGATCCTGCCAATGAACAGCGACAGCTTTTATTAGATAAAATTGAATTATCCAAACAAGTTAGTATAACGCTCAGTGTATTTGGTATTATTTTTGCTGCTATTTCATTTATTCGCCATGAAAACAAAAACTCAGCCAGAATAGCATTAGCACTAAATGGGAGCGTTCTCGCTATTTCTCTTTTATTGTATGCTGCCGCAGGTATAGCCAGCATTGTTGCTGTTTTACTTGTCATTTGGTTTATAGGTCACTTTTTTGACATTTTTAGTATTTGTTAGCTTCTTAA
>NZ_JAXADV010000034.1:0-4498 GCF_033901115.1 Providencia sp. CIM-Carb-044
AATCACCTTCTCGGAAACCCTCGCGAAATTTCGCAGTCGCGACGCCAGAGACCGAGGGTTAGATCATGCCTAGCATTTCGATTTAGGAAACTACGCCCCGCATTCAGCAAAACCGCAACCCGAAAACAGACCCGACTGACATAAAGTATCTTATCAGAAGTTGCTTACTCTTGAAAAGCAGTTGACCCGGGACACGTTTTCCCCTTAAATTTAACGACGTCACCGCCCACTATGGCATTCTGCTGGCGCTGTATGCGTTGATGCAATTTGCCTGCGCACCTGTGCTGGGCGCGCTGTCGGATCGTTTCGGGCGGCGGCCGGTCTTGCTCGTCTCGCTGGCCGGCGCTGCTGTCGACTACGCCATCATGGCGACGGCGCCTTTCCTTTGGGTTCTCTATATCGGGCGGATCGTGGCCGGCATCACCGGGGCGACTGGGGCGGTAGCCGGCGCTTATATTGCCGATATCACTGATGGCGATGAGCGCGCGCGGCACTTCGGCTTCATGAGCGCCTGTTTCGGGTTCGGGATGGTCGCGGGACCTGTGCTCGGTGGGCTGATGGGCGGTTTCTCCCCCCACGCTCCGTTCTTCGCCGCGGCAGCCTTGAACGGCCTCAATTTCCTGACGGGCTGTTTCCTTTTGCCGGAGTCGCACAAAGGCGAACGCCGGCCGTTACGCCGGGAGGCTCTCAACCCGCTCGCTTCGTTCCGGTGGGCCCGGGGCATGACCGTCGTCGCCGCCCTGATGGGGGTCTTCTTCATCATGCAACTTGTCGGACAGGTGCCGGCCGCGCTTTGGGTCATTTTCGGCGAGGATCGCTTTCACTGGGACGCGACCACGATCGGCATTTCGCTTGCCGCATTTGGCATTCTGCATTCACTCGCCCAGGCAATGATCACCGGCCCTGTAGCCGCCCGGCTCGGCGAAAGGCGGGCACTCATGCTCGGAATGATTGCCGACGGCACAGGCTACATCCTGCTTGCCTTCGCGACACGGGGATGGATGGCGTTCCCGATCATGGTCCTGCTTGCTTCGGGTGGCATCGGAATGCCGGCGCTGCAAGCAATGTTGTCCAGGCAGGTGGATGAGGAACGTCAGGGGCAGCTGCAAGGCTCACTGGCGGCGCTCACCAGCCTGACCTCGATCGTCGGACCCCTCCTCTTCACGGCGATCTATGCGGCTTCTATAACAACGTGGAACGGGTGGGCATGGATTGCAGGCGCTGCCCTCTACTTGCTCTGCCTGCCGGCGCTGCGTCGCGGTGCATGGAGCCGGGCCACCTCGACCTGAATGGAAGCCGGCGGCACCTCGCTAACGGATTAAATTTAAGGGGATTTCGCGCACGGGGTCAACTGTTTTAAGCGGGGATGCAGCTTCTGATAAGGTGTTTTATGTCAGGAGGCTGGGGACTTTTCCGGGGTTTGTTTTGATGTACGGAGCGTAGTTTCCTAAAAAGAAATTTCAACCGGGGCTTCTCTTTTCTCTATTTTGTTGCGGTCAATTCTTTATTTTTCAGAATTTGCTACCGTTTCCCAAAAGTATTCATTTTCACTTAAAAAACAAAAAACTTCAATTTTTCTTTACGTTGCGAGCTTGAACTGCCAAACTCTCGGAGCCGTTTCTCGTTGGTCGCAACCACAACGCAAACCCTTGCAGACTTAAGATCCATGCAGATTCCGCTGAAGAACCATTCGCTCCGAAGGAGCATAGACCGGAACAATCTGCGTCCAAGTTTTCTTTTTTTCTTTTTTGTTCCTCTCAACGGTAGCCTTTCAAGAAACTTTCCATTTTTCAGTTCCGCAACAAACACTCAATTTTCTTTTCCAGTCTCCAAAAGCACAAAAACCTAAAAATACCAATTTCGCTTTTTTTCACCACTGAACCATAACGGTTTGGGCTATGGGCAGTGGCGGTTTGCGTGAGCCTTTCCTGTCAAACCGAGAAAACGCTCGGGCGGGCTACCGACTTTGCAAATTGCACTTCAACCCGCCATTGCCTATGAGCCAGTGTTAGCGGTAGTTTTTTATTTATTCAAATAGTAATTCCACGTTATTTTTGCAATGTCTGAAATAATCTTTTCATTAATTTCCGAAGTTTCTTTGGACTCTGCAACAAATACGCTTATAAAAATTAATTGTCCATTCGGTAAAGTAATTACCCCAACATCATTAGTGGCTGCTGCAATTCCATTATTTATTCCGGAAGTCCCTGTTTTATGAGCAACAATTGTATTCTTTGGTAATTGTCCTTTTAATCGGTTACTTCCTGTTGTTGTTTCTCTCATAATTTTCCAAATAAAATCATAACTTTTTTTAGAAAGTAATTGGTTCTTATTATTATAAGTATCTATTAACAGTTTGTTCATCGCTGTTGGGGTTGCCCAATTTTGATATTGGGTATTCCAATCCTTGTGCATTTGTTCTTCGTTTGCTTTGATTGAAATATCAGTGAAATGATTAGCATTCAAGAATTTTTGAACAGAATCAGTTCCTCCGATTAATTTTAGCAAAATATCACAACCAATATTGTCGCTCTCTGATACTGTATAATTTAGTATTTGTTCAATCGTCAAAGTTGTTCCATTAGGGAATTCCTCTTTAATCGGACTCCACGTTTTAGGCAAAAGGTCTTGAGGGGTAATCTCTATTTTTTGTTCAAAAGAAAGATTCCCTTTATCTATCTCAGACAAAACGGCTAAAGCAATCGGAAATTTCATAACGCTTTGCATCGGGAAATGGAAGTCGTTATTAATCTTCAAAGTATCCTTCTCATTGCTGTTGAATATTGCTACTCCTATTCTGGCATTTTTTGCCTTTAAAACATTCTCAATTTTCAAAGTTAAGTTGTCAGTTTGAGCATTTGAATACACAACTGTAAAAAATAAACTTAACAATACTAATAATATCCTTTTTACGATTTTCATATGTCTGTACTCCTATCTGGTTAAATTATCGATTTAGGAAACTACGCCCCGCACTGATGAATCCCCTAATGATTTTGGTAAAAATCATTAAGTTAAGGTGGATACACATCTTGTCATATGATCAAATGGTTTCGCGAAAAATCAATAATCAGACAACAAGATGTGCGAACTCGATATTTTACACGACTCTCTTTACCAATTCTGCCCCGAATTACACTTAAAACGACTCAACAGCTTAACGTTGGCTTGCCACGCATTACTTGACTGTAAAACTCTCACTCTTACCGAACTTGGCCGTAACCTGCCAACCAAAGCGAGAACAAAACATAACATCAAACGAATCGACCGATTGTTAGGTAATCGTCACCTCCACAAAGAGCGACTCGCTGTATACCGTTGGCATGCTAGCTTTATCTGTTCGGGCAATACGATGCCCATTGTACTTGTTGACTGGTCTGATATTCGTGAGCAAAAACGACTTATGGTATTGCGAGCTTCAGTCGCACTACACGGTCGTTCTGTTACTCTTTATGAGAAAGCGTTCCCGCTTTCAGAGCAATGTTCAAAGAAAGCTCATGACC
Organism: Providencia sp. CIM-Carb-044; assembly: GCF_033901115.1. NCBI lineage: Bacteria > Pseudomonadati > Pseudomonadota > Gammaproteobacteria > Enterobacterales > Morganellaceae > Providencia > Providencia sp. CIM-Carb-044. The sequence continues at coordinate 3,504 of NZ_JAXADV010000034.1, forward strand.
AATTTCTAGCCGACCTTGCGAGCATTCTACCGAGTAACACCACACCGCTCATTGTCAGTGATGCTGGCTTTAAAGTGCCATGGTATAAATCCGTTGAGAAGCTGGGTTGGTACTGGTTAAGTCGAGTAAGAGGAAAAGTACAATATGCAGACCTAGGAGCGGAAAACTGGAAACCTATCAGCAGCTTACATGATATGTCATCTAGTCACTCAAAGACTTTAGGCTATAAGAGGCTGACTAAAAGCAATCCAATCTCATGCCAAATTCTATTGTATAAATCTCGCTCTAAAGGCCGAAAAAATCAGCGCTCGACACGGACTCATTGTCACCACCCGTCACCTAAAATCTACTCAGCGTCGGCAAAGGAGCCATGGGTTCTAGCAACTAACTTACCTGTTGAAATTCGAACACCCAAACAACTTGTTAATATCTATTCGAAGCGAATGCAGATTGAAGAAACCTTCCGAGACTTGAAAAGTCCTGCCTACGGACTAGGCCTACGCCATAGCCGAACGAGCAGCTCAGAGCGTTTTGATATCATGCTGCTAATCGCCCTGATGCTTCAACTAACATGTTGGCTTGCGGGCGTTCATGCTCAGAAACAAGGTTGGGACAAGCACTTCCAGGCTAACACAGTCAGAAATCGAAACGTACTCTCAACAGTTCGCTTAGGCATGGAAGTTTTGCGGCATTCTGGCTACACAATAACAAGGGAAGACTTACTCGTGGCTGCAACCCTGCTTACTCAAAATCTATTCAAACATGGTTACGCTTTGGGGAAATTATGAGGGGATCTCTCAGCGCCCCGCATTCAGCAAAACCGCAACCCGAAAACAGACCCTGCTGACATAAAGTATCTTATCAGAAGTTGCTTACTCTTGAAAAGCAGTTGACCCGGGACACGTTTTCCCCTTAAATTTGCTCACAGCCAAACTATCAGGTCAAGTCTGCTTTTATTATTTTTAAGCGTGCATAATAAGCCCTACACAAATTGG
>NZ_JAXADV010000035.1:0-4328 GCF_033901115.1 Providencia sp. CIM-Carb-044
GGGGTCGTCTCAGAATTCGGAAAATAAAGCACGCTAAGGCGTAGTCACCCCGTGACTCCCCCGCGCCGATGCAGCGAGCTTCGTTCCGTCTTGCAGTGACGCAATCAGCGGGCAGGAAACGTTCCCTTTCCGCGCATGGCAGGCGCACACCAGTTCAGACAGCACGGCCTCCATGCGTGCCAAGTCGGCCATCTTCTCGCGCACATCCTTGAGCTTGTGCTCGGCCAGGCCACTGGCTTCCTCGCAATGGGTGCCATCCTCCAGCCGCAGTAGCTCGGCGATTTCGTCCAGGCTAAAGCCCAGCCGCTGGGCCGATTTCACGAACCGCACTCGTGTTACATCCGCCTCGCCATAGCGGCGAATGCTGCCATAGGGCTTGTCTGGCTCCGGCAGCAGGCCCTTGCGCTGGTAGAACCGGATGGTCTCCACATTGACCCCGGCCGCCTTGGCAAAAACGCCAATGGTCAGATTCTCAAAATTAATTTGCATATCGCTTGACTCCGTACATAACTACGGAAGTAAGCTTAAGCTATCCAAACCAAATTTGAAAGGACAAGCGTATGTCTGAACCACAAAAGTCTGAACCACAAAACGGGCGCGGCGCGCTCTTCGCCGGTGGGCTGGCCGCCATTCTTGCGTCGGCCTGCTGCCTGGGGCCGCTGGTTTTGATCGCCTTGGGGTTCAGCGGGGCATGGATCGGCAACCTGACGGTGCTGGAACCCTATCGCCCGATCTTCATCGGCGCAGCGCTGGTCGCGCTGTTTTTCGCCTGGCGGCGCATCTACCGCCCGGCGCAAGCCTGCAAACCGGGTGAGGTCTGCGCGATTCCCCAAGTGCGAGCTACTTACAAGCTCATTTTCTGGATCGTGGCCGCGCTGGTCCTGGTCTCGCTCGGATTTCCCTACGTCATGCCATTTTTCTATTAATCACAGGAGTTCATCATGAAAAAACTGTTTGCCGCCCTCGCCCTCGCTGCCGTTGTTGCCCCCGTGTGGGCCGCCACCCAGACCGTCACGCTGTCCGTGCCTGGCATGACCTGCGCCTCTTGCCCGATCACTGTCAAGCACGCGCTTTCCAAGGTTGAGGGCGTGAGCAAGACCGACGTAAGTTTCGACAAGCGCCAGGCCGTCGTCACCTTCGACGATGCCAAGACCAACGTCCAGAAGTTGACCAAGGCGACCGAGGACGCGGGCTATCCGTCCAGCCTCAAACGCTGATCCGTTAACCGAACTCGGGAGCGACACATGGGACTCATCACGCGCATCGCTGGCAAAACCGGCGCGCTCGGCAGCGTCGTTTCCGCGATGGGCTGCGCCGCCTGTTTTCCTGCCATCGCCAGCTTTGGCGCGGCCATCGGACTGGGCTTCTTGAGCCAGTACGAGGGGCTATTCATTGGCATCCTGCTGCCGATGTTCGCCGGCATCGCGTTACTCGCCAATGCTATCGCTTGGCTCAATCATCGACAGTGGCGACGCACGGCGCTCGGCACGATAGGCCCGATCTTGGTGCTGGCAGCGGTGTTTTTAATGCGGGCTTACGGCTGGCAGAGCGGTGGACTGCTCTATGTCGGCCTGGCCTTGATGGTTGGGGTGTCGGTCTGGGATTTCATCTCGCCAGCACATCGCCGCTGCGGGCCGGACAGCTGTGAATTGCCAGAACAACGTGGCTGACGGCAACAGCCGTAGCCACCACAGAAAAGGAAAAATACATGACCACCCTGAAAATCACCGGGATGACCTGCGACTCGTGCGCGGCTCACGTCAAGGAAGCCTTGGAGAAAGTGCCCGGCGTGCAATCGGCGCTGGTGTCCTATCCGAAGGGCACAGCGCAACTCGCCATTGAGGCGGGCACGTCATCGGATGCGCTGACTACCGCCGTGGCCGGACTGGGCTACGAGGCAACGCTTGCCGATGCGCCACCGACGGACAACCGCGCCGGCCTGCTCGACAAGATGCGCGGCTGGATAGGGGCCGCTGATAAGCCCAGTGGCAACGAACGCCCGTTGCAGGTCGTCGTCATTGGTAGCGGTGGAGCCGCGATGGCGGCAGCACTGAAGGCCGTCGAGCAAGGCGCGCAGGTCACGCTGATTGAGCGCGGCACCATCGGCGGCACCTGCGTCAACGTCGGTTGTGTGCCGTCCAAGATCATGATCCGCGCCGCCCACATCGCCCATCTGCGCCGGGAAAGCCCATTCGACGGCGGCATGCCACCCACACCGCCGACGATCTTGCGCGAGCGGCTGCTGGCCCAGCAGCAGGCCCGTGTCGAAGAACTCCGTCATGCCAAGTACGAAGGCATCCTGGACGGCAATTCAGCCATCACCGTTCTGCACGGTGAAGCGCGTTTCAAGGACGACCAGAGCCTTATCGTTAGTTTGAACGAGGGTGGCGAGCGCGTCGTGATGTTCGACCGCTGCCTGGTCGCCACGGGTGCCAGCCCGGCGGTCCCGCCGATTCCGGGCTTGAAAGAGTCACCCTACTGGACTTCCACCGAGGCCCTGGCGAGCGACACCATTCCCGAACGCCTTGCCGTAATCGGCTCGTCGGTGGTGGCGCTGGAGCTGGCGCAAGCCTTTGCCCGGCTGGGCAGCAAGGTCACGGCCCTGGCGCGCAATACCTTGTTCTTCCGTGAAGACCCGGCCATCGGCGAGGCGGTGACAGCCGCTTTCCGTGCCGAGGGCATCGAGGTGCTGGAGCACACGCAAGCCAGCCAGGTCGCCCATATGGACGGTGAATTCGTGCTGACCACCACGCACGGTGAATTGCGCGCCGACAAGCTGCTGGTCGCCACCGGCCGGACACCGAACACGCGCAGCCTGGCATTGGAAGCGGCGGGGGTAGCCGTCAATGCGCAGGGGGCCATCGTCATCGACAAGGGCATGCGCACCAGTAGCCCGAACATCTACGCGGCCGGCGACTGCACCGACCAGCCGCAGTTCGTCTATGTGGCGGCAGCGGCCGGCACTCGTGCGGCGATCAACATGACTGGCGGCGATGCGGCCCTGGACCTGACCGCAATGCCGGCCGTGGTGTTCACCGACCCGCAGGTCGCCACCGTGGGCTACAGCGAGGCGGAAGCACATCACGACGGGATCGAGACCGACAGTCGCCTGCTAACACTGGATAACGTGCCGCGTGCGCTTGCCAACTTCGACACACGCGGCTTCATCAAGCTGGTCATCGAGGAAGGTAGCGGACGGCTCATCGGCGTGCAAGCGGTGGCCCCGGAAGCGGGTGAACTGATCCAGACGGCGGTGCTCGCCATTCGCAACCGTATGACCGTGCAGGAACTGGCCGACCAATTGTTCCCCTACCTGACCATGGTCGAAGGGCTGAAGCTCGCGGCGCAGACCTTCAGCAAGGACGTGAAGCAGCTTTCGTGCTGCGCCGGATGAGGAAAAGGAGGTGTTCAATGAGCGCCTACACAGTGTCCCGGCTGGCCCTTGATGCCGGGGTGAGCGTGCATATCGTGCGCGACTACCTGCTGCGCGGATTGCTACGGCCGGTCGCGTACACCACGGGCGGCTACGGCTTGTTCGATGACACCGCGTTGCAACGGCTGCGCTTTGTACGGGCTGCCTTCGAAGCGGGTATCGGCCTGGACGCACTGGCGCGGCTGTGCCGGGCGCTGGATGCTGCGGACGGTGACGGTGCGTCTGCGCAGCTTGCCGTGTTGCGGCAACTCGTCGAGCGTCGGCGCGAGGCCCTGGCCAGCCTCGAAATGCAACTGGCCGCCATGCCAACCGAACCGGCACAGCACGCGGAGAGTCTGCCATGAACAGCCCAGAGCACTTGCCGTCTGAGACGCACAAACCGATCACCGGCTACTTGTGGGGCGCGCTGGCCGTGCTCACCTGTCCCTGCCATTTGCCGATTCTCGCCATTGTGCTAGCCGGCACGACGGCCGGCGCGTTCATCGGGGAGCACTGGGGTATTGCAGCCCTCACGCTGACCGGCTTGTTTGTCCTGTCTGTGACGCGGCTGCTGCGGGCCTTCAAGGGAAGATCATGACCGCTTCCCAGCCAGCCGAGAGTGGGCAGCTTTGAGCTTCGCTACCAATCTGGAGGAGTACCACCATGAACGCAAACGCCCCGAACACTGCCAGTTGCACCACCTGCTGCGTATGCTGCAAAGAAATTCCGCTCGATGCCGCCTTCACCCCGGAAGGCGCGGAATACGTCGAACATTTCTGCGGGCTGGATTGCTATGAACGCTTCCAGGCACGCGCCAAGGCCGCGACAGAATCTGACATTGCGCCTGTCCCTGGCGGTTCGCAGCCGTCAGATTGAGGCATACCCTAACCTGATGTCAGATGCCATGTGTAAATTG
>NZ_JAXADV010000036.1:0-4089 GCF_033901115.1 Providencia sp. CIM-Carb-044
TATCCTCTAAAAATAAACAACATCATATAATGGACGCGCGCGTAATCGATATAAAAGTGCAATTTAAGTCTACCTTATCTGCACCAAGCAATATGGTACGCATTTCTTATAAAAATCGACTTATAGAGAACCAGTTCCGCACGATAAGTTTAAAGAAACTAAGCTAGTTAATGAGAAGGGATTTATAAAAAATGAGTTAACTGAAGTTTTCGAGTTTACAGGTCAATCTCATCAAAATAAAAGTGTTTTAGTGGCTCCATTTGTTGATGAAGAATTCGGATAACAAAAATATCATCGGTTCTATATCGGTAAAAAATTGCATGCTTAGAGTGGTTATGACGCCTAACCCCAACTGCAATTTCTGTATACTCGAATATCCCTTCAAAGTCTTTAGCCGCTAAATTGGAAAGTTTATACATTATGAGCGTTCTTCACTTTCTTAGCGCTGAGTGAAAAATGCGCAAATTTATTATTTGCAACAAGCCCATATTTCTTACTCCTCGCTTTATGACAAATTTGTAATCATTTTTTAATCAATAACCCATAGTTATAATGGTAGTATTAATATAAATAAACTGATAGTATTAATATAAATAAACTGATAGAGAGTAAATTTGTTATGAAAAAATTAATATTGGTAATCTTAACTAGTGCGTTATGTATGACAGCTGCAGCTTCTTATGCAGACAGCATGGCTAAAGACAGCATGGCTAAAGATAGCATGGCTAAAGACAGCATGGCTAAAGACAGCATGGCTAAAGATAGCATGGCTAAAGATAGCATGGCTAAAGATAGCATGGCTAAAGATAGCATGGCTAAAGATAGCATGGCTAAAGATAGCATGGCTAAAGATGATAAAATGTAATGCTGTATTAATAAATAATAGCTAAATATTCATATAAGTACCTTTTTTAGGTTATCTTTCTGATAAAACTAAAGAGGGTACTTTAATCTTCAGCATGAAAATAATGCTATTAAAATATTTGTCTACTTACTTTTCAAACTACTCAAAATAAAAGTGTTTTAGTGGCTCCATTTGTTGATGAAGAATTCGGATAACAAAAATATCATCGGTTCTATATCGGTAAAAAATTGCATGCTTAGAGTGGTTATGACGCCTAACCCCAACTGCAATTTCTGTACACTCGATTCCTATCAATGGATTAGGGCTAATCACTTCTAATACATCGTGTAAGTTTTTAGTGTATTCATCTGCTTTCCTAATACCAAAATTCACGAGGGTATACTCGAATATCCCTTCAAAGTCTTTAGCCGCTAAATTAGAAAGTTTATACATTATGAGCGTTCTTCACTTTCTTAGCGATATCTTGGAGTGTTAACGACGACTCACCACTTTGCTCACCTGCATCAATTAACATCTTCAATGCTGCTGTTTGCTTTTCTTGGACCTCAAGTAAACGTAGAGCAGAGCGAACGACTTCACTTGTTGAGCCATATCTTCCTGACGAAATGAGTTGATTGACAAACTCATCCAATTGAGCCCCGATTGTTACACTTGTTGTACGAGCCATAGCACCACCTTTTGTGTTAATTATTAACACAATAATTTTAGTTAGCCTATTTGATAAAATCAAGTCAATTAGACTTATAGCATTAGGGTATACCCCAAAGCGAGAACCTAAAATGCATCAAATCACTATCAATGCAATAATCTATATGCGATACTTTTAATGAGATAATTTAAATGCGATAGATTGGTGAAAAAATGTTCATACGAGCTTACCTCAGAGCCTCTTCTGAAGATCAATATGCAGATAGAGCAAAAAATATGCTAAATGATTTTGTTGAAGAACGAGGAGGACGAATTGCGAATTATTATCGCGAGCATATTAGTGGCACAAAATTAGAACGCCCTGAACTTTCGCGTTTACTCAGTGATAGTCAACAAGGTGATATTTTATTAGTTGAACAAATTGATAGGCTCACTCGATTAAACAATACCGATTGGCTAAAATTAAAAAAACAAATAGAGCAACATGAGTTACGGATTGTCAGTCTCGATATACCAACATCTTGGCAAGCCTTAAATAACCAAGATCCCACACAGAATGACCCTATCACTCAAGCTGTACTTTCTGCTATTAATACCATGTTGATTGATTTGATGGCAGCAATGTCACACAAAGATTGGATCAGTCGCCGCGAACGACAAAAACAAGGTATCGAGCGCGCTCAGACTTTAGGTAAATACAAAGGAAAGCAGGCGGATAAAGAGCGTCATGAGAAAGTGATTTATTACCGAAAAACCAAAGGACTCAGTATTCGAGAAACCGCTGAGGCTACTGGCTATAGTCGTTCACAAGTCTGTCGAATTCAACTACGTTATCAACAAAAATAATCAGCATTCTATTTAGAGAGGAAAAACGTATGGCGATACCAACAGAACAACTCCTCGGACTATTACGTCGAGGATATACAATCACCACATTTTATCGTTTATTTGCAAAGGCCGCCTTTCAATCCTCGGTTCGCATACCTGAAGGTTATCTTTTACTATCACAAAATGGGGAAGAAGAAGGCGTTTTAACGCATATCGAATTCCAGTCGATTAAATACTTACTCATCGAACACAATATATGGGAAGAAGTCATTGGTTCTACACTTTATGGTGGAAGCAGCTGGTCTTTAAAAACCAAATAGAATTAATGTGTTATTGAGAAATGAGGTATATCACGATTACCTGTCACAAAATATAATATTACATCTACTTTTATCCCCCATCAGACTCAACGTTAATGTCACTATTTTGAATAAAATCACATGCAATGAAATATAAAGACAAATAAATCACTAATACAAGATAAGTTATTTTTTTATTTCATTTTACCCACAAAAAACAGAAATAAAAATAACCAAATTACTTATCCAAACATTTAATCACTAAAAACTGCTGATTCACTGGCATAAATTGATCTAAATAGTTTCATTAATAAACGAATGATTGAGATATCTCAACCCAAACTGTAAATTACGGTCAATTATAACGTTGAAAATGAAAACTATTCGTAATTTTATGTCAATCAAATCTATCTGTTTCGTGTTCATACTTGCAACTTTATTTGCTGCTCATGCGAGCAAGGCAGCCAATATTCTGACGCTCTCAAATCGTGATGCTATTCAATTCGAACAACGCCAACGGTTAGAGTCTGAACTCAATCAACGCCAGCTATTAGAAACACAGAACAACCTCATCCTCAATAAAGACGGCATTACGCCATTAAAGGATATCTTCGCGCATCAACCCATGAACAGGATGCATCAAGAGCAAAAAATGAACTATTGAAATTTGTCGAGGGAATGGGACTACAGATTGCCTGCTGGTTTGAAGAGAATGAATCGGGCGCCCAACTTCACAGACCTGAACTCTTTCGCTTACTCAATGTGGCCATGCCAGGTGATATTATTTAAGTTGAACAGGTGGATAGAATTAGCCGCTTGAATACGGATGACTGGGAAAAATTAAAATATCTCATTGGACATAAAGGGTTGAAGGTTGTTTCTTTAGATCTCCCAACCAGCTATCAATTTATGAATCGCACCGATGAGTTTACGGAACGAATGCTTGCCGCCTTTAACAGTATGATGTTAGACATGCTGGCAGCGGTTGCGAGAAAGGATTACGAAGATAGACGTCGCCGCCAAGCCCAAGGAGTGCAAAAAGCCAAACAAGAAGGAAAATACAAAGGTCGCCCGATCAATAAAATATTACACCAAAAAATTGAATGCTTGTTGATGGAGGGGTAAAGTTATAGTCAGATAGAAAACCTGATAGGTTGTTCAAGGCATACGATCTCGAAAGTATCAAAATCCATGAAAGCAGCAAAATAAATTACTTATAATAAACCACTTCTCCCTTAAAATCCTGATATCACAGAGGTTCGAGCAAACTTTAGACTTTTGGATGAAATGGGCGAGAAACCCCATATCCAAACTGACCCCGATATTAATCAATTCTCTCATGGGTGCAAGCCCATCATTTTTGATAACGACATTTTTTGCGCAATAGCGACAGTGCATAATTAGAAAGAAAATCCCGGCGATCACGAGACCAAAATAGCTTTCTCGACT
>NZ_JAXADV010000037.1:0-4060 GCF_033901115.1 Providencia sp. CIM-Carb-044
AAATTATTTTTTCTTTTTCGCTTTTGCGTTTGGTAAATCAGTAATGCTACCTTCGTAAATCTCAGCAGCCATACCGAATATTCCCTAAGGTAGCCACTCCCCCTCACGAGCCAAACCGGACAGCTAATCATCCCATTAGCTGACAGCGAGTAAGACCGTTAATTCAGATCCCTGTGTAGAGCAAGGATTTTTACTCATTCAGTAAAAATTCATTGTTTCTTTAATGTATCTCTGGCTTCAATCAATATTGAAATTAGATCATCTAAAGGCATTTTAGCTGTAAAACCGTGGGATAAATCTGAACCAAATAGTTCAATTTCTAAATTATCTACACCTTTATCTTGATTAATTTCTGCAACCCGCTCCCAATTTAATTGAACCTCTAACGTTAGATTCTCATATTCCATTGGACTTGAAAAAAATAGTTCTAATTTATTATCTTTCATTTTATTGCCTTCTTTGGGTCTAACACAGTATTAAATGAGCCATCCGCATTATATTTAACGCCTTTTTCACTAGGCAAACGATATTCAAATGCACCACCACCTAAATCGTTTCGAACTACTTTAGGATCTTTAAAGATTTCTCGGATGAAATTCTCGGCAGCAGCATTTTTTTGTGCTGGATTATCATTTAAGGGTTCAAAAACGCCATCGGGCCTAGTTACATGTTTGTCCCATGCTCTCACAGCTGAGAATAAGCACGATTGTAGTGTAAAAACACTGACGGCTAAAGAAGCAGTGGTCAAAACCAGAAAGTATACAATGGGTTCCCCCCAACCGAGGTAAACCAAACCCCAGCCCACAACTCACGTTAAGCGGCAAGTGATTGAGTGAGTTTGGGTTTAAGGTGAGTAACCACATACTCTCACTCGCCAAGCCGGACAGTTGATCATCCGGTTGGCTGAGAGCGAGTAAAATGATTGAGGTAAGAAACTAAAATTTGTTGGCTTAGTGGCTCTTTAAATAGCCACTATGCCATTATTTTTTATAGATTTTTGTACCTATTAGGAAGGTATCTTCTATGTTCCATTGATTTCATTAAATTTTTTAGATCTGTCAAGTAATGTGATAACTCTTGTTTATTTGAACATTCCGTTTTTTCATATATTTGCTCATCAGATAAATGAGTTAAAACGTAATTTAAGCAATCTGTATAAATTACAATTTCCGATTCAGATAAACGAATATCAAATAAAGTTACATCCGCTTCTGGTATGTAATTAATTTTTAATGTATCCATCCTACCACCTCACATAATCAGAAAATTTTTCTTTAAATTCATCTAGTTTTTCATTACTAGGTCTATTCCATCGCCCATCTCTAGTACGTTGAGCAGTATTTTTATCACTATTTTTAAATGACGAGACCACTTCTCCATCAGGCTCAATTAGATGTATTCTTCCGTCATTACCTTTTACAACCCAACGACCATCATCTTGTATTAAGATATCTGAAGGCCTCGATTTTTGAACATCATTAATGACTGAACTGACTGGACGCCCCTCTTTATTTCTGATTCCCGCATGTTCACCTTGTGTAATCTTGTCTAAATAGGCGAGGTTATCTAAAGATAGAGTATCAGGAATAGATGTTCCAGGCAGTTTTTCGTTCGGTTCTGGAAACTGGTTTCCACCCGTATCAATTTTTCCTTGTTCGGGTATTTGGTTTCCGCTTGTATCTATCCGGCCTTGCTCAGGTATTTGGTCGCCACCAGTATGAAATTTCTCAACATTTGAATTATTTGCTGCTTTATCTATATCATTTGAGCAACTCATGCCAAAAGAGCAATCAAACGTTTCCGCTAGGCCATCACGAATATTACCTAAGGCATTTTCGATACCTTTTGCAATGTTGCTATTTGCCGTTTGTGTGACTTGCGTATTTAAACCGACACCATGAGGTAATGTAGGAACATTCGGAGAGGGAATAGCAAACATGCTACTTTGAGTAAAGTTGAGTTTATTCAAATTCTCTGTATTAACATCAATGGCATTAATTAATCTGCTATGTAGATATTTAACAGAAACAATACTTTCTCTTGCCGACTTATCAAGTATCTCTTCATCCCCATCTCCATATTTATAATTGTCATTCAAACTGTCTAGATAGGTATTCTTATTATATCCAACTAAAAAGCTATCTAGCTCAGCTGAGGTTTTATACTCTTTTCTGATTAATCTGCCTGATATTATTATTTCTTGTTCAAAAGGATATTTCTCTGGATTATTTAAAAATTTCCATTCATTAAATCCTTCAACTTCTTCCAAAAATAATTTTTGTTTCTCGATATGCTCTTTAATTATTCCCTTTTTTGTTTCAATATTTTCTTTTGATGATAAATCAACCTTTCCATTTTTGTCTAATAAAGGCTCAATATCTATGGGAGTAACCATGTATTCACAATATGACATGTAATCCATAAAATCATTTAGGGAATGATACCATTCAGGTGAAATATCATGTCTATAACTTTCAAGATAACTGTTATATCCTTCATAATATCCATCACCGAAATATAAAGCGGTATTATTATCAACAGGTAATCGAGTTCCCCATACAGTTATTGTACCTAGGTCTGTCACATCATCCATAAACTAACTTCCTTATTAGTTATAAAAAACAGAATAAAGAAATTAGAATTTAATATTTTTATAGTCAACTAACCGTTATCATTAATAAACATTCGGCCATTTAAAATTAAAAGCTTATTACTTATAAAATGATTAATATCGATTTTAATAAATAATAGAACAGAAACATGTGACTAATTGTTTATATTCACAAAAACAAAAAAAGCCAACGTGTTTCCACATTGGCTTCAATTCGCTTTTGCGTTTGGTAAATCAGTAATGCTACCTTCGTAAATCTCAGCAGCCAAACCGGACAGCTAATCATCCAGTTAGCTGAGGATGAGTAAAATTGTTAGCAGAGATCCCAGTACCGAACTGGGATCTTTTAACTTTTAAAAATCAGACCACTCTGCGTAGCTAATATCATCTTCGGTTAATTCAGTAAAACCATCTTGACTCAACATTTCTTTAAAATAGAGGATAGTATCTTCTAACGCTTTTTCAATGGTACTTCCACGTCCAATGGCGCACTCGGGGCAACCATCAAATTTTCTTTTTATTGCTAAATCCGTCATACCTGTAAAAAAACCCGACTGATCTTCATAAATTTTTATCTTCATTTTGGCATAAGGCAAAATAGGGATCATAGTAACTGTGAATTCAGCAACTGTTTTCTCTATACAGCTCACTTTTGTAATATTTAAATCATGCCACATAACATATCCCTCTATATTATTGTTTTCCAAAAGATATTATTTTCCCTTCGGATGTTCTATCTAAATATTTCCCGTTTTTATAATAACGAGTCACATTATCAGTCGCACCTCTTACTTTCACTGTTCTAGCACCTTTTAAGTTTTTGACAAATTCTTCAGCTTTGTTTCTGTACTGCTCAACACTACCCGCTCCAACTTCTTTTCCATGTTTTTCATAATGCTTCTGTAATGATTCGTCAGGAGAGTTAAAACTACCATGATGCCATTTATTTTTAATATTATTTTTGTTTTCAGATAAATAGGCAATATCTTCTACTGTAATCTGATTAGGCAGTGGGGTTATATGCGTATTATCTATATGTTCAGGTATTTGATCTCCGCCAGTATCCGTCCGCCCTTGCTCAGGTATCTGGTTTCCACCCGTATCAATTTTTCCTTGTTCGGGTATTTGGTCGCCACCAGTATGAGGTTTCCCAACATTTGAATTTTTTGCTGCTTTATCTATATCATTTGAGCAACTCATGCCAAAAGAGCAATCAAACGTTTCAGCTAAGCCATCGCGAATATTGCCTAATGTCTTTTCGACACCTTTTACTATGTTGCTGTTTGCCGTTTGTGTGACTTGCGTATTTAAACCAACACCATGAGGTAATGTAGGAACATTCGGAGAGGGAATAGCAAACATGCTACTTTGAGCTATTTTCAGCTTATTTAATTCATTTAAATTAAACTGAATTTTATCCGTGATACTTTTATGTTGTCTCTTAATTTC
>NZ_JAXADV010000038.1:0-3995 GCF_033901115.1 Providencia sp. CIM-Carb-044
TAAGCAGAGTTTTTGAAATGTAAGGCCTTTGAATAAGACAAAAGGCTGCCTCATCGCTAACTTTGCAACAGTGCCTTAATTCGAACAACCTTAAACTCTAGCTAAAAATTGATTCATACAATCCCTTTTATGTTAAACGGGCGAGTTAGTTAGCGGAAACCACCCGTTCACACCCACCAATGCCACTCAAAACGATTTTAAGACACGATCACCCCATCAAACACCCAGATCCACACTGAAAGTTTAGAACGGTTTCTGTGCCGTCTGGGTTCGTTTTTAACATTATTCAGATTGACTGAAAAATTGAGCTGAAATCGTCGAAAGACACAAACTTGTTTTGTGGTGATCGGCGATTTGACCAACCGAGTAAAACGAGGGCGGTAGTGTTTTTAATGATGAACGGAAATCTGAAAAATCGAGGTTAAATTCATTTTTGCTTTAACAGCCAACTGCAAGTTCAGGGGAGATAAAATCAAATGTGGCTACATTTGGGATCACTATCCCTATCCTGCATGATTAGAAATAGCTCGTAGAGATTGAAAAAGGGTATTAGGGAATCAATTCCCTAAGCATGCCGATTAGATGTGGAGTATTAACTCCATGTATACATCGCTGTCGTGCCTGTAATTTTAATTTGTTGAAATCTCCTATTTATAGGGAAGCAAAAAGAAAGCATTGTAAAAGCACATTGATAGCAAAAAACCAACAAGGAAAGCACATTGAGAGCATTTAGCATGCACTTTAAAAGCAAAAAGAAAGCATTTTTGAGTGATGTGTGTACGTTGATTTTATTTAGATGTGGCGATCTTACGCTTCCTCGATGAAAAATGAATTTTCATCTTGCGGCGAGCGTTGCAGATTGAAATATGGCGGGATTTTTTTGTGATACTCCAGAAGGCACAGAGCCGAAATGATTGTGACATCACTTCGGCTCTGCTAATCTGATACGGTGCATTCGTTGCTAAGATCAGACCTAGAAAATCCAATCTTAGCAATGGGAAGCTAGCTTGTCACTACTTCCTTAAAACCATTCAACGACATTAACTCAAATGCACCACTTGATTGACTCGGACTTAGCCCGGTCTCCGAAAGGATAAACAGGCAAATTGTGGTAGTAAGACGTACCGGAACACGAAATTCCGGCTCTGCCTCCGAATCACGCTGCGGTATCGAAAGATTACAGTGCGTACCTGATAAGAGCACCAATCAACGGACTAGGGATTTCTTGGATTGCACCGTCGAAAGAAGCCCAACCTAACCAGACTTAGCAAAATCCGCCGTAAACCCTCGCCCAATGCGGGCGGGGATATAAGGCGAAAAGTCCGCAGGGCTTTAAAGATCAATCAGGCGTTGACTGACTCTGAACGTAGGCTCTGAGCGTTTCAATTGTTGCCCCTCCGGTGCTACAGACAAAGTATGATCTCGACCACAAAAGCCCCGTTTTACTTTGCATCCGTAAATGTGTGTTTTGCTGGCGCAGCAGGCGCGACGATACTGATTTCAGATTGTTTACCATCACACTGACCGCCAGTTTTGGCGGGTAAGCAACCAGCAGATGCACATGGTCAGGCTCTCCGTCCATCTCAATAATTTCGCATTCAAGTTTTGCCGCAGCGGAGCCAAAAGCCTCACGCAGTTGAGCGATCATCAGTCCGTCAAATAGCTTACGTCGGTACTTCGTCGTAAAGATCAGATGCACGACCAGTTTACTGACACTGTGCCGCTTGCGGAGGAATCCCGCCAGTAAATCATCATGATTACTCAATTGATATATTCACCTAACATGTTAAAATAAAAACATTATATCAATGAGCACTGATTATGTTAAGAGCAACAAAAGTACGCATCTACCCGACACCAGAACAGGCTGAATACCTCAATGCTCAGTTTGGGGCGGTTCGTTTCGCGTACAACAAATCTCTTCACATTAAAAAACAGGCTTACCAGCGGCACGGCGTAAATTTAAACCCGCGTAAAGACCTCAAGCCACTGCTTGCAGTGGCGAAGAAATCCCGTAAATACGCATGGCTTAAAGAGTATGATTCCATAGCGTTACAGCAGGCGGTGATTAATCTCGACGTGGCTTTTTCCAACTTTTTCAATCTGAAACTGAAAGCTCGTTTCCCGACGTTTAAAAGTAAGCATGGTAAACAATCCAGCTATCATTGTGTTGGAATCAAAGTCCTTGATGGCGCGATAAAAATCCCTAAAATTGCACCAATTGAAGCGCGTTTACATCGTGAAATTACGGGAATGCTGAAAAGTATCACCCTGAGCCGCAGCACAACTGGGAAATACTACGCCTCGCTACTCTGTGACGACGGAATGGAAGCGCCAGAGAAGCCGGCACTGATATCAAACGTGACGGGGCTGGATATGGGGCTGACGCATTTTGCCATCAAATCCGACGGTAATAAAATTGCCAATCCACGCCACCTTATCAACGCCAGCCACAACCTGCGCCGGAAGCAGAAAGCCCTCTCCCGGAAGAAAAAAGGGAGCGCAAACAGACGCAAAGCCAGAATACAACTTGCATCCGTTCACGAACGGGTAGCCAATGCCCGTGCCGATTTTCAGCACAAGTTATCTCGTGCAATTGTTGACGAAAACCAAGCGGTAATTGTCGAGACGCTGAAAGCGGCAAATATGATGAAAAACCACCATCTGGCGCGTGCGATAGGCGATGCGGGATGGTCTGGATTCATCACAAAACTGGAATACAAAGCCGCAGAGAAAGGCGTGCATCTGGTGAAACTGGATCAATGGTTCGCCAGTTCGAAAACCTGCCATTGTTGCGGTCACAAGATGCCGGAAATGCCATTACATAAGCGCATATGGCAGTGTCCAGAGTGTGGAGTTGAACATGACCGTGATATCAATGCGGCGATCAACATCGAACGCAAGGGCATACTGGAATTACAAGCGGCGGGACTCGTCGTTTCTGCCCATGGAGGCCAGCGTAAATCCGTCACACAGACGGTTGCGGCCTAAGAAGTGGGAAGCCTCGCCCGACAGGGCGGGGAGCAGTCACCTAAATTAAAGAGCTAAGAAGCCATGACCCAATAACTGATCATGGAGAAAAGCAAAGACAGGAAGATGCTGTCGCTTCGCTCCGTTTTGATTAGTACCACATTGGGGCATTAGGTGTTTTTTTACCTAGATTTTATCGGTGAACAATAACACCTAAACTCTCAACAAGCTGAAGCGCCTGCTCTCCATCCAACTTCACGCCATCTAAATTAGTTCGTCTTGCATCAAGCTCGCCAAGCACCCCACCCGTTAAATCACAACCAGTAAAATCAGCCAAAGACCAATCAAACGATGAAAACTCCCCACAAGAAAGATCGGAACCACGAAACACGGCGCCAGTTATCACAGTGCCATTCCAGCGATTTTCCCACAGTTCGCACTTTTCTAATAT
Organism: Providencia sp. CIM-Carb-044; assembly: GCF_033901115.1. Lineage (NCBI taxonomy): Bacteria > Pseudomonadati > Pseudomonadota > Gammaproteobacteria > Enterobacterales > Morganellaceae > Providencia > Providencia sp. CIM-Carb-044. The sequence continues at coordinate 3,422 of NZ_JAXADV010000038.1, forward strand.
GACTCTAGAAAAATTAGCGTAACTAAGATTTGTCTTGGTTATATAAGCACTACAAAACCATGACCTTGTAGTTATCATATTCATAAAATTAGCCCCTCGAAAATCAACTCCTTGAGCTAAACACTCACTAATCTCAAGACCTAAGGCGCTAATGTTTTTAAAATTACTCATTGATAAATCGCAGCTTTTAAAGCTGGCGTTTTTTAGTTTGGCTCTATTAAAATCACACCCTTCCAGGCTATTCCTGTCGTAAAAGCTACAATCAACAAATTCAGTATCAGTTAAATCAACCCCTGAAAAATCACAATTTGAAAAGGCAATATTTTTAACTCTATTCCCCGTAAATTGATCCCGTGAAAACTTTTCATTGATAAAGTGCTTTTCCATACATGCTAGACCTGGTTATTTATACAGCGCATCATTGTACATTAATTCGGGCACTGTTGCAAATAGTCGGTGGTGATAAACTTATCATCCCCTTTTGCTGATGGAGCTGTACATGAACCCATTCAAAGGCCGGCATTTTCAGCGTGACATCATTCTGTGGGCCGTACGCTGGTACTGCAAATACGGC
>NZ_JAXADV010000039.1:0-3643 GCF_033901115.1 Providencia sp. CIM-Carb-044
ACCCAGCGCTATGCGCTCAAGCGCGGCGTGGGCTACCTGAACGATATCCAAGGATTTCCTGACCCTGCGCTCTATCCCGATATTGCTGAGGCGGACTGCAGGCTGGTGGTTATGCACTCAGCGCAGCGGGATGGCATCGCCACCCGCACCGGTCACCTTCGACCCGAAGACGCGCTCGACGAGATTGTGCGGTTCTTCGAGGCGCGGGTTTCCGCCTTGCGACGGAGCGGGGTCGCTGCCGACCGGCTCATCCTCGATCCGGGGATGGGATTTTTCTTGAGCCCCGCACCGGAAACATCGCTGCACGTGCTGTCGAACCTTCAAAAGCTGAAGTCGGCGTTGGGGCTTCCGCTATTGGTCTCGGTGTCGCGGAAATCCTTCTTGGGCGCCACCGTTGGCCTTCCTGTAAAGGATCTGGGTCCAGCGAGCCTTGCGGCGGAACTTCACGCGATCGGCAATGGCGCTGACTACGTCCGCACCCACGCGCCTGGAGATCTGCGAAGCGCAATCACCTTCTCGGAAACCCTCGCGAAATTTCGCAGTCGCGACGCCAGAGACCGAGGGTTAGATCATGCCTAGCATTCACCTTCCGGCCGCCCGCTAGCGGACCTGGTCAGGTTCCGCGAAGGTGGGCGCAGACATGCTGGGCTCGTCAGGATCAAACTGCACTATGAGGCGGCGGTTCATACCGCGCCAGGGGAGCGAATGGACAGCGAGGAGCCTCCGAACGTTCGGGTCGCCTGCTCGGGTGATATCGACGAGGTTGTGCGGCTGATGCACGACGCTGCGGCGTGGATGTCCGCCAAGGGAACGCCCGCCTGGGACGTCGCGCGGATCGACCGGACATTCGCGGAGACCTTCGTCCTGAGATCCGAGCTCCTAGTCGCGAGTTGCAGCGACGGCATCCATGTCTCGACGATGCCAGCGGAGTGCTTAAGCTACTCCTAGCGCATTGGGCGCTGGGACGGGGCGGGGGTGCATAGCCATGCACCGGCGGATAAGCGTGCGCGCGGCTCGCTCCACCGATTTGGCTAGGGGAGCGCGGTGCTGCGCCAGCTTTCTAGAATGTCGCTTACTTCGCGGCTGACAATTAACCGCGCCTCGGCGCGAGCCATACCGGAGATCGCCAAAAGTCGATCGTAGTCGGTAAGTTGGTGGCGGGCGAAGGTTGAGGCCACAATGCCGACGACCTTGCCTAGCGAGGCTTCTGTCCACCGTTTGGCCAGAATCCGTTCGATGAGGATCTCGCGGTATTCCGGCGGGCAGCGAGCTTGATGTTTGCGAAAATGTCGCTCGACCGTCCGCCGGGTGAATAATGTGCCTTGCTGCATGCGATGCCTCCAAGGAGACGCTCGCATCGGCCTACGCCAAAAGGGGTCGCATGAGGTGCTTGGGGGCCGCCAAAAGGGTAGCTCAGCGACATGCCTTCCGATGTTGCCGTCAGCTAATCGCCAACCTTGGGGGGCGGCAGTTCGTTCGGCGTTCCCCACGACAATAGCCAGGCTTTCACAGCCTCGTGGCTGATAGTCCGGCCTGCCTCAATGTCGGCAATGCCCTCGGCGGTCGCTTCCTGGTCGTCGTCAAAGTTGTCGGCTTGGGAGTTCACGCAGTCCAACTACCACAACACCCGACCGCCCGGCCACACCGGTCCGACGCCTACGCCTTTACGGCCACACGGTGTAATGGAGGAGAGAGAGCCAACACATGCGCCAGCGCGAATGGCTTGGCGGCGGTCCGCAGGATTTCAGTCGCCGCCTCGTAGGCTTCAGACGGGACCACTCGGTCCGGAGGCGTTGCGGCGGGACCCCTAGTGTGCGCCCTTCACAGACCCTGAGGAGCGCACCGCTCGCCTTCTTGCTGCCCATCGCGATAGCGGGGACATCACAACTGAGCAAACTCAGGGACGCCCAGTGTTGCGGCGGGACATCCACTTCTGCGTTTTTACAGCTGCGCGCCGGCGGGCATCGCAACAGCCATGCGAACGCCGGTGTCGTACCCGCCATCGCTTTCGCGCAGAACAACCGTGGTGAAGTGCGCTTCGAGTCGGGCCATGGCCAGGTGGCTTGCACCGTGCTGTCCAACGGCAAGCCGGGCTACGGCGTGCCGATGGTGGCCTGCGTGTCTCTGCGCGGCCGCGAGCAGGGCCTTGCAGCGGAGCTGGGCGGCAGCGTAGCGGCCACACTGCGTACCAGCGGCGGCGGCGCGGACAAGCCCCATGTGCTGGCCCCCGACTTCGAGGCGCATTTCCGCTACGACTGGAACGACCCCGGCCCCGGCGACTGGTCGCACTGGCGGGTGCGGCGGCTGATGCCGACGGAGTGCGAGCGGCTGCAAGGCATGCCCGATGACTACACGCTGATCCCCTACCGCGGCAAGCCCGCCGCGGATGCGCCGCGCTACAAAGCAATCGGCAACTCCATGGCCGTCCCGTGCATGGCATGGCTGGGCCAGCGCCTGGTGCAGTGCCTGCACAAGACGGGCTCGACCGCTTCGGATTGATCGGCGACGCAGCCTGCGGGCCGCGCCATTCTCCCTCCTGCATTGCCGACGTATCGGCAGCAGCCCGCAGCCAGGGTGTCAAGGCTGCCGTGGGTTCCCCCCGCGCCACCCGCCAGTTCGCCTCGGCATCTCACCGGCGAACGCTGCCCACCGGGGCATCGATGCCTCTTTTCTCCAACCCACGGGATGGCCGCCACGTCCCGTCAGGGGCATGTCGCCACCCGGTCGATTTCAGGAGAATTTTAAAGTTTTTACCATCATTCTTGTCACTGTTACCTTTCGAACTCACATTAAATTCTTTCATCTTCTAAAAATTAATATTAACTAATGTATAATCCTACTGTGAACAAGAAAACGCGTGCAAAATATGTATTAGAAGAGATGGAAAAGCTTTTTCCGGATAGTAGCTCAGAGTTGAGGAACTGGGAAACAGATTTCCAATTTCTTCTTTGCATCATTTTATCAGCTCAGACGACTGATTTGCAGGTGAATAAAGTGACTCATAATCTATTCGCTAAATATCCTGATCCGGCTTCACTTTCGGAGGCGGAAGTCGGAGAGGTAGAGAAGATATTAAGCTCTATAAATTACTATCGCACTAAATCTAAGAATATTGTAAATGCGGCTAAGGTTGTGAAAACTAGGTTTCACGGCCGAGTTCCTAGGAGTGTAGAAAAATTGATCGAAATCCCAGGCGTCGGATTGAAGACTGCTAATGTATATTTGAATAGTATGTATCAAGCGAATCAGGGAGTGGGAGCAGACACTCATGTGATGCGAGTTTCGAGGAGACTTGGTTTCACGGATAGTCGTGACCCTAGGAAGGTCGCAATCGCGCTACAAAAGCTGTATCCGAAAAAAGATTGGTACCGAGTTACGGCGTTATTTGTCTTGTATGGGAGGTACTATTGCAAGGCTAGAGTCAAGCCAGAAAATAGCAAATGTATTTTTAAGGAATTTTGTACTCACTGTAGTGGTTTGGATCCTTATAGCTAGGCGAGGTGTGTTAGAATTTGCCTTCGTAGAGGCGGAAGTTACACATGCACGACTTACGTATTATACACCTCAAAGGGGTTCTAGGGATTTTCCGTCCAAAAACGACAAAGTGCTCTGGAGGCCGCGCCGTCCGTGGCCTCCAGAGGGG
>NZ_JAXADV010000003.1:0-2611 GCF_033901115.1 Providencia sp. CIM-Carb-044
TGGGTCGTGCAGGATTCGAACCTGCGACCAATTGATTAAAAGTCAACTGCTCTACCGACTGAGCTAACGACCCATCTAAATTGTGTTTCAATGCAAGTAACTGATGAAGTGGTGGGCGATAGCGGGCTCGAACCACTGACCCCCTCCTTGTAAGGGAGGTGCTCTACCAACTGAGCTAATCGCCCACTTCATGACTTATACTACATTATAATAAATAATTGGTGGGCGATAGCGGGCTCGAACCACTGACCCCCTCCTTGTAAGGGAGGTGCTCTACCAACTGAGCTAATCGCCCAATTATTTATTTTTCATCGTCAACGGTGGTGGGCGATAGCGGGCTCGAACCACTGACCCCCTCCTTGTAAGGGAGGTGCTCTACCAACTGAGCTAATCGCCCCGTCGTCGATGGAGGTGCATTATAGGGATACTGAGTTCTGAGTCAACGCTTTTTCAATAGATTTTTTTCGTTCGTTGCAAAAATAATCAAGATGTTTCAATATTCACCAGAAAAGCTGCCTTTTTAATCAATTACCTATCATTTTCTCTTTATTCTTTTAAGAAAAAAACAGAAACTATTTTTAAAGTGTATTTATTTATGTCAAATTTGGCGAAACAAACTAATTTCTTGTCTTCTATCCTGATAACTTGATTGAGGAATCATTGTAGGATGATAGAATAGATATACATTTTAGCAATGCTTAGACATTTCACTGCTTAGAACATCAAACTCGCCATCAAGTTAATTGTGCCTGTTTTTAGTCTTCTAAACAGTAAACAGATAAGCGCTTCAAAAACATGTTTTGCAATTAAGGCAATCTCGATGAGTAAAATCAAAACCCGTTTTGCACCAAGCCCAACTGGCTATTTACACGTTGGTGGTGCACGTACCGCTCTGTATTCCTGGTTATTTAGTCGCCACAATCAGGGCGAATTTGTCCTGCGTATTGAAGATACTGACTTAGAACGCTCAACTCAGGAAGCTATCGACGCCATTATGGACGGTATGAACTGGTTGAATTTAAATTGGGATGAAGGCCCTTACTATCAAACTAAACGCTTTGACCGTTATAATGATGTCATTGACCAAATGTTAGATGCGGGTACCGCTTATCGTTGTTATTGTTCGAAAGAGCGCTTAGAAGCGTTACGTGAAGAGCAAATGGCAAATAATGAAAAGCCTCGTTATGATGGCTGCTGCCGTGACCATGCACACAACCATACACCTGATGAGCCGCACGTTGTTCGTTTCCGTAACCCACAAGAAGGTTCCGTTATTTTTGACGACAAAATTCGTGGGCCAATTGAATTTAGTAACCAAGAACTGGACGATTTAATTATTCGTCGTACTGATGGTTCACCAACTTACAACTTCTGTGTGGTTATTGATGACTGGGATATGGAAATTACCCACGTTATCCGTGGTGAAGACCATATCAACAACACGCCTCGCCAAATCAACATTCTAAAAGCATTAGGGGCACCAGTACCTGTGTATGCTCACGTTTCGATGATCCTAGGTGATGACGGTAAAAAACTATCAAAACGTCATGGTGCGGTTAGTGTTATGCAATATCGTGATGACGGTTATTTGCCGCAAGCACTTCTTAACTACCTTGTGCGTTTAGGTTGGTCTCATGGCGACCAAGAGATTTTCACTGTTGAAGAAATGAAAGAGTATTTCAGCCTTGACGCTATCAGCAAGTCAGCAAGCGCGTTTAATACTGAAAAACTGCAATGGTTAAACCACCACTATATCAATACATTACCAGCAGAAGAAGTTGCAACCTATCTTGCATGGCATATTGAACAACAGAATATTGATACCAGCACAGGACCTCAATTAGTTGATCTAATCAAATTACTTGGTGAACGTTGTAAAACATTAAAAGAAATGGCGGAATCTTGCCACTATTTCTACCAAGATTTCGAAGAATTTGACGCTGATGCGGCGAAAAAACACTTGCGACCAGTTGCTCGTCAGCCTTTAGAAGTCGTAAAAGATAAATTAGCTGCGATAACTGATTGGACGGCTGAAAATGTTCACCAAGCCATCGAAGCAACTGCCGCTGAATTAGAAGTGGGTATGGGTAAAGTGGGTATGCCTTTACGTGTTGCTGTGACAGGTGCTGGCCAGTCTCCAGGCCTTGATGTGACCGTTCACGCTATCGGTCAAGCTCGCTCTATCGCTCGTATTGAGAAAGCCTTAGCGTTTATCGCTGAACGTGAAGCTTCTGCTCAATAATTTAATATTATTGGCCCTCAATTTATTGGGGGCCAATTCTCTGACTCATCCTCCCTTCTCCACTCAACTGATTGCAAAATGTTCTATATTTCAGCAATTAAACCTAAAACCCTATTATTTTATTGACACTCTAACTTAGCTTGAATATGATGCATCCCGTCCAAAAGATTTTGTTTGGGGCTATAGCTCAGCTGGGAGAGCGCTTGCATGGCATGCAAGAGGTCAGCGGTTCGATCCCGCTTAGCTCCACCATCTAATTCCCTGTTAGGTGGCACAATACAAAACATTTCGATTGGGGCTATAGCTCAGCTGGGAGAGCGCTTGCATGGCATGCAAGAGGTCAGCGGTTCGATCCCGCTTAGCTCCACC
>NZ_JAXADV010000003.1:2711-249010 GCF_033901115.1 Providencia sp. CIM-Carb-044
AATCACTTAAATACTAAAAGTCACTATTCACCTCTTCCATTTTAAATCAATAATATCTTTTAGATTATGAATTACTGCGCGGTATAACCACCATCAATAGGAATAAATGCACCGGTTATAAAGCTACTTTCTTCTGATAACAAAAAGGCCACCACATTAGCAATTTCTAGCCGAGTAGCCATTCTGCCCATTGGGTGAGTAGAAGCCATCCATTGCTGCGTTTCCTGTGGTAATGCACTAATATTCGGTGTTTCTATATAGCCAGGGCCAACAGCATTGATACGGATACCTTTTTGAGCGTTCTCTAAGGCAGCGGAACGTGTTAATCCCAGTACCGCATGCTTTGCTGCAGTGTAAGGTGCTATACCCGCTATCCCTGTTACCCCATTGCAAGCTGATAAATTTACGATAGCTCCCCCACCACTACGCAAAATCATAGGAATACTGTACTTCATACCGTGAAATGTCCCTGTTATATCGGTTTCAATCACCTCATGCCAAGCCTCTAAAGGATAATCCTCAATATTGACGCCATGAGGTCCAGTGGTCCCCGCATTATTCACCAAATAGTGCAAAACACCGTATTGTTGCTCAATTTTTTCGACTGTTGTTTTAAAGTCTTGTGCATTTGCGACATTCATTTTTATAGCATAGACACGTTGTCCTGTTGGGTCTATCTCTCTAGCGGCTTGTTGTAAAGCGACCTCATTGCGCCCCGTAATTACCGTTATCGCGCCAAGTGAATACAGCTTTTGTGCAATAGTAAAACCGACACCTGTCGATGCCCCTGTAACCAATGCCACTCGCTGATTAAACTTCCCCATAGCTCACCTCAATTATGATTAACTTTAGTTAACTATAATTAATTAACCAAAGTTAATCAACTGGTCGTCTTATTATTAAAATCAATATATACTCAATAGATTGAATGTTACGGAGTTTTCATGATGCCAAATTCTCTTGAAGATGCACTTTCTCTGCTGCAATGTACGCTAGTTGCGCGCAGAGTTAGCTTTACCCCTGAGCAAATAACTTGGGGTCAATATGATGTGCTAGAGATATTGAGATTAAAAGGGGATTTAACACCAAGCCAGTTAAGCCAATCACTTGGCCTCTCTCGCCAAAATTTATCGAAATTTCTTCGAGTTCTGAAATCTTATGAATTTGTCGAGCAATATCAATCTGAAGAAGATAGACGGGAACTGATCACCCGTTTAACCGACAAAGGGCATCATTTTTTGCAGCGTGCAGCCACAGGACGTGCTGAAAATGCAGCTAAGGTCAAAGCAGCATTAACGCCCCAAGAACAAAAACTATTTATTACTTTAAGTCAGAAAATTACTCACGCACTAGGCCACGATTAACCCCGTTTTAAAGGCTTTACCAGCCCTTCTAAGCCTTCTATTTTTAGTCCTAGGGTCATCTCCATTAACTGCCCTAAACGTCCAGCAGGGAACTCTCCTTTCTTATAGAACCATAATAAATATTCTTCGGGTAAATCAATTAAGACACAGCCTTTATATTTACCAAATGGCATATACGTATTGGCCATATCAATGAGATCTTGTTTTTCCATTGTTATTTCTCTTTCGTATCAAAGCATAAAAAACGGCGCTCATTTGAACGCCGTTTCTTAATCTAACATGTTTTAGTGGATTACAAAACTAACCCAACAACCGCTGCGGATAAGAAACTAACTAAGGTTGAACCGTACAGTAATTTTAAACCGAAGCGAGCCACGGTATTACCTTGTTTCTCATCTAAACCTTTAATCGCACCTGCAATAATACCGATGGATGAGAAGTTAGCGAAAGAAACTAAGAATACGGACAAGATACCAACAGAACGCTCAGATAACCCACCAGCAATCGCTTGTAAGCCATCCATCGCAACGAATTCATTCGTTACCATTTTCACTGCCATAATTCCGCCAACCTGTAAGGCTTCATCGGCAGGAATGCCGAGCATCCATGCAAATGGATAGAATACGTAACCTAACATGGTTTGGAAGTCGATACCGAATACAGCTGAGAAAATACCGTTAATCATCGCAATGAGGGCAATAAAACCAATCAACATCGCTGAAACGATAATCGCTACTTTAAACCCTGCAAGAATATATTCACCTAACATTTCAAAGAAGCTTTGCCCTTCGTGCAGGTTGCTCATTTGAATATCTTCTTCACCTTCAGGTGGATACGGGTTAATCAGTGATAGTACGACGAAAGTACCAAACATATTTAGAACCAATGCAGCGACCACAAAACGCGGCTCTAACATGGTCATGTATGCCCCAACGATAGACATAGATACCGTTGACATGGCAGTTGCCGCCATGGTGTACATTCTGCGGTCTGACATCCGGTTCAATTGGTCTTTATACGCAATAAAGTTTTCTGACTGACCCAGTAACAATGAACTGACTGCGTTAAAAGACTCTAACTTACCCATACCATTCACTTTCGATAACACGGTACCGATAATACGGATCACGATAGGAAGAATTTTGATGTGCTGTAAGATCCCGATCAACGCAGAAATAAAGATGATTGGGCATAACACTTGTAAGAAGAAGAACGCTAAGTTCCCTTCAATCATGCCACCAAAAATAAATTTAGTCCCTTCTGCTGCATAGCCTAGCAAGTGAGTAAATACCCCTGCCACACCAAGAACAAAAGATTCGCCAATATTCGATTTTAAGAACAAATAAGCTAATGCAATTTGAATAACCAGTAGTTGAACAACATAGCGAGGACGGATCCCTCTACGGTTACTACTGGCTAAAATGGCAAGAGCGGCAATTACTACTAAAGATAAAACGAAATGCAGGATCGAGGTCATATGCGACTCCAACAAATTTAAGAATCAGTCTATGTGCATATTCTATGTAATAGACAACATTTAAATGAGACAGAGGTCACATTAATATGAAAGCTTACTAGGTGTATTTTGCAAAAAGAAGAAGGGGATCACGTTTCAACTATAACAATTCCTAGCATTCGCTTTTTTTGCACAGAAATTTTACTGAGAATTTAAGTTAAGACTTACAACAACCTGCGTATAAAATTGTTGCCTACAGAGATCGTAGGCAACTAAGTTAAATTGAATATAGTTCACTATTAAATATTCAGCAAACGAACCAATTCATTTTCATCAATAACGCGTATGCCAAGTTCATTTGCTTTGGCTAATTTAGAACCAGCGGCCTCACCTGCAATGACCAAATCTGTTTTCTTCGAGACGCTTCCTGAGACTTTTGCACCTAAAGCCACTAACTTGTCTTTGGCTTCATCACGCGTCAATACGCTCATTGACCCTGTTAGCACCACTGTTTTACCTGCAAATGGGCTATCGATTTCTGCACTATTAACGACTTTTACTTCAGGCCAATGAATATTTGCCTTCGTCAGTAAATCTTCAATCACCGCTTGGTTATGAGGTTCACGGAAAAAATTGACCACATGTTTCGCAACTACATGACCAATATCTTGAACGGTTTTTAGTGACTCTTCATCCGCCGCCATCACAGCCTCAAGTGTGGTGTAATGCGCTGCTAAGTTTGCCGCCGTTGCTTCGCCAACCTCACGAATTCCAAGGGCATAAATAAAGCGAGCCAATGTTGTTTGCTTAGACTTATTGAGTGCATCAACCAGATTCTGTGCCGACTTCGGCCCCATTCTATCGAGGCCAGTTAAAATACCTGCACTTAATTGGTACAAATCCGCTGGGGTTTTGACATACTCTTTTTCAACTAATTGGTCGATAATTTTATCGCCCATGCCATCCACATCCATTGCTCGGCGTGAGACAAAATGTTTCAGTGCTTCTTTGCGTTGTGCCCCACAAATAAGCCCACCAGTACAGCGTGCCACCGCTTCACCTTCAACTCGTTCGATATCAGAACCGCATACAGGGCAATGGGTCGGGAAGACAATTTCACGGCTATCTGTTGGTCGCTTGTCAACCACAACACTGACGATTTGTGGAATAACATCCCCTGCTCGACGAATAATGACCGTATCACCGATATGCACGCCAAGGCGTTCAATTTCATCTGCATTGTGTAACGTCGCATTACTGACCACCACACCTGCGACTTGCACGGGTTCTAAACGCGCCACAGGCGTGATAGCACCTGTACGCCCAACTTGAAATTCAACATCTTTTAATAATGTGACTTGTTCTTGAGCTGGGAATTTAAACGCTGTCGCCCAGCGAGGTGCTCGAGAAACAAAACCTAATTCTTCTTGAATCGCGATTGAGTTAACTTTAATGACTACCCCATCGATATCAAAGCCAAGATCAGGTCGAACTTGCTCAATTTCATGGTAAAAATCTAATACGGCCTGATGACCAACACGTAATTGAACATAATCACTAACCGGTAAACCCCATGCTTTAAATTGCATCAAACGGTCATAATGTGTGTCCGGTAACGAGCCACCTTCCACAAGCCCAACACCATAACAATAAAAAGTGAGTGGCCTTTTGGCGGTAATACGTGGGTCTAATTGACGTAACGAACCCGCAGCCGCATTACGCGGGTTTGCAAAGACTTTGCCATCCGTTTTACGTGCCTGCTCATTTAGTGCTTCAAAACCTTTTTGGGGCATGAAGACTTCGCCACGGATCTCAACGCGATCAGGAATATTGCTTCCCCTTAAACGCAATGGGATAGCGCGTATGGTTCGTACATTCGCGGTAATATTCTCACCTACGGTCCCATCACCACGAGTCGCCGCTTGTACTAATTCACCATTTTCATACAACAAACTTACCGCTAACCCATCGAGCTTGAGCTCACAACAGAAAGTCAGTTCTTGATGATTTTTCAAACGATCTCTTACCCGCTTATCAAACGCAAGGTAACTTTCTTCATCAAAAACATTATCTAGGGATAACATAGGTATTTCATGGCGTACGGTATCAAACGCAGCCAATGGTGCGGCACCAACACGTTGAGTCGGTGAATCACTCGTGACAAGTTCAGGATGCTGTGCCTCTATCTCTTTTAGACGTTGCATTAACTTGTCATATTCTACGTCTGGAATTTCGGGGGCATCTAATACATGGTATTGATATTCATGATGACGTAACTGTTTTTTTAATTCGTCTATTTCTTGTTTGGTAGTCATGATTCACTCATACAGATAAAAAACCCCCAATTAATGGGGGTTTTGTTCAACGTTTATTTAACTTAATGTGTTTCTAATTCGAGCATGATACACCTCTATTTTTTGAGGTGTCAGCATTTTGCGTTCGTCATCAAGAACAACCCCTCCCGCATCTGATGCGATACGTTGAGCAGCTTGCAACATCAATTTGAAGTTTTGCCCTGCATCACCGTAAGACGGGACCATCATAAACATGGAAACCCCTGGGGTGGTAAAATCAGCCATTGTCTCTGGGTCGAATGAGCCAGGCTTCACCATGTTGGCTAAGCTAAACAAAACAGGCCCCGTACCAGACGGGTTCACATGGCGATGGAATATTTTCATTTCCCCGAATTGGAAACCGGCTTGTAAAATACTTTGCAGTAATAATTCACCTTGAAGTTCCTGCCCTTGCAAAGCGGCTACGTGAAGTACCAGGACTGTCTCCTTGCTACTTGTTGTAGCAGAATCTTCCTGCGGCTCAGCTTTCTTCTCAATATGCTGCGTCTCTTGTTCATAGGTGCTCGGCTGAGGCTCTTCTCTCAATTTGGTTGAATCAATATGTGGTTCAGCGACAGTTTCAGTGGCTGGCTCAACAATCACTTCCTCACTCATATTAATGGTGAGTTGTTCGGGTACATGAACGGGTTCAGTACGTTGATGCATCGTAGGCTCATTATGAACCGGCGATTTAGCCTCAGGCTCCTTGTTCATAATAATGTCAGGTTCAACCGATGCTTTTGGCTGTATATTAGGCTCAACTGGAGACTCATTTTTTACCGGATATACAGGCTCAGTCGCAGCGGGATGAACAGGCGCCTGCTGAGTCGGTTGATTTTCAGTAAATAATGCAGAATCATCATATTCTGATGAATTCTCCTGCATATCGTTTTTTCTACGTTTTACGGGTCTGTCGCGAAATAACTTTGAGCGCTCTTTACGGCTGGTCCATAAACCATGCAGTAATAAAGCGACAATCGCTATCGCACCTACGACCACTAATATCAGACGCAAATCCTGCATCGCTGCTATCTCTAGTTGATGAATGATAATGCCAATACGGCGGAAACTTCCTTAAGATTATTTCTCAATTGCTCTAAGTGCAACCCCCAGAACGATTTTCTTACAAGAAAGAGAATATTCCGCTTTCATTTGCTGCTTTTTTAAGCGAATAATGGCTAGTCAGCCTAATTTCATATCTATATGATACATGGTCAACCGAAAAGGAGAGAACAAGAAGTATGACCCAATCGACATTTTCGACACAAAAAGACCATTCTGGTTTTTATTATTTTACACAAGGCTGGAGATTAATCACTCGGCCCGGTATTAAACGTTTTGTTATTTTGCCCCTATTAGCCAATATTTTATTCTTAGGCGGCGCATTTTGGTGGTTATATACAAAGCTTGGCGGCTGGATAGCCCAAGTGATGAGTTACGTTCCTGACTGGCTACAATGGCTCGATTATGTTATTTGGCCAATCGCTGTTATCTCTATTTTGCTCGTGTTTACCTATTTTTTTAGTACGGTTGCTAATATAATCGCTGCTCCTTTTAACGGTTGGTTATCAGAAAAACTCGAAGCCGAGTTAACGGGTAAACCATCACCAGATACTGGTGTTGCTGAGTTATTAAAAGATGTTCCTCGTATGATAAAGCGCGAGTTTGTCCGAATCGGTTACTACTTACCTCGCGCTATTGGGTTATTAATCCTATTTTTCATACCCGGTATTGGCCAAACAGTCGCCCCCGTACTGTGGTTTTTATTTGGTGCTTGGATGATGTCAATCCAATATTGCGATTACCCGTTTGATAACCACCGTGTTGGCTTTAACGAAATGAAGCAGGCGCTTGCCAAAGAGCGGATGAGAAACGTTCAATTTGGTGGCGTCATTAGCTTGTTAATGATGGTGCCTTTTGTCAACTTAGTGATCATGCCTGTTGCAGTTTGTGGTGCAACATTGATGTGGGTTGACAGGTATCGTGAGCGTTACGCACGCTACTAATCTATTAAATCATTGCGCAGGTTTATCGCCTGCGCTCTTTTATTTACTTATTATTGTTACACTATAATTATTCCTTAGAACTATTAGATCTAAAATAACATTTCGTTATAAGCTTATACTCAAATCATATTTGCATTAATTTGTTCTTAACGTATGTTGAATCCATCTCATTATTTTTAATTAATACCGATTACATTACTGGCTAACCGATTTTTAAGGATATCCCATGAGCAAAATTTATGATGATAACTCGTTGACTATTGGCCACACCCCACTTGTTCGCCTAAAACATTTTGGTGATGGCAATATTTTAGCAAAAGTGGAATCTCGCAACCCAAGCTTCAGTGTTAAGTGCCGTATTGGTGCTAACATGATTTGGGATGCAGAGAAAAAAGGTATCCTAAACAAAGACAAAGAATTAGTTGAACCAACTAGTGGAAATACGGGTATCGCTTTAGCCTATGTCGCTGCGGCGAGAGGTTATAAATTGACGTTAACCATGCCTGAAACCATGAGTATTGAGCGCCGTAAACTACTCAAAGCATTAGGTGCCAACCTCGTTTTAACTGAGGGGGCAAAAGGCATGAAAGGTGCAATAGCTAAAGCTGAAGAAATAGTGAATAGCAACCCTAAAAAATATTTATTACTTCAACAGTTTAATAACCCAGCAAACCCTGAAATCCATGAAAAAACCACTGGGCCTGAAATTTGGGAAGATACTGACGGCAATGTCGATGTTGTAGTCGCAGGTGTTGGTACGGGCGGGACGATTACAGGGATTGCAAAATACCTGAAAAACACCAAAGGCAAAGATGTGACTATCGTGGCTGTTGAACCAGAAACATCCCCTGTTATTACCCAAGCTTTAGCGGGCGAAGAAATTAAACCGGGCCCTCACAAAATACAAGGGATCGGCGCTGGTTTTATTCCGGGTAACTTAGATTTAAAATTACTCGATAAGGTCATTCAAATCAGCGATGACGAAGCCATCAAAACGGCTCGTGAGCTGATGGAAAAAGAAGGTATTCTTGCGGGTATCTCATCAGGCGCTGCTATTGCTGCTGCCACTAAAATTGCCGCAGACCCTGCCTATAAAGGTAAAAATATCGTCGTTATTTTACCTTCTTCAGGTGAGCGTTATTTGTCTACAGCCCTGTTTGCTGACATCTCGGCTGAGTAGCATAACTTCGTTACAATATCGTTAAAAAAGCACCTAAATGGTGCTTTTTTTGTGGCATAGATCAAACTTTAGCACGGATGGAGATGATTTATAATTCGGGGTTTAGTATTAAACATAGTAATTATTTTGCACCTCGAAATTAATCACTTTTTAGCCAACCTCTAGGGCGAGTAAAATAATTTGCCAATGAGAAAAAAGTATCGAGTTCGCAAGAAAAACAGAAAAAGGGTTGATACCGCACAAAGTAGGAAACCTTTTTTCAAGTTAATAATCTAACTTATACGCAAACCTAGTCTATTTCATCTACAATTGGCTGGGTAATTAAAAAAACGAAAGTTATTGAGGAAATACTATGTTTCAGCAAGAAGTTACTATTACGGCACCAAATGGTCTACATACTCGTCCTGCAGCTCAATTCGTAAAAGAAGCAAAAGCATTCTCTTCCGATATTTCTTTAATTTCTGGCGGCAAATCCGCTAGCGCAAAAAGTTTGTTTAAATTACAAACCTTAGGTCTAACACAAGGCACCGTTGTGACAATTTCTGCTGAAGGTGAAGACGAAAAAGAAGCCGTTGAGCATTTAGTTAAACTGATGGGCGAATTAGAATAATTTCTTACGAAAATAGCATTTACTGATTTCATTCAATGTCCCTGAGTGATGTCATTCGGGGACATTTGTATAATCGGCTATATTCATTGTCGTCTCTGCAACATCAGAACTCCCAGCACTAGCAGCAGTAAGGTAATATTATGATTTCAGGAATTTTAGTATCCCCGGGTTTTGCTTTTGGTCAGGCTTTAATCCTCAAAGAAGATCCTATCGTTGTTAGCACAAAAAAAATTGCTGACGATCAGGTTGATAAAGAAATTGCTCGCTTTATTGAGGGTCGTAACAAATCAGCCGAACAACTCAATTTGATTAAAGAGAAAGCCGAAAAAAATCTTGGAGCCGAAAAAGCTGAGATTTTTGAAGGTCATATCATGCTGCTAGAAGATGAAGAGCTGGAACAAGAAATTGTCTCTTTAATCAAAGGCGATAAAAAAACGGCAGATGCCGCTGCGTATTCCGTTATTGAAGATCAAGCTCAAGCGCTTGAATCCCTTGATGATGAATATCTTAAAGAACGTGCCGCTGACGTGCGTGATATTGGCAAACGTCTATTAAAAAACATCTTAAATATTCCTATCGTTGATTTAAGTGCAATCAGCGAAGAAGTTATTTTAGTGGCTGCGGATTTAACCCCTTCAGAAACCGCACAGCTAAATTTAGATAAAGTATTAGGGTTTATTACTGATTTAGGTGGCCGTACATCACATACCTCAATTATGGCGCGTTCTCTTGAGTTACCTGCCATTGTTGGAACTAGTGATGCCACCAGCAAAATTAAAAATGGCGATTTCATTGTATTAGATGGTGTCAACAACACCATCCACTTGAACCCATCTGAAGCCGAAATCGACAAACTGAAAGCTTTCCGTGATGAATATCTACAAGAAAAAGAAGAGCTCGCAAAATTAAAAGATTTGCCTGCCATCACCCTTGATGGTCATCAAGTTGAAGTTTGTGCGAATATCGGTACTGTACGTGATGTCGCTGGTGCAGAGCGCAATGGCGCAGAAGGCGTTGGGCTCTATCGTACTGAGTTTTTATTCATGGATAGAGACTCTCTTCCTACCGAAGAAGAACAGTTTCAAGCTTATAAAGCCGTTGCAGAAGCAATGGGCAGCCAAGCCGTTATTGTCCGTACAATGGATATCGGCGGTGATAAAGACCTGCCATATATGAATTTACCAAAAGAAGAGAACCCATTTCTCGGCTGGCGTGCAATTCGTATTTGTCTTGATCGCAAAGAAATCTTACACTCACAATTAAGAGCTATTTTAAGAGCCTCTAAATTTGGTAAACTGCGTATTATGTTCCCAATGGTTATTTCCGTTGAAGAAGTTCGTGAACTAAAAGCAGAGCTAGAAATGCTTAAAGCTCAGTTACGTGAAGAAGGTAAAGCTTTTGACGAGTCAATTGAAGTCGGTGTGATGGTTGAAACACCAGCCGCAGCTGTTATTGCTCGCCACTTGGCAAAAGAAGTTGATTTCTTTAGTATTGGGACGAACGATCTCACTCAATACACTTTAGCGGTCGACCGTGGTAATGAACTGATTTCTCATCTTTACAACCCGATGTCACCTGCTGTCCTAAACTTAATTAAGCAAGTGATCGATGCATCACACGCTGAAGGTAAATGGACTGGGATGTGTGGGGAGTTAGCTGGAGATGAGCGTGCAACCTTATTGCTACTTGGCATGGGGCTGGATGAATTTAGTATGAGCGCGATTTCAATTCCGCGTATCAAAAAGTTAATTCGCAATGCGAGCTTTACTGATACCCAAGCTTTGGCTGAACAAGCACTTGCTCAACCCACAGCGGATGAATTGATGAAACTTGTAGATACCTTTATCCAAGAAAAAACGTTATGCTAAGAACAGCACATTAGTTCGGTCCCATATAAAACGATTAGGAGAAGGTCCATGGGTCTGTTTGACAAACTGAAATCACTCGTTTCGGAAGACAAAAGTAGCAGTGGCAGTATTGAAATTATCGCACCTTTATCGGGTGAGATTGTCAATATTGAAGATGTTCCAGACGTTGTGTTCGCAGAAAAAATTGTTGGTGATGGTATTGCGATTAAACCCGCGGGTAACAAAATCGTTGCCCCTGTAGACGGTACAATTGGTAAAATATTTGAAACTAACCATGCGTTTTCTATTGAATCAGATGATGGTATAGAACTATTTGTTCACTTCGGTATTGATACCGTTGAACTTAAAGGTGAAGGCTTTAAACGCATCGCTGAAGAAGGCCAAACTGTGAAGAAAGGCGACTTAATCATCGAGTTTGATTTAGCGCTGTTAGAAGAGAAAGCAAAATCTGTTCTAACGCCAGTTGTCATTTCTAATATGGACGAAATCAAAGAACTAAACAAACTGACAGGCTCAGTGACAGTCGGTGAAACTGTCATCATGCGTATTAAGAAATAACTTAACTGCCAATATTTAGTTAAAACCATCAGGCCTTGCCTGATGGTTTTTCATTTGTGGGGATTTTTTATTGAGCACAGACTTGCCATTGAATTATCTCACTCATTAAATACACCTGTTGATAAATAACGGTCTCCTCGGTCACAAATTACTGCCACAATAACCGCTCCTGGGTTAGCTTTCGCCACTTTTAACGCACCAGCAACCGCCCCACCCGAGCTCACTCCACAAAAGATACCTTCAACTTTAGCTAAAGCTCTCATAGTCTCTTCAGCTTCTTGCTGGTTTATATCCAGTACACTATCAACTAATGAGCCATCAAAAATACCGGGTAAGTAACCTGGTGACCAACGCCTAATACCCGGAATTTGGCTTTTTTCCGCAGGTTGTAACCCAACAATATGGACATCATCTGACTGGGATTTTAAATAGCGACTTACCCCGGTAATGGTCCCCGTGGTTCCCATACTCGATACAAAATGGGTAATGCGACCATTAGTTTGCTGCCATATTTCAGGGCCTGTTGTTTTAAAATGAGCTAATGGGTTATCAGGGTTGTTAAATTGGTCTAAAACTTTCCCCTCACCTCTTTGTTCCATTTCCTTAGCCAAATCGCGGGCACCTTCCATACCAACAGCCGTACTCACTAAAATGAGTTCTGCACCATAGGCTTGCATTGAAGCTTGCCGCTCTTTGCTCATGTTATCTGGCATGAGTAATTTCAGTTTGTAGCCTTTTACTGCGGCTATCATCGCGAGCGCGATACCTGTATTTCCACTAGTTGCTTCAATTAGCGTATCACCTGGCTTAATTTCACCCCGTAATTGCGCTTCATTAATCATTGAAAATGCCGCGCGATCTTTCACTGAACCTGCGGGGTTATTACCTTCAAGTTTCACCCAAATTTCAGCTTCAATCCCTTGTGTTAAACGCTGAAGCTTTACTAATGGGGTATTACCGATAAATTGTTCCAGAGCCGACACTTTACCATCCTTATAATTTTTATATATAAATAAGAAATAATAGAGATAAGATATTACCCCAATATTGATATGTGAAAATTGAAATCTCTTCACATTAATATTAGAAAAATAGATTATCTTAATTACTATTTCTGATATAGCTAATTGATATATTATATTACAATAAGTTTATAGAATTACCAGTTATATTTCATATAAAAATATGATAAATAAATCTTTTATATCAATTGGTTATGGTGGATTTAATCATAAGGGGAAATAGACTAAATATTTTTAATATAAAGTCTAATCATCGGTCATATACCTAGAAAGTAATAGAAAAGATAACACCAATAATATATTTATTAGTGTTATAAGTTATTGAGTTTTATATTCATGCACTTTCAGCAAGTTGTGGGAAAATTAACGCCTGATCTCCTTGATAGATCTTTGCCTGCTGGCTACCTAAAAAGTAACGTTCACCTCGCGTTGGTATCATTTTTTCGGACTGCCAAATCACTGACAAAGGCTCTTTCCCCCAACCTAATGGTTGAACGGTTAATTGCCAAAAATGCCCTCTTGGCCCCGATTCTGTAATTCTAACAGGTAAACGGTGCTGTTCATCCACTTCAGCTTGTAATGAGATATCCCAAGGACGTAAAAATACGTCGACTTCACCTTGTTGAACACTGGTATGGTTAAGGGGGAATTCATAGCCATCTATATTTAATGTTGAACCTTTGATGTGGGCAGAAATTTGGTTCACTTCCCCCATAAATTCAAGCACAAAACGGGTTTCTGGTCGCTGCCAAATATCGCTCGGTGTGCCAACTTGCTCAATATGACCTTGGCTCATCACCACCACTCGGTCTGCAACTTCCATGGCTTCTTCTTGGTCATGAGTCACAAAAACACTGGTAAATTTTAATTCATCATGTAATTGACGTAACCAACGGCGTAATTCAATACGCACTTGTGCGTCAAGCGCACCAAAAGGTTCATCTAATAATAAAATTTGTGGATCAACGGCTAAAGCTCTTGCCAGTGCCACACGCTGTTTTTGCCCCCCTGAAAGTTGTGCGGGGTAACGTGAAGCCAGATGGGCGAGTTGAACCATTTCCAGCAATTTTGTTACTTTATCTTTAATAGCCTGAGCTGATGGGCGCTGCTTTCTGGGTAAAACCGTTAAACCAAATGCCACATTATCAAACACTGTCATGTGGCGAAATAGTGCATAGTGTTGAAATACAAAGCCAACATGCCTATCTTTCGCATGGATTTTACTAACATCGTGACCATGAAAGCGCAATAACCCCTGACTTTGTTGTTCAAGCCCAGCAATAATCCGCAATAAGGTTGTTTTTCCTGAACCGGAAGGCCCTAATAAGGCAACCATTTCACCCGATGCAATATCCAGTGAAATATCGCTGAGTACTTGGGTTTTACCAAATAACTTACCGATTTTTTCAATTTCAATACTCATGATTAATGGACTCCTGATTCAGATTGCTGGCGACTTAAATGCCACTGCAATGCACTTTTAAGTATTAAGGTGATAATTGCCAGCAGTGCTAAGATCCCTGCGGCCGTAAACGCCCCTACTGTATTATAATCCTGATGCAATAATTCAACTTGCAATGGCAAGGTGTATGTTTCACCACGAATAGCTCCTGAAACCACCGAAACCGCACCAAATTCACCGATTGCACGGGCGTTAGTTAAAACCACGCCATACAATAATGCCCAGCGGATATTAGGTAATGTCACACGCCAAAACATCTTCCATCCTGAGGCCCCAAGTAAAACCGCCGCTTCATCTTCTTGGCTACCCTGACTTAACATTAGCGGGACTAACTCACGTACCACAAATGGGCAAGTGACAAAAATAGTCACCAATGCCATACCGGGCCATGAAAACATTAGCTGGATATCAAAACCTTCAAGCCACCCACCAAACCAGCTGTTCGAGCCATAAAAAAGTAAGTACAGCAAACCCGCAACAACAGGTGAAACCGCAAACGGGATATCTACCAAGGTGAGTAATAATTGGCGACCAGGAAATTGAAATCGTGTCACTAACCACGCCATCATGGTGCCAAAAACTAAATTTACAGGAACGGTAATTAAAGCAATTAATACTGTTAAACCAATAGCGTGTAGCATATCTGGGTCTGCCAAATTCAGTAAAACGGCATCTAACCCTTTTTGAAATGCAGTAATAAATATCCAAACAATTGGAATCACTAATAGTAAAAATGAAAACAATAAACCTATCGCAATTAGTAGCCATTTCCCCCAGTTAATTTGGGTACGGCTAGTAGTGTGAATTGGTGTAATTTGCGCCATTACTTGCCCCCCAACCGTTTACCAAAGCGGCTTTGTACTAAATTAACACTAAATAGAAGTAACAATGAAACCGCTAAAATAACTGAGGCCACAGCACTGGCTGCCGGGTAATCAAATTGCTGTAGCTGACTAAAAATCATTAATGAGACAACTTCGGTTTGCCACGCAATATTACCCGCAATAAATATAATGGCACCAAACTCGCCTAAACTCCGTGTAAAGGACAAAACCGTTCCGGCTAATAAGGCCGGTGAAAGCTCTGGTAGTATCACTCGACGAAAGGTTTGCCAACGGCTCGCACCTAGGGTTTGAGCAGCTTCTTCGTATTCAGGGCCTAGCTCTTCCAACACAGGTTGAACCGTACGCACAACAAACGGAATACTGGTAAAAGCCATCGCAACCGCAATTCCCAGCCAAGTATTGACGACTTTAATATCAAACTGGTGCAGATATTGCCCATACCAGCCCGAGGTTGCAAACAGGGTTGCCAATGTCAGCCCCGCTACCGCAGTAGGTAATGCAAAGGGTAAATCTACTAAACCATCTAAAAACAAACGCCCAGGAAAGCGATAACGCGTTAAAATCCACGCTAATAACATGCCAAACACCGCATTAAACAAACTTGCGACTAATGCAGACAGTAACGTCACTTTGTACGCGGCAACCACTTGCGGGTAACTAATGACAGCCCAATATTGCTGCCATGTCATTTCCGATAATTGGATCACCAAAGCGCTCATGGGTAATAGCAAAATCAAGCAGGTATAAAAAAGGCTGCTACCTAGCGTTAGCCCAAAGCCTGGCAAAAAACGCTTTCCTGAACGATTCATTAACGGCGCCCTTCAGCCATTAATTGGTCAAATTCCCCACCGGTGGCAAAATGAACGTCCATTACTTTTGGCCAGCTCTCAAATTGAGATTCAACAGTAAACAACTGAGTTTCTGGGAATTTATCCTTATTCGCACTCATCACCGCTTTGTCATTCACTCGGTAATTGTACTGAGTGATGATTTCTTGGGCCTGTGGGCTATAGAGATAATTTAAGTAAGCTTTAGCGACATCTTCAGTACCATTTTTTTGTACATTTTTATCGACCCAAGCGACGGGAAACTCCGCTAAGATATCCACCGGCGGTACAATAACTTCGTAGTCTGATTCACCATACTGAGAGCGAATATTATTCACTTCTGATTCAAAACTAATAAGGACGTCACCGAGCCCCCGTTCAATAAATGACGTCGTCGCGCCACGCCCACCGGTATCAAATACTTCTACATTTTTCAGAAACTGTTTCATTTGCTCACGGGTTTTTGCTTTATCATCTTTATTTTCTTGATTAAAAGCGCCCCATGCCGCAAGGTAGGTATAACGGCCATTTCCTGAAGTTTTTGGGTTCGGGAAGATTAATTTAACATCTTCACGGACTAAATCATCCCACGTTTTAATCCCTTTAGGGTTTCCTTTACGAACTAAAAACGCCATTGTTGAATAATAAGGCGAGCTATTATTTGGTAAGCGAGCTTGCCAGTCTGCAGGGATCAAATTCCCTTTGTCATGCAAAATTTGCACGTCCGTGACTTGGTTATAGGTCACCACATCCGCTTTCAGCCCTTGTAAAATAGCCAGAGCTTGCTTTGATGAGCCGGCGTGTGATTGTTTAATTGTGAGTTTGTCGTCAGGGTGGGCTTCATTCCATTGTTTTTCAAATGAAGGGTTCAACGCCACAAATAATTCACGGGCAATATCATAAGAGCTATTAAGCAGTTCAGCTGCAACTAATGGTGAGCTTCCGAGTAATGATACCGTTGCCAAACTCGCTAGTGCTGTTTTTTTCAAAAATGATTTTTTCATTCCACACCTATTCGTAACTAAACCCAAATGGCTGACATTGGAACCACTGTATATGTTTTGGTTATAACTGTGTAGCTATCAATCACCTTTTTATATATCAAATTAGAATAACAAAGAAATGAACGTCATAAGCAGAAAAATTAACTGATTTTTTAATTAGTTAGTGATATGAACGCGTTTCATTTTTAAGTTTAGCGAAGCAAAGACACCTTAAACATTTTCCCCCTCTCTCTTTTTTATACACATAACACACACTTTAAATATTGTAAGCACTCTTCAGAGTGTGTATTATGTGTATATCAGTTAACGAAATGGAGGGATCGTGCAAAGTTCGGAACTGATAAACATACTGCAAAAAAACGGTTGGAAACTTGAAAGAATAAAAGGAAGTCACCATCAGTTTTCCCACCCACATTTTTCAATTGTAATTACTGTTCCGCATCCACAAAAAGATTTAAAGATAGGCACACTAAATCACATTTTGAAGGCTGCGAAACTAAAACATTAAATAAGAAAAGCGTTCACGCATGAGCGCTATCTTTAATGGAGATAACCTAATGCTTTATACCGCCTTTATTGAAATTGATAATGATGGCAGCGCAAGTGGCTGGTTTCCTGATATTGAAGGATGTACATTCGCGGGCAGCAATATAGAAGAGGCTTACGCAGAAGCAAAATCAGCAATTGATGCTCATTTTGAATTATTGAGTGAAAAAGGCTTTGAGATCCCATTATCGAAATCTCAGCAAACGCTATTGAACCCAATACAACCTGAATATGCGCATGGGATATGGTTATTTGTGGATGTCGATATGGATAAATACGATGGCCGTACTGAGCGTATTAATATCACCTTGCCGCATCGTTTATTACATCGTATTGATGCTTTAGTGAAGGTTAATCCTGAATATGGTAGCCGTAGTGGTTTTATTGCTGCTGCAGCTCGTAAAGAATTAAAAAAAACCGATTAATACATTGAAAATAATAGATTACATAAATAATTATCAATCGCCGCATCCTTGCGGCAACTTATTGATCAAAGAGACGTCAATGTCTCAATCGACGGAGCATAGTAATAACTCCCCGAAACGGCTTTCGTCATACGCAGCAAATCATCGTATTTGCCGTCTTTTTCACCAAACATGCTGAGTAACTGCTGTTCAATATTGTGTAACCTTGCACAATAAGCGATAAAGAATAAGCCATGTTTGCCGCTTGCTGTACCATATGGCAAGCTGTGACGCATGACTGAAAGCTCTTCACCCTCTTCTTCTATCACCACGCGTGAGACATGAGAGGTGACATTGCGCGCATCTTCATCTAATTCAACGCTATCTTTTTTCGTACGGCCAATCATTTTTTCTTGTTCATGTTCCGAAAAACGATCCCATTTTCGTAAATCGTGTTCATAGCGTTGGACTAAAACATAGCTTCCGCCTTTATCTTCACCGTCTTCAATTAATGTAACCTCTGAAATTTCTTCCCCCTGCGGGTTCTCTGTTCCATCAATAAAACCACTTAAATCTCTGTCATCTACCCAACGGAAGCCATGAATTTCTTCAACCACAGAGATAGATTTACCAAATGCTTTTAAAGCAGCTTGTGCTAAAGAAAAATTAATATCGTGGCGCAGTGATTGAATATGAATAAACATATCCCGTTGAGTGGCGGGAGCAAGCCCTTTACCCAGAGTGCGAAATGGTTTCAATTCAGGAGCAGTATTTGCCTTACCGAGCTGTTTCCAGATATCAGAGCCAAACGCGATAACTGCACCAAGGCGATCATCTGGATATTGCGCTTGTAATTTGGTTAAAGCCTCGACAAAGCTTTTACATCCAGACTTAACTTCATCCAGAGATCCCTCTTGCACTTGCGCTTCAATAAAAATACCAAAACGGCTATGTTCTTTCAAAATACCACTTTGAGAATGAGACATACGGTAAACCTCGTAAAATGAATATGTTATATAACCTATTTTTTATATAAGCGATTTTAATATCTTATCTTATCGCTATGATGTTCACCTTGTTTTAACGCAAGGGAATATAGGTTTCCGGTCTATTATAAGAAAGAAAATTTAAGAAAGGGTAAATTTCTTTGAAAACAAGGAAAAAGAAATACTAATGGAAAGATATCGCCAGTATAAATAGTTCTGGCGATATTATTAACGAAATGAGATTATTTATGCCAAATAATTTGCGAGATTTTCCATGTTTTCAGGTCATCATCTGAAGGCATTAAATCTTCTGGCCCTTGCCACTTACCTGTAAAACGGTAAACCACTTTACTTGATTGCGGTGAATTACATTCAATGGTTGGAACGTCATTGACTCGCTCGCCTAGACCGCAAATACCGAATGCTTTTTGATAAATTTCACTAAATTCAGTACCCACTGTCGGCCCCCATTCAGTTGCAATATCGGGGTCACTCACTATAATTCGTGATACATAGCCGTGCTCTGGGCCAACTATTTCTAATTTTACTTCATTATCATCCATTCCTTGGAAAATTGTGACCACATCCCCATTTTCCATTTGCATACCGCTGCGTAATGTATAGCGGTCATCAAGTTGTTTCTTAATGATATCCGCTTGCATTGGTGTAAAACTAGTCACTTGACCAAGTCCTGAGCTAGAAACCACCAGTGGGCCGCTAAACCAAGTCGATGGCGAAAAGAATTTCACACCCGCACACCCTGATAACAGAACTGTTCCACAGACTAGAGAAGCCTTCAACAACGGCGATAATCCATTATTTCTATTCAACTTTGCATGTTGGGACATATCATCCTCTTTTATGAGTCGCATAATGCATATTGTGACAATCTATTTATCAAAACATTCCCATGAATAGTTAAATAAATAGTCAATTAACTTAAAAATCCATTTCGTGCGTTAATTTTTTCGAATAAATTAAACGTTCAGGCTGTTCTTCTTCATACAACATTTTTTCAAACATACAGATAGCAGCATCAGATTCTTCACTCACTAACAGCTCGATTCTTCCGCAGCCTCTGGCGATCAGTTTTTTTTCTAGTCTACTCACTAATGCATTCGCAATACCACGGCCACGGTATTCAGGGTGAACGGCAAGGTAAACAGCAGTACCACGAATGCCATCATACCCCCCCATAATAGTGCCAACGACTTCCCCGGCAACTTCAGCCACTAGAAATAAGTCTGCTCCACACTGTAATTTGCGTTCAATATCGAGTTCAGGATCCCCTGAAAATTCATTAAGAGAACAACGCTCCCATAATGTCAGGACGTCTTCATAATCACTTTGTCGAAAGACTCGTATTTCCATCTCATTTGCCTGCTTAAACTAATCTTTCTGCCATTATCTCTGCTTTTGCCACACAATCAATATTCAATATGCCTTTCTTCGAGCAAAAGGGTATACTTTAACCATTATTTTTTACCTATGGTTCTATTATAAAACAATGAATTACCCAGATATTGAACGTGTAAAAACCTATTTGCAAAGCTTGCAAGAGGCTATTTGTCAAAAAATCACTGAGCTAGATGGTAAGGAAACTTTTCTAGAACAAACATGGGAACGCTCTGAAGGTGGTGGGGGTCGTAGCCGAGTATTAACCAAAGGGGCATTATTTGAACAAGCTGGGGTTAATTTCTCTCATATTAAAGGAGAAAAATTACCTGCATCTGCTTCAGCCCATCGCCCTGAACTTGCTGGTCGTAGCTATCAAGCAATGGGCGTCTCTCTCGTCATTCACCCTCTGAATCCTTACATTCCGACAACCCATGCTAATGTCCGTTTCTTTATTGCTGAAAAAGAAGGTTGCGAGCCTGTTTGGTGGTTTGGTGGCGGTTTTGATTTAACCCCTTTTTATGGCTTTCATGAAGATGTCATCCACTGGCACACTGTTGCTCGTGATTTATGCCGCCCTTATGGTACTGATGTTTATCCTAAATATAAAAATTGGTGTGATGAATACTTTTTCCTGAAGCATAGAAATGAACCTCGTGGTGTCGGTGGGCTATTTTATGATGACCTTAACCAAGGGGGTTTTGAATCCTGTTTTAACTTCACTCAAGCCGTTGGTAATGGCTTTTTAGATGCCTATGTGCCGATTGTTGAAAAACGCAAAGATCATTCATGGGGTGAACGAGAGCGTCAATTCCAATTATATCGTCGTGGTCGTTATGTCGAATTCAATTTGGTATGGGACAGAGGTACATTATTTGGCTTACAAAGTGGAGGCCGAACAGAATCAATTTTAATGTCAATGCCACCACTTGTCCGCTGGGAATACGACTATCATCCTGAACCTAATAGCCAAGAGGCTGCTCTCTATACTGAATTTTTAATCCTAAATAAAGAGTGGGTTTCGCCATAATTAATAACATTAGTTTATAAATTAAGGTAGAAAGATAACCGTTCTACCTTTCTAATATAAAATAACAGCAATTGATTTTAAAGCTTATATATCAACTAGTTACAAAATTATCACAACAGATTATGATTCCATTTCACCCAACTGAATGGAGTTATAATATGAATCAAATTTTAGGCCGTTCTTTACTCTCACCTTGCTTATTAGCCAATTTAGTGACTAAAGCAGGTCATACTGACTTAAAATCAACGCTCACTCATATCAATGATATTATGAGCCGAACCTATTCACATGAAGATGCATTATTTCATCGCAATAATCTTTCATCTTGCCCTATAGATACGACAGGAAAGCGCTATAACCGTTTTATTCGTGATGCTCAGCGCCCTATTCCACATAAACATCACTGGCATTCTGACCTGCCAATTTGTGAGCGTTCAGGGCTTTCTCCAGATAGTCATATGCCACATGATGACTATGCGGTAATTATGTGCGAAGAAGACACTCAAGCACCATCAAAACCCGCTGGGCAAGTATTTAATTCAATTGGTGTTATTCGTACCTTTTTCAAGGAAAAATTAAATATTGACCAAATTTTTGGCTGTTCTGCTGATATTAATGCGGTTATTCATTATGGAACAAACTACGCTAACGCATTTTGGAATTCTCAAGCTATTTTCTTTGGTGACGGGGATGGAATCGTTTTTGGCCCATTCTATAACGACATTGATATAATTGCTCACGAACTTGCTCATGGTTTTATTAGTTCAAAAGCTAATTTTAGATATTCTTTCCAGTCTGGTGCTCTTAATGAGTCTGTCGCAGATGTACTTGGGATTATGGTCAAGCAATATTTAAATAATGAAACAGCCAATACCTCTAATTGGCTACTTGGGGAAAATTTATTTATTGACCAAATAAATGCACCTGCCCTACGTTCGATGATAAATCCAGGCGACGCTTATTATCTTTCTGATGAGGTCAGAGATCCACAAGTTGGCCATATGTCTCAATATCAAGATTTACCTATTTTTGTTGATAATGGCGGCGTACATATTAATTCAGGCATTCCAAATAGAGCCTTTTACTTATTAGCTAAGAGCCTTGGTGGCTATACGTGGGATATCGCCGGTAAAATTTGGCTGGAAGCAGTGTCTGACAATAGAGTGACAAAGAAAGCGACATTTATCGAATTTGCTGATGCTACGATCCGTGCGGCTAAGAAACTGTTTGATGATAATATTGCGCAAAAAACACAACAGAGTTGGTTAGGTGTTGGGTTGATAGTAAACCTGTAATAAAATATATCGCTAGATAGCATTAAACCATTTGAAATTAATTTTTCTGTAAAATACAAAGGCCGATACTAAAGAGCATTAATCAACTCTTTTATTCAGCCTTATTCATTAAACCTGCACGTTAACGTTTTTTCTTTTTTCTACCTGGTTGTGTAAACTTTTTACGTGTCGGGTTTTCTGTTTTTACTTTGGGTTTACTTGGCGATGCTTGCTTTGTATTACCTTTATTAGCAGAAACCGATTTCTGTGCTTTTTTCGGTTTAATATCTGACTCAGATTTTTCCATCATATCAAATAACTCAATCAATTCGTCATCTGTTAAGTCTCGCCACTCCCCGACAGGAATACCCGTCAGCCTAACATTCATGATGCGAACGCGTTCAAGTTTAGTGACTTCAAAACCAAAGTGTTCACACATGCGACGAATTTGACGGTTTAACCCTTGCACAAGAGTAATTCTAAAAACAAATGGAGCTTCTTTCTTAACCTTACATTTTTTAGTCATTGAGCCAAGAATCGGTACTCCAGCACCCATTCCACGGATAAATTCATCTGTAACGGGTTTATTGACAGTAACTAAATATTCCTTTTCATGGGAATTTCCTGCCCGTAAAATTTTATTCACCAAATCCCCATGGTTTGTGAGGAAAATCAACCCTTGAGAGTCTTTATCTAAACGGCCAATTGGGAAAATTCGGGTACTGTGATTAACATAATCAACAATATTATCTTTTTCACCACTCTCTGTCGTACTGACAATACCGACTGGCTTATTCAGAGCGATTAACACTAAATCTTCTTCATTACGCGGCTCAATTAATTGCCCATTAACTTTTACCACATCACCAGAAAAAACTTGGTCGCCTATTCCTGCACGCTTACCATTAATAAATACATTACCCTGCTCAATATAACGGTCAGCTTCACGTCTTGAGCAAATACCACTTTCACTAATATATTTGTTTAAACGTGTAGAAGAACGAGTGTCCATAATTTCCCTCAATCTTTAATTCTTCCCCCTGTCCGTCATGATATATTTCGATAACGTAAGGGCGATATTTATTCTTAAAGTATCAATCTAAATAATATTAAAAAGCCGTAACATAATGGTTTTGTTACGGCTTTATGCATTTAATACGGTCAACTAAACCTACATTAGTGCCTTATTAACTAACGTTTTTTCAAATGCTGCATTAAACGCTTACGCTTACGTAACTGAGTTGGCGTTAGCTTATTTTTCTTATCTGCATATGGGTTTTCACCCTCTTTAAACAGAATTCGAATTGGCGTTCCCATCACTTGTAATGAACGACGGAAGTAATTCATCAAATAACGTTTGTAGCTGTCTGGTAAATCAGAGACTTGGTTACCATGGATCACAACAATCGGTGGGTTATGCCCCCCAGCATGGGCATATTTCATTTTAACACGGCGACCACGAATAAGCGGCGGTTGGTGCTCATCTTCTGCCATCTTCATGATGCGCGTTAATAATGCCGTTCCCACTCGACGAGTTGCAGATTCATAAGCTTCTTGCACTGATTCAAATAGGTTACCCACGCCACTGCCATGCAATGCAGAAATAAAGTGAATTCGTGCGAAATCAACAAAACCAAGACGCAGTTCAAGCATATCCTTCACGTGCTCGCGGTCCTCGGGCTTCATACCATCCCATTTATTAACCGCAATAACTAGTGAACGACCTGCATTGAGGATAAAACCAAGTAAAGATAAATCTTGGTCAGAAATACCTTCCCGTGCATCGATAACTAACAATACGACGTTCGCATCTTCAATCGCTTGTAATGTTTTAATTACAGAGAATTTTTCGACTGTTTCAGTAACTTTACCGCGTTTACGCACACCAGCCGTGTCAATTAGAATATATTCACGCTCATCGCGTTCCATTGGAATGTAAATGCTGTCACGGGTTGTGCCTGGCATATCAAACACAACAACCCTTTCTTCACCCAATATACGGTTGGTTAATGTCGATTTACCGACGTTCGGACGGCCAACGATGGCTAATTTAATAGGTAATGTTGTTGGGTCGAAGTCATCTTCTTCGTCTTCATCAAGCTCACCTTGAGCTTCTAACTCTGCCCAATATGCCGCATTTTCTTCTTCTTCGGTCAGTTCGACTTCTTCTTCATCTTCAGCAACAAAAGGTTTTAACGATTGTTCTATTAACTGAGTGACACCGCGGCCATGTGATGCAGCGATAGGATGAATTTCCCCTAAACCAAGAGAGTAAAAATCCCCGATTGCTGTTGTGACATCAATACCATCTGTTTTGTTTGCCACTAAATAAGTTTTTTTCTTGCGGCTACGAAGATGTTTGGCAATGCCTTCATCCGCAGGCATTAGCCCTGCTCTTGCATCGACCATAAACAGAACAATGTCTGCCTCTTCAATTGCTTGCAAGGACTGTGCGGCCATGTGCGTTTCTACGCCTTCCTCAGTCCCATCGATACCACCCGTGTCGATAATAATGAATTCGTGACCTTCAACTTCTGCACGACCATATTTGCGATCACGAGTCAGACCGGGAAAGTCCGCTACTAATGCGTCACGGGTACGGGTTAAACGGTTAAATAACGTGGATTTTCCTACGTTTGGACGCCCTACCAGCGCTACGACGGGTATCATTCTTAGATGCCTCACAACTTTTATTAACTAAAGGAATTCTGAGGCTTTAACTCAGAAAACAAAAAACGAAACGGCTCCTGTGTTCAGGAACCGTTGATTTTATCGATAAATTGGCGGTTTGTCAGAAAATTAACGTGTTAACAGGTAAACTGTTCCGTTTTTTGTCTGAACCATTAGTTTATCACTTGCAACCACTGGGCGACTGTGAATACCAGAGCTGTTTAGTTTGTTTTGTGCAACAAACCCACCCGTACTCATGTCTAACCAATGCAGATAACCCTCTTTGTCACCGACAACAAGATAGCCATTATACATTTCTGGTGCAGATAACCCGCGGTTTAGTAAGTCTTCCTGTGTCCACAGTGTCACACCATCGCTTTTACGAACAGACAATACGCGGTCACTTTGGTCAACGAGGTACAGGTTTTCACCTGACATTACCATGTCATTGATTGAGCCCAGTTCACGTTTCCATAGGATTTGACCTGAACGCATATCCAGTGCTGCCAATGTGCCATTATAAGCAATCGCATACACTTTACCGTCATCAATAATTGGTGTCATATCGACATCGTTTAAGCGGCCGATTTCTGTCGAACTTGTCACTTGCGAAATGCGTTGCTGCCAAATTAATTGGCCTTGAGACAATAGCACTGCACTGACACGACCGTTATCCCCCCCCACAATCGCAGCACCAAAGGCAACTGCTGGAGCAGATTCACCACGTAATGACAACGATGGGGTATCCATGTTAACGGTCCACTTGATTTCCCCGCTATTGACGTCTAAAGCTTGCAGTTGACCATTACTGGTATGAATAACAACAAGGTCATTACTCACTACAGGTTTAGAAAGGGCTTCACCTGCAACTTCGACATCCCAAGCGACTTGACCATCTTCTTTGTTAAGAGCGATAACTGTTCCACGCTCAGTACCCACAAAGATTTTGTCGCCATCAACGGTTAAACCACCGGATAATAATGCAGATAAATTAGCAGAAAGAAAACCCGTTCGTTTAGATAAATCTACCGACCATAGTTCTTTACCACTGTCGAGTTCAAAGGCTTTAACTAAACCTTTGCGGTCTGCTGCATAAACGGCTGAGCCATCCCAAACCGGTGATAATTCAGAATAAAATTGTTCAACACCATTTCCAACAGATTTATCCCAAACAATTGATGGGGTGAATTGATTTTCAACCTGTGGAAGTGGCGCCATAATAATAGAATCAGTTTCGCTGGAACAACCGGCAAGTAAAGCTGAAGCGACTAGGCCAACTAAAAGTGTTTTGCGCAACTGCATGTTTGTCGTTTCCTTTCTTCTTATGAATTAGATACGTTGTTCAACTTCAGAGTCAAAATACCTCTAATAGATTGAGAGCCTTCACTTTCTAACCCCTGAGTGTAAGCGGCTTTTGCGCCTGCTTTATCACCCTTGTGGAGTAAGGCATCGCCACGGACATCCTGTGCCGTTGCTTGCCATGACTTACTTTTAATATTTGCCACTGACGCTATCGCACCATCAGCATTACCTTGAGCCAATTGTACTCGTGCTAAACGCAAGTTAATTAAATCTTGCATATCCACAGTTTTTGCTTTGGCTAATGCATTGGTCAATGCAGTTTGTGCGTTAGCTAAATCACCTTTATCCACTGCAATTTGCGCAAGCTCTAAACCCATCATCGCACTGTATACATCGTCAGTTTCAGCCGCAAATTTTTGCGCCGCAGCAATAGCCTGATCTGAACCCGAACGTAATTGGGCGTTTACTGTTTCAAATTTTTGTGCACTTTCTTGCAGTACATTGGTTTTATGGGACTGCCAGTAGTTCCAACCAAATACACCGCCAACGCCAATGACGAGACCAATAACTAATGCCACGCCATTATTCGCAAAAAAGCGCTTAATCGCATCGACTTGATCATTTTCGTTTGTATAGACTTCCACTTGTCTCTCCTTAACCTAATAATTCGGCGATGCGTGACGCCATAAGTTGCTGCGAAATAGTTTCTTGTACGCCAGTACGTAAGTCTTTCACTGTGACTTGGTTATTTTTAATTTCATCTTCCCCCAAGATCAGTGCAATTTTAGCGCCTTGTTTGTCCGCTCTTGCTAACTGTTTCTTGAAGTTACCACCACCGTGGTTAGTCATTAACCGTAGTGTTGGTAGTGCATCACGGACTTTTTCAGCCACTAATATCGCTGCTTGTTGGCTATTTTCGCCAAAAGAAGCGAGATAAACGTCAGCGACTGAAGCATCCGCTGTAAATTCAGGGTTCACTTCTTGGACTAATAACACCATGCGTTCCATACCCATGGCAAAACCAACCGCAGGTGTTGCACGACCGCCTAATTGTTCAACTAGGCCATCATAACGGCCACCCGCACAAACAGTGCCTTGTGAACCCAGCGCCGTGGTTACCCACTCAAAAACAGTGCGGTTATAGTAGTCAAGACCACGAACTAAACGTTGATTTACGCGGTATTGAACCCCAGCAGCTTCTAACAATTTGCATAAACCATCAAAGTGCTCACGTGATTCGACATCAAGGTAATCAAACAGTTCAGGTGCATCATTCAATAAAGCTTGAATCTCTTGATTTTTGGAGTCCAAAACACGTAAAGGATTTGTGTACATCCGGCGTTTGCAGTCTTCATCCAGCTTATCTTTATGCTGTTCTAAGAAAGCAACTAAAGCCTCACGGTAATTAGCACGCGCTTCTAATGAACCAATCGAGTTCAGCTCTAATGTTACATGCTTACTAATTCCTAACGCTTTCCACCAGCGCGCTGTCATTAAAATAACTTCAGCATCGATATCAGGGCCTGCAAGACCAAAAACCTCAGCCCCTAACTGGTGAAATTGACGATAACGACCTTTTTGTGGGCGCTCATAACGGAACATTGGGCCTAAATACCACAAACGCTGTTCCTGATTGTACAGCAAACCATGCTCAATACCTGCACGCACACAACCTGCGGTATTTTCAGGGCGTAATGTCAGACTTTCATCGTTACGGTCATTGAAAGTGTACATTTCTTTTTCAACGACATCCGTCACTTCACCTATCGCTCTGCGAAATAGCGGGGTCTGCTCTACAATCGGGGTACGAATTTCACTAAAACCATAACCCTGTAAAATATTTTTTAATGTTGCCTCGATTTTCTGCCATACACGCGTGTCAGCTGGCAAGTAATCATTCATGCCGCGAATGGCTTGGATATTTTTTCCCACTTTATTTCTCTATTTTCAGAATTACATTAGTTTGATTATAAGAGCGAAATATCATCTGGTTCAATCAACAAACACCAATTACTGATACTAATCGGGATTTATCTGTTAATTTGTACGGTGAGCGACCGATTTTAGAAAAAAATGCGGATAATTGATATAGCGTTTGTTCTAAATACGCCAAACGACTCTATGAGTCGCTTGGCATTAGAATACACAAAATTAATCTTTTAAGTTGACTTCAATCCGCTTGCTTTCATCCATCATCGCTGCTTTTGCTCGAATTTTAGCCTCTAATTGGTCGATGATGTTGTCATTATCAAAGCGCTCTTTTTGACGTTTACCGTCTTCATAGAAACCACTCTTGGTTTTTGCGCCTGCAACACCTAGCGTAGAAACTTCCGCTTCACCGGGGCCATTGACCACACAACCAATAATCGACACATCCATTGGCGTAATGATATCTTCTAAGCGCTGTTCTAACTCATTCACCGTGCCTATCACATCAAATTCTTGCCGTGAGCAGGTTGGACAAGCAATAAAATTAATGCCACGCGAACGAATACGCAGTGATTTTAAAATATCAAAACCGACTTTAACTTCTTCAACAGGGTCTGCAGCCAAAGAAATACGCAGAGTATCACCGATACCTTCAGACAGTAACATTCCTAAGCCAATCGCTGATTTTACGGATCCTGCACGTGCGCCACCCGCCTCGGTAATACCTAAATGCAGAGGTTGATCAATTTTATTCGCTAATAAACGGTAAGAGCCGACAGCTAAAAATACATCAGAAGCTTTTACACTGACTTTGAATTGGTCGAAATTCAGCCTATCTAAGATGTCCACATGGCGCATTGCCGACTCAACTAAGGCTTCAGGTGTTGGTTCTCCGTACTTCTCTTGAATGTCTTTTTCAAGGGAACCGCCATTGACCCCAATACGAATAGGAATATTGTAATGGCGTGCGCAATCAACAACTTGGCGAATTCTTTCTTCACTACCAATATTACCTGGGTTAATACGCAAGCAATCAACACCGTACTCAGCAACTTTTAATGCAATACGATAGTCAAAATGGATATCAGCCACCAGTGGAACGCTAACTTGCTGTTTAATCAATTTAAATGCTTCAGCAGCATCCATGGTAGGAACAGAAACACGCACGATATCAACACCCACGCGCTCAAGGGATTTTATTTGGCGAACTGTGGCTTCGACATCAGTTGTACGGGTATTGGTCATTGACTGGACAGCGATAGGAGCACCATCGCCTACGGGTACGCTACCTACATTAATACGGGTGGATTTACGTCTTTTTATCGGTGATTCATTATGCATTTTGGTTTAATTCTCCGAACGTCCATGTGCTCTTTGTTACCGTGGTACTTTTTGTGCCTATAGTACTCTTTGTTACCGTGGTATAGTTTTAACGATTATTTTTATACGCTCAACTATACACAAGAAAGCAAACCATAGCCTATCAAAAAAGATGTTTTCGGATATAGTTTGCTTCTTTTTGCCTATTTGTTTTTAGGCTTCAGGTAACTTCAATTTTGCTGGACGTTTCGCTTTAATAAAACGGCTTAAATCAACAGCGTTACCTTGGAACTGTACCGTCACATTCGCCGGCGCACCAATGTTCAGACGATAAGGTTGCGGACCATCAAGTTCCAGCTTATCCCCATTATTTTTGGTACCACTGAATAAAATTTTATTATTCGCATCACGAATTTCTAACCAACACTGCCCAGTAAAATTCAAGACCAGAGCTTGGCTACTCACTGCAACAGGTTCAGTCGTTTCTGTATTTTGTGTTCTGTCTAATGCAACTGAAGATTGTGGTGCATTCGGTAATGGAATTGTTCTAACTGGCTCTGTAACAGAGTCAGCCGTTAATACGGGCTCTTGGCCTTGTAATTCAAGTGTATTTTCCTGTGTAACAGGCGCTGTATCCGTTGAGACTATCTCTGTTGAAGCCGGCAATTCAACGGGGGTTGTGCTGTTATCTTGCTGAGACAAAATCAAATCATTTTGATTTGCCATTGAAACTAATTCATCTTTTTGTGCGTTATGATCTTGCCACCACCATACACCAACCATTGCAATGAGGACGATCACAATCAACCAAGTCAGTTTCATTAACCAACCTTCGCGCTTTTTACGCTTTTTCCCTAAAGAATAGCTTTGCATAGGAGAAACTTTGGCTAATGTGACGGGCTCTTCCGTTTTCATATACGTTTTTAATTCGCTTTCTGGTATACCTACCATGCGTGCATAAAGGCGAATATAACCACGTAAAAACGTCGGTTCTACACCAGCGGGAGCAATATCTTGTTCTATCTCTTTTACCGTACTGATTTTAAGGCATAATCGCTCTGCAACAACATCTTGGGTTAGCCCCATGCGCTCACGTGCTTGCGTCAATAATTGTCCTACTGTCGTCGTAGTCTGTTCGGTATTATTTTCGATAGTCATTTGCTGGCAACACTATTTCCAAGTTAAAAATATATAAAGCAAGCATTGAGCAGCTTTACTCGTCAATAATTTATCATCATGTTGAAACAACAATTAAATTTTTCTTATTGCTTCTACTATTGTAGGTGAACAAAGGCGTTTTGCCTAACTCTAAAACGCCCTAAACCATAACTTAATTCACTGATTCAAACATATTTATAAATCAGACTGTTTTTACCTTGATAGGTTCCCCTGCTAAGCGTTTTTTCAACGTTCGTTTTGTTCTGTCGATCACATCGCCAGCAAGTTGCCCACAAGCTGCATCTATATCATCACCGCGTGTTTTGCGTACTATCGTAGTAAAACCATATCCCATCAATACTTTACAAAAGCGGTCAATACGACTATTCGAACTTCTACCGTATGGCGCTCCAGGGAACGGGTTCCATGGAATTAAGTTGATTTTGCTCGGTGTATTTTTTAAACATTCCGCTAATTGATGAGCTTGTTCAACACTATCGTTCACGTGATCTAACATCACATACTCAACGGTTACTCGTCCTGCATTGGCATTCGATTTCGTTAAATAACGATTCACACTGTTGAGGAAGGTTTCAATATTGTATTTTTTATTAATTGGAACGATATCATCGCGGATATCATCTGTTGGCGCATGCAATGAAATCGCTAACGCGACATCAATCATATCCCCTAATTTGTCCAGTGCAGGTACAACACCGGAAGTGGAAATCGTGACACGGCGCTTAGATAAACCAAAACCGAAGTCATCTAACATAATTTCCATCGCAGGGACGACATTATTCAAATTCAGTAATGGTTCGCCCATTCCCATCATTACAACGTTGGTAATTGGACGGCGTCCACTGGATTTCAGTGAACCAATAATTTTTGCAGCTCGCCAAACCTGACCAATGATTTCCGAAACACGTAAGTTACGGTTGAAGCCTTGTTGCGCCGTGGAACAGAATTTACACTCCAGCGCACAACCAACCTGTGAAGAGACACACAATGTTGCACGATCTGCTTCTGGGATATATACAGTTTCAACCAGTTGGTCACCCACTTTGATAGCCCACTTAATGGTACCATCTGATGAGCGCTGTTCGTCAGCGACTTCCGGTGCACGGATTTCCGCGACTTCTTTTAGTTTTGCTCTAAGAACTTTATTAATATCGGTCATTTGGTCAAAATCATCATAGCAATAATGATAGATCCATTTCATGACCTGATCCGCGCGGAACGGTTTTTCACCCATTTGGGCAAAGAACTCACGCATTTGCTTGCGGTTTAAATCAAGTAAATTGGTTTTTTGATTCGTTTTTTCTGGCGTGACAGAAATAGCAGAAGAAGTTGCACATTGTGCATCTGTCGTCATATCAGACATGGTGTATTGCCTCGTTGTTACACTTTCGGCAGTGCTAGTAATGAGTATAGCACGACGTAATTTTTGCAGTCTTAAAAATATAATCGCCCCGCTAATCATAGCAGGGCGTCGCATTGTACAAACTTTATAACAATAATGCTAATGCATTAGTTAAAGAAGTCTTAGCGTGGGCAGATTTCATCAGCAGTGAAGAAATACGCGATTTCACGAGCAGCAGATTCTTCAGAGTCTGAACCGTGAGTTGCGTTTTCAGTGAAGCTGTCTGCGTAGTCTGCACGTAAAGTACCTGCTAACGCGTTATCTGGGTTAGTTGCGCCCATCAGGTCACGATGACGTTGGATTGCATTTTCACCTTCTAACACTTGCAGCATGATAGGGCCTGAAGTCATGAATTCAACCAGACCTTCAAAGAAAGGACGGCCTTTGTGTTCAGCGTAGAAGCCTTCAGCTTGCTCACGAGTTAAATGCATCATTTTAGCGGCGATGATTGTGAAACCCGCGCTTTCAAAACGGTTGTAGATTGCACCAATAACGTTTTTCTTCACAGCGTTTGGTTTAATAATAGAAAATGTACGTTGAACAGTCATAAATAACCTCTTAGCGATTCATTAGGCCTTTATTCTTTATTCTTCCCTGTAACTTAGGATGCAAGAACTTAAAATAGGCATGTTGTAGTTTTTTATATTATTTCTAATTCTATTGTTAGGCTTTTAAACTTCAAAAGCAACCATGTCTAGGAAAAAGAAAAATAAGGCGATGATTATAGGGGCTCTGATTACAATTTCCTACAGTCACAACAACATTTTGTTAAACTTTTTATAGCAAAAAACACTATTTTTTCGGGTAAGTCACGTTTTTCATCTATTACTTCACTCTAAAACTCATTGCCGTCACTTGGCCGCTTAAATCCAATACCGAAATTTGGTAGTTTCCACTTTTATCGAGTGTCAGCAAAATAGAACCATTTTGCTCTGTTGTGTTCACCTGTTCTCCATTTAAGAACCACCATTTCTGCCCCTGCCCACCCTGTGTGACTAAACGCAAATCTAAACTGGTTTTTCCTGGCAAGCGCTGTAATACTTCACCATCACGTATACCGGAAATCAATAATGGCGGCGTTTCTAACTTCAATGGAGGGCAAGCTAAATCTGCTTTAGGTAATCGATTTTCCCGTTTTTCACTACTCGGTAACCATGACTCCACCGTAATCGGCCATAAATGTACCTCTTTTTCCTGTGCATTCGGGCAATCTGCCGCCACTTGTAGCCCTTTGTTATTTACCCAGATTTTTTGTCTTAACCCTAAGAGTGACTCTTGGTCTCGTGCCATTAAAGTGGGTGGGATCGTATTATCCAAGATCCAACTTAGGCGCCTTTGGCGGCAATTATTATCATCTTTCAGTAATGCCGTTCCTCCCGGCCAGCAAATCACTGCTTGGCTAACACTGGCAGGCTTCACATCTTTCGGTAACGGTTCATGAGATAGGTAAATTTTGCTCAGTAACATTCCATTGATTTGATTCATAATCGGGATAGCAGTGGCAAAGCCTAGCTGCCCTGCAACAGGCGTTGCATCCGGTCGTCCGACCCAAACGCCGATGGTATAACGCGGATTAACACCAATCGCCCACGCATCTCGATAACCATAACTGGTTCCCGTTTTCCATGCTAAATTAAGTTGCCCTGATAAATTAGCCTCAGGAACAGGGCGTGCTTCCCCGCCCATAATACGGCGCACTATCCATGCGGCTCCCGGTGACATCAGCGCTCTATCGCGAATTTTATCGGTTGGTTTAAAACGTAGCGGCGACACATAACCTTTTCTCGCAAATGCGCTGTAAGCGGAAACCAAATCTTCCATCCGTGTGGCTGTGCCGCCTAAAATCAGCGACAAGTTTGGTTCACTCCCTAACGGAAAGCGCAGCTCAGTCCCAACATTACGCAGTTGAGCCGTAAATCGTTTACTACCATACACATCTAATAACTGAACCACGGGTAAATTTAATGAACGAACGAGTGCATCACTAACACTCACTGGCCCATTAAAACCACTGTCAAAGTTCCCCGGACGGTAATCATTAAAGCGCCTCGGTACATCTTGTAATAACGACTCCGCATGGATGAGCCCGTCATCCATCGCTAATGCATATAAAAAAGGTTTTAACGTTGAGCCTGGAGAGCGCCAAGCGCTAATCATGTCCACATGACCAAAACGGCTATCATCTTGGAAATCAATTGAGCCAATATAAGCTTTTACTGCCATATCCGTATGATCAACCACCAAAATCCCCAGTGAAGTTTGTTTTGGTAGTTGGTTTTTCCAATTCATTGCCATGTCTTCCAGTTGCCTTTGCAAACTGGCGTCGATAGTGGTTTCAATGATGGGGTCTTGCGTATTTTTAGTCACACGCCTTGCAAGCAAAGGAGCAGAATGCGGATTCTTCCGCGGTGCTAGCCAAATTTGTTCTTGTTTAATATCGGCAACTTTTTCAGGGCTCCAAACTTGGTATTCCTCTAACCTGTCTAACACCTTATCACGAGCGGCTTGTGCCCTTTGTGGATAACGGTCTGGCCTTAAACGGCTAGGAGCTTGAGGTAGAACAGCAAAGAGAGCCGCTTCACTCGCCGTCAATTTTGCTGGTGACTTATTCAAATATACCCAGCTAGCGGCTCCAATACCTTCAATGGTTCCACCATACGGAGCGCGGTTTAAATACATTTCTAAAATTTCATCTTTTGAGTAGTGATACTCAAGCTGAGCCGTACGCCAAAGCTGTTTCAGCTTACCGCCCAATGTTCTTTCATGGGGATCAATTAACCGTGCAACTTGCATCGAAATGGTACTACCGCCCGACACAATACGCCCTGAACTCACAAACTGCCCCGCGGCCCTAACTAGCGAAAACGGGTTTACCCCCGGATGGCGATAAAAATGGCGGTCTTCATACGTTAATAACGCTTTAATAAAATCAGGAGAAACCTCTTCTAGTGTAACCGGAAAGCGCCAAATACCTTCTTTGTCTGCAAAGCGCCACAATGGTGTGCCATCCGCAGCAACCACAGTTCGAGCCATTTCAATTTGCTTAATCGGCAACGGCCATATTTTATCAGCCGCTAGAAAAGCCAGTGGCAAAATAATGACCAACAGAACCAGTGCAATGCCTGTGCGGCGTAACCATTTTTTCATTGATGGGAGTACCGAAAATAAATTAAAAGAGCCCTTATACTTTATATATCAATATATAAGGGCTCAGTTTAGCGGTGATTAACGAACGATTTCTAATTGGCCATCAGAATAGCCCGTCGCGCGCCAATCAGGGACATACATTGATTCAACTTGTGGTACTGGAATGCTATATACACCCGGTGTCACTGCACGTGCTAAGTAGACTAATGTCGTTGGGCGATACTGCTGAACTTCAACGGCAGCCACAAAACGGTCATCACGGTATTCCATATGGCGAATTTGTGATTGCTGCATATCATCAATCAGTTCTTGCAGGTTCGGCGCAGACTCACTCAAATTAGCGCTACTGTTCGCTAAATTTTGGTTTTCCAGTTCTAAGCCCGCTGGTAGTAAGTCAACCACTAGCGCATCTGGTACGCTTTGGGATGCTTGAACTTCCAATTTAACCACCACCATTTCACCGCTTCTTAGCCTATCTAACGAAATGCGGTTACCTTTCATATCATAGTAACTACGAGTGATACCCAGCACATTCGAACTTGGTTTCGGCGAATGTTGTGGATAACCCACCACGTTTAGTCGTGTGTATAGCGTATTGGTTCCCGTGTTTTCGATGCTATAACCTGTTTCTAATTGTGCTTTACTCAAGAACTCACTCACGGGTTTATCTGAAACCATCGGAGGTTCTTGGCCATTAATCGTTGCTTTCCATGGAGCTTCACTTTCATTTAAGTAGAAACGGCCCGCTAAGTACAACGCATTGCTCTCTTGTGTCGAGAAATAACGTTGAGAAGTCAAGTTATTAGACAAAGTTTGTAGTTTTTGGTCACGGGATTTTGGCATTAAATTATATTCATTTAATAGCGCAACAATCATCGCGTCATCACGGATCACCGAACCGTAATCCCCTACATAGCTGTAGCGGTTACGTTGTTTTTTCAGTCCGTCAATCACCGCGCTCTCACCACGTGATTTATCCCCCATCAAGTTCAATGCAACACCAAGCTGAACGAGCGGTAAACCACTAGCGGCATGATCTCTTTGGTTATAAAGTTGACGTAATGCACCTAGAGGTGCTTTTTGCTGTGACGCCAACACTAAGCCAGCGTAGGCTTGAGTTGCGAAACGCGCACCTGCCTGATTTTCCGTATAAGGATAATTGATTTGGCTACCATCTTGTAAATAGCTCAATAAGCGCGTGTTCGCGTTACTGATAGCGTCTTGGGGAACCGTAAACCCACGCTGATTCGCTTTATTCAAGAAATCCGCCGCATATGCAGTTAACCAATACTCTTCGCGGCCGTTTCTATCCCATAACGAGAAACCGCCATCATTACGTTGCATACTTAACAAATGCGGAATACCAATTTCAATCGCTTTATGACGATCCGCATCTGTTTGCGTTTTAATCCCTATCTTATTCAGCTCAGCTTGAGTTGAGAATAATGATGGATATAACCCGCTGATAGTTTGCTCCAAGCAACCATATGGGTAAGCAAATAGCTCTCTAATATAACGAGAAATATCTAACGGTGGACGGCTAGTTAATAGCACTTGCCCTTCTAGGGTATCGGGTTGTAACCCGGCAATTTG
This sequence comes from Providencia sp. CIM-Carb-044, assembly GCF_033901115.1. Classification (NCBI taxonomy): domain Bacteria; kingdom Pseudomonadati; phylum Pseudomonadota; class Gammaproteobacteria; order Enterobacterales; family Morganellaceae; genus Providencia; species Providencia sp. CIM-Carb-044. Next base: position 39,424 of record NZ_JAXADV010000003.1, read on the forward strand.
GTTAGTCGGCAACGCCCATGAGGTGCCTGGCTCAATAGCAGTTGCAAAAGAAACAGTTTCTGCTGGTTGTGCCGGACGAACCCCGACTTTCCAACTATTACTGTAATCTTTATTGGCTTCGCCTTGAATTTTCACACCATTAATGGTCATTGACACTTCACCTTCACCGAAGCCGTAGTCTGCTCTGACAGGTAAATTAATCGTGGTACGTTTGCCTTTTGGTAACTCCAACTCACGGCTGCTGACACCATCAAGTTTCACCATTCCTGATGCCTTGAAATTGACGGTCACATTTTGTGTATTATCCGTCATATTAGTCAAATCAAGCGCAAAGTAAGACTTATCACCACCAGCCATAAAACGTGGCATCGACATTTGTGTCACTAATGGTGCCGCGACAATCACTTTGCTATCCGCATGGCCGAACTCTTTTTCATTCCATGCTTGGGCCATCACACGTAATTCCCCGTTAAAATCAGGGATAGCGAGGCTAATTTCACCTTCGCCGTCTTTATTTAATGTGACAGGCTTGGCTTGCTCCGCAATAATTTGCACTTCAGTGAGTGGCTTCATACCACCACGCTCTAATGCGGCATCCTCGCTGTCACCACCAAAGCGCAAGTTAGCAACCTTACCTTGTCCTTCAATTAAATGACCATAAACGTCATATTGGTCAACGCTATAACGCTTACGGCCAAAAAAGGCATCATACGGGTCTGGGGTTTTGAAATCTGTGATATTCAATACGCCAGTGTCAACCGCAGATAACAACACATTCACTTTTTCAGGTAACGGTTTGCCATCTTGTGCTGTCGCTTTAATTTTTACCGTTAAGTCTTGGTTTGGACGCATTTTATCTGGCGCGGAGAGTGCTAAAGCAATCTTACGGTTTTCATCTGCGATTGGTAAATGCAACACACCCACCGCACGTTTTACCGTTGCTTCTTTAGAATCGTCTCCTGGGCGCACCACAACTGCTGAGACGTACAAGTCATGACGAGCCCACTCTTTATTGACTGGGATTTCAACGTCTAAGCCTTTTTCTAGCACATCAATTTCTTCCCACCACAATGGACCGTTGCTCGATTCGAGCAATATATACCCTTTACCGGCTTTAGGAGATTCAATGCGAACTTTAGCTTTTTCACCCGGTAAGTACGCAGGCTTATTCAGGCTGAGTTTCACTTGGTCAGGACGAACAGAGCCACTTCCCCCTGTGTTATCTTGCCATGAATACCCTGCCCAAAACTGGACGCTCGACACTAGCTGATTTTCTGGGTTAACAACTTCTAGGCGGAATGCCCCCCAATCCACAGGGAAAGACACTTTCGCCGTTCCGTCTTTAGCAATAGCAATATTTTCATTCGCCATAACGAGGTCTTTTTGGTCATAATTTGAAGACCAACCACCACTTTCAGACCAACTCCAGTAATAATCACGACGCTCATACACTAAACGCACGGTTAAGTTTTCTGCTGCCAGTTTATTACCTGCGGCATCAGCCATGACTAATTCAAATTCTGCGAGTGAATTTTCATCCACATTGTGACGTTTTACATAACGGTCAGTGCGGTAATCATAAATTTCTTTTTTCGCAAATAATGGGCGAATACCGACCAGCTTTTCCGCAGGCCAAATGGCTTGCTCGGCACGGCGCGTCACAGGACGTCCGCCAGCCTCAAGCAAACTTGCTTGTAAAACAGCCGAAATAGGTGAACGTGTTGAACTCCAATTGCTATTTGGAATTGAAATCACGGTTTCACCATTGCTGTCCAGCGTCAAGTCAAACTCGTCCAACTTACGTGGTAAACCTTCTTCATTGACAGCACCAAATTCAAAACCAGGTAATTTTGCGACCGCTTCCCGAGCTGCTTTTAAGACAATTTGCCCTTGTAGCTGGTTATCAGCCGCTGGCGCACCGTATAAATAACGACCTTGAATATCAAAATCGACAGATTGACTTGTTAAACGAGGGACATCGCTGCCCTCAATTTCCAGAGCCATACGTTCTGGCATAAAATCTTCAACATTAAATTTGTAGTAACGCAGTGGTGAACCATCACCTAAATCAAAGCGAAGCGACCAACCGCCTGTTTCTGCATTTTTAGGAATTTCAAATTGATATTGATATAAGCCATTTTGGTTTTCTTCTGGTTGCCAAACAAAACTACGAACCACTTGCCCATCAGTTTTTAATACATCAACTTTAACTGGCTGAGTTTTGACTGGGTTACCATCGCCATCACGCAATAGGCCGTTTACCAGCAATAATTCACCTGGGCGATATAAATCTCGAGGACCGAAGGTGAAAAATTGTTTTGCGTAGCCTTCTGGCCCTGAAATATCGAATTCAGATAAATCAAGCGCTGGCTGAGTGAGGTCAATCATACTGGTTTGCCCTTCATGGGTTGCCAGCAATAATTTTCCACCCGCTAATTTATCTAGCTGAGCATGACCATCGCCATCTGTCGTACCTTTTGTTACTAACTGGCCTTTTTCATCCAAAATACGCAGCTCAACGCCTTTAATTGCAGAGCCTTTCGCTAAGGATTGAGTGAAAATATCGACACGGTCTTGGTAACTGTGTAGTGATACACCAATATCACTCAATGTGAAGACAGTTGCAGGGAATTGATAACTATAGCTGCCTGCTTTTTGCATGATGGCCAAATACACGCCATCTTGCTGTAACTCTTTGACATCTTTCAACGGCAGTAAAATGGTTTGGCGGGTATTTTTATCTGGATTTAAGTCAAAGCGGCCGGTATAAGCCAGCTCCACTTTGTCGAGAAACTCTTCGGAATACCAATACTCATAATTACTACGATACTGCCACTGTGCTAAAAATTGTGGTAATTGCTTTTCATCCACACGGAAGAAATTGACGTCGACCTTATCAACGTTCAAGGCAATCACAGGTAAGCCTTGGGCAACCTTGCTAGGTAATAAAGAGCCTTTACTTGCAAAACCAACGGTTGGGATGATTTGTGCAGTGGTCAATTTTTTCTCAAAATTTTCGGTCGTCGTACGCTCATTAACCGCTTTAATACCCGGGTTAATGGTTAAGTTTAACTCTTTAGATGGCGGAAGATGGCGAAAACGGAGTTCCATTTGGTTATCAGACAGTTCCCAAGCGCCATCTAACTTACCCGCTTTAACATCAATGAGGTTAATGTACTGGCCAAAGTCTTGGTTTGCTTGTAGTGGAACCGAGAATGTCACCACCATGGCACTCGCACCATCAAGCTGTAATTCAGACGCATCCAAAATAGTTAAATCTTTCCCTGCATATTTTTTTATCATTTCTTCAGTGGAAAGTTTCGGTGCTGCTTTTTTCTGTTCTGCAACTGGCGCTGTTTTGGTTTGATTTTCTGGCGCTGTGGTTGAAACATTTGGCTCATTTTTGGTTGTTTCATCTGTATTATCACAACCAGCCAATGCCACTACCGATGCCAACGCAAGTGCTAAATAACGCTTTTTGGTTTTGAGACCCGCCAATGAAGCCCAACTTGATTGTTGTTTCATTACCGCCCGCCCTTTAATTAGTTAAAATTGATTCTGTTTTTTAAGGTTTTAACAGGAGATTAAAACCCTCTACATACTTAGAAATGTTTAAAAACACACACAGATAAATACTGCTGATATTATTTCAATTATCGAAACAATTTAACAGAATGTGATTAGAACACCTATCAGACAAAACGGAAAAAATGATGGGAGAGAAAAACAGAGAAATGAAATAATATTTTTTAAATAGTAAGCAGAATATATATTTAATAAATGAGCAATATGCATTTTATGAGTGAGAAAAAATATTTCCCTCACTCTATACATGGAATTATTAGGTATTTTTTACTGGGATTGTGTCCCGCAAGAAGCTACCAAGACGACGCTGGTAAAAAGGCTGAACGTGTTGAGTAATAAAATGGCTAACACCTTGTTCATTTTCATTCACCACACAAAAATCAATAGACTCGTCATCAGCTAAAAACTCACAAGCAAGCGTCCCAGCCCCATGGATAATTGAATCAATATTTTCTGCTCCTGTGGTAAACTCCAACGCTATCATTAAGATAGGCGCTTCTTTAGCAGAATCGCTCTCTGTTGCGGAGACCATGAAACCGCGTCTGACCACTTTGTGTTGTTTAAAAAATTCAGTAAGCGCGTCAACAATGGCTTGTGGCTGATCTTCTAACACACTTAATTTAAGTGATGAACCTTTCGGCACTGTTAATTCAGTAAATTGGATCTCAGTTTCTTGGTTGGAACTGTTATTATTCGATTGCTGCGACATTGCCAATCCCCTGTTATTAAAAAGAATCGCTTATTATACTCGCAAATACGTCAAGGTAAAAAAATAGGCACGAAAAGTCACCTTCCCGTGCCTGTTATCAATCAAACATTCGCTACTTTGATTTACTGATTAATAAGTTAGCTAATGTTCTTACACCTGTACCCGTTGCGCCTTCTGCCCATAAGCTAACTGCAGATTTACGGTAAGTCGCTGAGCAGTCAATATGCACCCAATTTTGACGATAATTTTCGACAAAATGCGATAAAAATGCCGCAGCGGTGCTTGCGCCTGCTGTGTGCGATGGTGCCGCAATATTGTTCAAATCCGCAAAACCAGACGGTAATTGTTGGCGATGGAACTCTGCCAGTGGTAAACGCCAGAACAGTTCAAATTCAGCGTCTGAAGCGCTCATTAAATCAGCAACTAACTTGTCATCGAAACTCAATACAGAATGGTAGTCATTACCCACGGCAGTTTTCGCTGCGCCCGTCAAGGTTGCTGCATCAATAATTAACGTTGGTTTTTCTTTGCTCGCATCAATCAGGCCATCGGCTAGGACTAAACGACCCTCAGCATCTGTATTCATTATTTCAACGGATTTACCATTGCGGTAACGAATAATATCACCCAATTTGAATGCATTGCCGCTAACCATATTGTCAGCAATGCACAGGAACATTTTCACACGTTTTTGTAAGCCACGTGAAATCGCCAATGCCAATGAACCTGCCAATGTTGCTGCACCGCCCATATCGGCTTTCATTGAATTCATTGAGGATGATGGTTTGATACTATAACCGCCTGAATCGAAGGTAATTCCTTTACCCACTAACGCAGCAAATACAGGGGCATTTGGGTTGGCTCCTGGGTTGTAATCCAACGCCAAAAATACAGGTGGACGACTTGAACCACGACCAACCGTATGAATACCGGTATAACCTTGTTCTAATAAATCATCACCTTTAATAATACGGTAGCTAATGTCTTGTGCGCCGACAGTGCAGAGTAAATCAATGGCGCGTTGTGCGAGTTGTTCTGGGCCTAACTCTTCTGCCGGTGCGTTAATCACATCACGTACCCAATCAATGGTACGAATGCGGTTTTCTAACTCTTTACGATCCGCTTCTGGCAACACTGGCCATTCAATCGTTCTAGCCCCTTTTGGCGCACGAAAACCTTGCCAAAATGCCCAGCTTTTTTCTAAATCCCAGCCTTCGCCAGCCAAAGCTACATTGCGGATCCCTTGGCCATCTAATTTACGGCCAGCGCTTTGTACTGCACATAATTTACCTGCATGTTTCAGGTGGATTGTCATCCCTTTATCGCTAGAGCTTAACAATGCGCCTTCGCCCCAACAAGGTGCAGCAGGCTCACAAGAAATCATTACTGGCATAATTTGTTTTGTCATCGTTTTTCTCACTTTGTCTATTTTTGCAGACAGTAAAAGCCCATTTATTCTGTCGGCAGATGGCATTACCTTAACTGATAAATACCAATAGAGATATCATTATAGTGCTGATATAAAATAAAAAACCGAGCACTATTTCTGGCAGTCACTCGGTTTTTAGGGGAAAACCCTACTTATTCGAATTCATCCAGCCAAACTAACAAAATCGCTTCTAGGATTTTCTCGTTCGATTTTTGCGGATCATCATCAAATTCTTCTAAATCGCAAATCCACTGGTGCATATCGGTAAAGCGCACCGTTTTTGGATCAACATCTGGAAATGCGTCATACAGTGCTTCACCGATTTCACGGCTATTTGACCATTTTAAACTCATCATTTTCTCTCATTATATGAACAACTATTTTTCGAATTATAGCCCTTTGAATCATACCAACGGATCTTTTTCAGTTATTCTTCATTATACTGTTTGTGAGAGGTAAATCGATAAGTGTTTCCAAACAAGCTAGTGTAATACCTTGCTCTTTTAATGCTGTAAACAAGCCGCTTGATGAAACATAAGGGAAACCCAACTTTTCTTTGATCTTTTGAATTCGTCTATTTTCACTGGCTTCTGAACAACCTTGAATATAACTGATTTCTTTTACCTTACAGTGCGAAAGCAGTAGGCGTATGGTTATCATCTCTTTTCGTGTAAAACGAATATGGCCAAAACGCATATATTTTTGAGGATTTAATAGTTCCGGTGCAACATTCTTTGTTTGCCCTAATAATTGTGCCTTTATAGGAATATTCGCTCTCATCGGTAAAGTAACGTCAGGATTTTTTTTCCAAAGCTGGTGGGCATACTCAGAAATCATGGGGCGATGCTTATAAATAGATAACATTTCAGATAATGTGAGCTGCTTATTTGAATTTACAGTAGTAATTTCAAATGTACTCCCATATCTATTACAAAAATCAACTTTAAATTTACTTTTTTTCGATTTAGCTAGAATCTTCATGAAAACTTCTGGGTAATTATTCCAATATTGGATGCTCGATTTTAATCTTTCTTCCACCAAAAGATCCAACCCACTGTTTAGACTTATTAATTGCCATTCATAATTATTAGATGCTATATGCATTGTTTTATTTTTTAAATCAACACAGAAATAGGTAACATCAACATCATGCCAATCAAAAATATTTATAAATTCATTTTTAAAATTACTACATACATCTTCAAAAACTTGGCTTTCAGCATTCATATCAATTCCTTAATAAAGTTTAACTTCCCGTTTTTGTCTCTATTTCAAAATCTTTAGATGGTTTTTTATAAATTAAAAATCGAAGTGCACCACACAATGTTAGAAATAAGCCCACATAGGCTATATTAATATTAGCAAGATAAGTTGTAATCAAAGGTGAGACACCACCAAAAAGCATTGCTGTAAAGTTAAAACCTAACGCAAGTGTAACAACCTTTCCTTTTGCCGCTTTAAACAACATAAAGGGGGTCGTTGCTAGAATCATTGCTGCATATATATTGATAATTAATTGAGAAATAATAGTTAATATTATAGATTGACTGCTAATTAATAAAAATATAGGAATTGATAAAAACACCATTCCTATCACACCGAGGTTATATACCTTTTCCAAAATATTATATTTGTCGGTAAGCCAGCCACAAATTAACATAAAAGATAGAAGTAAAATTGACAATAACAGTGCCCATACAGTCCTATCTTCTATCATTTGCATTTTTTCAAGAAACATAGCTGTTGAAACATGCTGCACAAAGAAGAGCACATTTCCAGGTATGGTTAATAAAAAAACAAAAAACATATCCATATAACTAATAGGTACTGATTTTATTTTTTCACTTGAATTATTAGGCAATTTCATTCTAAACCAAAAGCTAATAGTAATATTAAGCACTCCTAAAAACAGGGGAACTCGCCATCCAATACTTTGCATCATCTCTGGTTCTAAAAAAAATTCCAAAGCAAATACAACTGTAAGTGAAATAATAATACCGAATGCTGTACTGCCATTGATTATGGCTGATAACCTTGAGTTTTCATTATTCTTAGAGTTATTAAAAAGGTAAGTAATTAATGATGGATATTCTCCTGCAAAACTAAATGATAGTGCCATTTGCAAAATTAAAATGGCAATAGGAGTGTAATTCCCTAATAAATTAATAGGTAATAATGCCATGCATAGTGTAGCTGTCCCTGTTATAAAACTTGTTAAAACCAATGCGGACTTTTTACCAACACTGTCGGCATACCTCCCTATAATATAAGCGCCAACAGGCCGAATAATAAAACGCAAAGCAAATATACCCCATACCATCTCTGTCGCTTGGTTATAGCCTAGCCGCTCTAATTCTGCGCTGAGATAACTCGATATTGCCGCAAAAACAGCAATATCATAATATTCAAGTGTATTACCAGCCACTGCGCCAAATCGATATTTCCATTTCATGATAAAATTCCTTTTTATCTCCAACTTTATTTAATTAGCATTTATATAAACATTGAATCATTGTATTTTAATCCAAAGGTAACTACTCAATATCGATATTATCTATAACATAAAAAACAAAGCGCACAAAGTGATAATTTAATTACTAACTTTAAATCAGCAAATAAATAAAACAAAAAAATTTCATAATATATAAATAATTAATTTATTAAAATTAAATAAAATATTAAGAGTTGCATTTCACTTTCAAAAAAACAAAAGAAAATAACAAGGAAAATATTAAAATACAAAAAATCACTCTTATTACATATATGAATAAATATTAAGGACGATTTACTGTTATTTTTTAAATAATTCACATTGTAGCTAGACGGCAAATGAGAGTATTTTGGAGAGCATACAAAAGTATGTGACTAGGGTTAGCGAAAGAAGCCAACAACGCTACAGCGTGAAGCATGACATGTATTTTGATTTTTTAAATAATTCACGTTGTAGCTAGGCAGCAATTGAGAGTAGCTTGGAAAGCATACAAAAGTATGTGACTAGGGTTAGCGAAAGAAGCCAACACCCCTACAACGCGAAATATAACAAACTATTCAATGCTCTAAATAGTTCGTGTTGTAGGTAGGCGGCAATTGAGAGTATCTTGGGGAGCATACAAAAGTATGTGACTAGGGTTAGCGAAAGAAGCCAACACCCCTACAACGCGAAATATAACAAACTATTCAATGCTCTAAATAGTTCGTGTTGTAGGTAGGCGGCAATTGAGAGTATCTTGGGGAGCATACAAAAGTATGTGACCCAAGTACTCGAAAGAAGCCAACACCCCTACAACGCGAAATATAACGAGCATTAGTGTTCGCGGGCGTGATTGATAGTATAACGTGGTATCTCCACCACTAAATCCTCATCCGTCACCAACGCCTGGCAACTTAAACGACTTTCTGGTTCTAACCCCCATGCTTTGTCTAACATGTCATCTTCGAGTTCACTACTTTCTTCTAGTGAATCAAAACCTTCGCGAACGATGCAATGACAGGTTGTACAAGCACAGGATTTTTCACAGGCGTGCTCAAGCTCAATACCGCTGCGTAATGCAACATTTAAAATAGACTCGCCTTCTTGTGCTTCAACGACAGCACCGTCTGGACATAAATCACTATGAGGTAAAAAAACTATTTTAGGCATAATTATATCTCATCCACAGAATGGCCTGACAACGCTTGGCGAATAGACGTATCCATACGACGCGCTGCAAACTCCTGCGATTGCTTATCCAGTTGTTTAATGGCATTTTCAATTACGATTGGGTCTGTACCCTCAACCGCTTTAATTAACTCATTGACCGCATTATCAATTTCTGACTCTTCTTTTGGCGTCAGTAAATTGCCATCTTGGGCTAATGCGTTCGTTAAACTTTCAAGCACTCTTGCAGCTTCAACTTTTTGCTCCGCTAAGCGGCGCGCATTTAAGTCATCTTGCGCGTTAGTCATTGAATCTTTAATCATGTTTGAAATTTCGTTATCCGTTAACCCATACGATGGCTTAACTTGAATCGAGGCTTCTACACCAGTGGATTTTTCCATAGCACTGACACTCAACAGCCCATCGGCATCGACTTGAAAAGTCACACGAATATGAGCTCCACCGGCTGCCATTGCTGGAATATCACGTAAGGTAAAGCGCGCTAACGAGCGGCAATCTGCCACCATTTCACGTTCACCTTGCACCACATGCACACTCATTGCCGTTTGGCCGTCTTTAAATGTGGTAAATTCTTGAGCTCGAGCAACTGGAATCGTCGTATTGCGCGGGATCACTTTTTCAACCAATCCCCCCATGGTCTCTAGACCAAGGGATAACGGGATCACGTCCAATAACAACATTTCGCTGTCAGGCTTGTTCCCTACTAAGATATCGGCTTGAATTGCGGCGCCAATTGCCACCACTTTATCTGGGTCGATGGATGTCAGTGGTGATTTACCAAAAAACTCCCCAACTTTTTGACGTACTAAGGGTACGCGAGTCGAACCACCAACCATAACAACGTTCAGCACCTCTTCTGCCTCAACACCTGCATCTTTCAATGCACGACGACAAGCCATCAGTGTACGTTTCACGTAAGTTTCAATTAACGTTTCAAACTGCTCACGACGAATTTCCCCTTGCCAATTGGCAAGCTGAATAGCCACTGCATCTGCGTCACTGAGCGCGACTTTCGTTTCTGTCGCCACATTTAATAGTTGACGATTTAAATGATGATCACCTTGTAATGAAACGCCTGCTTGCTCAGCAATCCACTGTGCCAGTACTTGGTCGAAATCATCGCCCCCAAGTGCAGTATCGCCGCCCGTTGCCAACACCTCGAATACACCGCGGCTTAAACGCAAAATAGAAACATCAAAAGTACCACCACCAAGGTCATAAACAGCAATCACACCTTCTTGCCCAGAGTCCAACCCGTAAGCAATCGCAGCGGCAGTCGGTTCATTCAGTAAACGTAATACATGTAAGCCTGCAAGGCGCGCCGCATCTTTTGTACCTTGGCGTTGTGCATCATCAAAATAAGCCGGCACCGTAATCACTACGCCATCCATTTCACCACCTAAGGTTTCTTCTGCACGTTTTGCTAATGTTCTTAGAATGTCAGAAGACACTTGGATTGGGTCGACTTGGCCAGCCGCAGTTTGAATAAATGGCAAACCATTTTCACTGGCACTTAGTTGATAAGGTAAGTCAGGGTAGCGTTTTTGAATATCGACCAATGAACGCCCCATCATGCGTTTCACTGAAATAATGGTATTGACTGGGTCTTGCTCTGCAAGTTGCTTCGCATCCCATCCCACTAGTTTGCTTTCAGGCTGATAATTAACAATCGATGGTAATAAAAAACGCCCTTGATTGTCAGGCAAAGCCGCAGCTTCACCACTGCGCACTGTCGCAATCAAAGAGTGGGTGGTACCTAAATCAATGCCAGCAGCCAATTTGCGTTGATGCGGAGCTGCTGTCATACCGGGTTCGCTGATTTGTAGTAACGCCATAATCGTTTTCTCTTAAAATTCATCTAGTAACCGTTCTTCGAGTTGCTCAGCTTGCTGCTGAAGCTTATCGAGAAAACGTAGTTTACGTACGGTATCAGCGGCTTTTTCCCACTGCATGGCATCTAACTCTGTCACCATCAGTGCGCTTCGTGCTTGCTGCATTTGTTTGACGTTTTGCATAAATTTAGCCAATAAATCAAGTGCATCATCACTGTTTTCAATATTGTCTAACTCTTCACGTAGCTCAAGCTGCTCCATTAAAAATGCCGTATCATGCATGGTATGTTGTTCGTTATTAATATCAAAACCATGTAATGAAAGCATATATTCCGCGCGTTTTAGCGGGTGACGAAGGGCTTGATAGGCAGCATTAATGGTTGCTGCTTTTTGCAGTGCTTGCATTTTTTCCTGTTCAGAACAGGTTGCAAACCGGTCAGGATGGTATTGACGCTGTAAGTCTTGAAAACGTAACGTCAGTTGTTCGCTATCGATGGCATAAGTTGGGGTCAACCCAAAAAGAGTAAAGTAATCCATAAGTGCTCAGTTTCTCGAACCGGTTACCAATGCCACTAACAAATTAATATTAGTGAGATTGGCCGAAAATTAGGCTTAATTGAACGCATTATACGTGGAAACTTTCACCGCATCCGCATTCACTATTGACGTTAGGGTTATTAAATTTAAACCCTTCGTTTAAGCCTTCTTTAACGAAATCCAGCTCAGTACCATCAAGATAAACAATGCTCTTGCCATCGACGATGACCTTCACGCCTTTATCTTCAAAAACCGTGTCTTCTTCATTAATTATATCAGCGAATTCAAGAACATAAGCCATCCCTGAACAACCTGAAGTTCTTACACCTAAACGCAAGCCCTCGCCTTTTCCACGATTTTGCAGAAAGGATTGAATACGCTGCGCAGCACTTTCTGTAAGAGAAATAGACATTGCAAACCTCACTTTAGAAACAAACAAGGCAGATGCTACTCATGAGTCGCATCCGCCTTCAAATTATTTTATACCCACCCTATTTCTAAGCTAAGAAACTCAGCGATGTTTAGCCTAGAAGGCATGAGTATTGTTCCAGTTATAGGACGATAACTTGTTGTTATTTATTAATATGGCTTGCCCTATAGACTGATTAAAAACTTATTTGCTTTGGCGTTTGCTTTTGTAATCAGCAATAGCAGCTTTGATTGCGTCTTCCGCTAGAATTGAACAGTGAATTTTCACTGGTGGTAATTCTAACTCTTCTGCAATGGCTGTATTTTTGATTGACTCTGCTTCGTCCAAACTTTTGCCTTTCATCCACTCAGTCACGAGTGAACTTGAAGCAATTGCTGAACCGCAACCATAAGTTTTAAAACGTGCATCTTCAATAATGCCGTCATCATTTACTTTAATCTGTAATTTCATGACGTCACCACAGGCAGGTGCGCCTACCATACCGCTACCGACGCTTGGGTCGCTGTTGTCAAACGAACCAACGTTGCGTGGGTTTTCATAATGATCGATAACTTTTTCACTGTAAGCCATTTTTAAACTCCTGAAACCGTCTGATTAATGGTGAGACCATTCGATGCTGTTAAGATCTACGCCGTCTTTAAACATTTCCCATAAAGGAGACAGCTCGCGTAAGTGGCCAATTGCGCCATGAATCATTTTGATTGCATAGTCAATTTCTTCTTCTGTCGTGAAACGACCTAAAGAGAAACGGATTGAGCTATGTGCCAGCTCATCATTCATCCCTAAAGCGCGCAGTACATAAGAAGGTTCTAGGCTTGCAGAAGTACATGCAGAACCTGAAGATACAGCCAAATCTTTTAATGACATCATCAGTGATTCACCTTCAACATAGTTGAAGCTGACGTTCAGAATGTGCGGCGCACCGTGTTCTAAATCACCATTGAGGTAAACTTCTTCGATATCTTTAATACCGTTCCACAAACGTAACCGTAAACCGCGTAAACGCTCAGATTCCGCAGCCATTTCTTCTTTGGCAATACGGTAAGCTTCACCCATACCAACGATTTGGTGTACAGGTAATGTCCCAGAACGCATACCGCGCTCATGGCCACCACCGTGCTGCTGCGCTTCAAGGCGAACACGAGGTTTACGGCGGACATACAGTGCACCAATGCCCATTGGGCCATAGAGTTTGTGCGCAGAGAACGACATTAAATCAACTTTTAACGCATTCAGGTCGATGGGCAATTTGCCCACGCTTTGAGTTGCATCGACGTGGAAAATAATCCCTTTGCTACGGCATAATTCACCAATAGCTTCGATATCCTGCACTACACCAATTTCATTATTAACATGCATAATAGAAATTAAAATAGTGTCTTCACGGATAGCGTCTTGTAGGTCTTGCATAGCAATTAAACCATTGCTTTGCGGTGACAGATAAGTCACTTCAAAACCTTCACGCTCTAATTGGCGGCAGGTATCTAAAACGGCTTTGTGTTCCGTTTTACAGGTAATAATGTGGTTGCCTTTCTTTTTATAGAAATTAGCAGCGCCTTTAATCGCTAAGTTATCAGACTCAGTTGCGCCTGAAGTAAACACGATTTCACGTGGGTCAGCGCCCACTAATTCGGCGATTTGATTGCGAGCAATATCTACCGCTTCTTCCGCTTGCCAGCCGAAACGATGAGAACGGGACGCTGGGTTACCAAAGTTCCCATCCATTGTTAAACATTGCATCATTTTTTCAGCCACACGCGGGTCAACCGGTGTTGTTGCTGAATAATCAAGATAAATTGGTAATTTCATTGCTCACTTACTCCAAAGGACAAGGTAACTTGCCTTTAATTTTTAAAGATACAAATAGCGGAAATTAGCTCTTCGTCTAACAACTCACCAAGATGTACCGACTGCAATTTTTTTAATATTTTTAAGCACGTACATTGATAATCGATTCAGGTGTAATCCCATTTGGCATGGTTTTACGCTGTTCGTTATCTTGTCTATCAGCAACAACCATGACTTCTTGGTTTTTAACCAGCTCATCAAGGCTAATGCTGCTAAGGAAACTTGTAATTCTATCGCTTAAATCGCGCCATAATGCGTGAGTTAAACAACGATCGCCATTTTGGCAACCTTCTTTATTACCCTGGCAACGGGTGGCGTCAACAGATTCATCTACCGCAGCGATTACTTCAGCAACAAAGATTTGGTCTGCGTCTCTACCAAGCAAATAACCGCCGCCTGGACCGCGCACACTCGAAACCAACTCGTTTTTGCGTAAACGAGAGAAAAGTTGCTCAAGATAAGAGAGGGAAATTCCCTGACGTTCAGAAATGTCAGCTAAAGGCACTGGACCTGACTGAGAGTGTAATGCGACATCTAACATCGCAGTTACTGCGTAACGCCCTTTGGAAGTGAGTCTCATAACATATTACTCCGTGGTAAATTATGGTCAGATTGTGACATTCCTGAGTAATTTAGTCAACTATTTACCTGACTAATTTACTCAAGTATTATTCAACTGCTTTTACCACGGATTTCGCCTCACTTTTTCGCCCATTTTTCCATTGACGTTAAAATACCCCGCAGGATATGTAACTCTTGGGTTTCGATATGCGCTCGAGTGAATAAACGGCGTAATTTATTCATAATTAAGCCAGGGTGGGCTTTACGTATAAAACCGGATTCATTCAATACGCTTTCAAGATGGACATAAAACCGCTCAACATCTTCTGACGGCGGGTATTCTACCTCATCATCTGCGGAAATTACCGTATTTTTTTCATTCATTGAAAGATACGCCATACGTATCTCATAACTCACCAACTGAACCGCCATCGCTAAATTCAAAGAACCGTATTCAGGATTCGTTGGGATATATAAATGATACTGACATTTTTGTAATTCTTCGTTGGTCAATCCTACTCGCTCACGACCAAAAACAATCGCAACTGGCGATTCTTTGGATTGCTCAACAGATTTAACGCCACATTCACGTGGCTCAACCATCGGCCAAGATAAAGTACGAGAACGCGCACTAGTGCCGATCACTAGTTTACAGCCTTCTAAAGCTTCATCGAGAGTTTTAACGATTGTCGCATTACCAATAACATCACTTGCTCCTGCAGAAAGCGCAATAGAGTGTGAGTCTGGTTCAACAAGAGGGTTAACAAGATAGAGATTAGAAAGCCCCATGGTTTTCATTGCACGGGCCGTTGAGCCCATATTACCAGTGTGTGAGGTCTCAACAAGAACAATACGGATATTATCTAACATGGTTTATACGTTTCATAAAAAAATTATCGCAATAGCTTAACACAAAATTGCTTATTGTGACGAACATCTATATACTTCGGCACTCAAGTTTTTCGTTCTTTAACATTCCAGTGGAAAAAGCCCATGCATCCGATGCTTAACATCGCCATACGTGCAGCACGTAAGGCCGGTAATCACATAGCTAAAAACTATGAAATGCCTAGCAATATTAAAGTCACTCAGAAAGGCACTAACGATTTCGTTACTAACGTTGACCAAGAATCTGAGCAACTGATAATTGAAATCATCCGCAAGTCATATCCAGACCACACTATTATCACTGAAGAAAGCGGTGAATTAATTGGTAAAGATGATGATATTCAATGGGTAATCGATCCACTGGATGGCACCACCAACTTCACAAAACGCCTCCCTCATTTTTCTGTTTCTATCGCTGTACGCGTTAAAGGCCGTACAGAAGTTGCTGTTGTCTACGACCCAATGCGTAATGAATTATTTAGCGCAGTACGTGGACAAGGCGCTCAGCTTAACGGTTATCGTATTCGCATTGATGAAAAACGTGACCTTGATGGCGCTATCGTTGCGACAGGTTTTCCTTTCAAACAAAAACAACACGCTGCGGTATATATGAATATCATGACCGCAATGTTCGACAAATGCGCTGATTTCCGTCGTACGGGTTCTGCGGCATTAGACCTGTGTTATGTTGCTTCTGGTCGTGTTGATGCATTCTTTGAAATCGGCTTAAAACCATGGGATTTCTTAGGCGGCGAGCTAATCATGCGTGAAGCTGGCGGTATCATGACTGACTTTATTGGCGGCCATAATTATATCGCATCTGGTAACTTAGTCGCTGGTAGCCCACGTGTTGTTAGAGACATACTGTCCGTCATGAAAGATGAGTTATCGGAAGCATTAAAACGCTAATTCATTCAGACTAGAAATAAATTAGCGCCAAACAAAAACCCACTCTTATTGTGGGTTTTTGTTGTTATTTAAAATAAATGTTTGTTTAAAATAAATTGCTATTTAAAACAAAATAACACCTTTAATTAATTCACGATTATTAATGACATCACTTTCATAAACATCACCAATGGTATCAAAGTCAAATTGGTGTGTTAGCATCATCCCACTAGATAACTTACCTTCAGCCATTAATCTTGCAACTTTATTGAAGTCTTCAGGCGTTGCATTACGACTCCCCATCATTGTTGTCTCTTTTTTATGGAAATCGGGGTCTGGAAACGATAAATTACCTTTAAATAGGCCAACAAATACAATTAAACCACCATGACGAATTAAATTCACCGCGGTGTTCATTGCGTGTTGATTCCCCGTAGCATCAATGACTTTCTCAGCAAGCATGCCTGAAAAATGGCCTTCAATGCTTGATAAGTAATTTTCAGCCGCTGGGTCACACGTTTTTAAGCCTAAGACCTTTTCAACATGTTGGCGACGTGCCTCACTGGTATCAGCCACTAATACGTTAGCACCATCCGCTTTGGCAATTGCAGCAACGCCAAGCCCTATCGGTCCAGCCCCTACGACTAAAACAGTATCTTGCGCTTTAACTTGCGCACGCCTGACGGCATGAGCACTGATTGAAAATGGTTCGATCAAGGCGCCATCAATATCTGTGACAGTGTCTTCAATCGCTAATACATTTTTCTCTGGAACATTTAAATATTCACAAAAACCCCCGTCTTCGTGAACGCCAATAACTGAAATTTTTTCGCAACAATTTGTTTTTCCTTCCTTGCATGCACCACATTCGTAACATGCGACATAAGGCATCACCGCAACACGTTGCCCGACTTTCCACTGCGTGATATCTGATGCAACCTCACAAATAGTTCCAGAAATTTCATGTCCTAATACTCGTGGATATTGAAAAAATGGCTGGTTTCCTCCCCATGCATGAATATCAGTTCCACATATACCAACCGCATGAATTTTTATTTTTACGTGCCCAGTTTGAACTGTAGGTTCAACAACTTGTTGATAGACTAATTGTTTAGGTTCTTGGCAAATCAATTGTTTCATATTTCCCTCCATCAATTTATCTGTCTTTTTTAATTTAAAAAACATAGACTAGATAATTAACAACCGAATTTTGTGATTAAATGTTTTTAAATCGGTTTTAAATCGGTCTTTAAAGAATAAAAATCAGATTCAAGGAGTATTTAAATGGTGAGGAGTAAAAATATACGCTATGGGTCAATTAATGAATTCTTAGATGCCATACATAAAAATTTATTAACATCCCCTTTCCCCTCACAATCTTCTTTAGCAGAGATGTTTAATATCAGTCGAACCACCGTGAGACATACCCTCGAATATTTATTAGAAAAGAAAATCATTGAAAAACAAGGGAATGAATATCATGTCATTCGCTATCCCAATAAAACTGATTTCTTTCCTGTTGAATCAAGTCTCCCTGATCAACAAATCGTCTTATTCGAAAAAGCGTTTTATCAAATGATTAAACGCAAAGAATTGATGCCCGGAGATACTTTTACTGAATTACAATTAGCAAAAAAAAGTCATGTAAGTTCTAGTGTTGTTCGGGAGTTCTTAGTGGAGTTTTCCCGTTATGGGTTAATTAAAAACACCCACCGAGGAAATTGGCATATGATGAAGTTTTCACGTGAATACGCAGAAAAACTTTTTGAGTTTAGGGAGTTACTAGAAACCAATGCATTGACTCATTTTTTAAATTTACCACCAGATGACCATCGTTGGATTTTAGCGAAAGAGCTATTACTCAAACATAGAACACTGCGTGAAACCGTTACTATCAATTACCGCGACTTTTCTCAACTAGATTATGAACTACATAGCCTTATTTTATCGGGTGCCAACAACCCATTTTTTAATCAATCTCTTGAAATCATCACTGTGATATTTCATTTTCAATATCAATGGGATGAATCAGATTTAAAAGAAAGAAATGTACTGGCAATTGAAGAACACATGACCATTTTAAGTGCGTTAATTAGCCGTAATGATATTGTCGCGATGAATGAACTTAGACATCATTTAGATACCGCTAAACGAACTATGATCAACTCCATACAGCAAACTTATGAATAAATAACATTAGTTTACAAGGCCAATGGATGGCCAATGACGAATTATTTCTTTGGGTCGATAATGGTACACATCAAACAAAACCTGAATTTTTCAGTAAAAAAACAGCTTAATTATAAAATTATTATTATCAAAAATTATAGAAAATAAAATTATCACTATATTTCAATTAATTAAAAGACATATTTATTGAACAGATTTAATCTATCAATAATTCATCTGTTTTTAACTGATAAAAAACACATTAAAAACATCAAAAAGCCATTCATTCCACAAAATTGATGCAATTAATAGTCCATAGAAAAAAATACTTCTAGTCTGAATCAACACCAGATGATTAATACACATAATAACTAGAGGAATGGTCATGGATTACTTAAATAGACAGTCAATGGCTAATAAGCAATACCCAGAGAGAATTTTGCAATTCGGAGAAGGTAATTTTTTACGTGCTTTTATCGACTGGATGGTTGACCAACTGAATGAAAAGACAGATTTCAATAGTGGCATTACGCTTGTCAGGCCAATTGACTCATCTCATCCCTCAATTAATCAACAAAATGGACTTTATACTGCCATCACCAGGGGGATTAATGAACAAAAACAAAGTGTTTCTAATATAAGAATTATTAATTCGGTTAACCGTGAAATACTTATCTATTCTGAATATGATAAATTTTTAAAGTGTGCAGAAAATCCCGAATTACAATGGATCTTCTCTAATACTACGGAAGCAGGGATCGTATATAAACACGACGTACGCTTAGAAGATACACCAGCAAGTAGTTTCCCTGCGAAGCTTACTCAATTTTTATTTCACCGCTTTCAACATTTTAATGGCGATAGTAGCAAAGGGTTGTTCATCATCCCCTGTGAGCTAATTGACTATAATGGCGATAAATTACAAGAGTTTGTAAATCAACATGCACAAGACTGGCAACTCCCCGCAGATTTTATCGCTTGGCTAAATAGCAGTAATACGTTTTGTTCTACGTTAGTCGATAGAATTGTTACTGGCTACCCGAAAAATGAAATTGAAAAACTGGAAAAAGAATTAGGTTATAAAGACGATTTTCTCGTCACTGCTGAATATTTCTATTTATTTGTTATTCAAGGGCCAAAAATACTAGAGAAGAAGCTAAAGTTAAATGAATTGCCATTAAATATCAAAGTAGTAGATGACATAAAACCCTACAAAGAACGTAAAGTTGCAATCTTAAATGGTGCACACACTGCGATGGTTCCCGTTGCTTATTTAGCAGGGATTCGAACTGTTCGTGATGTCACTACCAACCCAATCTTTTTATCTTTCATCAAAGATTTAATTGATAATGAGGTTATTCCTGTTTTATCTCAAAGCCCTTCGGAGCTTATGGCTTTTGCCTCCGCAGTAATTGACCGTTTTAATAACCCATATATAGAGCATGAGTTACTTTCAATTTCTCTAAACTCGCTAACTAAATTTAAAACTCGTTTATTACCTCAATTAATCTCTTATGTTAAGCAATACAATAAAATTCCTTATTGCATTTCATTTTCACTTGCTGCACTTATTGTTTTCTATCGAGGAAAACAGGGTGAACAACTCATTCCTTTAAATGATGATGATTATTTACTCGAACGCTTTAAAGCTTGGAATGAGCTCTATGACTCAAATGTAAAACAACTGACTGAAAATGTGCTAGCAATGTCTGATTTATGGGGATTAAACCTCAACGAAATACCACAATTACAAGATGATGTGAGCCAAAAAATCACAGATATTCTGAATAGTGGCACAGAAATAATGCTACGCAAAAAATACATTGGTTAGAAAAAAACTAAATACTTAAAACAATAAATCCCCCTACAGGAGATACCTTTATGAAACTGAGCACATTAAACGGAAAAACATTTCTTAGCTTAACACTCAGCACAATGCTATTAATGGGTAGCATGACAGGTGCCGCATTCGCCGATGCTAAATATAAGCTAAAAGTCGCTTATGAAAATAACCCCGGAGAGCCTTTTGACTTAGCTATCCACGAATGGGCAAAGAAATTCAATGAAAAAACTAATGGTGAAGGTGAGTTAATTCCTTACCCAAGCTCACAATTAGGTTCTAAAAAAGATGTGATCGAACAAATGAAGTTAGGTAGTCCATTAATTACCTTAGCAGATGGTGCCTTCTTTTCTGATTATGTACCTGATTACGGTATTATGTTTGGGCCGTACTTAGGGCTATCTTATAAAGATATTTTTAAATTAAATGCCTCACCTTGGTATGGTTCATTAGAACAACAGTTAGATAAAAAAGGCCTTCATGTGGTTTCTAAAGATTGGCTATATGGTTCACGTCATATCTTAGCCAATAAAATGATCCAAACCCCAGATGACCTAAAAGGTTTAAAAATTCGCGTCCCCAACAATAAAATTCAAATTAAAGGTTTAGAGGCAATGGGTGCCACACCAACACCATTACCTTTAGCTGAAGTTTATACTGCACTTAATCTTAAAATTATTGATGGTGCAGAAAACCCAATTCCAGTGCTATATGGGCAAAAACACCATGAAGCTGCTAAATTCTTAATTCTAACGGGCCATGTAGAAAACGTAACCAACTTAGTCATGGGCAGCAAAACCTACGCTAAATTACCTGAAAATATTCAGCAGGCTTTAGTTGAATCAGGAAATGAAGCTGGGCAATTTTTAACAGATTTAGTCTTACAACAAGAAAAAGAGATTATTGAAAAAATGAAAAGTGAAGGTGTTACTGTTGTTGAAGTAGACAGAGCGCTCTTCAAAGAAAAATCTAAGCCTTTCTATAATGAATTCCCTGAATGGTCTGCGAATTTATATCAACAAACTCAAGATATTATTAATAATTAACCCTATTACTTGGCGGTTAACACCGCCAATATTTTTACAATACAAATGGTTGACTATTATTCTCGCAAGGATCTTTTATGTTTAAATTTCTGGGGAAATTAAGTGATATAGTGGCTTCGCTTGCCGTTGCCGCTATCGTCATTATTACCATTCTTGCTGTATTCATGCGTTGGCTTCTTAATGACCCTTTAATGTGGAGTGAGGAAGTTTTAATTATTTGCTACATATGGTTGGTTATGATTGGAGCAGCATCCGCTGCGGGTAAAAGAATGCACGTCAGTATTGATGCTATTACCTCTTTATTTCCTGAAAAAGTACAATTAGCTATCGCGGTCATTACGCATATTATGGCCATTATTGCTTTATCAATTTTTGGGTATCTTGGATATGAACTCTCGATTATCGCAGAAGATAAAATAACACCAATTATTGGTGTTTCTTATTACTATATCGACCTTTCTGTTCCCATTGGCGCATCCATCATGGTGTTATTTTCTATCCAACATTTACTGGAAGACATGAGTAAATTAATAAAAGGAGATAAACCATGTCAGTAATTATCGCCTGTATTGTATTAATATTCTGCTTTTTAATTAATGTTCCCATTTTTTTAAGTGTGCTAATTGCATTACTCACTTATTTCTTTTCTGCTGGTGATATATCTCCTCTTATTGCAGTTCAGCGCATTATTGGTGCAGGAGAAAATGTCACGTTACTTGCTATTCCTTTTTTCATTCTGTTAGGTAACCTTTTGAATTACACGGGTATCACTAGCCGAATGTTAAAATTTACTGGCACACTGTCTGGGCACTACCCAGGGGGACTTGCCCAATCTAACGTATTATTAAGTACAATGATGGGCGGGCTCTCTGCATCTAACCTTGCTGACTGTGCCATGTTATCTAAAATGTTAGTACCCGAAATGACCAAATTAGGTTATGGGAAAAGCTTCTCTGCCGCTGTCACTGCTGCAGGATCATTAATAACACCTATAATTCCACCGGGTATTGCATTAATCATCTATGGATTTGTTGCCGATGTCTCTATTGGTAAGATGTTTATGGCTGCAATCATTCCTGGTTTAATGTGCTGCGTTGCTTTAATGGTTACAATTTATCTTATTGCCAAAAAACGTGGATACAAACCTGCTAGAGACAAAGCGCCTACATTTGCTGAAGTTTACCAAACAGGTAAAGGAGCAATGTCAGCTTTCCTCTTAGTCCTCGTTATTATTGGCGGAATTCGCTTTGGTATTTTTACACCGACAGAAGCTGGTGCTATTGCTGTACTTTACGTTATTGTAATTGGTACCTTCTTTTATCGTGAAATGAAGTTAAAAGACATTGCGGCCTCATTTTTAGAAACAGCTCGTTCAACAGCAAGCATAATGCTCATTATTATGACTTGTTCTGCGTTAGCATGGGTATTGACGAACGAGCAAGTGGCACAAGATGTTGCCAAAATGATGACCAGTTTCTCTGATAATCCATATGTCTTCTTAATGATTGTCAATGCGGTGCTTTTAATTCTAGGTATGTTTATTGAAGGTAATGCAGCAATTATTGTCCTTGTTCCATTATTAATGCCTACAGTAAAACTTTTAGGAATTGACCCTATCCATTTTGGGATTGTCATGATCCTTAATTTAGCTATCGGATGTTTAACACCCCCTATGGGAACGGTAATGTTTGTTGCCACATCGATTACTGGTGTACGTATTTCAGACTTTATTCGTGAGGTCATGCCACTGTTCTTTGCATTAATTATCGTATTACTCTTAGTCACTTTTATGCCTGTATTTACGACTTTCCTACCTAGCTTATAAGATAAAATTATATCTCAATGGCAAGTCATTAACTATGACTTGCCATTTTATTATCAATTAATTTTTTATAAATTAAATTTTATTTAATTTCACAAATTAATATTACTTTTGTTTATTGTTAAGTTAATTGATCTTTATCCTTGTCACAATAACATGCACAACAAGAAATACTCAAAAAGATAAACTACCAACCATCAAAAATTACACTTATTACGAGTCAACATAAAGTAATTAGAAAAACAATATCACATTAAATTCATACATATAAAAAAGACACTAATCTCATTAAATATTTTTTTATTTTTAATTTGAAAAAAATATATTTTATATCTAGCATAAAATAACACAGCTAATTTACATTCAGCTGTTAATCAAAGTTATATCACTTTATTTTACTTTGACCTTATGGGGTTAATTATGTCTAGATATATACTACCTCTGTCTTTACTTTCGTTATCTGTTATATCAGGTTCAGCACTTGCAATAACTAACAGTGCTGGAGGAATTATTTCAATTTCTGGAGCAATAAGCGATACAACTTGTACTATTAATGGCGGAAATAGTGCCGATATGACTGTTGTTCTTGACCCAATAACCGTAACAGATGCAGGGACCACTGCCGCGACGGTTATTTCTAAAAATCAAAAACAATTTTCTTTAACTTTCTCTGATTGTGCACCTGCGAGCACTCCTGTAAGTAATCTGAAATTACACTTTTATTCGTCAAGTAATATTTCCCCTTCCGGTTTGTATTTAGTGAATACTTCCGTCAATGAAAATGATGCTTCCGTTGCTAAAAATGTTGGATTTAGTTTATCTAAAACCAGCACTCCAACAACCGCAATTCCACTCAATGTGGCCTTTGATACTAACCTTACAGGGGCTGACACTGGTGGCGCGACAGGCGCTACACTCAATTTAATAGCCAGTTATTATAAAACTAATGCAACTGCTGCCAAAGTCGGTCTTTTGCAATCAAATGTAATATATACAGTTTCCTATTTATAATTATGACTTAGCCAGGCTTTTATTAGCCTGGCTTTAAATGGATACTATTATGAAAACTCTAGTTTTATTACTCACTATTTTATTTTCGAGCTCAACATTATCTAATGTTATTATTACAGGCACTCGAATTATATATCCTGCTGACGCTGATAGTATTACTGTACAATTAACCAATAATAGCAAAACATCGTCTCTTGTTCAGTCATGGATTGATAACGGTGATGAAAATTCCACACCTGAGAACTCTGAAGCGCCTTTTTATTTGTCCCCTCCTATTGTTAAAATTGAAGGTTTACAAGGTCAGCAATTAAAAATAAAAAAAATACCCGGAAAACTTTCTGACAATGTTGAAAGTGTATTTTTCTTAAATGTTTTAGATATTCCTAAAACGCCAGAATCTGCTAAAGGCAAAAATGCAATTCAGCTAGCCACACGCTCACGAATTAAAATTTTTTATCGTCCTATTGGGCTAAATGAATCCCCCGATGAAGTCATTAATCATGCGAGCTACCAGATTAAAAATAATAACATATTAGTTAAAAATAACTCGCAATACCATTTAACTATTGCAGCTATCACATCATCGGATGATAAAAATAATTCATTAATTGATTCTGCGATGATTGCCCCTATGTCTGAAAAAGAATTACCTATTAAAGGAACAATGAAAAGCCACGATCTTATTCTAATGTATGTGGATGACTATGGTGTTTTCAAATCTAAAAACATTAAACTTTAATAGAAGAAATCATCGTGAAAAAAGAAAATTATCTCTACCTCCTAATCTTAATAGGACTACAAAGTCATCAAAAGAACTCAATAGCGGACGAGTTTGAGACTTCCCTATTGGTAGGCAAATCTGCACAAGGAGATATTTCACGATTCTATACCGACAGTAAAATTCCATCAGGTAAACAATTAGCCGACCTTTATGTAAATAATAATTGGAAAGGCCAATTTGAAATTGATATCAATAATGATGGTAAACTGATTAGCCTTGCTGCTGATGATGTGCAGAAATTAAACCTGAATTTATCTTCTGAGGTGATTGAACAAACCAAACAACAGTCATTTATTCCTATTGATGATTTAGTGGCCAATATAAAATATAAATTCAATATCAACGACCTACGACTCGATATTACCGTCCCTCAAGTCGCTCTGAAACAACTCGAAGCTAACTATGTTGACCCCAGTCTCTGGAATTATGGCGAACCTGCAATTATTTTTTCTTATAATGCAAATTATTATAGTTACAAAGAGAAAAAAAACTCTAAAACCAGCAGTGACAATTTTTTTGCTACCTTAAATTCAGGCGTTAATCTAGGCGCTTGGCAATTTAGAGATGAATCCAGCTATCGACATAGCTCTCATAGTAGCCAAAAATGGAAAAACAATACCCGTTATGTTTATCGTCCTCTTAGTACAATCAAATCCGGGTTGAAATTAGGTGATTTTTATACACCCGCAGCCCTATTTAATAGTATTCGAGTTCGAGGGATTGCATTGGCAACAGAAGCTAGTATGTTGCCAAATTCAAGTCAAAATTTTGTACCTATTATACGCGGTGTCGCTCAAACAAATGCCTTAGTCAGCGTGTACCAAAATAATAATCTGGTTTATCAAGAAAGCGTTCCCCCTGGTGAGTTTGCATTTAATGACCTGCAGCCTAGTGCTGGTGGAGGTGACTTATTCGTCGTTGTCCAAGAAGCTGATGGAAGGCAAGAAACCTTTACTGTGCCCTATTCTGCTGTACCTGACATGCTCAAACAGGGCGTTTATAATTACAGCCTTATTGCTGGGCAAACTAAAATCGACAATACCCATTATCAACCCAAATTTACTCAAGGTGAGTTTCACTATGGATTAAATAATTTAGTGACACTTTATGCAGGAATGCTATTTAGCGAAAAATACTATTCTGGCGTTATAGGGAGTGGTTGGAATTTTAGTTTTGGGGCCATTTCAGCTGACATTACGCAAGCAAATACTAAATTGGATTCAGGAAATCACAGTGGGCAAAGCTACCGCCTGACTTATAACAAATATATTAATGCAACATCGACCAATTTAACCTTGGCGTCATATCGTTATTCCACTAGTGGTTACTATAGCTTTATTGATGCCATTTATTCCCAAGATAATTATCGCGCTTGGAAAGCTTATCAAGACCAGTTATCAGAAAAACTCGGCAATAATATTCCACCTGAGCTTTCACTCACTAATTATGACGCTTTACGTGGTTCACGTGCTAAAAACACATTTACGTTGAATTTAAACCAACAATTAGCTGATGGTTATGGTTCGGTATTCATATCGGGTACACACCGTGATTATTGGAATGCAAACGGTAATAGCCGTGAATATCAAGCCGGTTATGCAAACAATTATAACGATATTTCCTATAGTGTGTCTGTTTCACGTGTTCGCAATTACGACAGCGAAGAAGAAACTCGTATTTATGCCAACTTTAGTGTTCCTTTTTCTTTATTTGAAAAACGCGCCAATATTAGTATGGGAAGCTATTTCACCGACTCTCGTTATCAACAAACTACGCTGAGTGTCAGTGGTATTGCAGGTAAAAATGACCAAGTCAATTATACGCTAACTGCAACGAACCAAAGCGGTGGTAATAACTTAGTTGGTGGGAACGTCAGCTATCAGCTTCCCTCTAGCACGCTTTCAGGATCTTACACAGAGGCCAATAATTACCGCCAAACGGGTTTAGGTGCCAAAGGAACTCTGGTTGCTATTCCTGGACATATTGTTTTTTCAGGAGAAACAGGACAGACCTACACCATCATTGATGCTCCAATGGCCAGTGACATGATGGTCAATGCCGATAAAACCACTTTAACTAATCAACAAGGTGTTGTTTTAGTCGCTAACTCCACACCCTATAGAACCAATACCTATACCTTGACAGATACAGAGAAAACCGCAGGCGCTGAGGTGCTCGGTAATATGGCAAATGTAAGTCCATATCAAGGGGCGGTAAATTACATCAAACTCGAGACCGATACTCGACAAACTTATATCATCCGTGGCGCTCTTGCTAATGGCGATAGCTTACCTTTTGGAACAGAAATCACAGATGCTAAACAACAGAGTATTGGTTATGTCGGCCAATCTGGCGTGATGTATATCAAAAGTGAGCAATTACCGATGGCATTACACATAAAGCTTAAAGGGAAACAGACATGTGTTATTGAGCCACTACTCAACACGATGGATAAGAACAAAAACCTCTGTCGATAAAGGAAAATATGATGAAAAAAATCACTTTAGCACTGATGTTTTCCAGTATATTGGCTTACAGCCAGTTTTCCTCAGCACATTGTAGACAAACTTCTACTGTGACGGCTCCCGCTCTTGCTTTTGATTTATCGACAGAGCTCACCAGTACATCGACTCAAGTTAGTAAAAATAGTAGAACCATCTACCCTGGGACTTTTACCTGTACTGCAAGAGGGATACTTTTTCCTAACTCTATTGGTATCGCATCTCCTTTCCAAGGCAGAACCGCCACTATTGGTTTTAATGGTGGAAAGCAGTTTGTCTCAATTACAGTCACTGCATTAGAAAAAGATAGGGTTATCGGCCTTACGGAAGGTGTACATCAAGGTAGTGAACTCGATACAAATTTTACCGTTCAATTTAATTTGCTTGCGACTAAACCCGGAACCAACTATGTCGAAGTATCAGGAAGCACCGCCACAGTTACCCCTATCGTACTCGCCTCTGATGCATCCAGCTTGGGAATTTTACAGTGGCTATTAGATATTGTATCTAAATTAGTCACTTTTCTGTTAACGCTGCAATGGCCAACCAGTGCTGATGATATCTACTTACAACCAATTACCTTAACTTATAATCCAATCCTCACTACCTGTAATTTTGTTAACCAAGGTTTAGTCGTTTCGCTACCCCCAGTAAGCATCAATGCAGTGAAAACTGCAACCAGAGCGGGCTACACGCCATTCACACTTAATTTTACTTGCCAAGACTTTTTAGCAGGCGGTAATGCTTCTCGTGATGTATCTATTTTTTTATCCAGTAGCAATTTGCTCTCAAATGATAAAACAACATTGAATAATACCATTAGCCAAGGCGCTAAAGGCGTTGGCTTCCGATTAGTTAGTGCAAGTAATCTCAATACACCGTTAGTGCTTTCAGATAGCGTGGCAGCTAAAAATGGAGCGACAAATATTTTTACTATCCTCAAGGGAAATCCAATCTCTCCTTCTTTTTCAGTAAATTTAGGAGCTTATTACCATGCATACAACACAAATAGTGTCACTCAAGGGCAAGTCTCAAGTACGGCAACAGTAGTGATGTCATATAATTAACAAGGAAAATACCATGGTGGAATTCATTAAAATTACAGGGTTCGCTACATTACTATTTTTTAGCTTCCAAACAAGTGCAAGTCTTGTTTTGCAAGGAACACGAATTATTTTTCCTAGTGATAAAAAATCCGTCGGAATTCAACTTACTAATTACAGTGAACAAGCCACATTAACTCAAAGCTGGGTGGATGAAGGTAATCCGGACTCGACACCAGAAACGACGAACGCACCATTTATTGTAACGCCCCCCGTCACTAAAATCGCAGCAAATGACGGAGTTCAATTACAAATACGTTTTATTGGTGACAAACTCCCTACGAATAAAGAGTCTGTATTTTATTTAAATGTATTAGATATTGCGCCAAAGCCAAAGCAAATAAATAGTGCCAATATGCTACAGTTTGCCATTCAAACACGAATTAAAGTTTTTTATCGCCCTACAAACCTCACAGAAAAGCCAAACAATGTCATCAAAAACATCCAATTTCATTTAGCTAAAGACGGTATTGTCGTCAACAACCCGACCCCTTATTTTTTAAATATTGCCAATATCTATCTGGCTAATAATAAAAGTCGTTCTATTGCAAAAAGCTCGATGGTAGAGCCATTTTCATCACAAACTTACTTTTCAACCGCTGATATTAATCACGGAGAAAATATAACAATGATTTATATTGACGATACTGGAAAACAAATTCAATACCAAACCAAGCTATAAAATAGGCTTAACCGCTTCTATAACTTGGCAGGTGAATATTAAGATTGAGCCACCACTTTAGGGCGGATAAACACGGCAGGTACAGCGAGAAGAGCCATTAAGTAAAACACCACACCATGATGAGCAGGCACTCGCTCATAAATGTATCCGACAATAATAGTCAGTACGGCTAACCCGCCGCCAGTTGCGAGTGCGGAGTAAACACCTTGTAATGGGATAATTTCATTTTCTTTTCTTGCACTAATAAAGCGCATTGCGGCTAGGTGGCAAATTGTAAAAGTACCACTGTGAAGAATTTGTACCACGATTAATACCGGTAATGCAGTAAACGCTCCCATCAAGCCCCAACGAATAATTCCACAGAAGGCAGATAACAACAGTAAATTTCGAGCGCTCCAACGCCTAAATAAACGGTGGCTTAACATAAATACAATGACTTCAGCAACCACACCGAGCGACCATAAATTACCGATAACTAAATCTGAATAGCCGGCTTCTTTCCAAAATAGGGAAGCAAAACCATAATAAGCCGCATGAGCCCCTTGCAGTAACGTAACACAGATAAGAAACCTAACGACGTTTTTATCCGCAATCAATTGTTTAAACGTAACCTTATTACCACCATCCGCTTTCGCTGCCCCCATTGGCATAATTGCTGGTTTCAGCATTGCGCCTAGTAATAATGCTAAACAGCTTACTATCAAGGCCACCATGATGGCTTTATTTCCCCAAACACCGGCTAAATACCCCATCAGTGAGGAACCAATAATAAAAGCTATCGAACCCCAAACGCGAATTTTGCCGTAGTCAAAGGTAAATTGTTTTTGCCATGTCCCCGCCAGTGAATCACCCAGTGGAACCATTGGTGCAAAAAATAAGTTAAACCCAATCATTACAAACAACAGCCATGCCCAGTGAGAACCCAGAGCAAAACCGACAGAAAAAATAAGTGAAAGCCCTGCGAGTAAGCGTAGAGCAGTAATAAGTTTCGAGGGCTCTTTAACTAAAGGAGTAATAAACATCGCACCAAGGAAACGGGCTGCTAGCCCTACCCCTAACAAAACACCAATCATTTCTGCATCAATTCCCTCACCTTGTAACCAAACTGACCAAAATGGCAAGAAAATACTGTAGGCAAAAAAGTAGGTAAAATAATCAATAGCTAGCCAACGCGTTGATGGAATGACCATCACTCCTCCGTTTTTTCAATGCAAAAAACCCGCTCATACATACATGTAGAAGCGGGTTTCAGTAATTAATAATACGTTATGTTATGCGTAAACTGGGTATTTTTTGCAAATTGCTAATACTTTTTGCTTCACGCTCTCAATGGTCGCTTCGTCATTGAGGTTGTCTAGAATATCACACATCCAGCCAGCTAGCTCACCCGCTTCTGCTTCTTTGAAGCCACGACGCGTAATCGCAGGAGAACCAATACGTACACCAGACGTTACAAATGGGCTCTTAGGGTCGTTCGGTACACTGTTTTTGTTAACAGTGATATTCGCACGGCCAAGTGCAGCATCTGCATCTTTACCTGTAATGTCTTTATCAACCAAATCAACTAAGAATAAGTGGTTTTCAGTTCCGCCAGATACCACTTTGTAGCCACGTTTTTGGAAAACATCGACCATTGCCTTCGCATTCTTAGCAACTTGCTGTTGATAAACTTTGAATTCAGGTTCCATCGCTTCTTTCAGAGCAACCGCTTTACCTGCAATAACATGCATTAAAGGGCCACCTTGAGATCCAGGGAATACCGCTGAGTTGATTTTTTTGTACAACTCTTCGTCACCACCTTTAGCTAAAATTAACCCACCACGTGGACCCGCTAAAGTTTTATGCGTTGTTGTTGTCACAACGTGTGCATGAGGAACTGGGTTTGGATAAACACCCGCAGCAATCAAACCTGCAACGTGAGCCATATCAACAAACAGGTAAGCGCCAATACCATCTGCGATTTCACGCATTTTAGCCCAATCAACGACACCTGAGTACGCAGAGAAACCACCGATAATCATTTTTGGTTTGTGTTTTTCCGCTTGCGCTTTGATATCGTCGTAGTCAATTTTACCGCTTTCATCAATACCGTAAGGCACGATGTTGTACAGTTTACCTGAGAAGTTAACCGGTGAACCGTGAGTTAAGTGACCACCATGTGCTAGGTTCATTCCCAGAACGGTATCACCTGGCTGTAGTAACGCCATGTAAACTGCAGCGTTAGCTTGCGAACCTGAGTGCGGCTGCACGTTCGCATAGTCAGCACCAAATAGTTCTTTCGCACGGTCAATCGCTAATTGCTCTACCACGTCAACATACTCACAACCGCCATAGTAGCGTTTGCCTGGGTAGCCTTCTGCATATTTATTGGTTAGCTGAGAACCTTGAGCCTGCATGACTCGTGGACTGGTATAGTTTTCAGAAGCAATTAATTCAATGTGTTCTTCTTGACGTTGTACTTCTTGCTCCATTGCTTCCCATAATTTCGGATCGTAGTCAGCAATATTCATTTCACGCTTTAACATTCGCTTCTCCTGCCTCAGCAATTCAATAGGTTGAAAATCGATTCATCGCAATGACACACAGTGTAAACTCTTTTTCTCTCTTGAGATAGCCCTAAAGAAAAAATATACGCAAACGATTGCATTAATTTTTTTCACTTCATTTGCTTCTGAAGGCTTCATTATAAAATAGCTCAAATTTTAATTTTTAACGGACAAACATCCAGATTTGCTATTCCCTTCTCATTATGTGCCTAAATCCACCCTATTTTTCCGATTTGAGTCTTTACATAAACACGTAAATATTATAAGTTGTATTTAAAATACATCTTTATAATCACCTTCATCGTTCGCAAAAAAATAGGGGTTAGCTGAGATGAAATAAATTTATCTAACTAATCTACAAAGGAATATTTTTAGATCGCAAAAATTTGCCCTTTGCCATAACTATAATGAGAACATGAAAATAATTCAGGAGCACCTGTATGCTAGATAGCCAAACCATTGCCATTGTTAAATCAACCATTCCTGCCATTGCTGAAACAGGGCCAAAACTGACCGCGCATTTTTATGATCGGATGTTTAAACAGCATCCTGAATTAAAAGATATTTTCAACATGACTCACCAAGTGAATGGGGACCAACGAGAAGCCCTTTTCAACGCTATCTGCGCATATGCTGTGCATATTGAAACTCCTGAGGCTCTTATTTCAGCTGTCGAAAAAATCGCCCAAAAACATGTAAGCTTAAATATTAAACCTGAGCACTATCCAATCGTCGGGGAAAACTTACTCGCGGCTATTGATGAACTCCTCAACCCAGGCCAAGAGGTTCTTGATGCATGGGGAAGAGCTTACGGTGTTTTAGCCGATATTTTTATTGGTAGAGAAGCTGCAATTTACCAAGAAAATGCGGATAAAAATGGGGGTTGGGAAGGCTTACGTGAGTTTAAATTAGCGCAAAAACAACCACAAAGTGATGTGATTACAAGTTTTGAATTTGTTCCTGTCGATGGGCAACCTGTCGCTGATTACCGCCCAGGCCAATATATCACTATTTATGTCAACAACCAGGGATTTGAAAACCAAGAAATCCGCCAATACTCTCTGACCACTGCACCTAATGGCCGTAGCTACCGTATTGCGGTAAAACGTGAAGAACAAGGCTCCGTTTCTAATTTCTTACATCAACAATTAAATGAAGGTGATAGTGTACTGCTCGCACCTCCATGTGGTGATTTCTTTATTGATGTTGATGGTCAGACACCTGTTACCTTGATCTCTGCTGGCGTTGGTTTAACTCCAATGCTGAGCATGTTAAATCATCTAACAGAACAAGGTCACAACGCACAAGTTAATTGGTTCCATGCCGCTGAAAATGGTGCCGTTCATGCCTTTAGGCACGAAATTCAACAACTATTAGCAAAACAGCAAACCAGCCAATCCGCGATTTGGTTTAATCAACCAAGAGAGGAAGATCGTCTCGGGTTTGATTACCAATATGAAGGTTTAATGAATTTAGAATTGGTACGTGAATGGATTGAGCAACCGAATATGCAATTCTATTTCTGTGGCCCTGTTGGGTTTATGCAGCACGTAGGTAAGCAGCTAATTGCAATGGGTGTCGATACCAGTGCTATTCACTATGAATGTTTTGGACCACACAAGGTATTACCCCTCAATTAATTCACAAAAAATGCTCTTCTGTTTAGAAGAGCATTCTATGAAACATATTAACTGAAGAAAATGGGTTAACTAGTTAAATATTCGTAGTTTTCTAATTTAGCGGTAACGGGCTCGCATAATAAATACACAATTCTAATCCCATTCCTGTGTATTTTCCGTTACCGCATTTTCATACAAACTTAATTTATTAAATTGCTTCTTCGTCTTGCTCACCAGTTCGAATACGGATCACTCGAGCGACATCATAAACAAAGATCTTTCCATCACCAATTTTGCCAGTTTGTGCAGTTTGCATAATGGTTTCGACGCAGTTTTCAACGATGTCATCAGGTACTACAATTTCAATTTTTACCTTAGGTAAAAAATCAACCATATACTCTGCGCCACGGTAAAGTTCAGTATGCCCTTTTTGACGTCCAAAACCTTTCACTTCAGTCACTGTCATTCCAGTAATGCCCACTTCTGCCAGCGCTTCACGAACATCATCAAGTTTGAATGGCTTTATAATTGCATCAATTTTTTTCATAAATAATTCCTGTTATGACCAGTTTTTACGGCCAAAACCTGAGGTGATCGGATAACGACGGTCTTTGCCAAAATTGCGCATCGTAATACGTGGCCCAACAGGCGCCTGACGACGTTTATATTCATTAATATCAACAAGGCGCACAACTTTGCGTACCACGTCTTTATCAAAACCAAGTTTGATTAGGTCATTAACTGACAAGTCTTTTTCCACATAGCCTTCTAATAATGCATCTAACACATCATAAGGTGGCAAACTGTCTTGATCTAATTGCCCTGGCGCAAGTTCTGCTGATGGCGGCCTATCAATCACACGTTGTGGGATTGCTGGAGAGATAGTATTACGGTATTTAGCCAACTCAAAGACAAGGGTTTTAGGCACATCTTTTAACACGTCAAAACCACCCGCCATATCACCATACAATGTCGAGTAGCCAACCGCTGACTCACTTTTATTACTGGTAGTCAAAACTAAGCGACGACGTTTATTTGACATCGCCATTAAAATAACGGCTCGGCAACGCGCTTGTAAGTTTTCCTCAGTTGTATCAACCGCGGTTCCTTCAAACATAGGCGTTAACTGTGCCATAAAAGCATCAAACATCGGTTCGATAGATACGATATCGAATTCAACACCAAGCAAATCAGCTTGTTCTTTAGCGTCGTGGATACTCATCTCAGAAGTATAGCGGAATGGCATCATGACCGCTTGAACGTGCTCTTTCCCTATTGCATCAACGGCAATAGCCACTGTTAACCCTGAATCAATCCCGCCTGATAGCCCTAAAATAGCCCCATTAAAACCATTTTTATTGATGTAATCGCGAGTAGACATGACTAAAGCTTGGTATACCTGCGCCACAGGGTCATTCTCAATAAATACGCTACCTTCGCTCACCAATGCAAGTTCATCAAATTGCACTGTGATAACCTGCTCTTTAAATTCTTCCAATTTAAAGGTTTGCTTGCCTTTGTTTGCAATGATTTTTGAGCCACCATCAAACACCAATTCGTCTTGCCCGCCAACTTGATTGAGATACACAATTGGCATATGAGTGCGTTTACAATGATCGACTAATAAATCAGTTCGAATATGTTCTTTATTAATATCATAAGGAGATGCATTGATTGTCAGTAATATTTCAGCGCCAGCCCCTTTTACTGCATCAACCGGTTCGTCATACCAAATATCTTCGCAAATCAATAAGCCGAGCTGGTAACCTTTAAATTCAACAACACAGGTTTTTTCATCTGCGGTGAAATAACGAGGCTCATCAAACACGCCGTAATTTGGTAATTCTTGTTTAAAATAACGTGCATGCAATTTACCTTGATAGAAAAAAGACAATGCATTATAGATATCATCCCCTTCATACCATGGATGACCAACAATAATTGCCGTTTCTTGGCTGGCTTTTTGCAAACGGTCGAGTTGTACTAAACAGCGGTCCTCAAAATCAGCTCGGAAAATTAAATCCTCTGGTGGGTACCCTGTCAAAGACAGCTCTGAAAACATGACAATATCTGTGTTTGGTGCTTGTTCACTCACAACTTGCAACATGCGATCGCAGTTGCCTTCGATGTCACCGACTAACCAATTAAGTTGTGCTAGTGAAATATTAAGCTTACGGCTCATAAGGTGTTTTTTCTCCCGGAGCGTGAATATGAATTGCCTTATTCCACATAATGTAATCGATAACAACTATGTGGTAAATAATTCTTATTTATTCTTTAAAATCATTGGCTTCTAAATCGTGTCGACCAAGTAATTTGTAAAATTCTGTGCGGTTTCGCCCTGCCATTCGGGCAGCTTGGGTGACATTCCCTTTTGTCATTTGTAATAACTTACGTAAATAATTCAATTCAAATTGATTACGAGCTTCAACAAATGTCGGCAAGGCCGTATTTTCACCTTGAAGTGCTTGGCTGACGAGTGCTTCACTGATAACAGGAGACGTTGTTAATGCAACACATTGTTCAATAACATTAACTAATTGACGAACATTGCCCGGCCAACTCGCTGTTATTAAGCACTTCATGGCGTCACTGGAAAAACTACGCACGAAAGGTTTATGCCGTGATGCAGATTCACGCAATAGATGATTTGCTAATAATGGAATATCTTCAGAACGTTCATTTAACGCAGGAATACGCAGATTAACCACATTTAAGCGATAGTAGAGGTCCTCACGAAACTCATTTTTTTCCATCGCTTTAGGCAAATTACGGTGAGTTGCGGAGAGAATTCGCACGTCAATATCTAAATCGCGGTTACTACCTAAAGGGCGAACTTTGCGTTCTTGCAATACTCGCAATAATTTAACCTGCAATGGCATTGGCATATCGCCAATCTCATCTAAAAATAACGTACCACCGCTGGCTGCAAAGAATAACCCTTCGCGGTTACTTACTGCGCCGGTAAAAGCCCCTTTAGCATGACCAAATAATTCAGACTCTAATAATTGTTCAGGTAATGCACCGCAGTTAATGGCAATAAACGGCTTACGTGCCCTAGGGCTGGCTTTATGAATAGCCTGAGCTAAAACTTCTTTACCTGTACCACTTTGCCCATTAATTAGCACGCTAACATCAGATTGTGCCACCATATGCGCTTGTTCTAATAGCCGAATCATTAAGGGGCTACGCGTGACTATACCAGCGCTCCACTCCTCATCGCTAATTGGTGTCGAAGAGAGCGCGAGAGCTTCATCGATTGCTTTATATAATGCATCTTTATCTACTGGCTTAGTTAAAAAACTAAATACGCCTCGTTGTGTTGCCGCGACGGCATCAGGGATAGAACCATGAGCAGTGAGTATGATAACTGGCATGTTTGGATGGGCTTTTTGTATCTCATCGAAAAGCGCCATACCATCCATTTCATCCATGCGTAAATCGCTGATCACTAAATCTAATTTTTCTTTTTGTAAGATTTTTAGTGCTTCAGGACCGCTTTCTGCTGTAGTGACTTTAAAACCTTCACTACTCAAGCGCATACCTAACAGTTTAAGAAGGCTCGGGTCATCGTCAACTAGCAATAAATTTGCTGACTTACGATTCGTCATTTTTGTTCATTCTCCGATGAATTTTGCTCTACTGGAGAAGATGCGCTGCTATCAGGCTTTGGCTCTTCTGAGGAAATAGGCTTATCTCCTTCAACCCCATTCTCTACATCTTTTTCGGTTTCGTTGGTGCTTTTCTTACGAGAAGAAAGCTGGCGTTCAATGTCCGTTAAATTTTCAAGCTTACGGGAGGTTGTATTCAGTTCAAAAGCCAATTTAGCATTATCTTCCTTTAGACGGTCGAGTTTTGTATCCATTTCTTGCTGTAGGCGTTTATAACGAACCCCTACATCTGACAGATTGATAATTTGTACTTGTTGCTCACGCCATAATTGTAATAATGGACGTACCCCTGTGGGAAAATTCAAACTGTACGTATTTATGCTATCAAGCATTTTACGGCGCTCTGCAATAGACGGGTCAGCAGAATTCAACAAAATATTTTGTTGAAATGCACTCGACCAATTTGTTACGTCTATTTTACCTGCATCTTCACGTGCTTGACTGGTTTCCGTGCGATCTGCGCAGTCCATCATTCGTAACCAAAATAATGCATTTTCCCGTGCAGTTGGCTGGTCATTGTTCCAAATAGATTCACATGATGTATAACGGTAGTCTGTGACTTTAACTTCAGGCACAACAACTTGCGCCAGAGTTTCGAGTGGTGACTGACCATTTTTTACTACACATCCACTTAAAATTAGGGAAAATAAAACCGCCCCAAAATTGAGCCCTGTACGTCTCATCACATAAGGTACTCTTTGGTTATATTTACTTAACGATGCGTTACGGTAAAGTACCGCCCAAACACCTGTAGACCGATTTACCATTATTCATTCTCTGCGGTTAGAGGCAGTTCAATTCTAAAACAGACATCTGCTGATTTGTTGGGAACGAGAGAAAGTTCTCCCCCCATTTGTTTAATACAATCTTGCGCAATACTCAGCCCTAGCCCACTTCCTTTGACAGCACCTTTTCTTTGTAGTGAACCTTGATAGAACGGCTCAAAAATCATACTTTGCTCAGACTCAGGAATTGGCGTCCCCGTATTCGCAACTTCAATCAGAAGCTTATTACCTGTTTGGCGACTAGAGATCCAAATATTACCTGATTCGCCACCATAGTGCACCGCATTGGAGTAGATATTATCAATAACTCGTCCTAAAAGTGAGGGTTCGGCTAAACAGCTGTCCACTTTTAAACGCACTTCTGTTTTAATATTTTTAGCCCGTGCCGGTAAATTATGTGCTTTAACAATATCTTCAATGAGTTTTTGTAAATCAACAATTTGTGCTTCTGGCGGGTCATCGACAAGCTTACGATTATAATCAAGTAATTGCTCAATAAGTTGCTGAAGATGCTTACTACTGTGATCAAGAATTTCTACAACTTCTTTTTGAGACACCGTTAATGGCCCTGCCACCTCATCAGCGAGTAATTCTGTTCCTTCACGCATGCTTGCAAGAGGTGTTTTTAATTCATGTGAAATATGGCGTAGAAACTCGTGGCGCTGTGATTCAAGCCATGCGAGTCGTTCACTTAGCCAAATAATCCGCTGTGCGATTGTCCGTAGCTCCCTAGGGCCTTTAAAGCGTTCAATATTATTCGCAATTGTACGCCCAGTACCGAGACGGTTAATCATTCGTTCGATAGCTTTAACTGGGCCAATAATCATCCGAGTAAATAATGCCACTAGCAATGCGCTTAATAAGAATAAAATTAAGCTTTGCCAACCAAATAATTGGCCTTTATTCGCAATCGCTTTTTGCAGCTGTTCCCCACGGCTAAAAATCACATCACGAGTTTCTTGCACTAATGAGGCATTTTCGGCAGAAAATTGTTCTAAAGCCCGTGTGATTTTTTCTGTCGGTTCATTGTTTTCACACACAACCGTTTTAAGTACATCCAAAGTCTTAGTCAATGCAGAAGTGTCTGACGAGGTAGGTAAGATCGTTCGCTGACGTTCAAACATTTGCTGGTAGTCTGCAAACTGTTTCTGATATTGAGTATGCAATGTAGCATCTTGCAAAACACAATATTGACGATAGCTCCGTTCCATTTCTAAGGCGAGGCTACTCATCACTTCACTACGCCGTGCGTCAAGTAACGTGGTTTTATTGATATTGGCAGCTTGGTTACTCAGTTGCTCTAGGCTTTGATATGCCTGATAGGCTAATACTAATAAAGGAAGTAATACAAGCCAGAATGCCATCACAACTAGTTGACGCAAGGAGCGAGGGAAAAAACGCCATTTACTCAATACATTCATCTCATACCCATTAAACGTATTGCAATGGTAGCAGAACTCCCTGTAATGCGAAAAGCACAATCCAAATTCTGTGTCCCATAGCGTTAAAATCAGACTAAGTGTAACAATCAAAAAGCAATGAACGTGCCAAGTTAATTGGTAAAAAATGATAATTTTCAGATAGGTATGTTCAACGCTCCGGATGTTCCTTTTTCGCATAAACGAAAGCATAAAAGAATCGATAGGTCTTACTAAATGAATTCTTTCGTCTTTTCTTTAGTTTTTTCTTTAAAAATAAAACACTAAGCTATGCCCTAAATAATTCGGATTGCAGCTAGGCTGCCAAGTGAAGATATCTCTATGAAACATACAAAAGTATGTGACTAGAGTAGCTGAACGCAGGTAACAACACTGCGGTTCGAAGTATGACGGGCATAGGGCGGCAAGAGAAGATATCTCTAGGAGCATACAAAAGTATGTGACTAGAGTGGCTGAACGCAGGTAACAACGCTGCGGTTCGAAGTATGACGGTCATAAAACAGGAAGGCGGGATGAAGTATTGACCTTCACCCCGCCAGCGATAACAACTTCTATAATGCTTTTTATATGATTATGTCTTTACATTAAAGATAATCATATAGGTGGTGCCTCACTCCACGTGTCGCCCTGTGTTTGATAAGGCCCGAAGGCGAATATCTATGCTGTTGGACGGTAGGCACCTTACTTTGGCGTCATTCTTGGTTTATGTGGTATGTACCCAACTAATTTTGGACCTACATAAGAAGTTGAATGAGCAACTGAATATTATTATGCACAAGCCGTGCCAACTTTTCAAGAAATTTTATATCTACATGATTAAAAACAAAATTTATTTTTAATCCCACTTTAGCTACTTTTTAATACACCGTACCCGCTTACTGTTTTTTCTTAAGTGTCGCTAATTTATGACACCCGATTAGCTCATTTTCAAATACCTTAAATATCAATAAGATAAATGTCGCCTTTTGGAGACACGGCTATAGTGTGTTTGTCTCTTATTTAAGACACTGTCGTTTAATCACACATTAAATATACACTTAATATAAATTAAATTAGAATAATTAATGATTTACCGTAAGGCACTAATTAAGATAGAGAGCAAGACAACAATATATAATTGATATATTTGACTTTGGTTAAATCCATCTATAATAAAAACAGCAGAGATACTTTACCAATCATTATATTTTATTGTTACTTTCTCGTTTAAGGTGTATTCATGAATAAAATGCCCTCATTACCTATGCAGGATCTTCAACCAGCTTTACATATTTTAGAGCAATCTATTGGCTATTTATACCAAGCTGCACTACGTGCCGCGGTGAAACTGCGTATTGCAGAAGCATTACAATCAGGTTCCAAAACAGCTGAAGAACTCGCCAAAGAAACGGGAGCAAATCCCCGAGAACTCACTCGATTATTACGATTATTAGCCACTAAAGATATTTTTAAGCTAACCCCTGATAACAAATTTGACCTCACACCCGCCGCACAATATTTATCTGAAAAGAATACGTTTTCATTACGGCAAGCGGTATTGATGTTTACTGACCCTTCGTTCTGGTTACCCGCAGGCGAGTTACACCGCAGCGCGTTTGAACCCCATTTGTTTAACAGCATGTTTGGAATGAGTTTTTATGAATATTGGGATGAACGAATTACTGATAGTGATAATTTCCACGAAGGCATTTCGTCTGTAAGTAAATTAGAAAATGCATTTGTCGTAGAAAGTTATAGTTTCCCAGATAACGCTCTCGTTGCAGACATTGGCGGCGGCTGTGGTGGGTTACTTTTAGAGGTTATGAAAGCAAATTTAACATTAAAAGGCATATTATTTGATAAAGCCCAAGTATTAGAAAAACATATTTTTAATCAACTAGATGACCCCTCACGTTGGAGTATCCAAGCTGGCTCATTTCTTGAAGCCTGCCCTGAAGCTGATATTTATTTACTCAAGTATATTACTCATAATTGGTCAGATACTGTTGCAATAAAGATACTTAAAACAATTAGAAAGTCGATGAGTCCTAACTCTAAGTTACTAATCATTGAAAATATTGTTACCAACGACAATCACCCCCACTTCAGTAAAAATATGGATTTAGTACAGATGGTTTTATTTGATGAAGGCCATGAACGCACAGAAACTGAGTTCAATTCACTGCTAAATCAAGCAAACTTACAATTAAAACAAATTATTTCAACACAATGTCATATTTCCATTATTGAAGCATACCCCATTTAACGTCCGCTATCCTGCTTTATACAATCAAAGCACTAAAGCAGGATAATGAAAGAAAATACCTGATGAATATCAGAATTTTAAATTATGTTAGTAGCTTATCCCTGTTCGTCTTGCTATAAGATTTGCCAATACCCTACTCATCAAATTGATAAAAATATGATAAAAATCGCGTTAGTTGATGACCATATCGTTGTGCGTTCTGGCTTCGCACAGCTATTAACACTTGAACCTGATATTTCGGTTATCGGGCAATATGCTAATGCTCAAGAAGCTTGGCCTAATTTGCTTAATTTAGATATTGATGTTGCCATCATGGATATTTCGATGCCAGATGAGAACGGCCTGCAACTTTTATCACGGTTGCGCCAAAAAAAGCCGGATTTTCGCACCATTATCTTGAGTATTTATGATACCCCCGCTTTTGTGCAAAGTGCTTTAGATGCTGGAGCCAGTGCGTATTTAACTAAACGCTGTGGCCCTGAAGAATTAGTGCAAGCGGTTCGCTCAGTACACCAAGGAGGCTGCTACCTATGCGCCGATGCCAT
Organism: Providencia sp. CIM-Carb-044; assembly: GCF_033901115.1. Taxonomy (NCBI): domain Bacteria; kingdom Pseudomonadati; phylum Pseudomonadota; class Gammaproteobacteria; order Enterobacterales; family Morganellaceae; genus Providencia; species Providencia sp. CIM-Carb-044. Next base: position 81,594 of record NZ_JAXADV010000003.1, read on the forward strand.
GAGAGCGTTACGCCACTCACCCCAACAGCAGCAAAGTCTACAAGAACTCACGCCTCGGGAACGGGAAGTGTTTGATTTATTAGTTGCTGGCTTGAGTGTAAAAGTGATCGCAGAGCAACTTGAATTAAGCCATAAAACTGTGCATGTGCATCGTGCAAATATATTAGGCAAATTACAATGCGAAAATACCATCGACCTTGTTCATTACGCGTTAGAGCATAACCTAATATCAAGGTAATTTCGGCATGAATAAAAGCTTACGTTTAACACTGCAGTCCATCTTTCTATTTTTTACCTATTCTCTGTTATGGATTGGGTTGTGGATCATCGGCTTTTATTTAAGTCAAAACAGTTTTCAAGCAACTTTATTTCTTCCACAAGGCTTGCGCCTAGCATTGATGATTATCCTGTGGCGACGTTACTGGCCAACACTACTACTCAGCGAAGGGATATTAAATTTTTGGTTATCATCAGAGCAACTGCTCTTCCAACCTGTTTTACTGTTATCTCCATTATTAAGTCTCGGTGTTGCCTTCGTCATTCAAAACATTTGGTGGCGCTATACGTTATATTGGCAACGATTACTATTATTGCTCGCAGGTGTCGCCGCAAATAGTGTATTACACGCTTTATTATTCAGTGGGTTATCATCTTATTCCATTAGCCAATTATTCCTAACAACATTCACCGGAGGAATACTTCTCTCTCCTTTTGTTTATCTCATTTATGAGTATCTCCACGAGCAGCACTACCAAATGCTCCTTGATTATGGAACGCCAGATAAACAATTACGAACCTCTTTAATAGTTTGGTGTTTTCTATTCTGTGTCGTTGGGTTGAGTGCCCAAGTCTTTTTTGCCCCCGAAATTGAGCGGTTAATTGTCCTACTCGTCTTTATTCCTAATGTTTTTATGGCTTATCGCTATGGTTGGCAGGGCGGCGTACTTTCTGCATTATTAGGCAGTTTAATTATTACTTTTGCACGGCAATTTCACGGTGCCTTTGTTGATTTAGAAGAGCTAGAAATGTTTCTCAGTTCCCAAGCCTTAATTGGCATTGGGCTTGGGATAGCAATTAGCCGACAAAAACAACTGGCGAGTAACCTACAACGCTACCGACAACGCTTAGAGCAAGAGCTAAAAGCGCGACGCGACTTAATGTTACAACTCGTTCATACCGAGGAAGATATCAAAAAAGCGATTGCTCGCGAGTTGCATGATGAAATTGGGCAAAATATTACTGCCATCCAAATTCAGTCAATGCTAGTGAAAAAAACAGCATCTGACGACATCAGCCACCAAGCAGCAAGTCAAATAAATGAACTAGCTCAGCAAATTCACCAATCTACGCGGCAATTATTGCGCCAATTGCGCCCTCCCGTATTGGATGAAATGTCCCTTGAAAATGCACTTAAGCACTTAATTACTGAATTTTCTTTTCCACAGAATAATATTCAATGTCACTTTCATTATGGCTTACAAGAAACGCCGATCAATGAAACGGTTTTATTTACACTTTATCGCCTCGTCCAAGAATTACTTAACAATATCAGTAAACATGCAAAAGCCACACAAATTCACATATCTCTTAAGCAAATAGGTGACTCGATCCAGCTAGTTGTTGATGACAATGGTGTTGGTATTCCATTTAGCAAACGCACGAGTGGCTTTGGTTTGCGCGGTATTGAGGAGCGAGTTCGAGCCTTAGGTGGTGACTGGACATTGACCACACAAAACGGAACACAAATAAGTGTTAACTTGCCCACATTTTGAGATAAAACATCGCAAAACTAGGAATAATTCCTAGTCCCCTAATACCTTCTCTCATCCTTTTTGTTAAAAACTTGATTACATTTTGCCTAACAAGAGAAACCGCCCTATGACAGGTAAAGACACCTTGAGTCTGGATAACACGTATCGTTTTTGGCGTCGCCGCTTAATGCTATCAATGATTATTGGTTATGCCACTTTTTACCTTACGCGAAAGAGTTTTAACTTCGTGATGCCTGTCATGCAAAACGAGCTGTTTCTCGATAAAAGCGATATTGGCTGGATAGCGACTGCATTTTATTTAACCTACGGTATTTCTAAGTTTTTATCGGGAATTTTCCACGATATCACCGGATACCGTTGGTTTATGGGTGTCGGCTTAGTGATGACAGGGCTGCTAAATATTATTTTTGCCTATTGCTTATCGTTTCCGGCGTTATTAATCGTGTGGACACTAAATGGCTTTTTTCAAGGCTGGGGCTGGCCACCTTGCGCACGCATTCTAACGCACTGGTATTCACGCAATGAACGTGGGTTTTGGTGGGGGCTGTGGAATATTTCCATCAACCTAGGGGGAATGTTACTGCCTCTGCTAACGGCATTATTGGCAACCCAGTACAGCTGGCAAATGGCATTAATTGTCCCTGGCGTTATTGGAGTCATCATTGGGTTATGGCTGTGCCGCCAATTACGTGGCACACCACAAGAAGAACAGCTTCCAAGCGTGGGGCAATGGCGACAAGATGTGTTGGAGTTACGCCAAGAGCGTTTGTCCCCTCCCATGCCAATGTTAACGATTTTAAAAGATGCCATTATTTTTAACCGTATGATTTGGTTACTGGGTTTCTCCTATATTTTGGTTTATCTCATTCGCATGGCGATAAACGATTGGGGGAATTTATGGTTAACAGAGAAACATGGCACTAATTTACTCAGTGCAAATGCAACATTATCGTTATTTGAATTGGGGGGATTATTAGGTGCTCTCTGCTCTGGCTGGGGCTCTGATATCCTATTTCGCGGCCAACGAGCGCCAATGATCCTACTGTTTTCTTTGGGGCTTTGTGTCTCAGTTAGCGCCTTATGGTTAACACCAATTCATCACTACGCTTTATTGGCTGTATGTTTCTTTGCTATCGGATTTTTTGTGTTTGGACCGCAAATGTTAATCGGCTTAGCTGCAACAGAATATTGTCATAAAAAAGCAGCTGGGGCGGTAACGGGCTATCTTGGATTGTACGCCTATTTAGGGGCGGCAATTGCGGGATGGCCACTCTCTCAAGTCATTGCACATTATGGTTGGTCAGGGATGTTTTCTTTACTGGCCAGTGCTGCGGCTTTGATGGGATTACTGCTAATGCCTCTATTGATTGCCAATGTCAGCAAGCGAGAGCATTTAGCAGGCACTGTTTCACCCTCTGATAATAAAACCTGAATAAAGGACTGAAAATGAAACTGAAAACTCTCTCTACGCTTATCGCTGCTGGTTTATCACTAGCGGCTATTTCTACCACTGCAAATGCTGCGGGCCGTTTGGTTGTTTACTGTAGCGCCACTAACGCCATGTGCGAAACTGAAACGCAAGCTTTTGCGAAAAAATACGATGTCAAAACCACATTTGTACGTAATGGTTCTGGCAGTACTTTAGCCAAAATTGAGGCCGAAAAACGTAACCCACAAGCTGACGTGTGGTATGGCGGTACATTAGACCCTCATTCACAAGCAGGAGAAATGGATTTACTTGAGCCATACAAGTCGCCAAATCTGTCTGAAATTATGCCGCAGTTCCAAGACCCAGCAAAACGTAAAGGTAACTATTCTTCCGCAGTTTACATCGGTATTTTAGGCTTCGGTGTCAATAAAGACCGCTTAAAAGAAAAAGGTTTGCCGATCCCAACTTGCTGGAAAGATTTAACAAAACCTGAGTATAAAGGCGAAATTCAAATCGCAGACCCACAAAGTTCAGGGACAGCTTATACTGCATTAGCCACTTTCGACCAATTATGGGGAAATGAGCAAGCCTTTGATTATCTAAAAAAATTAAATGCTAACATATCACAATATACCAAGTCAGGTATTGCTCCAGCACGTAATGCGGCTCGTGGTGAGTCGGCAATTGGTATTGGCTTCTTACATGATTATTCATTAGAAGTGGAAAACGGTGCGCCGTTAGAACTCATCGCTCCTTGTGAAGGAACAGGTTATGAAATCGGCGGGATCAGTATCCTGAAAAACGCACGTAATATGGACAACGCCAAATTATTCGTTGATTTCGTCTTATCGAAAGAAGCTCAAGAGCTGAGCTGGAAAGAAGGGAAATCTTACCAAATCTTAACCAACACAACGGCAGAGTCCTCGCCTATTTCATTAAAACTCAATGAGTTGAACCTAATTAATTACGATATGGATAAATACGGTGATGCTGATGTCCGTAAAAACCTTATCAATAAATGGGTTACTGAAGTCAAAATGAGCAAATAGCATTAAGTGCGGCGTTAACTCGCCGCACTGAGCACTTACTTAACTAAAATAAAAAATTAATTTAATTAAGCTTCGAGTTATGAGCGTTGTCACTAGGCGGCAAGTGACGTTATCCCTAGGAGCATACATAAGTATGTGACTAGGGTAACGGAGTGAAGCCAATACCGTGACAGCGCAAAATATGACGAGCTTAGGGGGAACTATGTCTCAAACCCTAACCTTATCGACCCCAACCAAAAAGGATAGCATATTCTTTTGGTTGCTGATTGCATGGCTAGGTTTCGCGTTACTACCTTCTTGGAGCCTAGACTATGGCGTACTTGATTCAACACAAGACGAGATCATAGCGGCTTACGGTTGGAGTAGCCTAAACATTAGTTGGCTTTGGTATTTATTACCTTCTATTTTATTTATTCGCCCGTTAACACCAGCGGATCGTTATCATAGAACACGGCATTACGTCGATATTGGCGTGGCTGTTATCACCGCCGCCGTGGTGATTTTAACCTCCTACTTTGAAGGGAAAGGGTTAGGTTACTCAGCTATTGTGCTATTTATCGCCTTGGGAATGGTGATGACATTGGCGTTAACCCGCCTTGAGTGGCTCGGTGGAGACCAGTTTGTTATTGGCTCACTGATCACCGTTGTTGCTTTAATAACCCTGTTTATTGTGTTCCCAAGTGTCGCTATTTTTATCCCAATGTTTACTGATGGAAATGGAGACTTTGCACCATTCGCCTTTGTGGCAATTTTGACACAATCGCATATTGTCCAAGTTATTATTAACTCTGTATTTTTATCGTTAGCAGTAGGGGCTGGCTGTACTTTCTTTGGTTTAATTTTAGCCATTTATACGACGCGTATTGCTAAACGCTCCGCCATCATTGGCCGTGTTTTTTCTATTTTGCCTATCGTCACTCCCCCATTTGTCGTCGGTCTAGGGGTCACATTGATGATGGGGCGTTCAGGGTATATTACCGAATTCCTTGCGACCTATATGGGCCTTGAAAATACCAACTGGCTATATGGCTTTACGGGAATTTGGTTAGCGCAAGTGCTAGCATTCACCCCGATGTCATTCATGATTTTAGATGGTGCGATTAAAACTATTCACCCATCTTTAGAAGAAGCGTCTTATACATTGCGTGCCAACCGTTACCAAACTTTCTTTAATGTGTTTATGCCATTACTGAAACCTGCTTTGGCAAACGCATTTTTAATCGTCATAGTGCAATCATTGGCTGACTTTAGTAACCCATTAGTTTTAGGCGGAAACTTTGACGTATTAGCGACGCAAATTTACTTCTATATCACTGGGTCACAGTTAGATTATCAAGCCGCCAGTACCTTGGGTGCGTCACTACTAGTGTTCTCACTATTAGTATTCTGCGTTCAGTATATGTGGATAGGCAAACGCTCCTATGTCACTGTGTCCGGGAAATCTTACCGTGGTGATGTTCAGCCGTTACCAACATCGTTAATTGCCACTGTAACGACCTTCTTAGCTATTTGGGTTGCATTTAACATATTGTTATACGGTAGCATTTTCTACGGTAGCTTTACCGTGAACTGGGGTGTTGATTACACATTAACCTTAGATAATTTTATTAAATTATTTGGTCAGGGTATGAGCGATGGTGCATGGCCGTCACTGTTAGATACGCTTCTGTATGCAGGTATTGCGGCACCTATTACCGCGATCCTTGGTTTACTAATTGCCTATATCGTAGTTCGCCAAGACTTCCGTGGTAAAAAGACCATCGAATTCACGACGATGTTGTGTTTTGCTGTTCCAGGTACCGTGGCAGGTGTGTCATACATTTTAGCCTTTAACGACTCACCGTTTTATTTAACGGGAACGGCTGCCATCGTCATTATTTCAATGACCATGCGTAACGTCCCTGTGGGTATCCGTGCTGGTATTGCAGGTTTAGGGCAAATTGATAAATCATTGGATGAAGCGTCACTCAGCTTACGAGCGGGTTCAATGCGTACCATCTTCTTTATCCTATTACCCTTGTTGCGTCCAGCCATTTTATCAGCGTTGATTTATAGCTTTGTCCGCGCGATCACCACTGTCAGTGCGATTGTATTCTTGGTTACTCCAGATACTCGCGTCGCAACGGCTTATATTTTGAACCGTGTTGAAGACGGTGAATATGGTGTTGCCATTGCCTATGGCTCAATCCTGATTGTCGTAATGTTGGCAATTATTTTCTTATTTGACTATTTGATTGGCGAAGCCCGTGTTTCACGTTCCAAAGCCAAAAATGCACAGTAATCATGGAGTAACTGACATGACACAACATCATTTTGTTGAACTAAAAAATGTGACTAAACGCTTTGGCAACAATACCGTCATCGATGATTTAAGTCTTTCAATCCCTCAAGGTAGCATGGTGACCCTACTCGGCCCATCAGGCTGCGGTAAAACCACCGTATTGCGTTTAGTGGCTGGCTTAGAAAAACCGACTGAAGGCCGCATGTTTATTGACGGTGAAGATGTGACAGACCGTTCCATTCAACAACGCGATATCTGTATGGTTTTCCAATCTTACGCCCTGTTCCCGCATATGTCCTTGGGGGACAACGTGGGTTATGGCTTAAAAATGTTAGGATTACCCAAAGCCGAAATAAAAAAACGAGTTGACGAGGCATTAGAATTAGTTGATTTAGCTGGTTTTGCTGACCGCTTTGTCGACCAAATTTCTGGGGGACAACAGCAACGAGTTGCCTTAGCTCGCGCATTGATCCTTAAGCCAAAAGTGCTGTTATTCGATGAGCCATTAAGTAACTTGGATGCAAATTTACGTCGTAGCATGCGTGAAAAAATCCGTGAGTTACAGCAGCAGTTTAATATCACCTCTTTGTATGTTACCCATGACCAAAGCGAGGCCTTTGCGGTTTCGGATATGGTGTTGGTCATGAATAAAGGGAAAATCATGCAACTCGGCTCACCGCAAGAGCTCTACCGCCAGCCAGCGTCAAAATTTATGGCCAGCTTTATGGGGGATGCCAATATTTTCCCTGCGACACTCAGTGCGGATTCCGTGGATATTTTCAATTATCGCTTACCACGCCCAGAACAGTTTGTTACTGATAAAACCGCGGTAACTGTGGGGGTTCGTCCCGAAGCTATCACGCTGAGTTTACAAGGTGAAGACAGCCAACGCTGTACAGTGACTCATGTTGCTTATATGGGGCCTCAATATGAAGTCACTGTTGATTGGCATGGCCAATCAATGTTGCTGCAAATTAATGCCACTCAATTACAACCTTCTGTCGGGGAAAACCTCTATTTGCAGATCCACCCATACGGCATGTTTATTCTTGAGTAATATCCCACTCTTTGAATAATACAAAATGTCATTAGGTAACAAGGGAAACTTAGCATTGTGAATAGCACATTCTCCCTTCGCCCATAAGGGCGGAGGGGGAATGTGCCCCATAAGAAAATAATCACTAAAAGCATATTATCGGTGACTTCAATATCAATTTTTATTTTTTTCTGAAAGTACAATTAACATACTTAACAAAATAAATAACATACCGATTATCATCGAAATTGTCATTGTCTCATCTAAAAGATAGGATGAAATCATCACACTAATGATTGGTGAAATAAGAATTGAGTATGATGAAAGCTTTGCGCCACCATACTCTATCATATAATACCAAAGAACATAAACAATCACGCCATTAGCTATCCCCATATAGATAATTGGTATATATACACTCATAAAAAATTCAGAATGTATATTACTCAATATGTTTAAATCAACATTTAAAAATGGAATTAATAAAATAAAAAAGACAAATGATACTATATTTTGATAAAATACTTTTGAAGTTAGGTTTATTTTCATGGTAATTTTTTCAGATAAAATAGTTCCTAGTGCCCACATAAATGCACTTAATAAAATTATCATTTCACCAATACTTATACCAACTGGTGATATAAAGATAAAAATACCACTAATGCATAACAAAGATACAAATACTGACCGAGTTTCAATATGTTTATTTATTACACCCAATACAACTGTTGCCATTACTGGCATTGTATAAACAAGTACAGATGCCTTTACCGCTTCTGTATACTTTAACGCCAAACTATTTAATATAGGAACTAAAAAAATATTTAAAAAACCAAGTGGGATACTGTTTACAAACTCTCGAAAATTAAACCGACACCGACTAAAAAAGAAAAAAACAAAGCACAAAAAAATAACTGAAATAATTAGGGAGTAGATTCTAAAAGCCCAAACACCTACTTGGTCAATCGCTAGTTTTGATATAGGAAATGCACTCCCCCATATGAATGATATTAAAATAGCACAAAGAAGTACTTTAATTTGCTTCATTATACCTCACAACTAATGCCATTCTTTTACTTGTTCTATTAGATGTCACTGTGGAAACGAAATGTGGGATTTTTCTTTTTTTTGTATCAAAAATTAAAATATTTAAATATGACGGGATAAAAGTATCTAAAATTGTCTTTTTATCCTTATCTAAAATCATCGTTAATCCTCCATAATTTGCTTCCCATTCCTTTGTTAGGTTAATTACAATACCTATCCCATCATCGGAGTCACAATGTGTAGTTAGAAAATCATCTTTATCAAACTTGCTTAAGTACATGTTTGATATAATATTTACTTTACTTCCTGTTAGGTTTTCTAAAAAGTTTTTAAATTTAACATCATTAACAACTGAAATTAAATCAGCAAAAATTATTTTTATTGAATCAGATAAGTTATCTACATTGATAACACTAACATTAGAAAATATTAAATTAAGACAGTCAACGTCAGTAGATTAATAAAAAATAATGCCACATAGATAATAAATATATTGGCAGCACATATTATTTGAATATATATATTTTTTAAATACAATAAAAAACAGCGTCTAAGTTTCCTTAAACGCTGCTTTTAATTGCAGGATTAATTATAAAAACGCTTTATATGGCAGTTCAGGTTCATTTTTGAAAATATCACTAAAGCCGCGGAAATGCTGATAGTGCATACGGTCTTTATCTGTTGGATAAGTATATTTCCCGCCCACTTGCCAGAAGAACGGGGCAAATTTATATTGCAAACGCTCTTTTTTCATATTCCACAAGACTTCAATTTCCCGCGGATCATTTTGGAAGTTAGCCCAAATATCATGGTGGAATGGAATAACACGCTCGCAATCTAATGACTCTGCCGCACGTAAAATATCGGATGAGGTCATTTTATCGGTCACACCACGTGGGTTCTCACCATAGGAAAGCAATGCCACATCAATCTGATAACGGTTACCATGAGCCGCATAATAGTTTGAATAATGTGAATCGCCCGAATGGTAAATAGAGCCACCCGTTGTTTCAATCAGGTAATTCACTGCACGTGAATCCATACCATCTAAAATTTGCTTATCATAAGAAGAAACACCCTGTGGCAATGTCACTAGTGCCGTGCGGTCAAATGAGTCTAACACACGGATTTTCATATCCCCCACTTCCAGTACATCACCGACTTTGGCAACAACGCAACGTTCGGTTGGTACTCCCCATTTTATCCATAAATCCACACAAGCTTGAGGGCCAATAAATTTAACGTGGTCACCACAGTTTTGCATTACCGCAGCAGCGACATTGACATCGATATGGTCAGCATGGTCATGAGAGGCTAAAATTGCATCAACTTCTTTAATCGCAAACGGATCTAAAGGGAAAATCGCAGTACGTAAGTTTGGTTGTAGCGCTTCAACACCGCCCATACGCATCATTTGGTGTTGCTTATTCATGAGTGGATTTTTTTGCGTTTTTTTCCCTGTTCCACACCAAAAATCGATACAAACATTGGTATTTCCCTCACTCTTTAACCAAATACCTGTGCACCCCAGCCACCACATTGAAAAGGTATTGGGTTCAACAACCGTTTTTTCAATTTCTTCATTTAGCCACGTTCCCCACTCAGGAAACGTACTTAAAATCCAAGATTCACGTGTGATTTCATTTACTTTGCTCATAGTAACAATACCTTTTCTAGAATTTTAGATGTAGGGAGCCTGATGCCTTAATCGAGAAATTAAGGCATGGCAGCTGAATTTGTCTATATTAAAAAATCAGGTATTCGACGGAATTAAACCAGTATCACTCGCGTGCCCTGCTCGGCAATCGCTTTGATAACCTCAGCATTGGCATTTCTTCCAGTGATAAGAACATCTATCTTATTAGCTGGGCAAAATAACATTCCCGTTCGATGACCCACTTTGGAACTGTCTACAACAACGACTAATTTATCAATTTGATCAAGCATTTGCTGCTCTGCTACCGCAGTTAACATATCCGCTTTGTATAAGCCAGCTTCCGTTAATCCTTTACCTGAAGTAAACATCCAGTTACCGGCATAGCCCATTAACGTGTTCAAAGCAGGATTCAAAAAAATGTTTTGTGCTTTGTTATACTGCCCACCGATTAAAATGACGTCATCATGGTCTTGGTCAATCAAATAACTCGCTAATGGAAAATAATTCGTCACAATTTGCACGTTTTTACCGCACAACTGCTGCCCTAACATAAACGCGGTTGAACCACAGTTAATTACAGCGCTTTCTCCCGGAAGACAAAGTTCTGCCGCTTTAATTGCGATTTCAGACTTTTCTTCATAGTGCTCAGTACTATTGATGTTTAACGGTGTCCACTTACGCTTTTTATTTTCAATACGTTCTGCGCCATTACGGACTTTTCGCAATTTACCTTGCTCATCTAACTTTGAAATATCACGACGAGCAGTTGCAGGAGACACACTAAATTGTTCGGTTATATGAGAAACATTGATCACTCGATGCGTTTCCAATAACGACAATATTTCATTGTGTCTTTGCACTTCATTCATAATCATCGCCTTATTAGTTAATAATCACGACCATGATGACATATGACTCAAAATGATTACTAGTGATTAGTTTTGATTCTATTTATCTCATCTAATATTGTCAACCTTTGCTTATGCAAAAAAACAATATTTGATTCAAGTAAAAATATCACATTGATATATATGGATACTTTAAATTTTACGTGATCAAGTCGCCATTTATTTATTTTTTTACTGGTAAAAAAACAGACAAATGCAAACAATCATAAAAGAGCAATTCGTGATTACATATGATCACATTTGATTTTTGCGGGATTGTTTAACCCCTTTAAATGATTATATCGCAATAACACCAGATACGATCAATATGAATCATCTCTGACCCAGATAAATTACAAATACAATTTGATTAGAGGTAAAAATATGGATTTTTTATACGACGCTTTCTATATTTTTTACAGCCAAGTAATGACAAAAGCGCCTCTATTATTAGGCTTAGTCACATTTATTGGTTATTGGCTATTAAAGCGCGATGGCACGACAATCCTCAAAGGGACAATCAAAACGATTGTTGGTTTTATGCTAGTTGGCGTTGGAGCCAGTACTTTAGTTTCCAGTTTTAAACCCGTAATAGAAAAAATGTCTGAATACCATGGACTTACGGGCTCAGTTATTGATCCATATACGTCAATGATGGCGACAATGGAAGCCATGGGTGATAACTATTCTTGGGTGGGCTATACCGTTTTATTAGCTCTCGCAATTAATATTGTTTTAGTCCTTTTTCGCCGCGTCACGGGTATTCGTACCATTATGTTGACAGGGCATATTATGTTTCAACAAGCAGGCCTAATCGCTGTTTTCTATTTTGTGCTCGGCTCAAGCATGTGGGAAACCATTTTGTATTCTGCGGTATTAATGGCGCTGTATTGGGGAATTTCTTCCAATATTATGTTTAAGCCAACGCAAGAAGTCACTGGCGGTGCCGGTTTTTCTATCGGCCACCAGCAGCAGTTTGCCTCATGGATAGCAACCAAAGTTTCCCCGAAATTGGGGGATAGAAAAGACAGTGTTGATAATTTAAAACTGCCCAAATGGCTGCATATCTTCCATGACAGTATTTCCGCTACTGCCATTGTGATGACCTTATTCTTTGGTGTGATCTTAATTTCCTTTGGTATACCTAATCTGCAAACCATGGCAGGGACCACCCACTGGACCATTTATATTATTGAAACAGGTTTAAAATTTGCCGTTGCTATCCAAATCATTGTTACGGGTGTGCGAATGTTTGTTGCCGAGCTTTCTGAGGCCTTTAAAGGGATCTCCGAACGTGTCATTCCCAACGCTGTGCTCGCTATCGATTGTGCGGCAATCTACGCTTTCTCACCTAATGCGATGGTGTTTGGCTTTATGTGGGGGGCAATTGGGCAATTTGTTGCCGTTCTGGGTATGTTGGCATTTAACTCGCCAATTATGATTATTCCTGGTTTTATCCCAATGTTTTTCTCCAACGCCACTATTGGTATCTTTGCAAACCATTTTGGCGGCTGGAAAGCGGTTATGAAAGTCTGTTTTGTCATGGGCGTTATCGAGATATTAGGTTCCGCTTGGGCCATTGATCTTATCAATCGACAAGGTACTGAATTTAGCGGTTGGATGGGAATGGCCGACTGGGCATTAGCTTTCCCTGTCATTATGCAAGGTTTGTCTTTCTCTAAAATGTTCTTCTTTGTGGTTGTCGCCCTCTCCTTTGTCTATATGTACTTTGCCGCAAAAAAATTACGCGCTGAAGAAGACGCACAAAGTCCAACCAAAACTGAAATTCAGATCAATGAGAAAGCTGAAGCAGCCCCACTTGAAAATAGCGGCGCTAAACCTGTACGTATCTTAGCAGTTTGCGGTAATGGACAAGGCTCGTCAATGATGATGAAAATGAAAATTGGCCAGTATCTTGAGAAAAAAGGGATCCCACACATCATGGACTCCTGCGCCGTATCTGACTATAAATCAAAATTAACAGCCACTGATATTATCGTTTCCTCTAAGCATTTAAGCTCAGAAATGGACCCCGGTGATGGGAAATTTGTGCTTGGCGTACAAAATATGCTCAACCCTAACTCATTCGGTGATGAACTACTCGATATCATACATACTAATTTTATCGGAAATAAATAGCCTAAGTCATAGGAATAGATATCGCTCATAACGGTATCTACTCCCTTAACGTTGAAAAATAGGAAGGCAATGATGGGATTTAAACAATCACTAATCGACAATAATTCGATACAGCTAAAAGCATCCGCTGATAACTGGCGTGATGCTATTAAGATAGGTACAGACCTGCTCATCGCTTCGGGGGCGATAAAACCCAGTTATCATGAGGCAATCATCAGCAGCGTCGAAAAACTTGGGCCTTATATTTGTATCGCGCCTAATTTGGCCCTTCCCCATGCAAGACCTGAAGATGGTGTACTAAAAACAGCCTTTGCTTTAGTCACTCTAGACAAACCCATTATTTTTGATGGCGAGGATGAACCCGTTGATGTGCTGATCACCTTAGCGGGTAGCTCATCAGATGAACATATGGAAGGCTTGATGGAAGTGACTCGCGTTCTCGATGATGAAAACAGTGAAACCGGTGTCGATCTTGATAAATTACGTCGCTGCCGCACCATTGATGATGTTTATCAGGTTATTGACCAAGCATTATGCTAATTTAATGATAATAAAAAAGAATCATTAATTAGCAATAGAGGTAATCAACTATGTATAACGTATTAGCGCTTGATTTAGATGGCACAGTTTTAACTCAAGAACACACTATCCACCCAGCCGTCAAACAAGCCATTCACAAAGCAGCAAAACAATGCCATGTCATGATAGTCACGGGTCGCCATCATACCGCAGCTCGCCCCTATTATGATGAGCTTGGTTTAACCACGCCAATTATTTGTTGCAATGGTACTTATATTTATGATTACCAAAATGAAAAAGTTCTCACACACAATGCTCTCACCAAAGAGAACGCGCTCACTTTTATTGAACTGGCGCAACAGGACAAACTGAAAATGGTGATGTATATCACCGATGCCATGGTGTATTCAAAAATCGATCCCATCGATTACATGAGCGCGATGGAGCAATGGGCTAACAACCCAACCATGGCCCATCCGCCAAAAATTTATCGCATTGATTCATTTGAAGAACAAGTCCAGCACGCTGACTATATTTGGAAATTTGTCGTCGAAGGTGAACCGGCTACGTTAGAGCGCTTCTTAAACTCACCTTGGATAAAACAAACTTTTAATGCAGAAAAATCATGGTCAAACCGTTTCGATTTTGCTGCGAAAGGCAATAACAAAGGCACGCGTTTAGCTGAGTATCTTCATTCTCTGGGTTATGACTCGAAGCAAGTTATTGCTGTTGGTGATAATCACAACGATATCTCCATGATTAAGCTAGCAGGCTTAGGAGTTGCAATGAAAAATGCTGATGACACCGTGAAGTCCCATGCGGATTTCGTTTGTGCTACCGATAACAATGGTGATGGCCTTGCGCGTCTCATACATGAAAATATTTTAGGACAATCACAATGACAAAGCCTTTGATCCAAATAGCTCTAGACCAAACCAACTTACCGGCTGCACTCGAAGTGGCTGAAAATGTACACACTTTCGTTGATATTATTGAAGTGGGCACAATCTTAGCTTTTGCAGAAGGTATGAATGCGGTCGCGACTTTACGTCAAAAATATCCCAACCACATTCTAGTTTGCGATATGAAAACCACGGATGGTGGAGCCATTTTATCGAAAATGGCATTTGAAGCGGGAGCAGATTGGATCACAGTATCAGCGGCGGCACATATTGCCACTATTGCTGCCTGTAAAAAAGTTGCCGATGAGTTTAATCGTGAAATCCAAATTGAAATCTATGGTAATTGGACTTTTGACGATGCTAAAAATTGGGTTGAACTTGGCATTTCGCAAGCTATTTACCATCGTTCCCGTGATGCAGAACTCGCTGGTATTGGCTGGAGCAATGAAGATATCGAAAAAATGCGCAAACTGTCTGATTTAGGACTAGAACTCTCAATTACAGGCGGGATAATTCCAGAAGACCTGCATTTATTTAATGGTATCAATGCAAAAGCCTTTATTGCTGGCCGTGCGTTAGTGGGTGAAAAAGGCCAAAAAACGGCGGAAGCACTAAGGGAACAAATTGACCGTTTTTGGAAATAGTAATTAGGAATAATTCTGACTCAAAAACCGACCTTTCCGTTTAAAACTCACTCGATTAAAATTCAGGCCAGCAAAATAGCTGGCCTTTTCAACAATCTATCAAACTTGTGATTTATTAACCTAATTGCTTACGTGCGTTACGGAAAATGCGCATCCACGGGCTATCTTCTCCCCAATTTTCAGGGTGCCATGAATTGCTCACCGTACGGAAAACACGCTCAGGGTGCGGCATCATGATCGTTGCTCGGCCATCTTTCGAGGTCACCGACGTAATACCATTAACTGACCCATTCGGGTTAGCTGGATATTGCTCAGTTACCTGACCGTAGTTATTCACGAAGCGCATTGCCACCAGCCCATTATCTTCTAATTGCTGTAAATGTGCGGCTGCACGGGTTTCCACTTGCCCTTCCCCATGAGAAACCGCTATCGGCATACGAGAACCTGTCATATCTTGCAGTAACAGTGATGGGCTTTTTGCTATTTCAACTAAGCTAAAGCGTGCTTCAAAACGTTCAGAACGGTTACGTACAAAACGAGGCCAGAATTCAGCACCTGGGATAAGCGTATGTAAGTTCGACATCATCTGGCAACCATTACATACCCCCAGAGATAAAGTATCAGCACGGTTAAAGAATGTCTCAAATTCATCACGGACTTTATTGTTGAATAAAATGGATTTTGCCCAACCTTCACCCGCACCTAATACGTCACCATAAGAGAAACCGCCACAAGCCACTAATGCTTGGAATTGTTCCAAAGACAAGTTACCTGCGAGTAAATCACTCATATGCACATCAATTGCATCGAAACCAGCACGGTCAAAGGCTGCTGCCATTTCCACATGTGAGTTCACACCTTGTTCACGTAAAACAGCTACTTTAGGACGTACACCTGACAAAATAAATGGCGCAGCAATGTCTTCTTCAATGTCATAAGTCAATTTCACATTCAAACCTGGGTCTTGGTTATCCTGTTTCATTGTATGTTCTTCGTCTGCACACACTTCGTTATCGCGCAAGCGCTGCATTTGCCAAGTCGTTTCAGCCCACCATTGGCGCAATAAACTGCGAGATTCGCGGTAAACAACCGTATCTCGGCTATTGATGATCACGGCATCATCTTGTATTGCAGAACCTAAATAATGAACACAGCCTGCAAGCCCTGCTTGTGCAAAACATTCTGCCACATACTCTCTATCGGCTTCATTAATTTGAATGACAGCGCCTAACTCTTCGTTGAATAATGCTGCGAGCGTGTCTTCATCAAAAGAGCTAATATCAACATTAATACCGCAATGACCCGCAAAAGCCATTTCCACTAAAGTGACGAATAAGCCGCCATCTGAGCGGTCATGATAGGCTAATAATTTTTGCTCGGATAATAACTTCTGAATGGTATTAAAGAAGCCAAGCAATACTTCAGGGCTACGTACATCAGGGGCTTTATTGCCTAACTGACGATATACCTGTGCGAGTGCAGAACCGCCCAGCGCGTTATGGCCTTGCCCGAGGTCAATTAATAACAAGGCATTATCATGACCTGTTTTTAACTCAGGTGTCACTGTTAAGCGGACATCTTCAACACGGCCAAATGCACTAATCACCAAGGAAAGTGGCGACGTCATTTCACGCTCTTCACCATCCTGCTGCCAACGAGTTTTCATTGACATGGAATCTTTACCAACAGGGATGGTTAGGCCTAGCGCAGGACAAAGCTCTTCCCCTACCGCTTTAACCGCTTCATATAAACCTGCGTCTTCCCCCGGATGCCCTGCCGCTGCCATCCAGTTTGCAGACAATTTAACGCGTTTTAAATCTTGCACATATGAACATGCAATATTGGTTAATGCTTCACCCACGGCCATGCGTGCTGATGCAGCGAAATCCACCAATGCTACTGGCGTTCTTTCACCAATAGACATGGATTCCCCATAGTAGCTATCTAAACTTGCAGTCGTTACTGCACAGTCAGCGATAGGAATTTGCCATGGGCCAACCATCTGATCACGAGCAACCATGCCTGTAACTGTGCGGTCGCCAATGGTAATTAAGAATGTTTTTTCAGCTACGGCGGGTAAATGCAGGACACGTTTCACCGCTTCATTTAAATTAATCGCTGTTCTGTCTAATGAATCCGGTTCCGCCTTTAATGTTTTTACATCACGCAACATTTTTGGCGTTTTGCCTAATAAAACATCCAGTGGCATATCAATCGGTTGGTTAGCAAAATGTTCATCATTTAATGTCAAATGACGTTCTTCAGTGGCTTCCCCAATCACTGCAAACGGCGCACGTTCACGCTCACAAATTGCGGTGAACACAGGAAGCTGCTCTGGTGAAACGGCCATTACATAACGTTCTTGAGATTCGTTACACCAGACCTCCAATGGGCTCATTCCTGGCTCATCATTGAGAATCTTACGTAACTCAAAGCGCCCACCACGGCCACCATCACTGACCAATTCTGGCATTGCGTTCGACAAACCGCCTGCGCCTACGTCATGGATAAATAAAATTGGGTTATCATCACCAAGTTGCCAGCAGCTATCGATGACTTCTTGGCAACGGCGTTCCATCTCTGCGTTATCACGCTGTACCGAAGCAAAATCTAGGTCTGCATCTGATTGGCCCGATGCCATTGATGATGCAGCTCCACCGCCTAACCCGATATTCATTGAAGGGCCACCGAGCACAATGAGTTTTGCACCGACCGTAATTTCGCCTTTCTGTACGTGGTCTGCACGGATATTTCCTATGCCCCCCGCTAACATAATCGGCTTATGATAACCACGTAACTCTTCTCCATTGTGGCTATTGACCTTTTCTTCATAAGTACGGAAATAGCCTAATAACGCAGGGCGACCAAATTCATTATTAAATGCCGCACCGCCTAATGGCCCTTCCATCATAATATCCAAAGCGGTCACAATGCGCTCTGGTTTACCGAAATCTTCTTCCCAAGGCTGTTCAAAACCAGGAATACGTAGGTTAGAAACCGAAAAACCGACTAAACCTGCTTTTGGCTTAGCGCCGCGACCTGTTGCGCCTTCATCACGAATTTCACCACCAGAGCCTGTTGCTGCGCCTGGCCAAGGCGAAATCGCTGTTGGGTGGTTATGGGTTTCTACCTTCATTAAAATATGAGCATCTTCTTGGTGATAGCGGTAAGTGCGCCCTTCAGGCTCAGGGAAGAAACGACCAACAGGCGAACCTTCCATCACGGCTGCGTTATCTTTATATGCCGATAAAACGTGGTCAGGTGTTTTTTCAAACGTATTTTTAATCATTTTAAACAGCGATTTAGGCTGCTCTTCGCCATCAATCACCCAATCTGCATTAAAGATTTTGTGGCGACAGTGTTCTGAGTTTGCTTGAGCAAACATGTAGAGCTCAACATCCGTTGGATTACGTTTTAACCCGACAAAGGCCTCTAACAGGTAATCAATTTCGTCATCAGCTAATGCCAGTCCCATTTCCCTGTTTGCTGTTTCCAATGCAATACGACCACCCGCAATCACATCAATAGATTTCATTGGTGCAGGCTGGTGCTGCACAAATAATGCGCTCGCTTGTTCAAAAGAAGAGAAAATGCTTTCCATCATGCGATCGTGCAAAATAGCGATCACTTCATGCCACTGCTCTTGGGTCAGTGCATCACCTTGGACATAATAAGCAACTCCGCGTTCAATACGCTTGACTTGATTAAGACCACAGTTGTGTGCAATATCTGTTGCTTTTGAAGACCATGGAGAAATAGTTCCCGGACGAGGAGTCACTAAAATAAGCTTACCGAATGGGTCGTGCTCTGCCAGAGAAGGGCCGTACTTTAACAAACTGCTCAGTTTGCCTTGCTCACTATCACTCAACGGCGCCGAAACTTCAGCAAAGTGCATATACTCAGCATAGATATCCGTGACAGGAAGCTGTTTTTCTACAAACAGTGCCAAAAGGCGGGTAATACGAAATGCTGATAGAGCAGGTGAACCACGCAAAATTTCCATCGTCTTAATTTCTCTCTTTTAAACGCCAGCCCTGAACATGAAAGCAGGGAAACCGGAACACATTATAGAGCAATGTTCATCAATACGAAACCGTTTGCGTGATTAAAAATAAAGCGATTAGTTAAATATTATTCTGTGCTAAATACGATAATATAGGTTGCACCCTTCCTAAATGTTGAGCAAAATAGCCGACTACTGGAATTATAACCATTACTTAGCCATACTCTTTTATGGACATACAGCACCAGTCAATGCACGAGAAACTATTATTTGAATAACTTAAAAGTTAACTATTTAATTGTCGTGGTCATCGCGCTACTGGCTACTATGGTCATCGGTTTTAACGTCCGTTGGCCCAATACACAAAATTCACAAATTAATAAAATTATTTCTCAAGGTGAATTACGTATTAGTGCCGTTAGCTCGCCACTTATCTATATTGATGAGCAAAAACAGCTGCGTGGGTTTGACTACGAGCTGGCTCAAGGCTTTGCCTCATACCTAGGAGTTAAACTCAAGATAACCATCCGCCCAACATTCGAGCAAATATTCGATGACCTTGAAAATGGTGATGCAGATATCGCGGTAGCGGGCCTGCTGTATAACAAAGACCGTTTAGCCAAAACGAAAACCGGTCCAAGCTATCTTAATGTGACTCAACAACTTGTATATCGCAAAGGAACAAACCGTCCCAAAAATTTCAATGAAATTAATGGCAAATTATTAGTTACCGCTGGCACAGCTCATGCAAGTACACTTAAAGAATTGTCCAAAGAATACCCAGACCTAAAGTGGGAAGAAACTTCAAAATACAATACCAGTCAAATCCTTGAAATGGTTGCTGATGGCGAGGTTGACTACACGTTAGAAGACTCTATCGCGGTTGCACTACAGCAACGTATTCACCCCCAAATTGCCGTGGCTTTTGATTTATTGGATGAACATGCTATCACTTGGTACATGCGACGTAGCAAAGAAAACAGTTTAGACGCTGCGTTACTTGACTTCTTCAATCTCAGTCATGAAACCGAATTACTCGCACGCCTTAATGAAAAATATTTTAGCCATGTAGAATCCTTCGATTATTTCGACACAATGGCATTTATAAAGGCAATTGATAATAAACTTCCCGAGTATCAACCGCTGTTTGAAAAATATGCTCAGGTGATTGACTGGAAATTATTAGCAGCTATCGCATGGCAAGAGTCCCATTGGGACCCTTTAGCGACTTCGCCTACAGGTGTACGTGGGCTAATGATGTTAACCAAGCCAACGGCAACAACAATGGGTATTGCTGACAGGTTAGACCCGGAAGAAAGTATTAAGGGTGGTGCCGCTTATCTTGCTTATATTATGGAACGTTTACCTGAAACCATCGAAGAAGATGACCGTATCTGGTTCGCCCTTTCTGCCTATAATATGGGATATGGGCATATGCAGGATGTACGTAAATTAACTGAAATGTTAGGCGGAGACCCTAACCGGTGGTTAGATGTGAAAGCCCGCTTGCCTTTATTGACACAGAAAAAATATTACTCACAACTCACTTATGGTTATGCACGTGGCCACGAAGCTTATCGTTACGTTGAGAATATTCGTCGTTATCATCAAAGTTTAGTTGGTTACTTACAAAGTCAAGAAAGAAAACAGCATGCACTTGATATTGCACAAAAATCACTTATTTATTTAATTTCACCAGAAAACCTGACAGCAGCTGAGTCTCAAACGATTCAAAATCAGTCCCCTATTCCTGAAAAAGTGAGTACTACACATTTAGGGAAAATGAGTTCTGCAACGCAACCACCTAAAACACTTGAAGAAAAAAGACTACCATTAGGAAAGTATTTGCTTTCACTACATCCATCGCAAAATACCGATGAAACCGATGATAAAACGCCCATCACACCACTAAAAGCACCTGAGAAGCCGTTATAAATCATGCTGAAATAAAATGGGAGCGCTAAAATTTACCATATTAGCGCTTTTGTTCTTTTTTTTGGGCTCTACGCAGCTTAAAAAAAGCACTCAGCATTGAAGAACATTGCTGTTCTAGAACACCACCAGTAACATCCACATAATGATTTAACCCTGCTTGCCCCATGATATCTAGGTAAGAACCACAAGCTCCAGTTTTAAAGTCCTTAGCACCATAAACTACACGGCTAATACGGCTGTGGATCATTGCACCTGCACACATAATACAAGGCTCTAACGTGACATATAAGGTGGTATCTAATAACCGATAATTTGATAGCTCTTGCCCTGCTTGTTGCAAAGCCATAATCTCAGCATGTGCAGTCGGATTGTGGTCAATAATAGAACGATTCCACCCCGAGGCAACCAAATGGTTATCTTTCACTAAGACCGCACCGACAGGAATTTCGCCAAGATCTTGTGCTTTTAGCGCAAGTTCAATGGCTTGTTGCATCCAATACTCATCAATTTCTATTTGTGTCACTCTTACCTCTAACCAATGCGTTTACACGTGATTATCCTTAAATGTTAGAATGACCGCAATTAAAATGCTTTTGCCTTTATAATAACAACCTAATTTTAATTGCTAAAAATCGCTAATTTAGCTGCAAAACCCATAAAGAAAGCGCCTACCGTACAATTTCCAAGTTTTGCAAGGAGCTGCTTTTCACGTAAAAAACGAGCTATCAAGTAACCACTAAAAATCAATAAGCTTAAGTATAAAAAACTGACTAATTCTAAGATCGTCGCGAGTACAAGATAAGGCACCCATGCATGAGAGTAATTAAAATCAACAAATTGTATAAAGAAAGAAATATAAAATAGAATTGCTTTCGGGTTTGTTAAGCTCAGCACTAAGGCTCGAGTAAAATGGTTTTCTGTTTTAGTTTTAATTGAAATAGTGTCAGTGCCGTCTTGATTCGACTTCTTATGCATAAATGTGCTATATAAAATCTTACAACCTAAATATAGTAAATAAGCAGCCCCTAAATAGCGCACTATCATAAATAATGTTGGAGAAGCTTTGATTACCGAAGCTACACCAATGAATGACAGGAAAATTAATATCCCATCCCCAGTAAATACCCCTAGAGCAGCCCGATAACCAAACCGAGCCCCACTCGAAGTGCTTGTTTTTAATACATATAATGAATTAGGCCCTGGCACGATAATGATTAAAACAAGCCCAGCTAGGTAAGTCCAAAAGTTAAGAACACCAAGATTTTCGAACATATTTTCAACCCTTTATCTTTTTTATTATTTTTATCACAACTTTCAATCTTTGTGAATATTTATTCTATTTATTAGATATATGAAATGAACTAATAATAAAGATTATTTTAAATCTAACTTATTTATTTATGATAACTAGGCAATCAAATTATTATTCATTATTAATAGTAAAAGGAATAAATATATGGCTATCATTAGAAGATTGGTACAAGACGGTTCATTTGAAGAGTTTTATCCAACAACAATGACATTCAATGCCGCAAAGCGTAATTATTTTTTAGGCCATTCAAAAGATAAAACTTACGTTGTCTATGCCATGGCTGATAACGGTAAAATTGAACCAAATGCTCCTGCGCAAAAAGGAAAATTAAGATCCTACCTTGGTAATATTCAAGCATTTTATGATACAGTAGATAATAAACAATACTTATATGGATATAATTTAAGCGAGAAAATCGTCGAATTATATGAAATTGACGATAAAGCTGGCATAAAACTACTCTATGTTGATGAATTTACTGTTGGAAGTACAATTCAATCGGCAACTCTATTTATCGCCAATGGCCTTATCCATATATTCAGTCAAGCTGAAAAAGATAAAAGCTGGAAAACCCATAGCTATAGCATCATATAATACCTTCCTTATATTACGTATATTTTATGACACCTTAAATTAGTCACAAGGGGTATTAATTTGCCCCTTATTTAAATAATCAACTTTAAAATCATATTTTAATAAAGAAAGAAAAGCGGTATAAGATCATCAACATTAAAACTTCACCACACTATTAACATTAGGTCTATTTAAATAGATAATCTTATCTTTCACCCTAGTTTCGATTATTTAGCATAGGTATATTTACATTCTTATCTTAATTCACTTTATTATTACATTCTAGTTTACTGATTATTTAAAAATAGAAAATAACGATCCAGATGTGAATACAATAACAGAAAAGGATACCAATATTCTGGTATAGCAAAAAATTGAACGCTAAAAACACAAATTTATCATTTAAATGATGTAAAACATCTACACTATGATTTGTTGTTACTTTTTTCAGGCTTTGCAGGTAAAATACATGGCATAAAAATATAAAAACCAAACGAAAGTAACGAATAGGTGCAAGGTATAAGTTACTAGTTTTTAACTTAATACAATGTAAATCACTGATATGTCTTTATTAATTACAAAACGCTGTATCAATTGCGATATGTGTGAACCCGAATGCCCAAATGATGCAATATTTATGGGTGACGAAATTTACGAAATTGACTCAACACTATGTACTGAATGTGTAGGCCATTACGACAAACCTACTTGCCAGTCCGTTTGCCCAATTACTAATACAATCATCACAGATCCTCAACATATCGAAACTGAAGAACAGCTTTGGGATAAGTTTGTTGCAATTCATCACGCCGATAAAATTTAGGTTTAACTTCACTTATATCCAATTATTTATCTAGTTATCCTTAAATGCTGCCAGTGATTTTTACTGGCAGCTCGGTATTACATTGATTCAAGAAATACTTTCTATGATAACTGTAGCAGATGCATAGTGACGTTCATCGGTAATAGAAACATGGTAATGCGTAACTTTTAACCGATTCGCCAGCTCCAATGCCTCCCCAGTTAAACTTAATAATGGTTTTCCCAATTTATCATTGGTTACTTCAAATTGGTTAAAGGCTAAACCATTACGGATCCCTGTTCCTAATGCTTTTGCTGCGGCTTCTTTGACAGCAAACCGCTTTGCTAAAAAACGAGCTGGCTTTGATTGCTGTTGATATTGGGCTAATTCAGTCTCAGTTAGAATTCTTTTCGCTAGACTATCACCTGTTCGTTCAAGCACCGACTCAATTCGAGCAATCTCAACAATATCCGTTCCTAATCCAACAATGGCCATTATTTACGTGCTTCTAATAAGATTTTTTTCATGTCAGTAACCGCTTGAGCTAACCCACTAAACAAAGCACGACCAATAATTGCATGGCCAATATTAAGCTCATAAATTTCAGGTAACTGTGCAATACGTTGAACGTTATGGTATGTCAAACCATGACCCGCATTAACTTTAATGCCTTTACTCGCCGCATATACGGCACCATCACGAATACGGCGAAATTCTAACTCTTGCTCTTGTTCTGATTTAGCATCAGCATAAGCCCCTGTGTGAATTTCAATAAATGGTGCACCACACTCTTGTGCTGCATCAATTTGCTGATGATCCGCATCAATAAATAATGAAACAAGAATGCCCGCGTCAGTCAGACGTTTTACAGCATCAGCCACTTTCTGTTTTTGGCCCGCAACATCTAAACCACCTTCAGTGGTTACCTCTTCACGCTTTTCTGGCACTAAACAGCAGAAAGTAGGTTTGATGCGGCACGCAATTTCAACCATTTCATCGGTTACCGCCATTTCAAGATTCATACGTGTTTGAATAGTTTCATTCAACAGAGTGATATCTCTATCTGTAATATGGCGTCGATCTTCGCGTAAATGCACTGTAATGCCATCAGCGCCTGCTTGCTCCGCAACAAATGCAGCTTGTACAGGGTCTGGATATTGAGTTCCTCTTGCATTTCTAACCGTTGCAATATGGTCGATATTTACGCCTAACAAAAGCTCTGCCATTTTTTATTCCCCATTAATAAACACTAACAAACTCATCTGCCTACTATCCTACTGTAATTTTCTCCTTTGAGGGAATAAATCTCTCACCATTCGAAGCAAATTCCAATCTGTATATCCTGTTTCAGTATTTGTATTTTATTTTTGCGAAGCGCTTCGTAAGATTTTGTACCAGTGAAATAAATGTATTGTCTGAAAGAGCCAGTTCCGCTAAAAAGACACATGAGAAAAGGATATATTGTAGTAATCGAGGTGTAACAAACTAGATAAAAAATAAAATGAAAAACAATTTTAGCTCTGTTTGTTATGTGTAACTGGCGAGTAAGTAAACTGTCGAAATAATTCTCTGCTTTTTAAAGGTTTACCGCCTAAATATGGTTTTAAAGCAAGTCGGGTAAAACGTTTTGCTGCTTTGAGCGTATCTGCGTCAGGAAATTCTCGACTCGCCAATGCCTTAAGTTGTTTACCCGTAAAACTAAGCTGGTCAACAACCAAGCTACCAATAAACCCTTTTTCTTCTCTATACCGGTAAGTCATTGTGTCAGAAACGGGCTCTCCGCTGCCAGCGCAATGTAAAAAATCAACACCATAACCAAGGTAAGAAAGCAGAGCCAATTCAAACCGACGCAATGCAAATTCAGGGGTGTGTTCACTTGCGGCAAGGATTTGTAAGCATGAGAGGTAATCAAAAAATAGTGAGGAGTATGGTGTACCAAATTCTAATACACGTGCGGTTAATTCATTAAGGTATAAACCACTATATAGAACGGTTCCCGTTAAAGGGAGAGCCAAAGACACAGGGTCGGCATTGATTAAGGTTTTGATTTCACCTTTGCCTCCCCAACGGATTAACAAAGGTGTGAAGGGCTGTAAGCAGCCCCTTAATGGTGAGCGATTACGGCGAGCACCTTTTGCAAGTAAACGTATTTTGCCTTCGCCTTCAGTAAAAAAATCGAGCAATAAACTCGTTTCACTGTAAGGCCTTGAATGGAGTACAAACGCACGCTGCCAACCACTCACTTTGCCACCTACTATTTTAGGTCGTCAACATAACCCAGGCTACGTAATGCTCTTTCGTCATCAGCCCAGCCAGATTTAACCTTAACCCAAAGCTCAAGGTGTACCTTGTTATCAAACATTCTTTCCATATCGATACGAGCTTCGGTACCAATGGTTTTCAGTTTGCTCCCTTTGTTACCAATAACCATTTTCTTTTGACCTTCACGCTCAACAAGAATTAAGCCATTGATATGGTAAATACCCGCTTCTGTTACCTTAAATTGTTCAATTTCAACTGTTACTGAATATGGCAGTTCATCACCTAAGAAACGCATCAGCTTTTCACGGATAATCTCAGATGCCATAAAACGCTGAGAACGGTCAGTAATATAGTCTTCAGGAAAATGATGAATAGCTTCAGGTATATGTTGTTTAACAATTTTAGCAATTGTATCCACACCAGTACCTTTTTCTGCACTGATAGGAACAACATCTAAAAAATTCATTTTCTGACTGATCATACTGATATGTGGCAACAGTATCGTTTTATCAGTCACATTATCAATTTTGTTAATTGCCAATATAACAGGGCAACGTAAGCTAGATAACTTAGTCAGTACCATTTCATCATCAGCGGTCCAATTAGTTCCTTCAACAACAAAAATAACTAATTCAACATCACCAATTGAACTGGATGCAGCGCGATTCATTAAACGGTTAATTGCACGTTTTTCTTCAATATGAAGTCCTGGGGTATCAACATAAATAATTTGGTAATTATCTTCTGTGTGGATCCCCATAATACGATGGCGAGTCGTCTGTGGCTTTCTCGAAGTAATCGAAACTTTTTGCCCCAGTAATTGATTCAATAATGTCGATTTACCGACATTTGGCCGTCCAACTATGGCAACAAAACCACAGTGGGATTGTAATTCACTCATTCAAGCTCCAAAATTTTCAATGCTTGCTCTGCTGCTGCTTGCTCCGCTTTACGACGGCTTGAGCCAACGCCATTAATCGGTTGGTCAATACCACTGACTTGGCAGTGGATCGTAAATTCTTGATCATGAGCTTCACCTTTGACCTGAACAACCAAATAATTAGGTAGTGGTAAATGGCGCCCTTGCAGATATTCTTGTAACCTTGTTTTCGGGTCTTTTTGCTTATCACCCGGACTGATCTCAACCAGTCTACTTTGATACCAATCTAAAATAATTCTTTCGATCGTTTGGATATCACTATCTAAAAAAATACCACCGATCAGTGCTTCAACAGTATCAGCAAGGATAGATTCGCGACGAAAACCACCACTTTTTAATTCCCCCGGCCCTAAACGTAAACATTCACCGAGTTCAAATTCGCGTGCGATTTCTGCTAATGTATTTCCGCGTACAAGCGTTGCCCGCATACGACTCATATCCCCCTCGTCTACCTTTGGAAAACGGTGGTATAAGTCATTTGCAATCACAAAACTCAAAATCGAGTCACCTAAAAATTCTAAGCGCTCATTATGTTTGCTGCTTGCACTTCTATGTGTCAATGCTTGGATTAATAACTCGTTCTGTTTGAATTGATAACCAAGCTTACGTTGTAATCTTTCTATTAAAGAGGGGTTCATGTGCGCCCAACCATTTTTATTTGATAAAAAAGCACACGCAACAGACCTGTAAAATGCACCATTTTACAAAACTGTTGCGTTTGCACTGACTCCGAATCCTCTCGCATTTTTTGCAGCTCAGTGAAACTAATTATAAAAATCCATTAGTTACAATAAGTTAAAATGGGAGAGTTAATAATTGGGGAGCCAATAATATTAATTAATCTATATTGTACACTGGGTAAAACAATAATGCTTCGGATAATACGGGTTTTCAAACGAAAACCCGTATTTGTAGCATTTAGCTAGACCCACTAACCAAATTATAGTGGACCAATTCGACTAAAGCGAATACCTGTCGGCCATTCATTTTCTTGCTTATCAAGACTTAACCAAATAAATACCGCGCGACCAACTAAATTCTCTTCCGGCACAAAGCCCCACATACGGCTGTCAGAGCTATTATCCCTGTTGTCACCCATCATAAAGTAGTGCTTTTCAGGAACAATCCATTCATTCTTCGGCATACCTGGTTGCAAATATTTTGCTTCCGTAATTGCTTGACGAATAATCAAAATTTGATGCTCAACCGTATCCAATTTTTCACTACGTTCGTATTGACGCAATGCATTTCTTGGTAGAGGTTGGTCTAATGGAATTTCATAATTGCCCTTTTGGTTATCAACAACAGAACCGATATCAAGGAACATTGTCCATTCACTCGGCGCCAGAGGACCATAAACAATAGGTAAGGTCTCTGTACATTTGTTATCTGCACAATTAGGGTAAATTGTGAGTTCCTTTGCATCTGGGTTATAAATAATTTTATCACCCGGCATTCCAATAACTCGTTTTACAAAATCAACATTAGGATCTTTTGGGTATTTAAAAACTGCGATATCACCACGTTTCGGTTTACCTGTTTCGATTAATGTCGTTTGTGTGATTGGATCTTTCAAACCATAAGCAAATTTCTCAACCAACATAAAATCGCCAACTAACAACGTTGGCATCATTGACCCTGAAGGTATTTGAAATGGCTCATAAATAAATGAACGCACAATCAGTACAATCGCTAACACAGGGAAAATAGACGACCCTGTTTCAAGCCATGATGGACGGCGGACAGCATTTGCCACATCCGCCTCACTCACTGCGCCATTTGTTGCATCCTGTAACTGCTTAAGTTTTGCTTTACGCGCAGGTGCAAATTTAAACTTGTCTAAACACCATATAATCCCAGTGATTAATGTTGCCAGTGTTAGGATCAAGGCAAAGGTGTTAGCCATTGAGACTCCTTGTAAACTTAGTCTTTACCAACATGCAATATAGCAAGGAACGCTTCTTGTGGTAGCTCAACGTTACCAACTTGCTTCATGCGTTTCTTACCATCCTTTTGCTTCTGTAACAGTTTTTTCTTACGGCTAACGTCACCGCCATAACACTTAGCAAGTACGTTTTTACGCAGTTGTTTAACTGTAGAACGAGCAATAATGTGGTTACCGATCGCAGCTTGAATCGCAATATCGAACTGCTGACGCGGGATCAACTCTTTCATTTTTTCAACCAGTTCACGGCCGCGATATTGAGAATTCGCACGGTGAGTGATCAAGGCCAAAGCATCTACACGCTCATTGTTGATAAGAACATCAACACGCACCATGTCTGATGCTTGGAAACGTTTAAATGCATAATCTAAAGATGCATACCCACGAGACGTTGATTTTAAGCGGTCGAAGAAATCCAATACCACTTCTGCCATTGGGATTTCATAAGTCAACGATACTTGATTACCATGATAGACCATATTGGTCTGAACGCCACGTTTCTCAATACAAAGTGTAATAACGTTACCTAAATATTCTTTAGGCATCAGCATATGACACTCTGCGATTGGTTCGCGTAATTCTTCAATATTGTTCAATGCCGGTAGCTTTGATGGGCTATCAACATACACGATATCACCATTGGTCTGCTGCACTTCATACACTACAGTTGGCGCAGTGGTAATCAAATCAAGGTCATATTCACGTTCTAAACGTTCTTGAATGATTTCCATGTGCAGTAAGCCAAGGAAACCACAACGGAAACCGAAACCTAGCGCAGTAGAAGTTTCTGGCTCATAAAATAAAGACGCGTCATTTAGACTTAACTTACCTAGTGCATCACGGAATGATTCATAGTCATCAGAACTGACTGGGAATAAACCAGCGTAAACCTGTGGTTTAACCTTTTTAAAACCAGGTAATGCTTTATCTGCTGGATTACGAGCCCCTGTTAGCGTATCCCCAACTGGGGCACCAGTGATGTCTTTAATTGCACAAACTAACCAGCCCACTTCACCGCAACTCAAAACATCACGGTCGATTTGCTTAGGTGTGAAAATACCGAGGCGATCTGCATTATATACTTGCCCGGTGCTCATCACTTTAATTTTATCGCCTTTTCTCAATGTTCCGTTTTTAATACGAATCAATGAAACAACGCCTAAATAGTTATCAAACCACGAGTCAATAATAAGTGCTTGCAAAGGCGCATCCGCATCCCCAATCGGAGGTGGGATCTCTTTAACAAGGCGTTCAATCACATCTTGAACACCAATACCTGTTTTTGCAGAGCAGCGAACTGCATCATGCGCGTCAAGGCCAACAATATCTTCTATTTCATCAGCAACACGCTCAGGATCTGCAGCGGGTAAATCAATTTTATTTAAAACCGGAACCACTTCTAAATCCATTTCGATAGCGGTATAGCAGTTTGCCAAGGTTTGAGCCTCAACACCTTGCCCTGCATCAACCACCAGCAAAGCACCTTCACAGGCGGCTAATGAACGAGATACTTCATAAGAGAAGTCAACGTGACCCGGGGTGTCAATGAAGTTTAATTGGTAAGTTTCACCATCTGACGCCTTATAATCAAGCGTCACGCTCTGTGCTTTAATAGTGATCCCACGCTCACGCTCTAAGTCCATCGAGTCTAAAACTTGTGCCGCCATTTCGCGGTCGGTTAAGCCACCACAAATTTGAATAATGCGATCTGACAAGGTCGACTTACCATGGTCGATATGAGCAATGATGGAAAAATTTCTTATATTATTGATTTTCAAGGTAATATCTTCTTTTAAATTGCCTTACAAAATCAGCTTTGTGCAAGTATCGCGACAAAACTAAAATGCTATGATTATCACAAGATTGTTAATTAGCAGCATTTTACATATAAGAACCCGCTAACACAAAGATTCAATGTAAAACAACTGTAAACCTGCATCAGGTTAATAGGTTAGTCGTCATAATTCATCATTAATACAAACCACATCAACCACGCTTATAGCCATAATCAATCTATTGTAATTTCTAACTCAAAACAGACAAAATATGTTAATGACTTTATTAGCCATAATACTATTTGTATGTTAATTAATTCTAATCCACAAAAAAGGGAAACATATGTTCCCCTTTCTATTGATAATATCAAATTAACCTTCTAACTCAACATATTGAAATTTAGCAATTAATTTGTACTGAAAGCTCGCTCGGAGGCAACCCTATTTGTAAAACAACAGGTTGAAAAGCTTCATCATCGCGCAAATTTGACGCTAGCCTACGCGCAACATAAAAACCAATAATACCACCAATTACACCTGAAATCGCTATCCAGAACTGCTCAAAATCAAACGCCTGCGCTAAGCCTGCAAAAATAAACAACCCCAAAATGGGTGTTAAGTAAACTAACAGCGCTGAGCGAATTAAACTCCCCTCAGGGATGCCCACTTCAATTTTCTGCCCTTCAACTAGTGGTTGTTCAATTGCGATTTCTAATTCATGTTCCGTATTTGGCCCAATTTTGCTTAAAGCATAAGAACCACAGGTTTTACGAGCACCGCAACTACCACAGCCGGATGAAGAACCATAGCGCAATAAAGCCCTACCGTTTTGCCAACGGACTACTGTTGCCCACTCTTTTACCATAATTTACTCCCGAAACTGAATACTACCTGCTACCACTTGTGCTGTTGCTAATGGTAATTCACCAATGATAGTGATGACATTTTGCTTTTGCGTCATTGTGTAAATAGTTCGACGCCCATTTTGAAGCGGTTGATCGAGTAACGGGCCTTTAGTCGATTTTGTCACATTTACAGAAAAGGTAAATAAACCATCACTAAACATTGCGGTTTCTACCACGTCATCTTCAGCTAATTTTCGCGAAGAACGGGATATTTCTTCAAAACCAGGTGGTAACATGCCAACTTGCCACTTAAAGGAAGGATTTCCATTTTTAGGGGAAATCAATAATGGTGGCATATTCACCTTACTTAACGCAAGTAATGAATCCTTAACTGTTTGGCTATCTAGCACCGTCGAGATCACACGAAATTGTTCTAATGTTTGGCTATTATTATCGAGAAGGTCGATACGTAATGGCAATTTCGTTTCTTCATCGATCAATACTACATAGTTAAACCGAGAATTGTCTTTCGATATTATGCGAATTACTAATGCTGGCCTATCGCCAATGTGGGTCCGCCCTGCATCAATAAAATTATAATAAGGTTTAATCTGTTGATAATTGGCAAAAACTACTGATGGTAAATTATCAACTATATATTTACCATTTAAGCTGAATGCATCAAAACCAGGTTCAAAGTAACTGATGCTATTGCCTTTTTGAACAATTTCACGACGCGATGAATCCATTTGGATCATTTGTGAAACAGGTTCACCATTAATGATGGCATGGCGGTAACGTACAGGTGTTATTGATTGAGGACTGAATGTCATATAAGACATTTCGTAAGAGAGGTTCTGGGCAGCATTTCCCATTTCTTTAAAAAGAACATCGGCATCTAGTTCAGATGCCGAAGCTTGATTAGAAATAATCAGGCTGCCCGTCAGGCAGATGACGGATAACCATTTGTTCATTATTGCAATTTAACTCCTGCTGAAGACGCAGGTTTTACAGACTCTTGATATTGCTGGTTAAGCATCGAGCGTCTTTCAATTTCATACTGTTGCAGCATCGCATTAATACGTTGATTTTGTTGCTCAACTTGTTGAATTTGCTGCTCATTACCAAATAATTGAT
The DNA here is from genome assembly GCF_033901115.1 of Providencia sp. CIM-Carb-044. Classification (NCBI taxonomy): domain Bacteria; kingdom Pseudomonadati; phylum Pseudomonadota; class Gammaproteobacteria; order Enterobacterales; family Morganellaceae; genus Providencia; species Providencia sp. CIM-Carb-044. The sequence goes on from NZ_JAXADV010000003.1 coordinate 114,485, forward strand.
TATCTGAGATATTTAAGCTAACTGGCGCCCCGCTGCCAACAGGAATAGTATTAAACATTGGCTCATCAACCGGTGAGTCAACGGTATTACTTTGGTTGTATTGTTGAACCCCAACAATAACCGCCAAAGACACACAAGCTGCAACACCAATTTGAGTCAGCTGGCTCGCCCAAGGACGAATTTTACCCCAGAATGGGAAAGCCCCCCAAGTCGCAGGCTCTGGCTGCGATTCGACAACTACCTGAGGATTAATACGCACAGCTTCATTCTCTAATGCTGCCGCAACTTTACTTGCAATATCGAAGTGCATGACTTCATTAGTATCGTTACGCAGAGTATCACGAATAAGATGATAGCTCTCCCAACGTTGTTTTAACGTTGAATCACGTGAAATAGCGTTGACCAGTTCTAAGTCTAGTACTTCGCCATCCATCATTGCGGAAAGTTTCTCTCTTTGCATGCCCAATTACCTTCAGTTAATTGCATCACAATTATATTTAATTGACTGATTTAACAGACTAATACTGTTGAATCAGAGGCTGAACTTTATTATCAATCGCTTCCCTTGCCCTAAAAATACGAGAACGTACGGTGCCAACTGGGCAATCCATTATTTCTGCGATTTCTTCATAGCTCAAACCATCTAACTCGCGGAGAGTAATTGCCATTCTAAGATCTTCTGGCAGCGATTCGATGGTCCGGAAAACAACTTTCTTTAATTCATCAGACAACATTAAGTTCTCTGGGTTCGAAATTTCTTTTAAGGCACCAGCGGTTTCAAAGTTTTCTGCATCACTCGCTTCCAAGTCCGACGCAGGTGGGCGTCTATCTTGGGCAACTAAATAATTTTTAGCTGTATTTACCGCAATCCGATAAAGCCAAGTATAAAATGCGCTGTCACCACGAAACGAACCAATGGCGCGATAAGCTTTTATAAATGACTCCTGCGCAACGTCAGGCACATCTGCTTGCGGTACATAGCGGGATACTAAGCTTGCGACTTTATGCTGATATTTTATCACCAATAAGTTGAAAGCTTGTTGATCGCCTTTTTGTACCTTTTCAACCAAAATCTGGTCGGTCAGTTGCTCGCTCATTCCAGGAAGTATCTCCCGAATTCAGGCCGATAATATGTTAACTTGATCATGTTCTCCCTTCCTAAAGCAAGCACTACTTTGAGTAGTAGAACTCGTTGAAGTTCAATTTAATCTAAAAAAATAGTCAAAAATTTACAAAACTGATAAAAAAATTACTGAGATGATCTTAAAGATCCTTATTAAAACAACTGCCTATAATATTCTTTCAGGCCTATAAGACAGCATACAGATTTTAGGCGCGAATGCGATAGCTATCACACTAAAAGCATTTGAATACGTAAATAGCGCTAGGTCAATATACTGTGCATTAACAACCATCCACTAATAGCAATAGGACACTCGATAGGCTAACATAAAAAACTCAATACATACTATTATATACATGCAAACACTTATGAACGAATCCACACAGCATTACACTGATATTTTAATCATTGGGAGTGGTGTCGCAGGACTTTCAGCTGCCTTACGGCTCGCCCCTTTTCATCAAGTGACCATTCTCAGTAAAAGCAGCCTCAGCGAAGGGGCATCATATTACGCACAAGGTGGTATTGCCGCCGTTTTTGATGACACTGACAGCATCGAATCCCATGTAGAAGATACGCTAATTGCTGGTGCAGGTATCTGCCAGAAAGAAGCTGTTGAGTTTATTGCCTCCAATGCGAAACATTGCGTGCAATGGCTTATCGACCAAGGTGTTTTATTCGATACTGAAATTACCGAAAGCGGTGAAACACAGTATCATTTAACCCGTGAAGGTGGCCATAGCCATCGACGGATCCTCCATCATGCTGATGCCACAGGAAAAGAAGTTGAAACCACGTTAGTTGACCTCGCTTTTGCCCACCCAAACATTCATATTAAAGAACGCTATAATGCCGTCGACCTTATCCTTTCTAATGAGGCTGAATCGCCACGAATTTTAGGCGCTTACGTATGGAACCGCCAAAAAGAGCAAGTTGAAACCATTCGAGCGAAAACGATTGTTCTAGCAACGGGCGGCGCGGCTAAAGTTTATCAATATACCACGAATCCAGATATTTCTTCTGGTGATGGTATCGCAATGGCGTGGCGGGCTGGCTGCCGTGTTGCTAACCTTGAATTTAATCAATTCCACCCAACGTGTTTATTTCACCCACAAGCACGTAATTTTTTATTAACTGAGGCATTACGTGGTGAGGGGGCTTACCTCAAGCGTCCTGATGGTAGCCGATTTATGCCAGATCACGACGATCGCGGTGAACTTGCTCCTCGCGATGTTGTTGCACGAGCTATTGACCATGAAATGAAACGCCTTGGTGCTGATTGCATGTATTTGGACATTAGCCATAAGCCTAGCGATTTCGTTAAAAACCATTTCCCGACTATTTATGCGAAATTGATGACTTTAGGGTTAGACCTCACTCAAGAGCCCATCCCTATCGTCCCAGCGGCCCATTACACATGCGGTGGTGTAATTGTCGATGAAACGGGTATGACTGATATCACGAATCTCTATGCAATTGGCGAAGTGAGCTACACTGGCTTACATGGTGCAAACCGTATGGCATCCAATTCACTATTAGAATGCTTGGTATACGGCTGGGCGGCGGCTGAAAATATTAATAAAACGATCAAACAGATCGACGAAATCCCCTATTTATCTGAATGGGATGAAAGCCGAGTACATAACTCAGATGAACAGGTTGTTATTCAACATAACTGGCATGAATTACGCTTATTTATGTGGGATTACATGGGAATTGTGAGAACCACAAAACGGCTTGAGCGCGCACTGCGTCGCATCCATCTATTACAGCAAGAAATTCACGACTACTATGCAAATTTCCGCATTTCAAATAACTTACTTGAATTACGTAACCTAGTTCAAGTCGCTGAATTAATGGTTCGTTGTGCATTAGAACGCAAAGAAAGCCGTGGATTACATTACACCTTGGATTACCCAGAACCACTTCCTAATTCAGGCCCCACTATTTTAAAACCTGAATAACATGAGCTAGGGCCGGCCTTTGAGCCGGCTTTAATATTTCACATAAAATGGCTGAATTAGTTTACGAAATTCATCGGTATACTCACCCTTTTCATCTTTGAGTGCCAGCGATGTCACTTGTGTTTGTATCTCTTGCAGTTGAATGCCCAATAGCATGCGATGGTAGACTGTTGTAGGTTTATCACTAACATTGACGCGAAAAGCGGTAAACCAACCTGAATTCTCAGCCATCTTCTGTATTTTTTCACCAACTTCATAGGGCAGCACTAAACAAAATAGTCCATGAGATGTAAGACAGGATTTTGCACTTTCGAGTAATACATCATGAGTTAATGTCGCGGTATATCTCGCTTGGTCTCGTTTTTCATCCCGACACGCAACCGCAGGTTCAAAGTAAGGTGGGTTACTAACAATCAAATCATATTGAACCGATGACAACTGGCTGTAACTCACAATGTCTTGATTGATGACATGTAAACGATCCGCCCATGGGGATTCAATAAAATTTTCTTGTGCTTGTACTGCCGCGTCACTATCTAACTCGACGGCATCAACACATAACATTGCATTTCTTTGTGCTAGCATCAATGCTATTAGCCCACTACCGCTACCAATATCCAATACAGACTGAACACCGTCTGCAGGAGCCCAAGCCCCCAATAGCACACCATCCGTCCCCACTTTCATCGCACATCGGTCATGAGCCACAAAAAACTGTTTAAACGTAAAACCGCCTTTACGGTAATTCTTTTTTTGCTTACACATGCAAACACTCTAATTGGCTAATACTTGTTCGAACATTCTCATACTAAGCAAATAAAAGTCATAATTTAACCTATTTGCTACAATATAATTCTCATAATATGAGAATTATATTTGAGACGAAAAAAATTTACTGATAAGTTCGAAAAAAAGGAGATGCCATGAACAGTATAAATAGAACCTTAGACATCTTGTCTTACATCACAACTTGCGCATCTCCAGTGACGCCACAGTCTATCTCATCAGCGTTAGAGATCCCATTATCAACCGTCTATCGTTTACTAACAATTCTCATAGATTGGGAATTTGTATCTCACGCAAAACAATATGGAACATACTGTGTTGGCTCGCAGAGTATCAAAAATCAAGAAAAATACTATCACCACAGTTTATTGATGAGCGCGTCTAAACAAGAACTGCAAACTTTAGCGAAAAAAACCCAAGAAACCGTGGCGATTATCACCTCAAATTTACGAGAGACCATTTGTGTCGACATGATTGAGAGTGAACAAGCGCTGCGCTGCTCTTTTATTATTGGCCGGGGCAATACTTTAGTTAAAGGAGCAAGTGCGAAAACATTATTAGCTTTTCGTCATGAACTCTATCAAAACCAAGTACTTGAAGCTCATATAAAGCAGTTAACCACTGAACAACAAAAAATAAAGCTACAACAAGATTTACAACAGATACGCAAACAAGGTTACGGCATGTCTGTGAGTGAAATCGATGAAGGCGTACTGGGTGTTTCTGCACCGATTTTCAAAGGTAATGATGTGTTAGCTGTCGTTTCAGTTATGGCACCTGAATTTCGCTCTACACATCGCGTGGATGAATTTATCACGCACACCCGCCAAACAGCGCATAACATCACTAAATTAATTAACTTGGAGTAACTATGACACAACCTTTCCAATGGCAAGGGCGCACAGATGGTGAAACACAAGAACATTTGCGCATCCACCAAGTCATTAATAAACACACACCTGCCAAGTTTGCATTAATTGGTTTTGCTTCTGATGAGGGCGTTCGACGCAATAAAGGCCGCCAAGGTGCAAAAGCAGGCCCTGATGCAATTCGTCATCAACTGGCAGGTTTGCCTATTCATCAACCACTTGCAATCAAAGATGTCGGTACAATTCGCTGTGATGATGGCAATTTAGAAGCAGCACAACGCCGTTTATCCGACCAACTTATCGCTCTCCTCGCTGATAACCAAAAACCGATTGTCCTTGGCGGTGGTCATGAAGTTGCATTTGCGAGCTTCCAGGGCCTGTTTGACTATGTTGAACAACATCAAGCGGGTAAAACGATTGGTATTATTAACTTTGATGCACATTTTGATTTGCGTGAAGCCCCTGTTGCCACTTCTGGCACTCCATTTTTACAATCAGCCATGTTGTGCCAGCAACACCAACGCTCTTTCAAATATTTATGTTTAGGCATCGCAGATCATGGCAATACAAAAGTATTATTCGATACCGCAGATACGCTAGGTTGCCAATATATCCGCGATAAAGAACTCGCTTATTCCAAGCTACCTCAAGCGATTGAAAAAATTAAAAAATTTATTGACGAAGTAGACTATTTATATGTCACCGTTGATTTAGATGTATTTTCTGCTGCTATTGCGCCGGGCGTTAGTGCACCAGCACCAAAAGGCATTTCTACTGAAATTTTTGATGAATTGTTTGCCATTATCAAGAGCAGCCAAAAAATTGCGGTTTTTGATATCGCAGAATGTAATCCTGAATTTGATATTGACAACCATACCGCCAAACTCGCGGCTTATTTGATATACCAATATTTATTCTAATAAAACAACACAACAACTCGACTGATAAATACACTGTTTCTCACGCTGTTAAGATTATTAATTTTCAAACACCACAATAAAAATAGCTTTGAAGTTGATTATCAAACTAGCCGTAACACAATAACTTAATGGTTTTTAACTATTGAATTTCGCGTTACAGCTAGGCAGCAAGTGACGTTATCCCTAGGAGCTACAAAAGTATGTGACTAGGGTAACGGAGCGCGGCCAACAACGCTGTAGCGCAATAACTTAATGGTTTTTAGCTATTGAATTTCGCGTTACAGCTAGGCGGCAAGTGACGTTATCCCTAGGAGCTACAAAAGTATGTGACTAGGGTAACGGAGCGCGGCCAACAACGCTGTAGCGCAATAACTTAATGGTTTTTAACTATTGAATTTCGCATTACAGCTAGGCGGCAAGTGACGTTATCCCTAGGAGCATACAAAAGTATGTGACTAGGGTAACGGAGCGCGGCCAACAACGCTGTAGCGTGAAAGACAACAGTTAAAAAGGGAAAAATATGATTCTACACCTCGACACACTCTCCACCCTCTTCCTAACGGTGATCTGCCTACTCATGGGGATCCACTTAAAGAAACGTATCGAATGGCTACAGCGCTTTTGTATCCCTTCTCCCGTCATTGGCGGCTTTCTGGTTAGTTTGATTATTTGGGGGCTCAAATCATTTAATCTGGCCGAAATCAATTTTGATACCAGTTTACAAACCTTCTTAATGGTCGCTTTCTTTACCACTATTGGTATTGACGGCAGCTTCCGTATTTTAAAAAGTGGTGGTCGGTTACTCTTTATTTACCTGTTTATCTGCTGGTTTGTGGTTATTTTCCAAGACACCTTTGGTGCAGGCCTAGCTCATTTACTCGGTGTTGATCCCGTTATTGGTATCATGGCTGGTGGCGTTTCTCTTACTGGGGGACATGGTGGTGCAGCAGCCTTTGGTGGCATGGCTGAGGGCCTTGGCGTGCAATCCGCAACGGTTGCCGCAATTGCCGCAGCAACATTCGGCCTAATTACAGGAAGTTTACTTGGTGGTCCGATTGCAACGTTCTTAATTAAGAAATTTAACGTGCAGATTAAAGCTGATGAAAATGTTGAGCGAGTTCAAGTTCCTGAAACCATTGCTGGAAAAATTGAATCCATCGATGCTCACGCCTTTTTAAAAATGCTAGCACTTGTTCTTGGAATTATGGTTATTGGTCAATTCGCTTCAGCGCAATTTACCAAAGCAACCGGGTTTTCTTTGCCGAGCTATGTTGGAGCAATGATCATTGCGATTGTTATTCGCAATATTAATGACCAAGTAGAATTATTCCGTATTAACCAAAAGTCGGTTGACCTTATCTCTGAAGTTTCGCTTGGCCTATTTTTGACTATGGCGATGATGTCATTGAAAATATGGGAGCTAAAAGCTGTTGCTTTGCCATTATTCACCATTCTATTGGCGCAAGTCATTATTTTAATTCTATTAGTTGTCTTTGTCATTTTCCGCTTATTAGGCAAAAACTACGATGCCGCAGTAATGTGTGCTGGCCTAATGGGGCACGGCTTAGGTGCGACGCCAAATGCAATGGCGAATATGTCCTCTGTTTGTGAACGTTACAAACAAGTGTCAATGAAAGCTTTCATGATTGTGCCACTCAGTGGTGCCGTGCTCATTGACTTAGTTGGTATTCCTTATCATACATGGTTAATTAATATACTTAGCTAAGTTAGATAAGCATGAAGGAGGAAAAGCTCTTTCCTCCTTCAATTATTTATCTTCTCTATATTTCACTCACATGCATTGATATATCGCTCCCTGTCCACAGTGAAAACAGTTACACTTGAGCAAAGCTGATTTTTTCAGGTGAACAATTTTGCTAACCTGTTTATAATCAGCGCCCCAAATAGAGGTATATCATGACTGCATCCACTTTTACTGAACTTGAACTTGATGAAAGCCTAATTGATGCGCTTTCAGATAAAGGCTATCAACGTCCAACCGCTATTCAAGCGGCAGCTATTCCTGCTGCAATGGATGGCCGCGATGTATTAGGTTCAGCTCCGACAGGTACAGGTAAAACCGCCGCGTTCTTACTACCTGCGATCCAACATTTACTTGATTTCCCTAGAAAGAAATCAGGGCCGCCTCGCGTTCTAGTTGTCACACCGACTCGTGAATTAGCCATGCAGGTTGCTGACCAAGCAAAAGAATTATGTGCCCATAATCACCTAGACATTGCAACAATTACGGGTGGTGTTGCTTATATGAATCACGCTGAAGTTTTCAGTGAAAATCAAGACATTGTCGTCGCAACAACAGGCCGTTTACTCCAATATATTAAAGAAGAAAACTTTGACTGTCGTGCAGTTGAGATTTTGATCCTTGACGAAGCTGACCGCATGCTCGACATGGGTTTTGCCAATGACATAGAAACAATCGCAGGCGAAACACGCTGGCGCAAGCAGACCATGCTGTTTTCTGCAACTCTTGAAGGCGAAGCTATTCGTGACTTTGCTGAGCGCTTATTAGAAGATCCAATTGAAATTGACGCCGACCCTTCACGCCGTGAACGTAAAAAAATTCAGCAATTTCATTACCGTGCTGACACTCTAGAGCATAAAACAGCATTACTGTGCCATTTGTTAAAACAAGATGAAGTCACCAAAGCTATCGTCTTTGTGCGTAAGCGTGAGCGTTTGCGCGAATTAGTCCAATGGTTACGTGAAGCGGGTATCGAACCTTGTTATCTTGAAGGTGAAATGCCGCAGGCTAAGCGTAATGAAGCTGTACGTCGCCTAGTTGATGGCCAAGTTAAAGTACTCGTTGCAACAGATGTTGCTTCCCGTGGCTTAGATATCGAAAACGTTAGCCATGTTTTTAACTTTGACTTACCTAGAACTGCAGATGTGTATTTGCACCGTATTGGCCGTACCGGCCGAGCTGGACGTAAAGGAACCGCAATTTCCTTAGTCGAAGCGCATGACTTCCCATTATTGGGTAAAATTACTCGTTATATTGAAGAACCTATCAAAATTCGTGTGGTTGATTCTTTACGTCCAACAACTAAAGCCCCTTCAGAAGCGATGCTAAATAAGCCAAAACCGTCGAAGAAAGTGCTTGCTAAGCGTAAAGAAAAGAAAAAAGAAGAACAAGCTAAGAAAAAAGAAAAAGTACGCCATCGCGATAAGAAAAATATTGGTAAACGTCGTACTCCTGCTAGCCCTTCTATACCAACAGCTAGCGATAAAAGCTAGTCACTAAAAACGGGTTTAGGCCCGTTTTTTATTTAGCCCATCATTTGAAAAACTTTATCTCGCATTTGTTTGCCTTCATGAGTTAGCAAATCATACTTAATAATATGGCTACCAAGTATATCCTTACAATCTAAGCCTTTATTATTTTTAATTCGCCAATCGGCTCCATTTTCCAATAGTAATGTAGCAACATCAAGTGCATGGCTATTTAACGCATCATGTAAAGGTGTGTTCCCCAAACTATCTTTAATATTCACTGTTAATCCATTTTTTAATAAAAGTTGCGATTGTATAAGACGGCCATTTTGCGCAGCTAAATGCAAAATACTTTTTTGGCCTCTGGATTGAAACATTTTAATTGTTTGACCATATTGAGATTCCATTAGGGCTGCCATAAACTGCCCATTAACTGTTCTGACTGATTGTTGTGCCAATAAACTAATGTCACAAGGTTTGTGGTCTAATGATAAAAGTGCTGAAAACTCCGTTATATTTCCTTTTTTGATAGCACTTTCACAACATTCCTGCCAACTCATTTCCTGTTTTTCTTCTTTAGTTGGAAATATTTCTAGTGGTATTTCTTGTACCTTATTATATTCACCTGTGATTGCATTCCAATTATTCCATGGCTTATGTTTGCACATAACCCTAATAATTTTAAGCATTGAATGAGCAATAAAACTTCTTGTTAATAAACGGGTGGGTAACCAATTTTTCCAAGAGCTATGTTCGCTATAAGCCATTTTAATACAATTTCCCAACGCAGAAGGGATCGGTAAAGAGTTTTGTAATCCATCGAGCCAATCATATTGCACCGTGTAATAACGTATCAACCCTTCTTGTGCCATTTTTTCAGCAACGTGATAATCAATCCCAATATTATTAATAGTATTTTTTGCCAGCCCTGCAGGACTGAATGCGATACAGGGTGATTGACTCGCTAACGCCGCTATTGATGCCAATCCTCCACCTAATGAGTGCCCTGTACAAATTGTGTTTCCATTAACTGCATTGAATAAAACATTCATCAAACCAACAGCTTGAAAATATTGAGACTCATAAAAACCAAGGCCTTGACGAATATTACTGTAAAAATCGATAATATCGTTAGTACCAGCAAAACAAAGAATATATAAATCATTAAATCGACAGATATTAGCTTGAAAACCTGTTTGCTCGTCGTTTAATAGTTCCGCATTAATTCCGAGATCAAAAATCTCTTTATTACTTAATCTTTCAACACCCTGAATATTCCGCCAATTTTTATGATAAGCACCTTGCGCTAATAGAGCCAAAATATAGTCATTTTGTTGTGCATGACCTCCTAAGAAGTCTTCTCTTAATATCTCTTTAGGCCATAAATCTGTTATACAAGGTTTAATTTCTTGATGTTGGTGCTGCAAATAAATATTTAAGTTTTCTCTAACAAAAATATATTCATCTTTTTTTGATAATGTTTGTAGTGTTGATAGTGACATGAATTCTCCCTAACAAGTGTATTTGTTGGAAGAATATTGAAATACAAATAACCAAGGTGGGAAATAATCAACTTTATTAGGAACAAATAAAAAGCCATTGATAACAATGGCTTTAGAATTTATTATGCATTACTAGATGTAATTACATTTAATATTTATTACAAGCTTTCAGTGAAAGTACGAGTAATAACATCACGTTGTTGTTCAGGCGTTAATGAATTAAAACGCACTGCATAACCAGAAACACGGATTGTTAATTGTGGATATTTTTCTGGGTTTTTAACTGCATCTTCTAATGTTTCACGACTTAATACGTTAACATTTAAGTGCTGACCACCTTCAACACGTACAGTTGGTTTCATTTCTAAAGGAACTTCACGATACTCAAAAGCACCTAATTCGTCTTTAGCAACGATTTGCCCTTCGTTATAATCGGCTTTCGCACAAACACAACGAGCTTCATTTTTTTCGTCATCCAGTAACCAAAACGAATTCATCAATGCTGCATTATCAGTTTTAGTAATTTGAATACCTGTAATCATGTCGACCTCCACGTTCGAGCTAGATTGCATTCGATTTGCTTAATAAATCGAAGCTACATTAACCATCAATCTTATGAAAACTTGTAATTGGATATTTGGTCTAACCAATGTATATAGGTATTTTATACCAGCTAGATCCCCTATTTTCTTTGATATTTATCAATTATTCCGCTTAGTAACTAATTCAACCAACCCAACATTATGATTTAAATCAAAATTCATAATTCACTTTTTTAACTATTTTTATATATTTTCAATTTTTTTTAAAGATTAATACTCAATATCAGGGCTTTATCTCTCCCTCATGAACCAGTAAGCTTATAGCTATCAACTGGTTCATATAATTGTTCCTTCTTAAATTCATTGTTATGGAATATTTCATGTCAAACTCCATTACGTGGCACGATGTTATTGGCCCTGAAAAATCAAAACCTTATTTCAAAGAAACGTTGGCTTATGTAGCAGAACAACGCAAAAATGGTAAAATTATCTATCCTGCTCAAGACGACGTTTTTAATGCATTTAGGTATACCGAGCTTTCTGATATTAAAGTTGTTATCCTTGGGCAAGACCCTTACCATGGGCCAGGGCAAGCTCACGGCCTCTCTTTTTCCGTACTCCCAGGAATTAAGCCACCACCATCATTAGTCAATATGTATAAAGAGCTAGAAAAAGATATTAGTGACTTTCAAAGGCCTAATCATGGGTACTTGCTCAGTTGGGCTCAACAAGGTGTTTTACTCCTTAACACCGTCCTCACCGTCGAGCAAGGCAATGCCCATTCCCATGCACATTTAGGTTGGGAAACATTTACAGATAAAGTTATTGAAGCAATTAATGAAAATACCGAGGGCGTGATCTTTTTACTCTGGGGCTCTCATGCCCAGAAAAAAGGTAAAATTATTGATACTAAACGCCATCATGTTCTGAAAGCCCCACATCCTTCCCCACTTTCTGCTCATCGCGGGTTTTTAGGTTGTGGGCATTTTTCACAAACAAATGAAATTTTAGCTCAGCAAGGCAAAAAACCTATAGATTGGACACCTGTAATTAGCGAATAATTTCAAATTGCGGACAATAAAAAATGGGATACTCACGTATCCCATTTCATCGATTATTTAGACACAATAACCATTGCAGGTCTGAGTAAACGGTTATTTAACGTGTACCCTTTTTGCATCACATCAATCACATGATTAGCTTGGTGATCAGGTGACTCAATCATCGTCATCGCTTGGTGAACTTCAGGGTTGAATGGCACATTCACTTCACTGACAGGCTCAATACCGAACTTAGCCACTGCATCTAAAAAGGTTTTTAACGTTAAATTTAAACCTTCTAACATCGCTTTAGACTCTTCACTTTCGTGATCAGCAGCTTCTATTGCACGTTCCAAGTTATCAATCACTGGCAATAATTCATTTGAGAATTTTTCCAGTGCAAATTTATGTGCCTTTTCGATATCTTGCTCAGTCCTACGACGAATATTTTCAATTTCGGCGTGTGCACGTAACATCGCTTCACGTTCAGTTTTTTGTGAAGCTTCTAACTGTTGCTCAAGCTCAGCAATACGCGCGGCTAACGCTTGTTCGTCTGCTTGTAACTCATCAGCTTGTTGAACGCTGGCTTCTTGCTCAGCTTGAACTTTTTGTGATTCATTTTGTTCAAAAGCTTGCTCATCATGCATGTTTTGGTCTTTACTACTCATGAATATCTCCGCGTATTTAGCATTAATCCCATATATGAGAGTATTATGGGGATCTAATACAGGGATTCAAGGGAAGTCATACAATCAGAGGCCAAAAAAGTATGCGAAAGGACAATAATACAACACTACCACATTTTAAAACGATAGGCATTGTCGGGCACCCTAGGCATCCTGAAGCATTGGCAACTCATGAATTAATATACCATTGGTTAATTTCAAAAAATTATCATGCCATTATCGATAAACAAGTTGCTAAAGATTTAAAATTAGCTAATGCCAACACTGGTACATTAACTGAAATAGGCCAACAGGCTGATTTAGTTGTCGTCGTTGGCGGGGATGGCAATATGCTTGGCGCTGCTCGTATTTTATCCCGCTATAATAATAAAGTGATCGGTGTAAATCGTGGTAATCTCGGTTTTCTTACTGATTTAGACCCTGATAATGCATTGCAACAACTTTCAAGTGTTCTTGAAGGAAAATACCGCGAAGAAAGACGTTTTTTACTAGAAGCACAAGTCATTAAAGCTAACCAAAAAGCACGTAAAAGCACCGCAATTAATGAGATTGTTCTGCACCCAGGCAAAGTTGCGCATATGATCGAATTCGAGGTTTACATTGATGAAAAATTTGCCTTTTCTCAACGTTCTGATGGTTTGATTATCGCCACACCAACAGGTTCTACAGCTTATTCTCTTTCCGCAGGTGGCCCTATTTTAACCCCGAACTTGGATGCTATTGTATTAGTTCCAATGTTTCCACATACCTTATCCTCCAGACCACTAGTGATTAGCAGCGACAGCAGTATTCGGTTGAGGTTTTTACGAACAAATATTGATTATGAAGTCAGCTGTGACAGCCAAATTATGCTCCCTATTCAGGATGGAGAGGAAGTTATTGTTAAACGTAGTAATAAAAATCTTAATTTAGTTCATCCACAAGATTACAATTATTTCAATACGTTAAGTTCAAAATTAGGCTGGGCTAAAAAAACTTTTTAATTTTTTCATTCTGCCTCTTTACTGTATAAAAAAACAGTCATACACTGTATTAAAACACAGGTGTGTATTTTTACAGGAGAGCGCAGATGCTTACCCAACTAACAATCAATAATTTTGCAATCGTACGTGAATTAGAAATTGATTTCCGTAATGGTATGACAGCCATAACCGGTGAAACAGGTGCGGGTAAGTCCATTGCTATTGATGCTCTTGGCCTATGTTTAGGTAATCGGGGTGAAGCCAATATGGTACGCCCTGGTGCGCTGCGTGCTGATCTTTGTGCCCGTTTTTCCTTAGTTGATGCTGAGATGGCTGCTAATTGGCTTATTGAGCATCAACTTGATAACCAAAATGAGTGCTTATTACGTCGGACTATCTCTCCTGACGGCCGTTCCCGAGGTTTTATTAACGGCGTTTCTGTACCTTTATCACAACTTAGAGAACTCGGTACATTACTGATCCAAATTCATGGCCAGCACGCGCACCAACTCTTGCTAGATAACACTCATCAAAAGTCCCTGCTTGATGCCTATTCAAACCAGCAAGAACTACTTGCTCAAATGAAAAAAGCATGGAAAACATGGCACGACTCCTGCCAACAATTAGCCGTATTTCAAAAAGAGATGCAAGAGCGTGAATCTCGGCAACAGTTGCTGGAATATCATCTAAAAGAACTGAGCGAATTCCTTCCTGTTCAAGGAGAATTTGAAGAGATAGACCAAGAATATAAACAACTCGCTAATCATGGGCAATTTTTATCTATTGGTCAAACAACCACGCACATACTATCTGAAAATGATGATGCGAACGTCATTAGTTTATTAAATATGGCAAAAAATGAATTGACTGATCTCGTTGCTCTCAATCCGAAATTTTCAGAACTTCTCGATATGCTTGAAGAAGCATCAATACAAGTCAGTGAAGTCAGTGATGAAATAAAACATTATTGCGATCAATACGAACTTGATCCCAACCGTTTATTTGAACTTGAGCAACGTATCTCTAAACAAATTAGCTTAGCTCGAAAACATCATGTTAGCCCCGAGGCACTACCTGAACTATTTCAACAGTTATTGACTGAGCAAGAACAAATTGCTAATCAAAACGAAGATTGTGAAACTTTAAACGAGCAAGTCGCTATCGATCATCAAAAAGCATTAGCTTGTGCAGAGCGTTTACACCATGTGCGGCTGCATTATGCCCAAGAGTTAAGCACGCTAATTACCAACAGTATGCATCAACTTTCAATGCCTCATGGTCTGTTTACTATTGATGTGAAATTTATACCAGAACAATTGCAGATTGATGGTGCATGTAAGATAGAATTCAATGTTACAACGAACCCAGGCCAGCCACATCAGGCGCTCGCTAAAGTTGCTTCAGGTGGTGAACTATCGCGTATCGCACTAGCTATTCAAGTTATTACCGCTAAGAAAATGGATACTCCAGCGTTAATTTTTGATGAGGTCGATGTGGGTATTAGCGGACCAACAGCCGCTATTGTTGGTAAGTTATTACGTGAGTTAGGTGAATCAACTCAAGTCATGTGTGTAACGCATTTACCTCAAGTTGCAGGTTGTGGACATCATCATTTTTATGTAAGCAAAGAAACTAATGGCGTTGAAACTGAAACTCATATGCAGCTATTAGATAAAAAATCTAGATTACAAGAGCTTGCGCGCCTTTTAGCAGGTTCAGAAGTCACCAAAAATACACTAGCCAACGCAAAAGAGTTACTTGCAGCATAATTTTTGACAACTTTTTTACGCTCATGTGGTCTTAGAGTCGATAAGGAAGGTTTTAAATTGTATCAATGTCGATTATCATTGATGTTCTGACTCCAAAAGGAATGAGATATCCATGCGTTATAAATTGTTAACTGCTGCCGCACTATCACTCGCATTAATGTCTACGGGCTGTTCAATGATGGAACGCCTTGTCTATCACCCAGACATTAACCAAGGTAATTACCTCACAGCGAAAGATGTTGCTAAGATCCAAAAAGGAATGACACAGCAACAGGTCGCTTATACTTTGGGCACGCCAATGTTATCTGACCCGTTTGGTACTCAGACTTGGTATTATGTTTTCCGCCAAGAACTAGGGCATGACCCAGTTCAGCAAGAAACTTTGACTCTGATTTTTGATCGCAATGGTATTCTTACTGACATCAAAAACGAGAAAAATCTTGCCGCGCAGGAATCAATGGAAGCTGCTGAAACAAAAGCATCAGAAACTAAAACAGCTGACTAACCACAAACACTAAGAACCACCTAGTGTGATAGTAACAACCTGTTTTATGAAGGACTTATTCAGGCGGGTTGTTATTATGAGTATCTTTATTAAAAATTTATTTAGACTCAACTTGTATAAATAAATTTAAAGACAAAAACCGAGCTTTGCTCGGTTCGCTACGTATAATCGGTTTACTTATTTTTAACTTCTTTAGACTTTTCGGCTCGTTTGCGACGTAATTCTTTTGGGTCTGCAATCAAAGGTCGATAAATCTCAACACGATCCCCATCTTGCACTAAATCTGTCAATTTAGCAGGGCGACTATAAATACCAATCTTATTTTTTTTAAGATCAATATCATCTCTAAGAGCTAAAATACCAGAAGCTAGTATTGATTCTTCTATTGTCGCCCCCTCTTTCACTTTTACTGATAGCAAAAATTGCTTTTCAGGAAGCGCATATGTCACTTCAATATTCAGCTCAGACACTGTATACATCCTTTGCTCTTAAAGTGAAAGCTTGAACCATATTATTAGCTAATTCCTTAAAAATTTTGCCAAATGCAAGTTCTATCAATTTATTTGTAAATTCAAAATCAAGGTGAAACTCGATTTTACAAGCATCAGGACTTAAAGGAATAAATTTCCAACCACCAGCTAATTTACTAAATGGCCCTTCCACAAGTTGCATATGAATGCACTTGTTATCCTCTAGCACATTTTTTGTGACAAAAGTTTTGCTAATACCTGCCTTTGACACTTCAACAGAAGCGGTCATTTCTTCAGAACTATGACTAATAATTCGGCTACCCACACACCCCGGCAAAAAGCTCGGATATGAAATAACGTCATTAACGAGTTTATACATTTGTTCTGCGCTAAAAGGGACCAACGCAGAGCGACTAATCTGTGGCATATCAATTCCTATCCCCAAAAACTGAGCGTATAATACCATCTTTGATTGGTTAAACAAAAAACAAAACCCACATAGGGCAAGATTTGCACAATCAAAAAAATATCAGCTTAGAAAGATTTCTTTCAACTCAGCTTACAGTATAATGATTGCACTATGACAAAGAAAAAACCATATAAACCCGGTTCAGCAACAATTGCTATGAACAAGCGTGCTCGCCACGAATATTCTATCGAAGAGGAGTTCGAGGCGGGTCTATCCCTACAAGGTTGGGAAGTCAAATCACTCCGTGCAGGCAAAGCCAACATTGGAGATAGCTACGTTCTTTTAAGGGACGGCGAAGCTTATTTATTCGGTGCAAACTTCACACCGCTGACTGTTGCATCATCGCACGTTGTGTGCGACCCAACTCGTAGCCGAAAATTACTTTTAAATCAACGTGAATTAGATACACTCTACGGTAAAGTTAACCGCGAAGGTTATACCGTTATTGCACTTTCTCTCTACTGGAAAAATGCATGGTGTAAAGTTAAAATCGGCGTTGCCAGAGGTAAAAAATCTCACGATAAGCGTTCTGATATTAAAGAACGTGAATGGCAACTCGATAAAGCACGTATAATGAAACATTCTAATCGCTAACCTCTAGCTTTATAGAGTATTTTTCTGTTATACTGCGCTCAACAACTTGGGGCTGATTCTGGATTCGACGGGATTTGCGAAACCCAAGGTGCATGCCGAGGGGCGGTTGGCCTCGTAAAAAGCCGCAAAAAAATAGTCGCAAACGACGAAAACTACGCTTTAGCAGCTTAATAACCTGCTTAGAGCCCTCTCTCCCTAGCCTCCGCTCTTAGGACGGGGATCAAGAGAGGTCAAACCCAAAAGAGATCGCGTGGATGCCTTGCCTGGGGTTGAAGCGTTAAACTTAATCAGGATAGTTTGTTGGTGGCGTGTCTGTCCGCAGCTGGCAAATGAATTCAAAGACTAGACTAAGCATGTAGTACCGAGGATGTAGAAATTTCGGACGCGGGTTCAACTCCCGCCAGCTCCACCAAATTATCTTCTAAGGACGTCCAAAGAAGACTGAAAAGCCCGCTAACTCAATGAGTTGCGGGCTTTTTTATGTCCTGCGCAGTCTGATGTCACCTAATTAAATCCAATCATCTTAGGCACCTTGATAGGCACCTCGTTAACCTTTATAGTTTTTGAGGTGCCTAAAAACAACGGAACATCAAAAATGGCAAGACAAACCAAACCCTTATCAGCAAAAGAGATCGATGCAGCAAAACCAAAACAGAGTGATTATGTCCTCTATGATGGCGACGGATTAGAGCTATTGGTTAAATCCAATGGCAGCAAGCTGTGGTCATTTCGCTACATTCGCCCTCTCACTAAAAAACGAGCTAAAAAGAGCCTAGGCGCTTACCCTGCCGTCAGCCTTGCTGATGCACGTAGTTATCGCCTTGAAGCAAGAACACTGCTCGCTAAACAGATAGACCCGCAAGATCACCATAAAGAGCAAGTCCGTAACACCTTAGAAGCTAAGGCAAATACCTTTCAACTTGTTGCTGAGCGTTGGTGGGAAGTGAAGAAGTCCACCGTAACCGAAGATTACGGTAACGATATTTGGCGTTCACTTGAACGAGATGTATTTCCCGCTATAGGTGATATCAGCGTTACCGATATCAAAGCCCATATATTGGTTCAAGCAATACAGCCCGTCCAAGTCAGAGGTGCATTAGAAACTGTTCGTCGCCTTTGTCAACGTATCAACGAAGTGATGATCTATGCTCAAAATACTGGCTTAATTGATGCTGTTCCAAGTATCAACATTGGTAAGGCTTTTGAAAAACCAAAGAAAAAAAATATGCCAAGTATTCACCCTGAGCAATTACCGCAACTCATGCAAACAATGCGTACAGCTAATATTATCTTACCTAC
This sequence comes from Providencia sp. CIM-Carb-044, assembly GCF_033901115.1. NCBI lineage: Bacteria > Pseudomonadati > Pseudomonadota > Gammaproteobacteria > Enterobacterales > Morganellaceae > Providencia > Providencia sp. CIM-Carb-044. Next base: position 133,216 of record NZ_JAXADV010000003.1, read on the forward strand.
CAGATGTTTGTTTATGTGGCAGCTACTTACCATATCCCGCCCTGCTGAAGCAGCTGAAGCCCGTTGGGATGAAATCAACTTTGAGACCAAGGAATGGAAGATACCGGCTGCTAGAATGAAAATGAACCGTGAGCACACCGTTCCATTGTCTGACGCTGCTTTAGCTATTCTAGAGCTAATGAAACCACTCAGTGGTCATCGTGAGTTTATCTTTCCAAGCCGTATTAAGCCGACTCAGCCTATGAACAGCCAAACTGTCAATGCCGCGTTAAAACGCGCCGGATTCGGCGGTGTACTGGTCTCACACGGTTTACGCTCAATTGCTAGTACCGCTCTCAATGAGCAAGGCTTCCCACCCGATGTTATCGAAGCCGCCCTCGCCCACGTTGATAAAAACGAAGTGAGACGCGCCTATAACCGTAGTGATTACCTAGAGCAAAGACGCCCTATGATGCAATGGTGGGCTGATTTTATTGAATCGGCTGATAGGGGAAGCATTATTGAAGGCGGAATTAGAGGAATATCGCTAGTTGGGTAGTTTATTTGTACCAGCTCAAATTTGAGCTGGTACAATAACAACACAGAGCTAGATGTCTGCTCTGTGCCAGAAGCGGAAGTTGCGATTGTACTTTGATCCAACAGTGAGCACTCGATAGAAGTCTATTCCACCTAGTATCCCCAGGAGCCTGCATATATCGCGTTTTGCATGATTATCGGTTAACCTAATGTCATCTACCTGTTCGAGAGAAGTTGGGCCATGCAGGGGCTATAGCTGTAATTTTTGTATCTGAAGAATATGAACCAAAATATATACTTATTAAGATGAAAATTTAACTTCAACGGAAAAACATGAATATATGCAAATGTTTTAAATGTGATACCTGTGAAACGTTAATTGATTGCAGAATTGGGATGTCTAACAGGGACATTCAGCCTTTTCAGTTTGCCTGCCCAGAGTGTGAAGAACGCATCACTTTTACAATCGGCTCTGAGAAAGACGATCTCACGGGCGCATCAGATATAATTGATTTTGAAGCACCATTCACAGGTGAGAATCATTTCGTTGAGTTACACCTTGATTTCCCTGTTTATTTTTGTAAGTACACGCAGGGAATGACGACTTTTTTCGTGCAATGAGTGAAATTGGTAGAAATGAATTTGGTCATTTAGCTCAACGCCTTGATATGTTGAATCGCCTCTATCCATTGCAAAGGGAGTTAGAGAGAGTTATTACTCAATACAAAAAAGGTAATATAAATAACTTTGAAAAAGTGTGTGCGAAGTTACCTATGGAAAAGCTGAGAAGTCATAAAAAAGAAGACGTTTTAGCATCCTTGTACACAGCAACATCGATTATGTCATCGCCTTTTACAATCCATGAGCAAAACGAAGAATTGTCCAAAGGTTTTACCCTTTTATATAAAAATCTTCACGGGAAGCATAAAAAGAACGTCATCAGCTTTGTTGAGGAAATTATTAATAATAAATTTCTAAAAAACCTACATTTTGATTGTCTTGGCTTATACCCACGCCTTATTGAACTTGAATTACCATTACGACCAGCCCTCTTTTATGATTACATTGAGGTAGAGAAATACCGACCAGTTCCCGCTCGCGTATCAACGGCTTACTTTGACACATGCAATAATTACTACAAAGACTTGGCAGAGGTTTTCGCCCGTCAGTTAACGCTTCTTGCAGGCCTGAATAATTTACTAAAACGAGGTGATCACAATGAATTTGAAGCGACATTAAAGTTGAACAAGAAGAACGAATTTCGTAAAGAATTATCCTCTCTGAATAAATTTGCTGATGTGGATTTAGGCCAGAAAATTCAGTATATCGACGATTGCTTTTATACAATTAATATAACAGCCATCGATAATAGGCTCAGGAACGGTATTGCACACTATAAATACGAATATAAAGAATCAACGCAAGTCATTACCTATTACCCTGCTAAAGAAGGTATGGAACGTACTAAGTCGGAAGATATTACTTTTATGGAGTTTCTGCGCAAAACTCTGCTGCTATTCCGTGAAGTTCACAGCCTGAATCATCTCATCAAGGCTACACTCTACTACATTGTCCTGATCCTGAAAAAAGACGTGTAGCAATTTGGTATAACTCCGGTAGCGGATAATTTCCCTAATCAGGTTTTGCGCCTGCGGAGTTTTCTTGTTGCTTCTGACAGAGTTCTATTCTGCAGGTTTATAAAACAATTGCCATTCCGGATAACAAGCCGATGTCCGATGTTCTCTCTTTCGGGATAACAGACATAATTAAATCTCTACATCATAGGAGATTTAATTATGTCTAAGTCACCGTGGAATAAAAATCGTATCATTGGGCAAAAACGACCGCTTAAAATATCTCATATCTGGGGAATCCGTATTAGACTGGAATTAGAAGGGAAAATTCGCGACTTAGCTTTGTTTAATTTAGCCGTGGATAGTAAACTTCGAGGCTGTGATCTCGTTAAATTGAAGGTATCAGATGTTGCATATGGCAGTTCAGTCTCCAGCAGAGCAACAGTGTTACAACAAAAGACTGGTAGTCCTGTCCAATTTGAGCTGACTAAAGGAACTAGAGATTCAGTTGCTGCATGGATAAGAATAGCTCACTTGCATAGTGCAGACTATATTTTCCAATCCCGAGTAGGTTCTGCTCAACATATCTCTACCAGACAATACAACCGTATTTTTCATGGTTGGATTGAAAAGCTAGGCCTTGATAATTCGTTGTACAGCACGCATTCTATGCGCAGAACTAAGCCATACCTGATCTACCAGAAAACAAAGAATCTTCGTGTAATTCAGTTATTACTAGGACATAAAAAACTGGAAAGCACGGTTCGTTACCTTGGCATTGAAGTCGATGATGCATTGGAGATTTCTGAGTCAATTGAAGTATAAATCTATCAGGGCTGTTTATCAGCCCTGTGCCAAAAGCGGATGTTGCATCTATCGAGGCTTGTTTATCAACGGAGAAGTCAGTTCTGGGAATGGAATACTTGACAAAGAGGGTTGAAGTGACCATAGTTACTATATGCTTCTGACTTTGGAGTATCTCCGGTCAACTAGGAAGCCTCTATAGGCAGTTTAGTCTCATAAATTATTAAGGCTTCCGTTAAGCAATTAGCGGGGGCCTTAATAATTTACAGGCCATGTGAAGGTGCTTCAGTCAGTTAACTATTTCTGATGACAACATCAGATCATACATAGGTAAAGGATGAATGAAGAATAACAGTTTGGAGAGTGTTTTTAATTCCTACTTCAATAACAAAAAAGACTTCGCTGATTTTCATACTCTAAGAATGGAAGATGAAACCTCCCGTATTCCCTTAAGTAAAAGTAAGGTTGAGCTTTACCAGTGTTCCGCCAGACTTAAGAGTATTCATACTTTTCTTTCCCTGTTTGTGTTCAGTGAAATGCCTATGAGAAAAGATATTGTTTTTTCTTACCAGAAAGATGTGAATATCGGTAACGCTGTTCGACCTCATTGCAATAGTGAGTATATATTTAAAACGGATATATCGAATTTTTTTCCTTCTATCAGTGCTAAATCCATATTTCACACTCTATCAAAATACTGCGAACATATACGTTCGGTTGACTCTGAAGAAGTTAGAAAGAATATTGATCGGATTGTTTATCTGTGTACTATCAATAACCGTGTACCTGTCGGTTTTTCATGTTCCCCCTCAATTAGCAACTTCTGTTTTTATGATTATGACAATACTATTGAGTCCTATTGTAAGGAGAGAGGCTATATTTACAGTCGTTATTCAGATGACCTTATTATTTCATCACAGGATGAAATGGATAAAGATATAATTATTCGCGATCTCACGAGTATATTATCATCTGACGAATTCTTGAAACTATCCATCAATTATAAAAAAACAAAAATAATCACGAAAAAATATGAACGAAAGATTCTGGGAATAAGCATACTTAATGACGGAAAAATGACAGTCAGTAAAGCAACTAAGACGGATATTGAAGTGAAGCTGCACTTGCTCAAAAGTGACAGGAAAAAACTAATGGATTACACTAAGATGGATGAAACGGCATCGATTCTATCAATCGCAGGCGTTCTGAGTCAGATTAACAGCATTGACAAGGACTACCTGTTTCATCTGCGTAAAAAATATGGGAACTCCATCATTAGTAAGCTGCTCAGAGGCAAGGAATTGCTGAAATGATCGTTAGTGTAGATATCAAAGCGTTGCAGCACTTAGCCCAAATCAGCGTGTCATTTGATTTTTCACGCGATCCAATTATCTGTATGACAAGTAAGAATGGCGTGGGTAAAACGTCCATCATTAAAGCTCTCGCTTTACTTAAGGACACTGCGATCGTCAGTAAAACATCTTCCGTGTTTAGCATCAGTGAAAAGACACAGATTGATGTTAAAATTAATGAAGACGTATATGCTTTCAGGTTCAATGATGGAGACCTTGATACGAAGAATATTATCAGAGATGAAACGTTTCTGAACGTCGAGTTGCCTATTCCTTATGGTAAACGTTTTTCTGATTTTCCTTCATTGGGCAGCATCGATATGACGCTGAGGGAGAAGTACTTAAAAGGAGAGTATGAAAACGCAAATGAGCTCATAGTTTTTCTCAATTCTGTTTATAAGGATATAAACAAGTTTCAGAATTTGAAAGTCGTAAAAATAAAGGGCGTAAACTACTATTTTCTTCCGCTTGATAATAACAGATATATACGCGAGGACTATTTCAGTTCTGGAGAGTTCTTTGTTATCAGTATTTTTAAGATGATAACCTCTTCAAGTCGACTTATCATTATAGATGAAATAGACGTATCCCTTGATTCCTCAGCTCAGGTCTCACTTATGGGCGCGATAAGGGATATTTGCATAAAAAGGGAAATAAAAATACTCTTTACTACTCACTCTCTCCCTATCATGAAAACCATCTATGAATATGGCACTCCAATCATCTATCTGAAAAATGAAAACGGTACAGTCCACCATAACCAGGTTTCTTACAGCTTTATCCAACTTGAAATGTTTGGTTTCCTCGGGTTTGATAAATTCATCTTCACCGAAGATGTAACGCTTGAGTCTTATATCAACTTTAAGCTCTCCACTATGGAAACAAAAAATCGAGTTAAAGTTATTTATATCGGTGGGTGTAGTAATGTTGTTGATTTGATGAAACGTAATGCAGTAACCAATTTCATCTGCCCATCCAAGGACGCGATAGCCGTTCTGGACGGTGATTCAAAAACCGACTATGGTTACCGTTCAGACGTTATTATAAGCCCTTATAATGATATTGAAGATGAAATATTCAGGAAATATAAGGAAGAAAATGAAGTGTACAATCTCCCAACTGTCGCGCCAGAAAATGCGAAATCTAAAGCTTATTGGAAAAAATTGCAGGAAAAACGCAAAGAACATAATCTTACCCGTGAGGATATTTTTACAATTCTAGAACAAGGTTTTGAATCAGAATTGGCTGTTTTTCATGATGAATTATTCTCATTTATCAATAGGTAGGTGAGTGAAATGCTTTTTTTCATCGTGCTATTGTGCATAGCATACTGCATTATATGAATAGGAATAAGTAGATCTCATCAGAGTCAGCTCCTCGCTCAAAGCGAACTCTCTCTTTTGAGTCTCATGATGACGAGCGTTTACTCTGCCAGTTCATCTACTGGCTCTAGTCTATCCACATTTATCCACCCATGCGCATCACCATATCCAACCAATAGCCAGCCATTATTATCCCCATCAACTGGTTTTGTCGCTCTCATTCCATTGACTTGAAGAATATCGCCGGGCACTACAAACCAATTATTGTGTCGGCATTGCTCTGTCGGAGCTGCGTGAAAATAGGCTCTCCCTTTCCCTACCACACGCCATTTGGGTGATTGTGCAATGAAAGCTTCTAACCGAAGAGTGTCCAAAACTTGATGACATTTTTCCTCTTTTTTGAGGCATGACTGCAACTTCTGCCCTTGGGCAGCACTGAACGTCAAGGCTTCATCTGTGCTTATCTCACGTAATTGGTTCTTTTCCAGATCGTATGAAACCCATCCCAACATGCCTGCACCAGGGGATTCATTGGATGGCTTTTGGTTTTTATTAGAGAGCTGAATTATCAGTTCGTCTCCCTTACGCCTATCGATGAAAAGATCAAGCTTATCTGTAGTGACACGTTCCGTTCGAATTAATGCATGGTTACTGCTGGCAATTAACTTAATTAACTCTTGGCGACAATCAAACAATTCTCCTGAATAGGAGGCGGCCATAGTGCCATCGTCATCAACATCATCAAATGCCATTGATGCAAAAGACGCTAGGCTAAGATTGAGGCAAATAATTGAAGCTAGAAAACGCATACAAATTCCTTGTTTGCTTGCTAAAAAATCTGCGTTGATTAATTCGTTATATTAATATTGGTCTTCCACTTTTTAAATGATTAATGTGGTAACTGTAAGCAAATCAGCTATTAATTAGACATAAAAAACTATAAAGTACAGTTAGTTACCTGTAAATTGAAGTCGATGATACATTGGAGATTTCTGAGTCAATTGAAGTATAAATCTATCAGGGCTGTTTATCAGCCCTGTGCCAGAAGCAGATACTGTAAACACAACAGGAAGTTAATAAGCAGTATAATTTTAGGAGAACTAATATAAATGGCGTCAAATAATTATGGGTATGAAGATTTTGAAGCATTTACTTATCTTGACTATCACAACCTTGCTGTGTCCTGGAATTTAGCGAGAGGAGCTTTTTGTTCTCCCTCAGAATTACCATCTAATGAATATAGTAATAGCTTCCTTTCCGTTGCTATTGCCGGAATGCTATCAAATACCGATCCTACAAGGCTTTACAGCGAATTAGCCATTGATAGTGTTAGAGAATGTTTATTTCCTGATTGCGTATCAAGATTAAGAGGTTTTTTTGTTTTCGATGAAATAGAATCAATATCTAGATTTTGGAGTTGTAATTCTTGGGGCGGGCATTTTTCTGATCAATATTTATCTGATGTAGGTGTGACAGCAACTAGATCTACCAGAGTAGACTCCAATTGGATATCTCATATAGTTGATGTGGATGGCAGACTAAAAGAAGGTTGGCATGAGAATACAGTTAACTATTGGCGTGGAGATGCGTTTCCAGGTTCTGAACCTATATGAGAAAGGATCGTCGAAGGTTATTTAACGGTTTGGAGTCCCGTTGTTAGAAAAGAAGCAATATTAGAAATAGAGGCTGTCTGGCCAAACTCTTTGAAATTATTGAACTATTCTTGCCTGTGTGCTGCTTATGGCTCTTTAGATGGAATGATTTTCCCATTTTTGATGCAAGATGATGAAGGTAATATTAAAGTTACCTATATATCTAGAATGGTTCAAGCTAACGACAAAAATTTCATTGAAGCGATTATTGAAAACGCAAAGAAAAAGCCTTCCTTTAGTGTTAACTTGAACGATACGACAACTAATGACGAAGAGATCAGCACACCTGATCTAACCTTTTTAAATGTCTCACTATCCTCTGACGATAATTGTGCTTTTGCCGACTTTGTTAAACTCATGAGTCACTCTCAATGATTCACTTTCCGTGACCTGTTCCCCGTTAGTTAAAATACACGGCTGTTATGAAGTCATGTATTGTAACCTGATAGAATTGCATATTGTGAGGCCGATATGTCCGCTCCTCGCTCAAAGCGAACACTCAAGATTTGCCAGGGTTGTTTATCAGCCCTGTGCCAGAAACGGATCGTGCAGTGCTCAGGTTCGCTTATGGGGTGAAGTGGGTATCCATCTTAATTGAGAGTTACCAAGTAGAGAGGTTGCAATGACAGTTCTGCGCATCGTGGCAAATATCAGCACATCATCAATCAATGAAGTGCGTAGCTTCTATGCGAAACTTTTCAGTATGACCGTTGGCATGGATCACGGCTGGATCGTGACGCTTATGTCAGGGCAGAGTGCAGAAACGCAGATTAGCATTGCTGAGGAGGGTGGTTCGGTAACCCCTGTTCCCGACTTTTCGATTGAAGTCAGCAATATCGATGAAACCTTTGAAAGAGCTACAGCAAACAACTTTCCTATCGTTTACGGTTTAACCGATGAGCCTTGGGGTGTGCGCCGTTTCTACGTCAGAGATCCTGCTGGAAAGATAGTGAATATACTTAGTTATAAGGGGGTATCCGTTCATAGCCAGCAAAGATTAAATAGCATCGCTAGACAACTCAACGAGAGTCCAAGAAAAACGCTAGGTTATGAATCATCAGCAGAACGATTTAACCAGTGCGTTGCATCCACCGATTGAACTCACAGCTCATAGCGGACATCACACTCGTTAAATTGTTGAGCGAGGTACAGAACAAAATACCGAAGCTGATGACCTGTTGAAATTTAACTATAGTTTAGCTGTATTAGTGTGAATGCCTGCTAATTTCACTTTTAAATTAAAGCAATACGTAGGGTTCAGTATTGCACCTCACCTACTCCATCAGTAATCTTAATAAACTCAGTTCGGCAGATCTTTAAATGTTCTTATAAACATTTATTTTTCTTGTAAATTAACCAATCATTCCAGACATTACTCGCATTGAGATCCTGATAGCCACGGCTTTTGTCCATATCGTCGACAATGTCTGATGGCAACTCAAAAGTAGTAGCATTATCGCGGATCGACTCAACCTCACTCTGAGTTAATTCATATCCAGCCTCGTTCTCTTTAGATTCAAGCAGTGCTACAAGTGAAGGAATGAATACAATAGCCATTTCAGCCAGACTCCATAGCCGTTCAATACTTAATCTTTTTGGCACATATCTTCTACTGCCACAGACCTTTATTCAAAGTATACAAATACATCACCACCCTGAACGTATTTCCAAGATGGTGAATTATCATATGTTAACGTTGAGCTTCACTTACCTTTCCTAATCCCTTCATTAACACATCAAACATCAATCCAGCAAAGCCTTTCGCTATTGCTTCGTTAGACAGGAGTTTCATTGCCATCTCATTATGAATATCCATACTCTCAATAATGGCATTGTTGATTGACTCAGGGAATTGACCGAGCATAGCTTGTTCTTTGGTATTACTGCGCAGCTGATCCATAACGACTTCATTTTCTGAGATTTTGCCTGCAATCGTATTCGCATAGTTGAGCATATCATTTTCAGATAAGCCATCTTCAATAAACAAGTCGTTCATTCTCTGAATGATCTCGTTGAGCAATTCAGTTTTGGGATCTTTTGGCACAGCACCAGAGCCTTCTTTTGCCGCAGGCAAATAGGGCTTTGGTTCTTCTCCAATCATAAGGCCAAGCTGTAAATCGGCTTCGCGTTGCTCGTGAAGACGATAGTGTGTCATCACCACATCTGATAAATCAATTTCGTCTTCCACAACATCGAGGCGCAGCAACGGATGAAGATATTTGGCGAAAATACTCAGTTTTTCTAATTCATAATCATCAAAATTGACAATCTGAGACGTAAATTCGTAGTAGCGATAAAACGAGATGAGGTCTTTCTTGAATACCTCAAGAATATCTCGGGCTTCTTTCGCGTGCTTTACGCTATTTTCAGCATATTTAATTTTTTTGTCGTTCTTCTCAATTTTTGCCTTCGACAGCTCCGATTGTGCAGCTCGAAGAACTTGCGACGCTTCTTTGTAACGGACAGAAAAGCGGTCAACAGCAGGCTTACACAAATTAGCGAGTTTGGCTTGATTTGCTTGCTTGTTGTTATACGTTTCAACAAACATCTCAACCTCTCGCCATTGATAAATACCAACCTTGTCGAGCTTTTTCATTAGTTCATAGACAATGTTTGGATCAGAGACATCAGCTAGTTCTGCCGTTTGGAAATACACTTTAAACTCTGCCAATATGTCTTCAGGATCATTAACGAAGTCGAGCACAAAGGTTTTTTCTTTGCCTTTATAAGTACGGTTTAACCTCGAAAGCGTCTGAATACACTCAACACCTTTTAATGGCTTATCGACATACATCGCCACTAATTTCGGCTGGTCAAAACCTGTCTGGAATTTATTCGCCACCAACATGACTTGATAATCTGAGGTATCGAATGCTTTACGCATATCGCGACCACGGAGATTAGGGTTCATATTATTTTCAGTAAAAGGATGATCAGGAAAATCAGGATCATTCACCTCCCCCGAAAATGCCACCATCGCATTAACGTTGGTGTAGCCCTTATCTTGCACATATTTTTCAAAAGCAAGTTTGTAGCGTACTGCTTCTAAGCGACTGCTGGTGACGACCATCGCTTTGGCTTCGCCGCCTAGCAAATGCTTAATTTTATCATTGAAATGTTCAATGATAGTTTCCACTTTTTGAGCAATGTTGTAAGGGTGAAAGCGAACCCATTTTGCCATCTTCGATGCTGCTTTCTTACTGTCTACCTCATGGTCTAAATCTGGGTTTTTATGCGCTAATTGGTAAGCCACTCGATAACTGGTGTAGTTTTGCAGAACATCGAGAATAAAACCTTCCTCAATCGCTTGGCGCATTGAATAGACGTGGAAAGGCTGAGGTTTATTGGTATCGCTTGCTGGTTCTTCAGGGTTGGGTCTACGACCAAACAACTCTAATGTTTTTGCCTTCGGTGTCGCCGTAAAAGCAAAGTAGCTGAGTTTATTCGAGCCTTTACGAGCTTCCAGTGATAAACGCAGCATATCTTCACTATCTAGCTCTTCATCACCATCTAATTGCTCTGCCATAAGGACTTCTCGCAGTTTACGAGCCGTTGTCCCTGTCTGGCTTGAATGCGCTTCATCAGCAATCACAGCGTAGCTTCGGCCTGCAAGGGTTGAGTCTTGGCGTATCGCTTCTAATACGTGAGGAAAAGTTTGAATGGTCACGATAATAATAGAGGTGCTAGCCTTTAACTCCCCAGCTAATTGGCTGGATTTAGAGCCTTGAGCCTCTTCGCGGTTAACACGAGCAATCATCCCTTCGCTGTGGTCAAACTGATAAATAGTATCCTGTAATTGGCTATCTAACACCGTTCTGTCGGTGATCACAATAACGGAATCAAATACCTTATCCCCTGCTTGCTTATCAAGCTCAGGGTGATCAATATCATAGTGTTTTGATGCTAATTGGTGAGATAACCATGCAATCGAGTTTGATTTACCTGAACCTGCGCTGTGCTGGATCAAGTATTTATGCCCTGTCCCTTCATTGTCTACGGTTCTGAGCAACGTAGAGACCACCGACCACTGATGATAACGAGGAAAGATCAGCGTTTCTTTTTGGCTAATTGAACCATCTAAATTTGCAACATCTTTGACTTCAAGGTGAATATATCGCCCAAGGATAAGCAGCAGATTATCTTTTTGGAAAATTTCATTCCAAAGATAGGATGTCGCATAGCTGCCATCTTCGGGGATATCGTTCCCCTTACCACCTTCACTTGTCCCTCGGTCAAACGGTAAGAAATAGGTATTTTTGCCATTTAAGTTTGTGGTCATTGCCACGTTGTACTGGCTAACCGCGAAGTGAACCAGTGCCCCTCGTTTAAAAGTCAATAACGGTTCGGACTTATGTGTCTTCTTATCTTTAGGTAGCCTGTCCTTCATATATTGGACTTTGGCATTATCAATTGATTGTTTAAACTCAGATTTAAGCTCACAAGTGGCAACAGGTATTCCATTCACGAATAGCGTTAAATCTAATCGACCGTCATAACCATTGGGTGAGTAAACCAGTTCTGGCACAACACGTAAAATATTTCGCTGATAACGAACCGTTGCCGTTGGGTTCAGCTCGTGATCCGGTTTAAAGCTACACAGATCAAACTTAGCACCTCGATTATTGACCTTATTTCGCAATACCCAGAGTGTACCTTCTTTTTTAAGTTCTTGTTCTAATGATTTGAGTAGCACTTCAGCTGTTGTATTTGGAAAGTGCTGCGCGAGTTTATCCCATTGCTCTGGCTGTGTGGCTTTCACAAACGCAATAACGTCGTCAGGATAAAGGGCAAGCTCTTTGTTGTATTTGCCCGATTCGCCTAATAACCAACCGTGGGACAGCATTTGGTCAAGGATATCGTTTTGGAATATTTTTTCTTGTGCCACATCAGACATTAGTTAGCTTCCTCCAAACACCATATTTGTTCTGCTATCTGGCGATATAACTCACAACGTTCCTTGATATCAGCCACTTTCATTTCTGAATGGGCTTTAAATGCTAACCCATTGTTGGTGAATAGTTTATTGAAGTTAGGATTATTCTCATATGCTAATGGGTGTAGTGACTTAACCAGTAAGTTTTCTTTAATGTAGTGAGGAAGCTTATCTACATATGGTTTATCACTGTATGACTGATTTGTGCCTCGTGGAAGTAGTACCAAAGCACCAATCTTATTTCGAACATCATAAAAATCGTTTTGTTGTTCAAATTCATCTTTATGATCGTCAAAGTTATTCGCCCATAGATGTTCTATTTCAAAAGGCTTACCATTTGTTGCATGATAGTAGGTCGAAAAGTCTGTATTTGCCCCAGCTAAACTATCGACATAACTCGATAAACGTGAAAGTAAGTACTTAACGAAACGACCGTTTTGCCCATGTAGACAAAACCTATCAAAACCATCCCATCTTTCATCCATATCACTCAGCATTTTATCGAAAATAACGAGTAGCTCGTTATAGTCTTTATTACGGATTTCTTTAACCAAATTGTACATCGTATAGCGAATCGAGCTGGCAGAGAAGTTACGAAAGTTAATCGCTCTACGAACACAGAAAATATCAATATACTTCGCCACAAGATTCATTTTTTTGTTGGCTAATTCAATGGAGTCTGTCGTTTTTAACGGTGCAAGCATCAAAGGATAACTTAATGAGGTTGCTATCCCCCATTGATAGATGTAATGAATTGAATCGAGTCCTGACGTTATCGTTTCTTCTGCTTGACGCAGACGCTTATACGCGTTCACGTAGTATTTAAACTCGGTATTAATAAACGCATCAAACTCATTTTCACCTGCCTTAGCAAGCTTCATCTTGGATAGGTTATCTCTAACCCAGTTATGGAAACGAGTACCAATTTTTTCAAAGTCTTCGTTAAGTGAGCCGGCTTTACTTTGGCGGATGGACTCAGCGTATTTTGCTCTTAGCCACGCCTGAATAAAACGTTGATCTTCTTCTTTATCAAAAGCTTTAAGGTCAATGACCGTTTGTTTCCAGAAATCGTTAGCCTTTTGCCGCTTTTTATCATCGCGATACTTCGATAGCAAAAAACCTTTTAACATTTCAGTTGGGGTTAAATTTAGCCCCCTGTCGTTCATTGTCTCAAAAATAGTGTAGGCATTTTCATCGTTATATGCCACGATTTCGACAAGAACAACTAATTCTTTAAACCAGTCAATAAATAACGGAAATACTTTTTCATCAATGCGGTCTATTGGAAATGCATCACAGATATTTTGATAACGAGCCACCATGTTAACCGTTGAGGCATCTGCATCTTCTGGTGGTACGTACTCCCCTTGGTTAAATAAGGCATCAAGGCAGGCTGTACGCTCAGGTACATCTATATTGAATGATTTTACTCCAAATTTCTCAGAGAAAATCATACCTGAAATAGCTTCTTTTAAACCAAGTTCTCGTTGTTTATTATTCAGATAAATCAAAAATAATGTTAGTGACGTTAAACGTTGCTGACCATCGATAATACTGCGTTTACCCGACTTTTCACTAAGGACAAAGGGACCTAAATAGTAACTGTTGTAATCAGCCACATCTTGACGTTGGTGTTTTGGGTCGTAATTGTCCAAAAATGCATTACACAAGTCGGTAACAAGCTGCTCTATGTGGGTCTGCTCCCAGCTATATTCACGCTGATAGTAATCAACGGTGTATTTTTTATTATCGAGCACTTCTAAAATAGAACGATTATTTGCATCAATTTTATTTTCAAAACGACTCATTATTGAATTCCTTTTGGTTGCCAATCACGCACATCAATTTTGCCTGTTACTGCGGCTAATATAAGAGCGGTTTTGCGTTCTTTCATCAATTGAATCGCATTGGTCGCTTTTTTAATTATCAAATCACATTTAGCTGTTTGTATGTCGAGATACTTGGCTATAGATTTTTGTTCAATATTTGAAGGTAATAGAATGTGAAACCAACGAAGATCTGCTTGGAACAAATGGGGTACACCCATTCCACCTTGCATTCTTTTAATAACGTTTTGTGTATAAGTGCTTACAAAAAAGTAGTATAAATATTCTGGGTGGATATTACCTCTAGATCTTATTACAGCAATAGAGCTATTGACAGTTGCTGGCTCTGGCAAGCTTCTAACAAGGTTTGTTGTACCAGTTGTTGAACCGTCTTTTGTAACTAGCAAGTCGTTTTCTTGAAGCATTATCTCCGGTGATTCATCGTAGCGTTGCTTTGTAATGTAGTTAACATTTTCAAAGTCGATATCTGAACCTTTGATGTTTGGTGTAGCTAAAAATATATAACCCTCAGGTACATACTCATCAGCTTTGAGTCCCTTCCAACCGAGTCGGGCTTTCACTGAGCATTCAAAACCTAAGCGGGATCTATCCCAATGCTCAGGCACTTCACCCAACCATTCCACACCTGAATCTTTCATTGGAACATCTGGGTTAAGCCCTTTGGTAACAGCATTAGAAATCACCGCTTGGCGTTTCTCTTGTATCAGTTCAATCAATTTTTCTTGCTTAGCTATTAAAGTGTCGATCTTGGCTGTTTCATGATCGAGGAAATTAGCGATTTTTTGTTGTTCTTTACGGTCGAAAATAGGAGAACTGATACTTCCTAGTAGCTCTAAGTTGAGACCATCCCTCAGATCCCCTCCAGCCATGTTTCGAATTTTTTGATAATTGCTAGTTAGCCACCAAAATAAAAAACGAGAAGATATATCCTTACTTGGAACAATAGCTGCCATTGACTGATTACACGTAGAATCAATAGCTAGTTGAGCAACCATTCCTTTAGTCTTTCCTTGACCAGCTAAAGCCATTACCAACGATTGTTTTGGAATCCACTTGGCACTACTATTATTAAAAGCATCTCTAGTAATAAATGCTGATGGTTTTTCAATTAGGCTTTGGTTCACTGCGCCAGAGTTTAACCAAGGAATTGAACCATTTTCCCAGAACGATAAATTGTCTTTACTTGGTGTTCCACCTGAATAAAGGTGTGAAGTCCACTTCAAGCTAACTGACTGCCAATGACTTGGGAGAAAGTCGAACCATGCTGAGTTGTACTCCTTATACTCCGAATACGCCTTATAACGCCCCGTCATTATGAATGTACCCCTTTCAGCAACTGCATAATTTCAGCTGATATCGCATCCAACTCCGCATCAATCTCTTCTAATGCTCTCGGTGGCTCATAAACATAGAAATGGCGGTTAAATGGGATTTCATATCCAACAATACCCACTTCACCATCTTTCGGGTCTAGTTTGGTTTCATCAATCCAAGCATCCGGTACGTGTGGAAGAACTTCTCGAGCAAAGTAATCAGCAATATTTTCAGTGAGTGGTACGTTTTCGTTATCACGCAAATCAGGATTAGATTCAATCTGGCCTTTGGCTTTGCACACTTCAGCTTCATCATCGTGCTCACCAAGGTGTTTCACGATCAGTTTCAACTGTACTGCACTTAATTTAACTTCTGCCAGCTTAGTTTTTAACTGTTTGAGGAATTTATCCCGAGACAAATATTTTTCGGCTTCAAATGACGTAAGCGCATCAAGAATAGCTTGTTGAATGGGTTCATCCATTTTCTGCCAAACACTATCTGCTTGCAGAGCTTCGAGGCGTATAGCATCTTTCGGGAAAATTGCTAATTTCAGTGGACGTTCAACCGTAATTCGTCGATAGCCAAACGCTCTGTAATCAAAAATTTTGCTAAAGTCATTTTCTACAAACTGACCGTATATTTGCACGATTGTCTCAATCGCTTCTTCTGTCAGTTCTTTACGCTTACTGCCCAGTGATTTACGCATAGCAGCATAAAACACGTTTTCATCATTGCCTTCAACTTCACCGCCACCACTACGCCCACCTGTTTTAGCACGTTCTTTTGACGCATTAATTAGCTGAACCTTACCTTTGCGAGTAGTTAGTTTATGGTTAGATAACACCCAAATATAAGTGGCAATACCCGTGTTGTAGAACATATCAGTAGGCAGTGCCACAATCGCTTCGAGTAAGTCATTTTCCAGAATATAGCGTCTAATTTCACTCTCACCGCTACCCGCTCCGCCAGTAAAAAGTGGGGAACCATTCAGGATAATACCGATACGTGAACCACCGTCGCTTTCAGGGCGCATTTTACTAATCAGGTGCATCAAAAACAGTAATGAACCATCAGACACACGAGGTAACCCTGCACCAAAGCGTCCTTCAAAACCTTTTTGGGTATGCTCATCAGTGATGTATTTTTGGATTTTCTTCCAATCCACACCAAAAGGCGGATTAGATAGCATATAGTCAAACTTATCATTGCGGAGCTGATCATTCGATAAGGTGTTACCCAGCTTGATATTATCGACCTTTTGCCCCTTAATCAGCATATCTGCTTTACAGATTGCGTATGACTCTGGGTTTAGCTCTTGACCAAATGCGGATAAAGAAGCTTTCTCGTTCAGTTTGTGGACATACTCCATACCAGACGATAAGAAGCCGCCTGTTCCCATTCACACGTAACATTCACTACTGGTGACAATGGCTTTAGGCCATTATTCCTCTGCATCGTACGCGATTCTTAAATTGTCCATAGGTTACCATTCTAAGTGGTGACATTTTGGTGATATTGTCACCACCTTGTCATCCTGCGCGTCATCTCTATTGTTGACTTCAGAATGAGACGTTGCCATTAGTTTCCAAGCTGTTTCACCTCATTGTACAAGGTATAAAGACGATGAGCAGACATATCAAGGATTGGCTCATACATAAATGAGTTCAAATGTATGTTTTCTGGTGTCATCAAATTTACTTGATCCAGTAAGCGTATGATGCCTGTGTGACCTGGAAGCATTTCAACATACTTATCAAACAGCTCTCGTGTCTGATTAGATTCGATACTATCTACAAATGCTTGGTCATTAATCTGGGCAATCATGAATTGCTCTGCTTTCAGCCGGATAGCCATTGCAACAATAACTTTGGATTCAAGCTCAGGTGACTCATGCGCAGCGCTTGATAATACGTCTGCCTTCTGAAATATCTTGTCAATCACACGTGATGTAGTATCTGGCAGGATCAAGGCAGGCTTATCTACAAGTACAGCTCGATATATATCTTGTAATTCCTGCACCGTGATGTTTTGACTATTTGCCTTTAGATGAAGCAGTGATGTCAGTGTTAAGTAATGAGCATCGTACCCACAGTATTCAGCGAGATTTCTAACAAATGGAATACTGGCTAGCATGTAATGCTCATTTTGATGCATATCTCGCTTCCAAGCGACGAATACATCATTCTGGTACTTTTCAGGATTAAGTTTTATTTCCGTCGATGTCTTAGTAGCCAGCATTCGCCTATTGCGCGCAACGCGATTTCTGCTTCCAATTATTCGACCACCTACAATTCTATGAAAATCGAAGTTATGCGTAAGAATCAAAAGGTAGAAATGTGTAACCTGAGCAATATCACGAAGGTACTCAACGATTGCATACTTATTTTTGTAATCAAAGGAGTCGGCAATATCGTCTATGACGATCAATATCGGTGCGCCTGCGTTCTTTTTAGCTTCAATTTCAAAAAGAACATTCAGGATGTAAAGTGCACGTTTCTCGCCTTGGCTTAGAGTATCAAGCAAGGTTTCATGTTTAACCTGCTGCTGACCACCGCGACCATCATCAAAGTCAAACTCGATAGATGGGGCAGCGTTATTAAGAATGACATCATCCTGATTGTCCACCCTAAGCTTGAATGGAACGGAAAATCGCTTGTTGAATATATCGACAACGCCCTTCCAAATCGTTTCCTGCTGCTTCGCTTGATCAATAATGTATTTAACTTTTTCCTGATTTGACTTGTAGGTTGAGACAAGGTCATCCCAAACTGATTGGTGTGATTGAAGATAGCCTGTAATCAGCTTTTTCTTGAAGCCCTTTACGTCCTTATATTCCGGCAATAGCTCTTGGTGTTCTGAAATAAAATCTCGAAAGGCATGAGTCTCTTTTGTGGTTAGCTTTTTATCGACCTTGCTAAATTTTTCTTTCAGTTCGGGATTCTGAAAAACCTTATTCTGCTCTTCCTGCAGAATTTCATTTAAACGGTCTTTGGAAGTTACTTCTTGCTTTTGGCCATTAATTGAAAGATTGACGCTATGAGATGCATCAAAGAAGCCTGTATCGGAGAGGCTTTTAGAAACAGTTCCCGCTTTCTGGTGATTGAAACTCCTCGACAAAACCGCTGATTCGCTAATGAGTTTTTCATAGGTTTCCACATAACCAGTCAACTCCTGCTCGAAACTCTCTGTAGCAGCGAGATCCAGAACCTTTGGATTAAAAAGATCTCCATACTTAAACTCGGCAAAACTAGAATAATCTTGCGCAGTCTGAAGCTTCAATTCAGCCAACAGGTCAAGAAACTCCTTTTCCGGCCGATCAAATGCTTCACAGATCAACTCCGGAATCGCTTTGTTCTGCTTTCCTGATGACTTTGCTAACTCCTTTATTAGCAGGGCTCTTTTATCATCGACTTCTTTTAAGGCCTCGTCATAGTCACGCTTTAGGGCCTCATTAACCAATAGCGTGGAAACCTGCTTGGAGCTATAACTTTCGTCGTATGAATTAATTACCATTATCTGGCCAGCATCAACTGGCTGGCCATCTAAAGTAACAACTCGTTTCGTTGCTCGCTCAGGAAAGATAACGTCCTTTGACTGCCTGTCGTCTTCAATGTCCTTTAGTGTCTTGGCCAGAGAGGTTTTCAATGTTCCATTGGGCGCATACAAAGAGCACACGCCGTCAACGCCATCAATTCTGGTAAAGTCTAACTCCTGCACCAGTTTATTGATGCCATAACAGTTCTCCAGATCCAGTCCAAGTTTCATTTTGACTTCCTTTTAAAATCGTTCATTTCAAAAACTGTGAATTAACAATGCTCACGCATACCTGCTTGAAAACTCATCCATCGAATTAGATACCGTAAACTTCACGTCATCACCCAGTGCTTCAAAGTGTGCATAACCACATTTGATTTTGGCATTTTCCTCCGGACGTCGTTCCACCGAGAAAAGCGTGCTCTTGGTTTCGACGACAAAATAGAGTTTTTCTTTCCCATCCTGATCAATCAACACTGCCCAGTCGGGGTTGTATCCACCCAATGGCGTATCGATTTTGAACCATCCGGGGAGCTTGGCGTAGATCTTAATATCGTCGTTTAACTCGAACGCCGAGGCAAATTCCAGCTCGATATCGGAGTCGTAAACCACATGGTCAAAAACGGACTTTTCGGCCTTAACCATGTTGTCTTTCAGATAACCAAACAATTCGTTCTTTTGGAATAATTCCTGAGCATAGAATTGGTCATCACCAATTTTGTGATACTTGATGCCATCGACGATAAACAGGCGCATCTGGCTTTTGATGATGCTGGCGGCCTGCTCGATAAATTTCTGCGGATTGTTCTTGAATGATTCCAGGCGACCGCTTTTGTTGATAATGGTAACAATGGTGCGGCGTGTCAGGTTGGTTTCGTTCTGTAAATAAGTAATCAAATCGGGCAAATCGAACGCGCGCGATTCGTACAGGCTGCTTGTTTCCTGAACCTGTTGTGTATGCACCCCACCACGGTCTATTTCAGTCTTAGCCTTACGATAGGTGAAGCGAGCCTTGCCGACCTGAAGGTTAATTTTGATCTCTTCAGCGCACTTTTCAATCAATGCGTTGGTATCAAAGTCCACGCGGAACGTGGTTTTGTATTTAATACGATCCCACAGCGCCTGAAACTCGGGGCTCAGATACACCGCTTTGTTCAGGGAAACCTTGGCTTTGTCGTCACGGTTTTTGATGTTCAGATTACCGGATACTTTTTTCAGTACCGACACAATCTGTGCTGCATGGGGCTGGAATACCTCCGGCAACGCCAGAGTACCGCTCTTTAACGATACCTTGAGGCTATCCTGAACTTTGCCCTTGTTGTCAATGTGGCCTTCGCTCTGCAAGTGATCCCACAGTTGTTTGGATGCTTCGGTACCCAAGTATTCGTGATTGTGATCATCAACCAGCACCACGATATTGGCAAACAGGTGCTTTTCAACCACACCAAATTTGATGCCTTCTTCGTTTTCGATTTCCTTCTGCAATTGCTCTGCAAATTGCTCGTAGGATTCATTGGCCATTACGGTGAGTGTATTCACCGCAAAACCGTGTACCCGCTCACCATTCTGATTTACACAGATACGCAAGCCCCGACCAATTTCCTGACGTTTTTTAATGACAGATGTGGTTTCGTTCAGGGTGCAGATCTGGAACACGTTCGGGTTATCCCAACCTTCCTTCAACGCTGAATGAGAGAAGATAAACTTCAGCTTCGAATCAAAGCTCAGCAGTTTCTCTTTATCTTTCATGATCAGGTTATAGGCGCTTTCATCAGCAGCGGTTTTACCCGATGAGTCTTTCACCATCTCGTTGCCTGAGCTGTCTTTCTTCTTGTCGACCGAGAAATAGCCGTTATGCACACCATCCGCAGCCGTATCCAGATCGGCACCTTCAAATAGCTGGCTGTACTTGGGTTTGCGAATGGCGCGATCGTATTCTTCTTCAAACATCAGAGCGAACTTACCCTTTTGCGGGTTACCGTCTTCGTCGTACCAGCGGTAGTTGGCGACCTTGTCGATAAAAAACAGGCTCAGAACCTTAATGCCCTGTGGGCGTAGGCGCATTTCTTTATCGAGATGTTCTTCAATGGTCTTGCGGATCTGCAGGCGTTTAAACTCATCCGGGTCTACTTCGCCCAAGGTCTGACCCAGTTTCAGAATATCGGACTTACTGGTAAAGCTGATGTATTCATTGCCCTGTTCGCAGTAGACGTCATCAATGATGTAGCCGTCGTACACGTCGCGGCCACCGCTGTACTTGGCATCCAGCAAATCCGTTCCGCTGGTTACCGTAACTTCCTTACGCTTAATACTGCCATTCTTCAAACGAGCATCAATTTCGATTTTGGCACTGTTCGGGCTTTTCTTGTTGTTCACACTAATCAGCTTGATATAGGCCTTGTTATGGCCATCCTTTACCTCAATGCCAGCCACTTCAATTTGCTTAACGAGTTTTTGCTCGTAGGCATCGACTGAATCCAGCTTGTAGAGCATATGATGCTTTTCGACGTGTGTTGCAGAATAACGCAGTGTACACATGGGGTTAAGCGAGGCGATTGCCTCTTTACTTTTATCGGTCGTGTCAACGCTCTGCGGCTCATCCACAATTACAATCGGGTTGGTTTGCTGGATAAACTCAATTGGCTTGGCACCGGTCATGCGGTCGTGTGCCCGGTGAATGATGTTGGCTTTGCTCTCTTGTTCCGGGTCGGTAAAGCTTTTCCGGAAGGCATCGATATTGATCACCATGATTTGAATATCGGGGCTAGTGGCAAAGTTGCGAACATCGGACAGCTTACTGGAGTCGTAAGTGAAATAATCAAAAGCCACGTTTTCGTACAATTCTTTAAAATGATTCGCCGTAATTTCCAGTGACTTCTGCACCCCTTCTTTAATGGCGATTGACGGCACCACGATAATAAACTTGGTAAAACCATAGAGCCGGTTCATTTCGAAAACCGTACGCAGGTAAACGTAGGTTTTACCTGTGCCGGTTTCCATTTCCACCGTCAGGTTGATGCCGCCTTTTGAATCAAAATCTTCTGACGGCGCGAGGCCATTTTTCAACTGTATTTTGCGGATATTGGCATGGATATCTTCATCCAGCAGGCGCAGGCGGTTACCGATACCCAGGCTATCTTCCTGAGTACCATAAAACAGCGTTCCTTCCTCCCAGGATTGCAAAGGTGCCACAGTGAAGTTAGTTTGGCAAATTTCCTGACCGGCGAAGACGCCCGTAACGGACTCAATCGCCTGGCGCTGATAATCCAGATTGGCATCGAACTGAATCTTCATGCTCATTTTAGAGGCTCCTTACGTCTTCAATACCAGCCTGTTTGAGAATCTGTACTGCATTGGTTTTTACCACGTCGTCGGCAAAACCGGCGTCTTTGAATACCACTCGCATGATTTCTGGCTTCAGTTCGTCTTTGAGCTTAGCGATGCCTTCTACGACATCAAGGGTAATGTCGTCTGACAGGCAAATCATCAGCGCCCCCATGCCGATATCAAATACCTTATGGCCCGCCACGCTATGCTCTGTAATCGGCAAGGTCAGGTCTAGGCCGTACTTCAGCAGCACCTCAAAAAGCACATCGTCTTCTTTACGATCAAGCTTGATATTGGAGATCTGCTCTTCCAGATCCTGCTCAGTCAGATCAAAGTCCAGCTCCCAAGGCTTGATATTGGTAGAGTCGAGTTTGAAAACTTTAAAACCGAGGTCGCCTTGGTAATCTGGGTTTTCTTCTTTGATTTTGGCGGAAGCTCGTCGAACACGCTGCTTACTGATGTCCGCAATGGTTTTATAACCTTCTTTAAACGCGAGCGAATCTTTTTCAATAACCTCGGGCAACTGAACCATAATAAACTTTCGACCGCAACTTTCCTCTACGTTAAGTTGGTATACTGCATGGGCAGTTGTTGAAGAACCTGCAAAAAAATCCAGGATCAAATCATCGGACTTGGTAGATATTCGCAGACATCTTTCAATAAGCCCAACTGGCTTCGGAGTTTCGAATACTTTACTTTTTAACAACCCCTTAACGGTCAAACTACCCTTTTTGTTACCCTCTATTCCCTGCCAAAGGTTAGAAGGCTGTTTAAGCCTTCCTTCTAAATAGAATTTCTGATACGGCTTCCAACCATCATCTCCCTTCTTCCATTCAATTCGATTCTCAGAAATAAGCTTGATATACGAATCTTCACCACATCGCCAACGACTTTCATACCCAGTTGGACCTACTGGATATATATCGTTTCCATCGGGGTCCTTTATTGCGTAATACATCGTGGGCCTATCTTCTCTGCGGTCTTCACCACCTGTTTTTCGAAGTGATCGAGTAAGATACTTGCCCCATTGATCTTCTTGATCGTAGATCTTTTCATCTTCTTTAGAGAAAGGAAGACCTAGGAGTGCAGCTGAAGATGTTTTTGCATAGACCAAAACGTAATCAATTTCATTCACAAGTATGTCGTAGCCTTGCCCACTTGGCGTACCTGTTGGCCTAGAAACTATTCCACGGCAGTTTTCTTCTCCAAAGATTTCGTCGCATATTTTTTTTAAATTGGCAATCTCGTTATCGTCGATAGATATGAATATAACCCCATCATCTTTCAAAAGGTTCCTAGCCAACTTCAAGCGCGGATACATCATATTTAACCAGTCCGTGTGATAGCGTCCGCTGGTCTCTGGATTATTTGATAGATTTCTTCCTTCACCATCTACCTGACCGGTGATCTCTTTATAGTTTTTGATATTGTCTTTGAAGTTATCTTTATAAACAAAGTCTTTACCCGTGTTATATGGAGGGTCGATATAGATCATCTTGACCTTTTTGTGATAGCTCTTTTGCAGGAGCTTGAGCACTTCGAGGTTGTCACCTTCGATAAACAGGTTCTGAGTGTTATCCCAATCAACGGATTCTTCTTTGCAGGGGCGTAAAGTGCCGGTGCTTGGGGTTTGTGCCAGCATGCGGGCTTTGCTTTTGCCATTCCAGGTGAAGCTGTAGCGTTCTTCACGGCCATCGATATAGTCACCTAGCACTTCTTTCAGCGCATCGAAGTCGACTTTGCCTTCGCTAAAAGCTTCTGGGAACAGTTCTTTGAGTTTACTGATGTTGTCGGCGACTATGTCCATGCTCTGTGAATCCACTTCTGGAATAACGTTTTTCACTGTGTATCCTCTCAATTCTTTTGTTTTCGGCTTATTTCAGCTTCTACTATTTCAATTCGGTTATAGGGTTTCAGCGATCTGCTTGAGCCGCTGTTCCTGCTGTTTAATCTGGGTATTCAACACAACCTGCCGGCTGAACTCTGCTTGTTTGATCTGGGCACGCAGTTTTTTAATATCGTTCTCGATACTGCGATAACGGTTAATTTGGTCTGCCTGGTGTTGGGCAGATTCAGCGCTTGCCAGATGAAATCGACCACTGATTTCAGCACACTGAAGCGCTTGTATGCGGCACATAAAGGCTTGGTAAAACTGCCAAAAATTACTGTGTGGCAAGCCAGTAAAGTTCAGGCTGTTAACAAACGCTTGTTCGCTTTCAGACTTGCTGCCGAGTTCTAACCAAGGCGATAGCTGAAAATCTTCGATGACCCACTTTGTTTGATCTGCCTTGTTTATGCGCTTGTCAGCCAGGCAGATAGCCAGTTGCTCGCCTGTTGCTTCTGTTCCTTTGCTTTCAGTATTCACAAAGAAGATCACCAATGGGTAAGGTACAGCCCGGTTGATCAGCTGACCAGTTCGTTCAGCACTTTTGGTATTGTTTAATTCCACATACAGAAACGCCAACTCACCATAATCACGAAGGTCGTCACAAAAAGGCGCGATATTGATGGTGCTGGGCTTTAGGGTGTAGAGCCAGCGGATTTTATCAACATCATCTTTCAGAGCCTTTTTGTCTTTGGCATCCAGGTCGGCATGCTGCTGAAACATCTTTTTAAACAGGGGTTTATTGAGCACGCAGCTACTGGGCACGTTCAGGCCTTCCAGAAAGGCTTCGAATTGTGGCAAGCCTAATCCCAGATCAGACATAGCCTTCTCCTTCGCTAGCAGCTTTCAGTATCAGGTACGACACCACCATAAAGTCTTCAATGCCCTGACTGGAGGTGGCAGTCAGTACGGTACCGCCTTTGGTAAACAGGCTTTCGATGCCTTTTTCTTCGCTCTTCCCAGCAACGCTATCGACGGCAACGGCCAGCAGATGCTGGAAGTGGCTCATATCACCCCCGTGGCGTGTCATGCGGTTAACTTCAGTAATAGCGAGTTGATCGGGCGCTTTGTGCTTAAAGGCTTCACGCTTGAGCAGATCGAGTATCTTTTTACTTTGGGTAAAATTCAGCTCAACCACCGTGCTGCCTTCGGCATCTGCGGTCACGTAGATCAGGAAGTACGGTGCCAGTGGGTAGTTATCATCGACCTGAACGACTTCTTTACCACTGCGGATATTCTTCAGGCAGAAGATAACGCCCGGTTTAATGTCATCGGCGGCCAGATCTTGGTCAATACTGACGGCGGCATACAGCCCTAGCGGTGCTTGCTCCAGCGTTGTGAGGCGGGCTTTGTCGTTCATATAGCCTGACAGATCCATGCGGAAATCATTGAGGGTCAGGTCGGTAATGGATACACCACCGCTCATGTCTTCCAGATCGACGACCGCGTCTTTGAGTTGCTGCAGTTGTCTGCGCCGGTATTCAAGGTCATTCATGTCTTTGGCGCTTTCATCAATGACGTTTTCTTCACCGGTTGCAGAGATATCCAGCAAGACCATGCGTCCGGAGACACGCGCTTCCAGGTTGATGTATTCGTCCAGCTCCATGTTGGGCCAAAAGTTGATGAGCTGGATTTGCGTGTTTTTACTGCCAAGACGGTCGATACGGCCAAAACGCTGAATGATGCGTACTGGGTTCCAGTGAATGTCGTAGTTGATGAGCGTATCGCAATCCTGCAGGTTCTGACCCTCACTGATGCAGTCGGTGGCGATCAGCAAATCCAGTTCGGTAGTGGCAGTTGGGTCGACTTTGCTGCGCTCTTTGGATACCGGCGAGAAGCCGGTCAGAATGTTATTGAGGTCAGAACCTAAGCCCGTCAAGGTGGTTTTATTGGTACCGCCGCCCGTCACCAATGCACTGTGAATGCCTAATTCGGAATGCGCCCATTGCGCCAGATGGGCATACAGGTATTGCGCCGTGTCGGCGAACGCAGTAAACACGATCACTTTTTTGTTATCTGGGTTGAGTGGATTCCGCACTTTTTGTGCAATGGCCTGTTTAAGCTGCTCCAGCTTTGCATCACGACCGGCATTCACACTTTGTGCTGTTTTGACAATGTGGTTTAAAAATTCACGGTCAGCCTCCAGTTCCTGTCGGAAGCGAATCAGATCCATATCCTGCAGCAACACTTTGGTTTTGTTGCCCACGATGTAACTTTCCAGTTCAGTGGACTCCAGTTCAAAGTCGTGAATATCCTCGATATTCAGCTCGGTCAGTTCTTCTGATTCGTGGGCATCAATTTTGGCCAGCAGTCGGTCGACCTGCTGAGCGAGCTTGGTGGCCGTCAGCGTGAACGAGTGAATGGAGCTTTCCATACGCTTGAGCAAATTAACGCGCATGAGGTGAATCAGGCTTTCTTCACGGTCTACTTGTTTGAATACACCTTTACCACCTCCCACAGCTTTATCGTAACGACGGGCATATTCGGCTTTTTTGGCTTCGCGCACGAATTTCAGCGGAGAATAACCCGCAAGGGACAGTCGCCTGATGGTTTTGTTAACGTCTTTTAAGGGCGGAAACTCACCGGAGGCATCGATGTCGGCGTAGATATTTTTCGGTGGCAAGCGAGTCGGGAAGCGGCCGATATCTTCGGTGCCGTAGTACTTTTCTATGTGTTTTCGGGAACGAGCAATGGTAACGATATCGAGCAGTTTGAAGTAATCAAAACTCATAATGTCGAGCAAAGCCGCCGTGGTACGCTTTTCGACCGGTTCGCTCACCCATTGGTTGAACTGCTTCTGGGCAAGTCGCAGGGTGGATTCAATATTTTTGATACCCTGTTCGGCGAACGCATCATCCCGACCTTCAGTAATGAAGGCGACCTGATTTTTCAGATCGTTCATGCGATTGTTGACCGGCGTTGCCGACAACATCAGCACCTTGGTTTTGACGCCTGAGCGGATAATATCGTTCATCAGGCGCTCATAGCGGCTTTTACCTTCCGCCTTGCTCGGTGTGTTACGGAAGTTGTGGGATTCGTCGATGACCACCAGGTCGTAATTGGCCCAGTTCAGTGTCTCCAGATTGATTTCGCCCGAGTAGCCTTTCGGTCGGGTCAGATCGGTATGGTTCAGTACGTCGTAATTAAAACGGTCAACTGCGAGCAGGTTGCGCTTGTCGTTGACCGTGTACATGGTCCAGTTGTCACGAAGCTTTTTCGGGCATAGAACAAGGACCCGATCGTTACGCAGTTCGTAGTATTTGATCACAGCCAGGGCTTCAAAGGTTTTACCCAAACCCACGCTGTCGGCAATGATGCAGCCGTTGTGCTTTTCGAGCTTGTCTATTGCACCCAGCACACCGTCTTTCTGGAATTTGTAGAGTTTGTTCCAGACCAGGGTATCTTTAAAGCCAGTTTTACTGCGGATGATGCTGTCTTCGTCGATGTCTTCGAGGAAGTCTTTGAACAAATGAAACAGCGTAAGGAAATAGATAAAGCTGGCCGGTTGATCGGCGGCGATGCTATCCAATTTGGCGATGAGGTCATTCTTAATATCACGAAGACTCTGTGCATCTGCCCAGACATTATCAAACCACGCCAGAAGCTGCCGGGTGCTCTCAGCGTCAGACAAGCCCATGTTCATATGCAGCGAATCGCAGCGTACGTCGCCGAGCCCGGTTGGGCTGAGCGTGGCACTGCCGCTAATGACAAAACTTTGCTCAAGCGAGCCTGTTTGTTTGGGTACACCCAGGTGAATAATGTTCTGCCCAGGCTGAGGCCGCACACTGGCTTTCACTTCAGCCTTGTTTGCCAGCCATTGCGAGAACTCGCTGGCAATGCGTTTTTGTTGCAGCTGATTCAGCAGGCGAACCTCTGATTCAGAACCAACCAAGTTCTGCAGATTGAGCGAATCCCATTCGCTGAAAATGATCCTTGCTGACTCCAGCTGCTTCAGCTCGTGCTTCAGCGAGGCAAAACCGTACAAGGTAAATAGACTCGACAGAACAGAGAGCTTGGAGCCAGAAAAGGTATGTTTTTTCAGTTCGATACCAACGTGGCCGCTGTTTTTGTTATCCAGTAACACCCCGAAATTCCCTATTATTGTCTGTCATTCTTTTGTTCTTCTATCCACTTTTCGATGTCTTCACGCTTGAAACGCCAGGATGTGCCCACTTTGAAGGCAGGTATTTTCGCTGACGTAGCCATACGGTAAACAGTTCGCTCGTTGAGCTTGAGATACGATGCGACATCCTTAACTGTCATTATTTGCTCACTCATTTGCGTTATCCGCACTCTGTTGAGGTTAATGATTTAGTGTCGAAATAGTACAAGGTTGTCATCAGATGATCAATATTGTTACCCGTTATCAAACAAAAGAAGCCGTCTAGGTCAGGGGGGAATAAATAGGAATTGCTACCTAGAGATAGAATTCGTCTACACCCACCGCACTAGCTCCCGTACAGGGACATCGTAAAAATCTTGAGTAATACGATTCTGGATACTGTCATCGTCCAGGTACTTTGCCAGCTTGTTAATGACGCTTACCGGGTGCCGTTTCAGTTCAACTGCTATCTGCCGGACAGTGCAAGCAGAATCAATCATGTCGTACAGAACCTCTTCGTCCGTCTTGCTCCATATTTTTCCGAAACTCTCCGGGAATTGAAGTTCACCAGTCATGTATCGGTGATAGAAGTCTGACAGCTCTCCCATAAACACTTCCGAGATGCCACCATCCTGGGTCACGTGCTGGTATCGCCCAGATCGGGGCCAAAAGTACCATTGCCGCCCTTCGAGTTGCAGTAGGAACTTGTATTTGCTAAGTTTTTTATAACTAACTCCGGGGTGATTTCGGATCGCTTCCCAATATTTTTGCTTCTTATCGTTCCACATATGCTCGCCAATAGCCCAGTCGATAGATTTAAGACTACCTAAGAATAACAAAAATGAGCGATATATCCCGTGGTGATATATCCAACATTTGGTGATAGTTCTGTCTTTTGGGCAGAACAAATATGAAAGATCCAAGACTGGTCGCTTTTGGTGAGAAGGTTCGCAAGATACGGAAAGAAAAAGGCCTCTCGCAGGAGGCTTTGGCTGACTTAGCCGGTATTGATAGAAGCTATATGGGGCATATAGAGCGCGGTGACCAAAACATCACTCTGACAAAGATCCATCAAATCGCTGACGCCTTGGAGATTCCGGTCGTAAATCTCATTTCTTAGCGGATTTAGGCCCACGCCCTGTGCCAACTAATCATGAGGGCTTCTTCGAATTAGAAATGAAGTGAACATTACTTGCCGGTAGCTGAGCTTGTAGACGCTGGTTCTCAAGTGTCAGTTCCAGTATCCGAAATTGAGCATCCAGCAACTGCCCAAGGGCTTTATCTCGCTGTTCTTCCAGCACCTTAACCTTTTCCAGTAGATCTCGGTTCCTCGATCTTTGCGCAAGCATCATCTGTCTGGGCGATTTTTGCGCTGCTTCATCCTTATGGCTTTCTATCCAGGCTTGAATATCCGCAACCAGCTCAGGGAACCTTGCTCTGCGAAGGGCGGAAGGATCTACCCCTGCTTCTTTGGCAACATTGTTCTGACTGAGTGGCGTCCCTTTCGGCAGAATATCTGGCTTGCCCACCTTGAGGCGTTCGAAAGCCTCCCTGAATTTCAGTTCGGCCTTGCTAACTTTTCTTGGTTCAATTGCTTTCGATAACATGGATTGCTCGCTCTGCGGATTCTAATTGCGCTTGTAATGACTCATATAAAGGGGAGTCTGGCGCAGCGTCACTGATCTGAATAGTAATAACGTTTTTAAGCTGTTTAATCATTGGTAGCTTTGCTTTATCTAACAATGCCGATGCGCATGGCTTATTGCTGCTAAATCCCATACAGGAACTGATATTGCTGATCCCTCCAAGCGGGCAAGGCGGGCCTGAATTGGCGCAACCACCAAGGAATGTTTGACGGTAACTGATCCGTCCTGATTTTGCGGCCTTGAGCAACTGCTCATGGTCTTTCTCCGATATTTCAGAGAGGATCTGCTGCTTGCGCTTCTCACCGTGTGGCGAAACATACTGATCAGATTGGAGCGCTTTAAACTCCCGCACCATTGATTGATACATCTCACGCAAGTAATAGGCACGAGCTTCCTCATTCAATGGTTCTTTGAGTCGGTAGTAGTTTTTTCCGTAGTATTGGCTCATAGCGCGCGAGGCGTGTTTCAGCTGGTACTGAAGAGACGCTTCGGTCACCAATCCACTGGCAAGCATATTGACAGCACCGGTGCGTCGTAATTGATGCCAGGCAAGAGGCCAAACTTTGCCTACGGCAAACTTCTCTGGATCAAGGCCAAATGTCATTCTATTGGCCATTTCCAGATCAGCTTCGGTAATCGTCAGTTCCTTATCATCAAAGAGTTTTGGCCACAGGTTTTTTGAGATGTCACCGTATGACCGAATCTTTTTGTACTTTTTGGTTGATTGAGATTTAGGCGCTTTGGAGCTCCATGGTTCATGCTGAAGAAATTGAAGAATTGGGTTCTCGACATCTTCCTTTGATAATTCTAAATAGGGGTTCTCTCTTGCTGCCTTTGACCGCATGAAAGCAACGATTCTCATTGCTTTCAGAGCTATTTCAACGGAAGGTGAAACAATCCAGCGAGCATCAGAATCCTCAATGGTTTTTGTTGTTACACCTTTTAGCATGTGAATATCTTCACCTAACTGATCACGTTCAACCTCATAACAATCAGCACGAAGTTTGGAGCCCTCTTCAATTCGCATCAAAGAAAAGTTCAATAGATAAGCCAATCCAACACTGCTAATTAAAGAGAGGTAAGTAGTAAGTGATCTAATACCAGTAACGTTATTGAACAATACCCAGCGATCAAGTAATTCCGATATACCAAACTCTTCTGCAGTCTCTGTAAACAAACCATAAAAAACTCTTCCTGTTCGGCTTTTTCCTCTTATACGCGAGCTTCGAAATGGCCCATTGATGCCAAGGCCACCAAATGATTTTGATAACTGACCTCCAGCATTTCTGGCATAAGCTGACAAACAAAAATCGTAACAGGCCTCAACTTGTTCTTGATGCAACAGAAAGTCTTCCAAGCATTCCCGAAGACGTGAAACCTGATAACTCCATATCCTCGCTGGTATATAAGCTGTCTGAGTCGAATCATTCGTTGTTAATACGCTGCTAAGTAGTTTAATTCCGCTTTCGTCAAGCAAGACAAACCCTAAAGTCTCTCGTGCGATGAATAATGAATGGAGGCATTCAATCAAGCGATTTCCGCGTTGCTTATAATATTCGGATAACTTCTCGATGACCTTGGGATATCTATAGAGCTCAGTAGCCAGAATACCGGCATCTGTGCAGGCCACAAACAGGGGTTTTATCGTCTCAAACTTAAACACCAATGCCTTGGCAGAACGAATAGCCGCTTCGCCCCAAAGCCACCACGCTACAACTTTACGCAATAACTCCGCGTTCTGAGGGCTAACTCTTTTTCCCTGACCAGAACCATCCCCAAAGTAAATGGTGAGGGTGTGCCCAGACCAAGGTGAAAGATCCCATCTTACGTCACCATATCGAGACACAACATGGCCATAGGCATCTATCACAGCAGGAAAATCCGGCGCAGGGGGCCAACTGTCAGGTTTAAAATTCAGCGCATCTTCTTTTGATAAGGCCGATTCAATCTGCAATCCCGGGAAGTAAGCCAAATTCATGCAATTACCTCCATCAGCTCTATATGGCCACTCCAATAGGGGTGATATTTACCGGCACGAATCAAATCCTGAGATTCACTTACCCACATTGCTCGTATTTCGCTGCCAGACGCTATTGCTTCAAGTTTTTTGTTTATTCTTTCAATAACCCGGTATGCAGGATGAATGTCTTGCTTTTCCGGTGGTTTATACAGGTTTGCTTCCAGGCTCTTGATCTTTGCGTGCGAGGCAAGTTTCCAGCAATAATCAGGACTCATAACGTCTCGATGCTTAGTACAAAAAAGACAGCCTTCTGGGCTGGTACAGTCCGGTTTCGGCGCTTCTTTAGCTATACCATTGATCGACTCGGGGGCACGATCTTTGTCGATACATACACCCGGCCCAGGTGGCGTATAAGCAGGATCTGTTGATGCATGGAACCGGACTATTTCGGATGCCGCTGATTGATGATGTGGCCTTTCATAATCACGGAGAAGGACTTCCTTATCATGGGCCATTTGCTCAGCCGTAAGTTCGAGATCGTTGCTTCGCCTGAGTAGCCAGTTTACTCTGGTTTTACGCAGCTCCTGTGGCCCTAAAATCCGAGCATCAATTTTCTTGAAGGATTCTTTCAATGTGTAGAATCCAATCTTTGAATCTTTTGCGCGAATCATGCCTCGACTTTGTAAAGGGAAAAGCCGGGTATCGTGTTCAGCAAACCCTGTGTCATTCAGCCACTGCAAATATCGCTCGAGATGTTCCTTATAAGAGCGATAGCAACGAAAAACAGCTTCGCCGCTGCGTCTCCCCTTGTATACGCGGAAAACCTCCAGATCGTCACCGTTAGACTTCCAACGATAAGTTTCTCTTTCAAGCGCTGATGCCTGAGTCAGATTCATCCCTGTTTGTGCGATGAATATCAAAAGCTCAGATTCTATTCTCAGATTTAGTATTCCCGATCTTTTATGCCGATCGAAAAGGCTTTCACTCTCCATCAGTGGCGCTCTGGCTTTCTCAGCATTTTTCCTGACGGTGCTGCACTTTATAGATTCGACATCCATTTCCGGATTAAGGAGGCTTCCTGCAACCACCAAGGTCTTGCCGCCTTGCAGCGCAATACGGATAGGTAGCCGTCCTCTGACCGTCGCACAATCCAAGGCGTCACAGATCGACCTCAGGCAATGACCAAACTCAAATGTACTGCTGAGATTTTGCTTATCTGCGCTGCTGGTCAGTACGCTCTTTTTTGCGCTAGGTTTTCTGATCCTTGTTTGCATCAAAAGTGCGCTGCCAGGCTTAGCTCCAGGAAGTTTTAAGGCTCTAGCGATGAGATTGGCTAACTTTGAAGTCTGTCTGTAAACGTAAATTTCAGACACTTCCTTTTTGATTTTTGATCTATATAACTGGTATTCCGACCATTTCTTGAAGTTGGTTACCACTTTATCTCGAGACATAGTCAATGAGTTGGTATCTGAGCATGCAAAGAACCGCCAAAGCACTTCCAGACTGCCTTCGATAAGTGAACGAAAGCGCCCCTGACTTATCATGCTGGAAATAGCTTCATGAAATGCGCATACAATCGGAATTCGAAGAACGTCAACATCATCGACTGAGGAATGATGTATCGATTCCATCGCATTTTTTCTCGGTACACATGCAACACCATGATGAAGCAATATGTTCAGGTTCCAAGGGATTTGATGCGTACCAAGACTCATGCCCGGGAAAGTAAGATTTAACTCATGCATTGGCACGCCCTCTAGCCAATCCCATAAAGGCTTCCGAAAAAGCTTCCGCTGCATCTGACATTGCTTTGTTTGCTTCAATAAACTTGATGTATTTCATCGTTGTACTTTCATCTCGGTGCAAACATGCCTCCCTTACAAACTGGATGGCATCACCGACTGGCATGAACTTTAGCGCCACGCGCATTAACTCTGTGGCAAAAGTGGCTCTTGTGCGATGGAAATGAAAACCGCGCATCACTTGCAGCCCAGCCCTTTTACCAGATGATCGGAGACGAGACATTTCCACGTTAACCGCTCGGCTATCATCTCCGCTGTACGAGTTGCCATAGCGAGTAAGGAATAGTAGGTCCCTATCTTCATGACTCGCTAACATTTGGCGTTTCAGCCTTCTCGTACTCATGGAATAGGCAATAAGTGTTTCGAGAAGCTCCTCAGGTATTGGCACTGAACCGGAAACGCCAAACTTGGTTGAGACCATTGGCCTAGCACCAGGACCAACAGCTAATCGCTTCCAACCGACTTCAGGAACCAGGGTTGCGTTGTGAAGAGTTTGAACCTTCAGATCGGTAATTGAGCCAATGCGCAACCCTGTGAAAAAGCCAATTCGTAGCATTAGCGAAAGCTCTTCGGTTGCGCTGCAATCTGCCAGCGCGAGAATTTCTTTCATTGCAGAAACAGTTACTGGGAGAAGGCCATCCTCAAGCTGTATGGCCCCAGCAACCTTTCGATTGGGAATGGCAAGGTCTGTACTGGCAACTCGCATGGTATGTTCGAGACCAAACGGATTGGTTAATTTGATTCCAACAAATCGCTGCTCCCACATTGGCCATTCTGGTGAAATTAATCGACGCGATTGTGTCCATTTATAGAAACGGATGACTGCTGCCATCCTCTGCGAAGCAGTGCTTGGAGCAAGCTCACCATTATTTCTGGCGGCAACAAGTGCTCCACGAAAGCGAACAAGGCAACGCTCACTTTCTCGCTCTGGGAAATGCCACCATTGGATTGACTCTGCTTCTAGCCATTTTGCGTAGGCAAGCAGGTGAGACATATTGGATCGAACGGTTTTCAGATCCCGTTTTGATGATGTTGCCTGATCCAGGGCCCAAAGATTTGCTTCTGCCCAGGTTGAATTATCTTCCCAGACTATTTGGGGAAGATTTTTGATCGGTTTTCTTTTTAGTGGAGCCCACTGTAACGAGCCGTCCGATATTTCTGCTCGATGAGGCTGATAGTTGATTTGCTCAAGGCTTGCCATTGATTTCCCCCTTCGACGACTCAATGCCGTTCAGGAAGGAATTACTTCTGAGCATAGAGTAGTCTAATTTGTCACCATTGAAACATGTATGGTGTGCGATTAAAACTTGGTATGTAACGTTTGCCTGCTGTAGGGTCGTAGATTGAGCGAACTAAGCCCGAACTGGTTAACTCTTCTTCGTTAGTGAAAAGCAATGACGTCGTCAGCTCAACAATATCCCTTGGGGTAAAGTGTTCCCCTGCGGTTTCATTCGAGCTTTCTGCAAAGCGTCGGATAAGCTCTTCAAACACTAAACCCATACCGTAGTTGCTAATGGTGTCAGGGTGAAGATCTGTGGTCGCAAAACGTTTTGCAACTTTATAAAGCAGGTCGGCTTCTTCCAATTTATCGTTGGTATTGAAAAAGTCGAAGTGCTCAAAAATCTCACGGGCATTTGGGCTAAATGATTGAATATAGTTCTGAAGATTATTCGCTACGCCTGTTTCACCCAGACGGTTCAAATCCATTTTTGAGGTGTTGTAAAAGCTTAACTGAGCAGCATGGGTAAGTAGTTTGTCCTGCGCTTCAATCGGCATTGATTTTACTGCATTATATTTAGCCAGAACATCAGCCTTTGTAGCTGCAAGGACACACTCTAAGCGCCTTAGTAGAGTGAAAGGAAGAATGATGCGTCCGTATTGAGATTGCTTGAAGTCGCCACGTAATAGGTCAGCTACTGACCATAGAAATGCCGCTGTTGAAGAGAAATTGTTATTAGTCATTGTAATCAGCACATTGAATATTAAAAAAGTTAACTGATTGTACCTTTATAACAAGCCTAGTGGTAGCGACAGGAGACGCAAAAAGCATATGTTAAGAAGTTTATACACCTATTTATTAAAAGATCTTATAAACATTACCTTTGAGCTCATAATGTATTTCTATTCAATAAATTAGCAAAAAAACAAGCAGGCTGTTATAACCATATGGCTCAGCTAGAGTAAAGTAAGTTAACCTCATAGGAGTAGAATAATGGAAACTATAATTATTCAAATAAAGAAAAAATTTGAATCAAAAGCACTTGAAATCATACAGAATCAACAAGAGAAACAAAATAGTCAAAATTCCCCCCCGATTGATTTATTCAACAATCTTGTAAATCGCTTCCAAAAACAAGTCAATAAGTTTAATAAACCTGATTTTGAACATGACTTTAATCCTGAAGATGGTATTCTTATGAGAGATAATGAAGGTGTTCTCTCTGATTACTACTTCAATACAATTACCCAAAATACCACTTCATCACAGCTTCATTACGCTATAGGACTTTATGCTGCATCGGAATTAGAACTTCAAGCTCACAACACACAACAAGCATTTGACTATCTTCTTGATGCTTACTATCGTATTGGTTATTGTGATGGTTTAAGTTCATATCCATCCGGAAATACTTCAGATAAAGCTTTGGAAGAGCGAAGAGCCGACTTTTCAAGGCGTGGCTCAAAAAATAAGCGAACTCAAGATTCTGAAAAAACGAAAAAAGAAGTAATTGATTACCTTACAGCAGATCCTGATAAAAAGAATTGGAGGTCTTATCGTGAGGCCATTAAAGATATAATTCCAATGTTAATACAGAAATCATTAGAACTAGAAGGTACAGAATCGTCATTTAAAGTCAATAAAGATACAATTAGAAGTAATTTAATGACCTGGTTTAGACCAAAAAGTGGTGATTCAGAATCCAATAAAAATTATCAGCAATCAATAAAAAACATTTTTTCTGAGAAATCAAAATAATATTAGTTCATGGCGGCAATTGCAGCCGCCATATCTATCTTTTACCCTCTTTTATTTTTTTTAGTTTCTAACCAGTTATTTATTTCATCTTCAAGCCAACCAACCATTGTTTCGCTAATCTTAACTGGCCTCGGAAAATCACCTTTGAACCTTGGTGACTTGTGATTTAGCCAGTCATATAATGTTGATTTACCGATTTTCAATCGGCTAATCACATCCTTCACTCTCAAAATAACCATTTGATTTTTCATAACATATCCTTTTTTAATTGATAGATTTAACT
Source organism: Providencia sp. CIM-Carb-044 (assembly GCF_033901115.1). Lineage (NCBI taxonomy): Bacteria > Pseudomonadati > Pseudomonadota > Gammaproteobacteria > Enterobacterales > Morganellaceae > Providencia > Providencia sp. CIM-Carb-044. Next base: position 170,046 of record NZ_JAXADV010000003.1, read on the forward strand.
ATTTCTTGTTGACCAAATACAGGATATGTATTCTCTTTTTCTAATACTAGTAGCAGAGCTTGAGTAAAAATTTAAGCTCAGCTCAACCGCGCAATAAATGAACAATTAGTATTATTTTGTATGAATCTCGACCTTTTAACATTCAAAAAAAATATTCACTTAGAGTCATACGTATGCTCAATACTCTTAAAAAGGTAGAATTGAAAATTCTTAAGAAAAAAGTATTTAACCTATGTCATTATTGTTCTAGATTTCTAAGCAAAAGGATTTCCAACAATGAATACCTTTATGGTTACAAGACAAGATGAGATTTTCCCGAGAAGCAATAGTGAACAACTATTTCAAATACAAGATGATTTACTTTTTGACTGTATCGGAATAGGAAAAGCATGTTCTAATGATCCAAATCGAGTTACTGGTTTTAATTGTGGAAAGCGGTTTGGGTACGCATTACTAACCTATTTTTTATCTAGAGCTTTAAACATTCAAAGACTCCCTTTCTGGAAGACAGAATTTATACTGACTACTTCAACTATCACTATGATCGTAATGAAAAAGAAATATTGAGCACGCTAGATAGTGATAAAGTTCAGAAAATATGTGATGAAGTTTTACGGCTATATCAACACACTCAACTCCACTTAGCTAAAATATCAGCTCAAACTATCTTCATACGTCGTGAACTAAGCAATAAAAATGGTTATGTCGATAAAATACTTAAACTCAAAAGCTGCGCTGAATTATTAGGCCTTACTGAAATTAAGATTGAAATGGATACATTGAACTCATTTGGCGACCAAAACTGCTACTGGGCAGATATTGCATTAGAGCTAGAAGTTCCTGCAAAAGACATATTTTACTGTAGCCAGCTCATAGCTGACCGTCCTTTCCATTCAAAAACTGTGGAGTCTGGTGAATGGATTGTTATCAATCGGTCACCAACTGGTGTTGTACACATTCCTGTTTCGAGTATTCGTATTCGTTCAGGTAAACATATCGATATGAAACCATTGAGCAAGAGTGAAGCAGAATCATTTATAAGTAATTATTATCCTATTGAACTACGCACATTATTTGATAGAAGCTAAAAAATCATTGTGAGGGCAAATCCTCTTGCCCTTGAAGTGGTCAACTAATAACACTAAAGTATCCCTATAGATAAGTTATCTACGACTCATCCCTATAGACCGATAGCCATCGTGATAGCTCTTTGTATGGTCTTTCGCTAAGTAATCTAGACGCCCCTGTAAATTCGCCAATTGTTGGAGATATTCACGTTTATTCACATTGAGTACATAAATCCCGTTTTTCGTGAAATGAACCAGCCCTTTGTATTGGTCTAGCTCAATGCCCAACGCACTACACCATGCTTGCTGGATCAGTCCTGCTAAGCTGGTCGTTGATCCAAAGTGTCCTGCACTCCAGTAAAAATCTTTATTCAGCAGTAATAAAGCGTGGTAATGCTTACGATGATTACGTTCACCAATCTCACGTACCCAGATATACCGTAAACGATTATGCCAGTTACGTTCCCAATCGTGATTTTTATTTTTACTCGCGACTTTAACCTTTGCTTTCAACGATTCGATAAAACGCGTTATCTCTTTATTTGAATCACCATATTGGTAATCAGAAGGAAAGTGAAGATCGATTCGTAATGCAAGCGTACGAGGAAACTCTCGTACGGCATCATTAATCACATCCGAGAAGGCTTGCTGATATTGCGCATTATACGTATACGGTTTCATCTTTATTTTGACATTCCTTAATTAGATATTAAAAGGATGTGTCGGTATCAGTAATTATGTTATTCCAATCTATATTATTATGATGATAACCAATGAGGCATAAGAGATGTCACCTCATTAATTAACTGAGCATACATTTAGCTAATGGAATTAGAATCCATTAGCTACGAAATGGTATTAATTATAAATTATCATTAAATATATATAGTAATTTATATATGTATTCATTAATAATACATATATAATGATAAACATATATTACTATACCGACACGATAAAACTTAACGATTAGAGAAAAACAAAAGCCATAGACATTCATTAACTTAGAAAAACGTCAGAATTGTGATTATTTCACTCTGATATTACTTTGGCCTATTTTTAAATTTTCACCCTGCTATTCTTGCTACTAATAGCAGAAATAGCAGGGTCTAATTTCTGAACCACTGTTTTTTTGTATAACTATTGTTAAAAAAAGTAGGACCTTGGCAGACCCACAAACTTTGTCTTTCACATTGTTCAATATCAATACAACCTTCACGCTCTAAACGTTGTAGAACAACATCTAATCGTTTTCCTCTTCTTAATGAGTTAGGACCATATTTTCGTATATCATTTTTACGTATACTATTGCAATTTTCTCTACGATAGAAATAATCTAACCAATCTAATAATTTAACCTCTTCATTCCACTCGAGTGCGCCAAATAAATTATTAGCTTGCTCCATATACCACAAGCAAATATCTTTAGCCTGCCCCACAGAAACTTTATCTATAGGAGCAGTTCCCCGTTCAAAATAACTTAATAGAGCTGATAAACGTGCAATGTTATTAGCCATCTTTGATGCCGTATCCCTAATATTTTCGTAGTCTCCCCCTCTTCTTAATTGCTCTTCAATATCATTATAGATTCCTTTCCACTCTAATTCAGCTTGAGGATCAAAAGCTACACATTCTCGATGCTCTTGACAGCTCGCCTTTAAATAACTACATATTTTCTGATGAAATAGTTCAATATAAGTATGATGATTATTTGAATAATCGCGAATAAAGCGTGACCCTTGTGTCGATAATTGCTCATCAATTAACACAGGTAAACAACGTGCAAAAAAACCGCTTCCCTTCGCTTTTATTCCTTGTTTCTTTAAATATTCTTCAAAGATAGCTTGTTGCACCATCACGGATAAAGTGATCCGCCCATTTTCAATCTGAAAACTTTGCATTGTCTTTCGCTCAACTTGAAAAGAGTGCCCATCCCAGATTGAGTTTAGAAAGCTAAGATCATTCATCACTTTGCGATCTAAGATATTCGCGCCTTCATCAGCAATTAGTCCAATGTTGGATTGGTGAAAAAACATATTCAGTTGCAGTGCTTCCGGTGTCACATTGTTGTAGATGCGCTTTTCATTCTTTGGTAATTTAGGACACAATTTGCTGTGAGCTAAATATTGAGCATCTTCTAATTCAGTTGCTAGCCCCTTTTTAGCTTTTTTTTCAATACTCGCTAGTATGGCTTTTTCTTTAGCTTTCCAAATCTTATGTTCCGCCGAATATTTGGCCATTAAAACTTCATAGTTCTGTGCGGATATTCTATCGTGCTCATAAATTGGCGCTAATACACGTCTATCGACACTCGTTTTCCGTTCACCCGAGTTTGCAATAACAAGAAAAAATAATGAAACAGGTGACTGTATAGATGTAGTGACCTGTATATCTAATTTATCTTGCAGTGCCAAAGATAGCGCACTCAGTACTGAAGAAGCAATTAAAGGTTCAGGCGCTTGTGTTTCTTCTCTTAAATCTAAAATAACCTCTTTTAGATCCTGAGGAAAAGCGTTTAATGGAAATCGATTCATGTAAACTCCATTAGTCCGTTGTCATTGAGTTATGGGAATAAATAGTAATCCTTAACCTGCGTCAAGTAGGAAAAAAACTATTGGATTGTATTGTTCTTCATCAGAATCAAAGTTTACATATATTTACAATCATTCTCGCTCTATCTCCCTTTTTTTCTAACACTCAAACGAGTTTTTATAGCTCATGTTCTTCACAATATAATCAATATTCTTAATCAAATATTTTTCAGATATATATCACTCATATGAAATCCAATAATTAAATGAATATCAATTAGTTAAATTGCATTCGTGACACACCCTGTCATTTCCCTTCATTTCTCTCTTGAAAAAAAGTCAAATAGCCGGACATAACCTGTCCGGTGAGGTTGTTATCGTGGTGTTCTCTTTTTAAAGCTAGGGAATCACACTGATGGCAACTTACCGATTAGATACCGATTTAGCGTTTTTACGTGAATGCAGCAATGAAGAACTGGGCTTGCTTGTGTCCGTCCTAACTCATGACAGCAAAGACGGACAAAAGCGTTGGACTGAAACCTTAACCAGTTCACCTGAATATCAACTCTATCACCCTGAGCACCAGCAATACTGGATGTCGATTGCGGCAGAGTTGCAAGCCTTTGGGGCCAACAGCTTGATGAGTCTCGTCCGAGGCAATAAAGGCGTGTTGTACCGTGAAATTTTACAAGATGTCTGTGACCACCTTGATGTCAATTATCCTAAGGAGGGGAATACCGAAACCTTGGAATTGAATTTGTTATTGAAAGTATTAGAAAAAAGCTTAAATGAGCTGACCACGGAAGAGCTACAAGCCTTCTCTCGTGATATGCAACTTAACCTCACCAACCCCACTCCTCAACTGATTTTGATTGCGGTTCAAGCGGCTATCCGTACCTCTGGCATTGCTGCACTGGAAGTGGCCACACTCTCAGCCATTGGTGTGATTAATGCGCTCGGCGGGGTAGCCACACTCGGTACGCTTTTTGCCGCACACCGAGCACTTTCCTTGATTGCGGGTCCGATTGGTCTTGCGGTGAGCTCGGCATGGCTTGTCGCTGACCTAGCGGGTCCTGCTTATCGCGTCACTGTTCCTGCCTGCATCATTGTGGCGTACTTACGACAAAAGGCCTTATCACAATAAGGTTTATCAATCCCATTCTATCCGCTTGCCGGAGCTATTTTAATAAGGACAACATCATGTCGACATCTGTGTCTCGCCATGACCGGCTTGCGTCTCGGTTGGCGTTTATTATCAGTCAATTATTTCGAGGAGAAACCGTTTATTTATCCGCGCTGTCAGAAGAGCTCAATGTCTCGACTCGTACCCTGCGGCGTGATTTTAATGAGCGCCTTCAGTATCTGGACTTGGAATATCACCAAGGTGGCTATCGATTGGCAGCATCACAGCGTCCCTTTCGTACCGATAAGGACATATTGCGCTTTGCCGCCATTACGCATGTCACCTCACTGTTTCCGGCTTTAGACAGGAAGCTGCTGACGGTTCTGCTCGACCCAACAATTGATTCACCGTTTATTGTCTACCACACGCCACCTAAGCAGCGTCCCTCGCTGTTCGGGGGCTTTTATATTCTAACACAAGCCATTGTAAAACGGCGTTTACTGCAATTTACCCACCAAGGAAAAAACATCACGAACGTTGCCCCGTACAAGTTGATTTATTACCACGGTCATTGGTATCTCGCCGCTGATATCGCGGAGCACATTCATGTCTTTGATGTGATGGCCTTGAAAGACGTGGTCATGACGGCGCGGGGCTTTCGTTATCGTGAAGACCTCAACCAACGGTTATGTGAAGAGGCGTTTATTCAAGCCTTGCCCCATTACCAATATATTCAATCACTCGTTAAATTATAAGGTATTAAGATGAAAACTATTTTTTATACCGTTTGCATCAGCAGCGCACTCTTGTTGGGATGTGATGATTCAACGTCAACGACTGCTAAGACTGTTTCCCAAGACATTTTGCGTGTTCAAGGATTGATTTATGATTACGACCGCAGTGTCACACTCGGTGGGGTACTCAACCATCGTAAAGATTGTGTTTCGCCAACATGGGAAACCTTAACGGATGAACAAGAAAGGCCCTTGGTGGTCTATAAGTGTCAGTTAGCTAAAGGGGCATTACAAAACGCCATTAACCACGATTTAAATAACTGGTATCAAACGGCAATAGACGGTATGACTAAATTCATACCGCGCTTTGCCAATGCGGAAACACCGAAAACAGATTCAACCCTTGAGGAGCAGAGGCTTACACAGGTTTTACAGCTCATCACAACACTGTCCCAACATGACTGGTCATTGCTCAGAGGCAATGTTGACCAGCCCTATGCAATGACGACACCGATTGCATTTAATGCCGGTTATACTCCGTCAGAGGAAGCCGAGCGCCAGCTTAAAGCATGGAATACGTTAACGGAGACATTGAATGACCACGCCCCTGATGTTGGCCTGTATTTATTACCGTGGTTAAACCAAACGGAAAATGTCGAGGCAATGCTCCGGAAAAAGGTCTCTGAGCTTCAGCAACACAATGCCAATGCGTTAACACAATTTAGACACCAGCAAAATGAAGCCATTCAAATCACGGAGCAATACATCACAGACCTAAAACGTGCACAACAAAATGCACACGACTGGTCAATCACCCAAGTTTTTATTTGGAGCCTCGTTAACCCTGAAAAGCCTGTTCTAACGCATGTTCTGTATAACCTAGAGGATAAACAAGGGCAGGAGGATTTTACCCCTATGATGGAAAAAACATTGAGCCGTTTAGCAAGAACAGATGCCGTCGCATGGGCGTATCAAGGTAAACTTGAAACCCCTCAAATTATTAACGGAATAGCAAAAGCGTTATTTTACTACCAAACACAATCCTTTCAAAAACCGGATATCGCCCGATATCAATACTGAGTTTTCACACACTATTCGGCGTTCATATTCAATGAACGCCTGACTAAAGGGTAATCTATGTCCATTTTTAAACTTATCGCCACCTCTGTGAGTGTTGTGACACTGGTGTCTATCACCTACTACGCCCAGAAGACGGTCAATGAACAACTTGCGCTTGAAGGCAAGTATTCCGACACGGAAATTCAAGCGGCTCGACTTGGGGCGACGCTTGCTTGCACAACCTTATTGGGGGGAGCCATTGAACGACTACTCAACGGGCTATTTAGTGACCACTAAAACTCAACTATTTCAATGTAGATTCAACATAACGGCAGACCAATCGGTCTGCCTTTTTTATTTCGTAACATCCACAAAAGGGCTTTTTTATGACACTTAAACCCATCATCTCAACACCCGCTTCCAACCGCCAGCGCACGCATTTTTGGCAAACTCATTTTGGCAACGTTAAAGGCTTTTCAACCTTTGAAGTGGTGATTTTTACTACCATGGGCCAGTTTTGTGAGGACTACCACGGCGGGTATTGGGAATATTGCACTTTATCTAATGGCGGCGCTTTTATTTATCCCGATTTGAATCAAGAGGAGCTTACGCTATTCAACCCGCATAATGGCAATGAAGCGAACGTTAGCTGTGAAGCGGCAGGCATTGCTGTGTGTTTGATGATGTACAGTTTATGGTCATTTCAAACGGAAAGTGACATCCTCGTCGATCGCTTTTATCAATTGCGTGATTATGCGGCGCAACATCCAGAACGTTCCGCCATTTTCCATCTAATCGATTAACCACGTCCTTATTTACGCCTTCGTATTATCTGATTCATTATAAAAGCATCATCAGACTAACCCATTAATTAACTTACATTTATTTTTATATCTATATTATTTTAGTGAATCAATCATCAGAATGCGTCACTAAAAATGATACTCAATATACCTATCATTTCGAGAAAGCTCTGCACCGCAAGGTGTAGGGCTTTTTTGTTTATTACTGTCTATCAATATCGACTGAATTGGAGTTCTATTATGTTTACTTTACAAGAGCAAGAATCAACGGTTATCAAAACCAACCTCGTCAATTCCCGTGGTCGTAGTACCTTCTGGCGTTTTTACTTTGGTACTGTGCCAGACTGGCAACGTATTGAAGGCGATATCTTTAATCTGATGGATAAGATGTGTGAGGTCTATCAAGGTGCTTTCTGGGAGTTCAGTATGCTGACTAATGGCGGCGCATTTATCTGGCCTGATATGCTCGAAACCTCCCTGCAAATGTTTAACCCGCATAACGGAAATGAAGCTGAGTTAAGCCCGGAGGCAGCTGGTATTGCAGTCTGTTTACTGGTGTATAGCATCTGGTCATTTAAAACCGAAAGCCCTGTGCTGGTGGAATATTTTTACCTGTTGCGTGATTACGCTATACAGCATCCGGAGCAAGCTCAAATCTTTCGCCTAATTGACTAAGTTATTGATAACGCATTAATACAGCGTCCACCAGCTTATCACCTCACTTATTTCCTTTATCTTATTTTAATTTATCAGTGTTATCACTGAGGAGAACCCCTATGTCTCGTTTAGCCTCCCGCTTTGGTGCGGCGAATAGCATTCGTCGTGACCGCCCGTTAACGATTGAAGAGTTGTTCCGTACTGTACCCAGTGTTTTCTCTGAAGAAAAACACGAATCCAGAAGTGACCGATATACTTACATCCCAACCATTACCTTACTCGATAGCCTTCAAAAAGAAGGTTTTTATCCATTCTTTGCCTGCCAGACTCGTGTACGTGATGTTAGCCGTCGAGAGCACACCAAGCATATGTTACGGCTACGTCGTCATGACCAAATTACGGGAATACAAGTTCCTGAAATTATTCTTTTAAATAGCCATGATGGTTCAAGTAGTTATCAAATGTTGCCGGGTCTATTTAGAGCTGTATGTTCGAACGGTTTAGTTTGTGGAGATACCTTTGGTGAAGTGCGTGTCCCTCACAAAGGTGATGTTGTTGGTAAGGTGATTGAAGGGGCTTATGAAGTTTTAGAAACGTTTGATACGGTAGCGGAAAAGCGCGAACAAATGCAATCTCTCATGTTACCTCCACCAGCACAGCAAGCCTTAGCACATGCGGCTTTGACTTATCGTTTTGGTGAAGAGCATCAACCTATTACCGAAGCGCAAATATTACAGCCTCGCCGTTGGGAGGATAAGAAAGATGATCTGTGGACGGTATATCAACGTTTACAGGAGAATTTAATCAAGGGAGGATTATCGGGTAGGAACGCTAAAGGCAAGCGAGCTCGCACTCGCTCGGTGAATGGTATTGATGGGGATATTAAATTGAATAAGGCGCTGTGGGTGATGACAGAAAAGATGCATGAACATTTTGCTGGAAGAGAGAGGATGTAAAAATGGGGGCACATTGTTTTTCATAAAATGATGTGCTGCTATTTATTTGTTGATAGCTTTATTTTTTTGTTAAGCCGAGATTATTCTTCCAAAATATGCTGGTGTGTATGATTGTAGTTTTTAGATATGCTGTTTATCTCAACAAGTATTCGAAAAAATGATTTGCTATCAAACAAAAAGAAGATGGAGCTACCTTTTAGTTCTAGCTCCTATTAACACAAGTCACAGAATCAAAAGCAAAGTAGTAATTTCTACATAACATGATAAAATACCAAACAATAGTGAACAACTGCCTCATTAACTCAAAGGCACAAAAATCAATCAAAATATTTTTAGGCACCTTATTAGGCACTTTTGAAAAGTTGAATTGAACATTAGCACTATAAAATCATTTAGTTAAGCGACGAATTCAGACTCCGCCAGCACGTGAAATACCGCGCACTTAAGAGTTACTAAAAGCCCACTTCATTCAGGTCATTCTGAAGTGACCCCATAAAGTTGGACACTTTTAGTTAAGCGGCTTGCAAGGCCTGATTTCGATATTCAACCGGAGTCAGGCCTTTTAATTTGACTTTGATCCGCTTGCTATTGTAGTACTCTATGTATTCGTCAATTTTATCAATGAGTTCATCTGCATTTTGAAAATGATGACCATGATACATTTCTGATTTTAATAACCCGAAAAAATTTTCAGCAACGGCATTATCTAAACAGTTACCCTTATTTGACATACTTTGTTTAATCCCATTATCAGCGAGTTGTTTCTGATAGCTAGGGTTTCGGTATTGCCAACCTTGATCACTGTGTAATAACGGTTTTTGTGCTTTGGCTAATCGAGATAATCCACTTTTTAGCATCTCTATAACCAACGTTAAGCGTGTGTTTTTAGCCACTTTATATGCAATAAACTCTTGATTATATAAGTCAATTATAGGTGAAAGATACACTTTTTGTTCATTCACTTTAAACTCTGTCACATCGGTTACCCATTTTTCATTCGGTTTTGATGCCGTAAAATCTCTTTTAAGATGATTAGGTGCTGTTTTTCCTACGTCGCCATGATATGAACGGTATTTTTTGGGTCTTACTGTCGATTTTAAGTTAAGTCGTTTCATTAACCGCTGTACCATCTTATGGTTGAGCAAAATACCTTCATTTCTCAGTATTAAATGGATGCGGCGGTAACCATAACGCCCTTTGTGTTCATGGTAAATACTCTCAATACGCACAAGTTCTTGCGTATACTGTTTAGGTCTTTTCTGCGCGCAGACATGATAATAAAATACACTTTTTGCAAGCCTTATGGCATGAAGTAAGTGGTCCAATGGGTATTTATCTTTCAGAGCTAAAACAACTAACGTTTTTTCTTTGTTTGTCGTCGTTTCATTTGTTTTAGCTCTCCAACTTTTTTAGGACAGCATTTTCCGCACGCAGATACGCAAGTTCCTCTTTAAGTTACTCAAGTGTTTTTTCATCGTCAGAACAAACAGCTACTGTGCGGGGGAGTTTCAATGGCGGTCTTCCTCTAGGTCCACATTCAAGCCCTTTGAATCCATTTTCATTATATCTATCAAGCCAGATAGAGAGGATGCCAGGCGTAGTTAAGTTCAGAATGGCGCTAGTGTGACCGAGAGACCAATCATTTGTCCACATAAGTTTCAGTGCCTGTAACCTTGTTTTTGCGCAACGTAAATGGGGAGTGGGGAGGAACGCTTTATCACCATGGATGGCAACGACTTGTGCCCAATATCGAATTTGGCAGAGGATATGGAATATATTTTAGAAAGCTTTCGAGATGCTTCTCCTGCTAAGCATTGGTTAGCGATGATAATTTTTAAATCGCGGCTGTATTTTGACATTAAAAGACCCCCAATAATTGGTAGTCCAACTATTGGGGGTTACTTCAAAGTGCGGGTTTTCTTTTTTGTAAAAAAGTGAAATTAGATATCTCATTTCACCTGAATATCAACTTGTATTTTGAAATAGATGATAAGCCACACCATAACGGTAGCTTTTTGCTGTTAGATAGCGTTACTATTTGATAGTATAAATCCTCTATTTTTTCTCGATGGTGTAAATAGCTTACTACTTTTTACATACTGATAGAAAAGCTAAAAAATTAGGCATGTAACTTGAGAGTAATTGTCATTATCGGTTCAGTGATTGCCATTTGTGTAAGTGCCATATTCTCGGCGCTATAATACATCATTAAATCAACCCTACTTAGGTATTCAAGTGATTGTTTTTATTATCAACCTAAAAGAAAGTTCTGAGCGTCGAATGAAAATGCAAGCTCAACTCGATAAAACTAAACTAAAATATGAATTCATCAATGCGGTAAACGGAAAAAATCTATCAGACACTGAACTTAAAAAGGCTACTCATGACTACCCAAATTGCATGCTAACAAAAGGTGAAATTGGGTGCGCACTAAGCCATTTATCGATTTATAAAAAAATGGCAAATGAGAATATCGAACAGGCATTAGTGCTAGAAGACGATGCTATATTACCTCATAACATCGAAGATATAATTTCACAAATAAAATTTTTTGATAAAATCAGAAAGCCTAACATATTTTTATTATCTAAAATAGATAGTTACATAAAAAATCAAAACCTAAATGATAATATTTTTAAAGTCTATCAAGCTATTGGCTCCCATGCATATGTTATAAACGTAAAAGCAGCAAAAAACATCATTAAAATTCAAAGCCCCATCAAATATGAGTCTGATATGTGGAGGTATTTTAGATATTTTAATTGTGCGAATATTTATGGGCATATCCCTACTCTGGTTATCTCTGATGATGAATCAAAACTAAATTCATCCTTGGAGGAAGGTAGAGCTCCTTTATTAAAAGCTAGAGAGCGTTATAGAAGCAATCTAAAAAAAATGTTCAAAAATTATCAATACTATCGAATACGAGATATGCTATTAAAGAAATTCTACTTTACCATTAAAGAGAATATTGAATGATAGGAATGCGTTAAGTTAACTTTGCGCTTTTCATCTTAATTAAGACCTAATCATTCCTTATACTAGCGTAAACTATAATTTTTCATCTGTTAACTATACCACTACATATTAGAGTTTTTCCAATGTAGTACTATATCCATTAATTAAATGTCATTTAAAAACATGAAAAACCTTGACAACCTATGCTAAATCAGTATCTAAACACATAATAAGGGCTATGACACATCTCATTTCAGAGCTATAATTCATGATAAACTAAACATAAATTGGATACATAAATGATTTTTTTTGAAAATGCAGTACAGGGAAAAACGTCATTCACCAACAAAGATGTAAATAAAGATTTATCAAAGAAAAAATTTAATGTTGCATATGGTGCCGATAAAAATTTCTTGTTCGGCACAGGAGTATCCATTGTCTCTGTTCTGCTAAATAATAAAGATATAAATTTCCACTTTCATGTTTTTACTGACTTTTTAAGCGATAAAGATATTCAACTATTTAGTCAAATTAGTAAGCAGTACAAAACTTGCGTCACACTCCATACGTTAAATATGGATATATTAAAAAAACTACCAACAAACCAGGTATGGTCCCATGCTATTTATTTCAGGCTTATTATTGCCGACTATTTTTATAAGAAATGTGACAAAGTTTTGTATTTGGATTCTGATGTAGTTTGCACCGGAAGTATTCAAATTCTTAAATCACTAAATTTATCCTCTATGCCTATCGCTGCTGTTATGGATATCAGTGAGCCTTATTCGGTAGAAATGGCTAACTTATTTAACGTTGAAGGGATTAAAAAAGGATATTTTAACTCGGGCGTTATGCTGATAAACCCTGATGAGTGGAATTATAGGCAGCTAACTGAAAAATCAATGTCAGTATTTACTGATAAGAAATTACAACCAGTTATCAAATATTATGACCAAGATGCTATTAACATCGCTGTTCATGGTGATTGGTTAAAATTAGATAATATTTTTAATCATAGAATAAACTTAAATGATAGATATAAGCATAAGAAAAACAACGATATTTCTAATGCTGTTTTTGTACACTTCATTGGTTCGACTAAACCTTGGCATAATTGGTCTAAGTATTATCATGAAGTTCGTTGCTTCCTAAACGCCAAAGAAAAATCTCCATGGAAAGATATAGATTTAATGACACCTCAAAATATCACACACCACAAGTATGCGTCTAAGCACTTTAGATACAAAGAAAAATATTTATCATCATTTTATCATTATGTTCTATACACGATTTTAAAAATAAAAGGGAAAAAGAGGTAATAATATTTGGCTTTCACAATTAAAAAATAGAAAGCCAAACAATAATGTATCTCTGTAGTTATTAGTTTTAACTAACTCGATACCACCCCATCAGCATGATATAGGCGTTTGTTACTACCAAAGCTGTTCCTAAACCTAAGTTTCCGTATTCCCTGAATAGGTATAAGTGTGCACATTATTGCTCGAAGTTGAACCAGTCCAAGTTTTAGATACATCAAAAACATATTTATGTGAGCTTCTTATTAGAGAAAAAATAGATTTCTACTTTTCAGATATAATGAGAGATAAACGTTTATCTCTGCATAAGAATAGTAAAAATAATGAAATTGATTATAGAGAAATAGCTATTCAGCTAAAAAAAGAATTTATGAATATTTTCTCTATAAATCAAGCCGTATAAACTGAATGTAAAATACCTCCAAAGTACTTACACAATGACCTCCATGTGCACGCCAAGTGCACATGATTGAAGCTTAGTAAAGATATCCTTTAATAATCAATCAACTAAAAAATTACGGACACGGGTTCAACCCCGCCAGCAAAAAAGAACGGCAAGTTTTATATCTTTTAAGGATAAAAATCTTAGCAATATGAAGCATTAATTAGAAGATGAAATGCTAATTTCATGCAGAATGCGATAACCCAGGTAACATCTATAACATCTTGTTGAAATAAATTGAACATTTCAATCAAATAACCCTCCTTTACTAATAACCATGACCTGCAATAATCCCACCTCGATATAGCAAACAAAGGGAATTATAACGTGACTAAATTACACTTATTATTAGTAATTGCTGTATTTGGAAGTGCAGGTGGAAATGCCTTAGCCTCTACGAATAATGAAGGCTATTATGGTGCTGCACGGCTCTCTAAGGTATGGCAAAAAGCAGATAATATGGACACCAGTAGTAGACCAGGCATTGGTCAATTTGTCTCTGGTGATGATAAAGATGATTTTTATAATGGCTCTTTAGCTGCTGGCTATCAATTTGGTAATGGTTGGCGTACAGAAGCGGAATATACTTTTAATAAAAAAGCAGAGTATACTAGTGGATCAACAACTTTCCCGACCAGCTTGAATCACCATAAAACAGAGTCCCAACGATTAATGCTAAATGCTTATCGTGATTATGAAATTTATCAGGGAGTTTCTATTTATGGAACCGCTGGTGTTGGTATCGCAAAAGTTAAATCGTCTGGATGGCAAGGAAATGTTTCACGTCAATACGCAAGTAACACTGATGCAAACTTGGTATATTCTCTCGGTGCTGGCGTCAGCTATGAACCTATTAATAAACTCAATCTTGACTTAGGCTACCGTTATGTGGATCTAGGTAAAATTGAAAGTGGCATGAACCGATTTGCTAATGCTCGAGGCTTACAAGACGAGCAAATGAAAGCACACCTTAAATCTCAAGAAGTTGTATTTGGTGTCAGATACTTATTTTAGTATTTTTATAGTGTTATCTCATTGGTAATGTCTCAAAAATAGCTAACTCTTGTTAGCTATTTTTAATTGTGGTGAACACGTTCAATTTTTGCCATTATTGCTCGAGTATTGCTTTATATGATGTTGGGTATCTTCCACAAATAGCTGTCTATGAAAACAACAAGCCATGTTTTATATTTTAAAAAATTCAGATTTGGGGTGCTATTGGCTTTGACTGGGAGCGTAATGTTCATTGAAGTACCTACAGAGCCGAACTCATACTAAAATAAGAAATAAAAAGTGCCTAAAAATACAGGAGAAAATATAATAATAGCTATACCTCAAGATATCATTTTGATATTTTTTGAAAAGAGAAATGATGTAGACCTTTTTGCGTTAAGATAAGGCCAAACATAACTTTATGATGTATAACCTGAAATAAACTATGAAAACATCCTTGCTATCAAATAAGACCACACTAATCGTAATAATAGGATGGCTATTACTTTATTACGTAACAGGTGAAATCTCCGAAATACTTACACCAGAGAATTCAGATATTTCTGTTGTCTGGTTTCCTGCGGGTGTCGCAACAACCGCTTTTTTATGTATGCACAAGCGCCAATGGTTACCATTACTGATTGGCTTCGTTGTATTAAACTTGATTCTGAATGGCTTCGATAATGAGCAAATCACCCTTTCACTTATATACGCCGCTCTAGCTGTACTTTCTTGTATTGCTATTGCTTGGATTGTCCGTAGGTATGCTCATAGAGGAGATGATCTGCAACTAATATTGTTATGGCTATCGGCAGTAATAATTGTCAGTTTTGCAGATGCAGTTTTATTTTCTATCAGTTTGTATTGGTTTGATAATACATCACTTAATGATATTTTCTGGGATGGTTTTATTGCTGATATTACTGGCAACATATTTGCGACAACAGTGATTATGGGGCTAATTAATACCCATTTCAAAAGGGTGGTGCCTTCTTTCAAAATTAATATAATTTGGGGAAGTATTGTTTTTATTCTTCTTATTATTAGCACAATATTAATATTCAATGATACTGCGATACAGATGTACTATTCCTATTTTCATCAGCATCGTAATACTGCTAAATTATCACTACTCTGCATCCCTATTTTGCTTGCTGTTACCCTGTCTATGCTATGGGGAAACAGAGGAGGATCAATCGCACTATTAATACTTGCCACTATTACAATCTATTACACTCGTAATCAGCAAGGACCTTTTTACCTTCATGGCCTATTTCGCCATGAATCACTGTGGTTAATACAGGGATATTTGACCGTAATATCATTATTAATGGTTTTTTTACGGGTTGTCGCTCGAAGTACTCATAGAATTGATGACACACAAGGGGCTTATAAACCGCAGCACCTAGTATATCAACTTAATCTAGATAATGGTGCTATAGAATGGGGAAATACAGATTGTTCATATCCGAAGGCTGATTTAATAACCCTTTCCGCTCTAAGGCAAATTATGGAATCTATTCACCCTGACGACCGAGAAAAACTCGCTCGACATTGGGAACAAAAGCAAGCTCAGACCACTCTTCCAATAATAACCTTTTGTTTGAAAGATAAAGAAGGTCGTTGGTGGAATATAGAAGATCGTGGAAGTGTTATTTTTAGTCATAACAAGCCAGTAATGATTGTTGGGAATTGGTTTATTTTGGGTGAAGTATCCTAAAATTGATGTAATAACAAAGGATAAGTGATGCTACAAATTGCATTATTACTTTTCGGTGCCGAATTTATCAGAGGAAAAGCACATTACCTCTGGGGGATTGGGCTCCTTTGGTGTTTTATTGGTATCTTTATTTTTATTGATGGTATTGATGGTATTCTTTTTTTTCCAATACATTTGTTTGGTTTTCTATTGTTACTTGAAAGTCTGATCACATTAAGTGTCGCTTCAAGTGGAATTGGGACACAAAAAACGATACTCTTCTTTAAAGGTGGTTTGTTTTTATTCTGTGCATTGGTTATCTTAATTAATCAAACATATAGCAATGTATTATTGTCAGCAATGTTCGGTTTTGTTTTTTTTATTACCGGATTGTTTGTTGTTGCATCAGCTTGGATCGTACGTTTTCCTGGATGGCAATTAATCCTATTATGGGGCGTAATTGAAATGCTGTTTGCCTTTTTTCTGTTTACCCATCACCAAGCAACAATTTCTTTTTTCATCGGCTTTTTGATGATAGGAAGTGGATTTGGATGCCTGAAGTTAGCATTTCGAGCCCGTCATATTCAACGAGGAACATCCATATTTGAACTAATGCGTCCTTTACCTGTGTCGTTTAAGAAAAAAGGGGCAACGCGGCCAATAACAGAGAACCTACAGTCCCCTACTTTAAATAGATCAACTGAACAAGATGCTATTTTGACTGTTCATATCTGGACCCCCGAAGGCTCCGCAAACCAACGCCCTGTACCACGGCCAATTATTAATCGTTATATTGCGGCTGTTGATTCTGAGGGGGTAATCTCTACGGGGCATGCATCTCTAGAACTCTATCCGCACCTCTATATCAGCTTATACCCTGAAGAAGATATTGATCGCTCTCCTTCAGAATTTTTCAGGCTACTAAAAGCAACCGCTGATAATAACGTTCCGGGGCGTTTCTTGCCTAATTATCAAGCTGAAGCATCCGAATGGTGTGAATCTGACAGACAGATTGTTTTCAATGTTTATAACTATGCTTCTTTATTGAGTTTTTGGGAAAAATATCGCCAATATCCTATTTATAACCTAACATACCAAAACTGTTCCAGCAGTGTTGCATATGGTTTGGAAGCTGCGTTGGATGGTGTTTTGTCTATGCAAAAGAGAAGTGATTTTATCGGGATTTTAAATGTACTTTGTATGCCAGAGTTATGGATTGCGGCTCAAATTCGTCGGCGTGCGCTGATGATGGCATGGACCCCAGGATTAATTATGGATTATGCACGTGCTTTGCGGGCTATTGTACACCCTGTTCCTGTCCCTTGGTATAAACGCTTACTTAAGCGTTGAGTTTCATAGCTATGATGACATTTTTATCTCAAACATAGTTTAGAATTGTCATTTTGGAATGTTTGCTAAATAAGTTAAAGAGGTTTTTATGCTGAAAGTGTATGCAATCTTAATGGTGTCTATCATAGCTGAAACAACCGCGACAACCATGATGAAGGCGTCTGATGGGTTTACCAAGTTGGTGCCCAGTATTATTGTCGTTATTGGTTATGCCATTTCTTTTTATGGCTTATCCCAAGTTGTAAAAAGTATGAATATTGGTATCGCCTATGCGATATGGGCTGGAGCAGGAATATTTCTTGTTTCAGCATTATCGTTTTTTGTTTATAAACAGAAACTTGATTTTCCAGCATTAATTGGTCTGGCATGCATTGCGCTGGGAATTGTTATTATCCAGCTGTTCTCTAAATCAATTACTCATTGAGTTAATAAATTTAATACTCTTTTTCTTTTTAACCGGTCGAAATTATTCAACAAGAGTGGATATAGGAAACTTCGCTACCGGTTAACCGCTTACTCACCACTGACGCTTGAGGTAAAAATCCTAATTCAACTAATATATTGGTGGCAATTTTCTGATCGAGCCCAGAAAAATAGTGTTTCGAAGAGTAAGATTAATACAGCGTTCCACATAAACTCTTCTTATTGGTATGCTGCATCAATAAGTATATTCAGGTATACTAAATTACTTATTCTCTTCTCAATACGAATGATTGAAATGATTAAGTTATTTACTAAATACTTTTCGGTTGGAATTTTAAACACTCTTATACATTGGTCTATTTTTGGACTACTGACAGTATTTCTTTCAACCTCTCAAGCTATAGCTAACTTAATAGGCTTTATCGCCGCGGTCAGTTTTTCCTTTTTTGCTAATGCAAAATTCACTTTTAAAGCCAAAGCTACAGCAACACGGTACATATCATTTACCTTATTTATGGGGCTTCTAAGCTACCTAACAGGCTATGCCGCTGACCAACTACGATTACCACCTATCGCAACCTTAATAATTTTTTCTTCCATTAGCCTCGTATTAGGTTTCCTTTACTCCAAAATCTTTGTTTTCAGAGATACTCCACAATGAAAATATCATTAGTAGTACCAGTTTATAACGAAGAAGAAGCTATCCCTATATTTTATAAGTCAGTAAGAGAACACCCGATTCTTAATCAATATGATATCGAAATAGTCTTCATAAATGATGGAAGTAAAGACAACACTGGAAATATTATCAATGCATTAGCTATTGCCGATCCTTTAGTGCTCCCTTTAAACTTCACGCGAAATTTTGGTAAGGAACCCGCTTTATTTGCGGGCCTTGAGCATGCAACTGGAGAAGCTGTAATTCCCATTGATGTAGATCTTCAAGATCCTATCGATGTGATTCCATTACTTATAGAAAAATGGCAACAAGGCGCAGATATTGTTCTCGCAAAAAGAGCTGATCGTTCTAGCGATACATGGTTAAAACGCAAAACAGCCGAGTGGTTTTACAAGCTACATAATAAGATTAGCTCACCTGAGATTGAAGAAAATGTCGGCGATTTTAGATTAATATCTCGCCAGAGCGTCGAATATATAAAATTATTACCTGAGCGTAATTTATTTATGAAAGGGATTCTTTCATGGGTAGGTGGAAAAATTGATGTTGTTGAATATAACAGAGCTGAGAGATCTGCTGGCGAAAGTAAATTTAATGGCTGGAAATTATGGAATTTAGCGTTAGAAGGTGTCACTAGCTTTTCTACTTTTCCATTACGCGTTTGGACTTATATTGGTTTATTTGTCGCTCTTGTATCTTTTATCTATGGTGGTTGGATGATGGTAGATAAATTAATTTGGGGCAACCCTGTTCCTGGGTATCCTTCTTTACTTGTTTCTATTCTATTTTTAGGTGGTGTACAGCTTATTGGTATTGGTGTATTAGGTGAATACATCGGGCGTATCTATATTGAAAGTAAACAACGACCTAAATATATATTGAAAAACATAAAAAAAATGGAAAATTCTGATGAATAATCGTATTTTTAACTTAAGTAATTTAATTATACTAATACCTTTTATATTTATTTTTATAATTGAATACCTAACTCCAATGCAGTCAGATGACTTTGTTTATTATATCAAAGGGAATTCAATCGCCGTTCATTTAAACCATTACTTTTCATGGAGTGGCCGTTTTGTCTCTGATTATTTTAGTACCTTACTACTTAGTACGGATTCTCAAATACTAAAATCAACAACCATTGCAATTATTGTAACTATTCTTTTATTTTTAATTACAAAAATTGGCAATAGTCTCAATAAGTCAAATCGATATTTCAACCTCCAGTTTTTAACTTTATTCTTTATTTACTGGATTACAATTCCAAATATTGGACAAATTGTTTTCTGGATTGTTGGCGCTGCTAACTATCTTTTAACCAATCTATTTGTTGTTACTTTCATTTATGCATTAATAAGATACTTTAAAGAAAGAAAAGGCATTACTTTACTTCTTCTCGTCTCATTCTTTGCAGGCTGTAGCAATGAAAATACTACTTGGATTGTACTACTTACATCCTTAATAACCTCTTCATTTCTTTATTATAAAGAAAAAAATAAAATATTATTTTTATCTACATTACTTGTTTTTATAGGGTTCTCAGTGCTAATTTTTAGTCCTGGTAATCTCAATAGAGCGGCTTTATCTACTGAATTTTATGAATTAAGCTTGGTGAGTAAAATATGGTTATTTTTATCTGATAAATTGCCATATGCATTAAGTAAAACATGGATACCTATACTAGTTTCCTTAGTACTATTAACCTCATATATTAAAAACAAAAAATGCAATAACTTTTATCTTTCTTTACTTTTCATTATATTAGGATTGTTAAGTACGTTATCGATGGTGGTGTCGCCAACATTTCCGACTAGAGCACTTAGTGGCCCACATCTTTTTTATATTATTTCTTGCTCTTTCTCTATTAGCCATATCCTAAATACAAAAAATAAAAGTATAATATCTCTATCAACCCTATCAGTAATAAGTACATTATCTTTAGTTAGCTTTATTTATTCATATTCACAAATTGTCTTTTCGTACAACTCAGTTAATGCTCAACAAAAAATAAGAAAATATCAAATATCTAAAAGTATAATTGAAAATCAAAAAATAGATAAAATACCTAATTTCTATTATCCTAAGTCTTTAAGAGCAGGTGACTCAATAGACCTTTATAATGACCCCAATGCAACAGGAAAATATTATAACTTATCAAATTCAGTTAACGTATACCCTATTAATTACAATTACTCTGTAATTATTAATGGTAAAAAAATCCCATTACCTGATAGTGAAAATACTGGTATTAGTAATATTTACATAGGAAAAGACACCTTATTAAGGGATACATCTATAGCAATAGAATTTGATAGTGTAAATAAATTTACTCCTGACACAAAATTTATAATCAAGACAAAAAACGGTAAATACTATGAATATAAAAACTTAAAAGTTGATACACTGTACGGTATGAATGTTGTAGGATTTATCATTCCGGTAGTGCCATCCGATATATATTCGATTTCTTACAAAAGATATAACGAGACTGATGTAACTATCAAAATATAATTATTACAGCCTCTGTGTGGTAATATATTACACAGAGGTTATAACTGTAATTAACGGGATTCTACCAACTCATTAATATGATAATATGTCAGCAAATTTCATATTTTCTGGCTGGGTTTCTTTTTTAACTCGGTGATAGTACTCTCAATTTCACATTAGCCTCATACCATCCATCACAGAGATTATGATGAGCAACGATATTGCGTAAAATCAATCCATTGACCACAGTTATCATCGCTACGTTTTGCAGCATCAATAAAAGCCATCCCCTGTAGGCCAATTTCAATACCCGGTAATAGCGGTGATGCGCCACCTCCCTCGCGTATACGAGTTGCTGCCTCACGGTAAATCTGTGCAAAACCTTCTAAATATCCTTCGGGATGCCCGGCTGGAACCCTTGTCATCGCACGGTTTTCCTCCCATTGAGACATTGATCCCCGAGACACACAGTACATGGGCGAATCAAATGGTTTTAACCATAATTGATTAGGATTTTCTTGGGAAAATGAAAGACTCCCTTGGCTGCCATATATGCGTAGTCGCAACCCATTTTCTTCACCACAAGCCACTTGGCTCGCCCATAGACGCCCTTTTGCTCCGTTGTGATAACGCATTTGCACACGCACATCGTCATCTAGCACTCTTCCTGGGATCATTGATGTGAGTTCAGCACGAATGGACTCTGGTAACATCCCTGTGACGAATGAAGCTAACTGCCACGCATGAGTACCGATATCGCCGATACAGCCCGTCCCCGCTTTTTTTGGATCGGTACGCCAATTCGCCTGCTTGTTTTCAGTTTCCTCTAATCGTGTTGCTAACCACTGCTGCAAATACTCCACTTCAATATAACGAATTTCTCCTAGTTCCCCTGCTAATATCCGGCTGCGCGCTTCACGAATTAACGGATAAGCACTGTAATTATGCGTGAGAATCAGTTGCCTACCCGTTTCTCGCACAACATCAGCAAGCTGCAAAGCTTCTGAGTATGATGTACACAATGGTTTATCACAGATAACGTCAATACTTGAGCGCAAAAATTCAACGGCAATAGGGGCATGCAAGTGATTAGGCGTGACAATCGCAACAACATCAATGCCATCATCACGTGCGGCTTCACTTTGCGCCATTTGCTGATAACTGGCGTAACAACGTTCAGGAGCAAGATGCAGCCGTTGCCCTGTGCGTTGACAATTTTGCTCGTCTGAAGAAAATGCACCTGCAACTAACTCAAACTCATCATCCATACGAGCCGCTAATCGATGCACTGCACCAATAAATGCACCTTCCCCGCCCCCAACCATTCCCAGCTTTAGTCTCATCGCCTTATCCTTTATTTATCACTTACGATCCCAAGTAATGCTCTGATTTGTTGAAGATTAGTATCTACCACTGCAAAATCATCAAAGGCATGATCAACCACTGGAATAATATGATTGGCGATAAAATCGGCTCCCTCTTTCGCCCCGGCATCTGGGGATTTAAGGCAACACTCCCATTCCATTGTAGCGACACCGGAAAAACCGTACTGAGTTAATTTGCTGAAAATAGATACAAAATCAATCTGACCATCCCCTAATGAGCGAAAACGCCCTGCACGCTCAACCCATGATTGATAACCGCCATAGATACCGCTACAGCCATTTGGTGAATATTCCGCATCTTTGACATGAAATGCGCGAATGCGTTGATGATAGCAATCAATAAACGCAAGATAATCCATTTGCTGGAGCAATAAATGACTTGGATCGTAGAGAATATGGCAACGCGGGTGGTTATCCACAAGCCCAAGAAAACGCTCAAATGTCACGCCGTCGTGTAAGTCCTCCCCTGGATGCAACTCGTAACATACATCGACGCCACACTCGTCAAACACATTCAGAATAGGCAACCAACGCAGCGCAAGTTCAGCAAATGCTTCGTTAAATAGTTGCGCATTGTGAGGGGGCCAAGGGTAAAAATAAGGCCACGCCAGTGCGCCTGAGAAAGTTACATGCGTAACTAACCCTAGGCGCTGCGAGGCTTTTGCCGCTTTGATGAGTTGCTCCACCGCCCACTGTTGGCGCTTTAGAGGATTACCTCTGACACTCACTGGGGAAAAACCATCAAAAACAGTGTCATACGCTGGATGTACCGCAATCAATTGGCCTTGTATATGAGTCGATAACTCACTGATCTGAATACCATATTGCTGTAACATGGCAACCAACTCATCGCAATAAGTTTGGCTTGTGGCTGCCAAGTCTAAATCAAAGATACGTGGGTCGATCGTTGGCACTTGAATATATGTAAAACCTAGGCTTGATGCCCATTCAGCAAGGCTTTCTAATGAGTTAAAAGGGGCTTTCTCACCAATAAATTGTGCTAGAAAAATACCTGGACCTTGGATTGTTTTCATGACTCACTCCCTAAAATCACAGTGCGCTGTGTACGCACAGCTTCATCCGCAGCAAGAACAATTCGCAAGCTATTGAGTGCATCTTGTAAATGCTGTTCTAATGAAAATTGTTCCGTAATCGCTTGAATAAAATAACGTTGTTCACTTAGGCACAGCGCCAAATGGTCTGGCTCATATTGGCAGTCAACCCAACGGTCAGGATGTTTAAAAGCATTGTTTTTATCAAGCTCTGCATAATGGATACGTAAAGAGTCAGTGCGTGTGTGCCCATCAACATTGTCGCTATTTCCTTCTCCATGCCGAGCCATTATCGAAACCGCACCGCGAGGGCCTATAACATCTTTGATAAAATACGCCGTTTCGCTGATCATTGGTCCCCAACCCGCCTCATACCAACCTACTGAGCCATCATCAAAACGAACCTGTAATTGACCATAGTTATACATATTGTCTGGTAATTCATCGGTCAATCTTGCGCCAATAGCGCTGACACTCACTGGCTGAGCTTGGGTCATTTGGCACATCACATCTAAATAATGAACGCCACAGTCAACTATCGGTGACAGTGATTGCATCAGGTTACGGTGTACATTCCACATCTGCCCATGGCTTTGTTGATTCAAATTCATTCTCATCACTAATGGCTTACCCAGCTCATGCGCTAGATGAATGAATTGTTGCCATGATGGGTGATGACGCAAGATATAACCCACCACCACTTGTCGATGGGCTTGTTTAGCAGCAGCAATGACGCGCTTAGCCCCTTCAACCGTAGTGGCTAACGGCTTTTCAATAAACACATGACAGCCAGCCTTGAGTGCTAACAATGCATAAGCTTCATGCGTATCAGGGTATGTCGTTAAGCAAACCGCATCTGGTTGCGTTGCTTTTAATGCCTGTTCGTAATTATCAAACGTGGCATATTCACCACCTAAATGTTCATTGAGAGCATCTTTTGAATGACCACGAGCCACCAGCCCGCATATATCAACGCCCTCCATTCGGTGGTAAGCCTCTGCATGAGAGGCTCCCATATTGCCGCAACCAACGACTAAGACGCGTAAATTTGCCATCTTATTTCTCCTCCACTGGCTTTTCTTTATAGTTGAACGTGAAGAAGAACAATGCGGCAATCAGTAACGCACCAATCGCTGGGTACCACCAAAAACTTTGCCATTGTGGCAGAGCCGCTGCGCCTTCCGTTGTGACAATGCTATTGAACAGCATTCCACTGATTTGTGAACCAATTAACATCCCCACGCCATAGGTAAACAAGACCAGCAAGCTCTGCGCCTGCCCTTTTACTTTCTCGCCAGCAACTTTGTCTGTATAGATAAAACCAATAACAAAGAAGAAGTCATAACACATACCATGTAAGAAAATACCTATATAAATCATCCAGCGCAGTTCTTCAGCAATCCCTAAGGCAAACATGACATAACGTAAGCACCAAGATAGCATCCCAATCAGCAACATCACTTTAATACCAAGACGAGCAAAGAAGAATGGTATCAATAACATAAAGAACAGTTCTGACATCTGCCCTAAAGACATCACGCCACCAACGTTAGTAAATCCTGTCGCCGCAACAAATGGCGCCGCATAGGCATAGTAAGCCGCCAATGGGATAGAGATCAGCATTGCACAAATGATGAAAACTAAGAAATGACGTTGCTTGAGCATGGCAAACGCATCTGCGCATAACAAGTCGCGCATCGCAACAGGTTTACCACGCTCTGGTGCTGGCGTGTGTGGTAATGTAAAGCTGTAAATCGCTAGTACCAACGAAGCTACTGCCGCCAAGGTGAAAATTTCTGTACTATCTGATAACCCTGTTGAACCGACAATCAGCCCCGCAACAATCCAACCAAATGTACCGAATGCACGCACAACTGGGAACGCTTTCTCACTGTTCGGTAAACTATAAAAGGCAACGTTGTTACTAAGAGCAATAGTTGGCATATAGCAAAGCATATAACCAAAGATTATCCATAACAGACCGCTATGGTCTCCCGTAAAGTAACTTGGGATCATCCATAACAAACCGGCACCGATGAGATGCAGCACGCCAAGCACTTTTTGTGATGCAAAAAAACGGTCAACCACCATCCCTAGTACAAAAGGAGATAAAATAGAGGCGATGGGTCCTGTCGAATAGGCATCACCAATAATTGCTGATAAACCATATTTCCCCATAACAACCCCTAGCGTGACATACCATGCCCCCCACACAAAAAATTGAAGGAACATCATTAACGCCAATCGCGGTACTACCCATACATGGGCAGTATTTTTACCACCTTGAGCAAGACTATTCGTACCCATAAGACCCCCAATAATTTCTATTTTTTATTAGCCACTTTCAGGTAAAAAGGACGGCATAACCACGCCGCTTGGTTTCTGCGCAGCACCTTTGACTTGCGCAAGATGCAATTCACAAATTCTACCGCCCCATCGTAATAGCGCTTGGCACAGTGCGCTTCGCTCTGTGGGAACTAAAACGACTGGCATCGCACCACGATGATGTTTGTCTAGCATCCAACCGAGTAAATCCAGCGCTACCTCATCACGATAGCTGCAGCCGGGCCCTAACATCCTCGATGCGGGGTGTGCGATAGAGGCAAGATAACCTTCGATGCGCTGGTTATGTTCCCAGACTGCAATTTGCCATAACCCGCTGGTGTCATTTAAAAAATATTCAATATCCCGCTGACGACTAATACCTAATAAATCCGCTTCCAATTGTAAAATAGCCGGTAAGTCTTCGGTTCGAGCATCTCGCACAATTCCTTCGGTCAAGCGAGGGAGATTCACGCCTTGCTCTGGTACTGAAATCACCATGTCTTGGTAAATTGCATAAGGTGTAAAACCGCCGCGGCGATAAAGAGAATAAGAGTCTAAATTCAGGGCACTTGAAATTAAACGAATGGGTAAATTTCCGGCTAATTCATCCGCTTTGGATAGTAATTTCTTTGCAATACCCTGTCCAAATGCGTCGGGATGGACATTCATAATCCCAAGGCCCAAATGTGTTTCTCGTGGGTGAAAAAAACACGAGCCAAGAATATTGAGTTGTGAATCACGGGCTACCCAGTGGTAGTCAGGATCAAGTTGTTGGTATACATCAACAAATAAATGGCACTCTTCAGGCGCAGACTGAAATATTGCGCCTAAACCATGTTGTTGATACCAGGCATTCGTTGAGTGATAAATCAAATACGCGACTTCACTCCGATCAGTGCATTTCGCAAGCTGTAGTTGTATATCCATTCATTACCTCTCATGTTTTATTGTTTATAAAATGAGGCTTTTCACTAAATGGCAGCTAAATCCAAAAATGAAATCGATTACATTTTTACTGAAATCGATTTCATTTATAAAATATAGCCAAATTGTTTCTTTCAGCAACTAGCTGAATGGTTCAATAATGATCTAAAAGATAAATTTGCAATCTGCATCACAAGTTGATTGTATCAATCGTACTTTTCATCACGATGTTGCATACTGTGCATGGCAATAGACAAAAGGAAAAGTGAACAATGTCGATAGAAAAAGTGGCGAAAATTGCAGGAGTCTCTGCCGCAACGGTTTCACGGGTATTGAATGATCAACATATTGTAAAACCCGCAACTCGAGATAAAGTTCTTGCCGCCATCGCTCAGTGTAATTATCAACCTAATTTATTAGCGCGCCAGCTACGTACCTCGCGTAGTCGCATGCTATTGGTGCTGGTGTCTAATATCACTAACCCCTTTTGTTCATTGGTTGTACGTGGTATTGAAGAAGAAGCGGAACGCCACGGCTATCATATTTTGTTATGTAATTCTGAATCCAATCCAACGCGTGAATCCGCTTATCTAAGTTTACTCAGAGGTAAGGTTGTTGATGGCGTCATCACTATGGATGCTGTGAGTTGTTTACCGGGGCTTACTGATATGATTGGGGATTTTCCGTGGGTGCAGTGTGGTGAAGGGGATCCAGAATTTCGTGCTTCTTCTGTTACTATTGATAATTCACAAGCCGCTAGCGCAGGCGTTTATCATTTAGCAGCGAAAAATCGCCAACGCATTGCATTAATTAACAGTGATATGCGTTACCTCTATTCGCAACAACGGGAACAAGGGTACCGAAAAGCACTCGCTGAACTTGGCTTTGAATATTGTAAAATCGAGTATGTAGAAGAATTAGATTACACCGCGGGGGCGAAGGCCATGGAAAAGTTACTGCAAAATGCGCCCAAACCCGATGCTGTATTCGCGATTTCTGATGTCATCGCAGGCGGTGCAATGAGTGTTTTGCATCAGCAGGGATTGCATATTCCGAATGATATTGCTGTGTTAGGGTTTGATGGTGTGCCCTTCGGTGAAGTAACCACACCGCCATTAAGTACCATTGTGCAGCCGATGCATCAATTTGGCATCCGTAGCGTTCAACTACTACTCAATAAAATTAAGCACCCGCAACTCGATGACAGCCATGAAATCCTCGAATGGCAATTAATTGAACGCGGCTCAACTTAACTCACTTTTTTACCTCCATTCTGGGGCTGTGATATTGAAATAATACGGATAAGAAACGACGCTATAATTTTTCTAGTGAAGCGGTTTTGTCTCCTGTATCAACCCATATTTTGATCAATACAGAAGTCGTACCTTCGTTAACAACCTTCAATGCAACACTACCCAAAATTCATTGTTTAGTGTTAGTTAGCTCGCCTTGAGTAAGGCTTTAACTAACCACATTTACACCATAAATTATGACTTGATTTTATTCATCGCCATCAGCAATAAAAAATATCCACCACCTAAAATAGCGACAAAAATTCCAGCCGCAATCTGTGTTGGATAAATAATAATTTGGCCTAGCCAATCTGCCCAAACCATTAATATACTGCCGATCAACCCACTAATAATAAGTTGTTGTTTCGCCTTTTTAGCGCCAACTAAAAAAGCCATATGGGGTGCAACTAAACCAAGAAATGCAATGGGGCCAACAGTGGAAGTGACAAAGGCACACAATAATGCAACTAAGATTAATAGCAATATAGTCGCTAATTGTGAATTTAGTCCTCTTCCCTGTGCAAATGTTCGACTAATTGATAATAAAACTAGCCAACGATTTAACGTGATCGCTAATATCGTTAACACAACAACACTGATTGAAAAAATAATGGCCTGTTGCCCTTCCACACGATAAGTTGAGCCTGAAAGCCATAATAATATCCGATAGCTACTCAATGTCCCTTGAGCTAAAAAGAACTGAACAAAAGCTTCTAACGTTGCCGTTAGGCAGATCCCTGTCAAAATTAAACTTGCTGGTGCGTATTGGTGCCGTTTACCTAGATATAACAATATTCCTAATACAATCAGGCTCCCGATTAAAGCAACACCCCAAAATGAGGTTTGAATAGCCGTGCCTAATAGTAGGCTAAATAGAACGAGTGCCGCTGTAGCCCCTGAAGAAACCCCTAAAATATCTGGGCTTGCCAACGGGTTATAAATAATCCTTTGTAATAAAACCCCCGCAATACTCAAGGCTAATCCAGCAAATGTCGCCGCTAATAAACGAGGCCATTTAATATCCCATTGAAAACTTGACGGCAGTTGCCAATAATATTGTTCACCATTCGTTTGTAAGCAAAGGGAAAATACAACTCCACTTACTAACAATAAAATAAGAATAGATACCGTGGTTTTAGAAAGTATTATTTTTGTTGGTAATAACCCTATCGATAATTGATCTTGGGCTGTCATTGTTCGGCGGCTAAACCAGATCAATAAAGGAGCACCAATAGCAGCTGTCATTACCCCCGTAGGAACCACAATATTAAGGTAATTTGTTAGTGCGATTGCCCCGCTGTCTGCAAGAAGCAATAAAATAGCCCCTACAACTGCACTATTTAATAACTCTTGCCTTGTACTCATATTACCCATTCGCCGTACTATATTTGGAGCTAATAAACCAATAAAACTAATAACCCCTACAGTTGAAATAGTCGCCGCCACTAACCAAGATGCTAAAACAATAAAAAGTAAAAAAATCGGTAAAACGGATAAGCCACGAGCTTTAGCCCCCTCATGGCCTAATTTCAATAATGTCAAAATACGTGGGGCGAAACAGATAATAATAATAACAGGGAACAATAAAGGTAATAAACCAACCACTTTTTGCCAGCCATCTTGCGCTAAATTTCCTGCTCCCCACATAAAAATATTTTGTGCAAATTGCGAATTTAATGTAATTAATGCAGTCGCTATAGCACCAAACAAAATATTTATGACCATTCCTGAAACAACTAACGGAATGCCTGTCATATTACGAATACCTGCAATTAATATTACTAAACCAAATGCGAGTAATGCTCCCACCATCGCAGCTAGCGTTTGATATAACCCAATCTCGTTACTAAACCAAATATTGACTACCACTAATGCTAACCAAGCACCGGATGATGAACCTAACGTTAGTGGTGAAGTAAGATTATTTTGTGTTAATTGCTGCATCAAACTGCCCAATAAACCAAAAGTTGCTCCCACTAATAATGCCATAGCAAGGCGTGGTAATTGGCCATATAAATAAAAATAATCAGCAAATGTATCGGCTGAAGCTGGATGGATAACTAAAAATAATTGCTGACTGAGTGTAATCCCAGGTTCGAGCTGAAGGTTAATCAGCGCGATCACCATTAATACAAAAAATAGTATTGAGTGCTGTTTAGTTGTCATTATGAGGAGCAACCTGTAATAAGCTTTCTGTTAATGCTTCCGCCATTAATTGCAAGGAAAAGACACCACCATAATTCCAAACGGGACGAACACTATTTATCCGCCCTTGTTTAACAAAAGGCATCGACTGCCATAATATGGAGTCATTCAGTTTTTTTTCTTCTACAAATGGTTTGATGTATAACACGTACCCATCATTTATAAACTGCAATGAATTTATTCGTCTCTGCTCTATTCCCCAAGGACGTGCGGGGACTAAAATAGCAGGCTTTAATGCAAGCTGTTCAAGAACATAATTGAGTGTTGAATTCTCAGTATAAAGAAAAATAGTGCTTAAACTTGAAAACCGGATAACAGCAACACTTGGTTTCGTTGTAAAAGCACGTTCAAGTTGTGATCTTAATTCAGCAAAACGTTTATCCATTTTCACTAAATATTCATCGGCAAAAGACGTCTTCTCAAATAAGCGAGCCAACGTTTTAAAATGAGCAATGGCTACAAGCCCTGAATCATCTTGGCGTGCAAAATTTGATAAATAAACGACTGGCGCTATTTTTTCCAATAAAGGCAGTAAATCTTCTTGCGCGCTACTTGCAATAATAACATCAGGTTTCAATGCGGCAATTTGCTCTAAATTAGGCTCAGCTCGCGTACCCACCTCTTTGACCGAAGAAGGAACAGCTGGGTCAACAACCCATTGCTGGTAACTCTCTAATTCCGTGGCACCAACAGGTGTAATTTCAAGCGTTAATAGTTGTTCCAGCAAATCCCAATCTAAAACCACAACGCGCTGAGGCGGCGAATTGAACTCGACAATACCACGACTGTCCGTAACAGAATAAGCCCGTGTATAAAATGAGCATAATAATGTACTTGTTAATAAAATAAGGCCAAGCAAATTGATTCTTAAGCGCATACGATAGCAACCCTATGATGTTCTGACTCTGGAAAACTAGGGTGTGGTATTAATTTAATCGGAGTATCGTAGAGTGACGATAGCCTTGCTTCATCATGGAGAAGAACGCTTTTTCCCTCAAATTCTATTTTCCCTTTTTTTAATGCCACGATGTGTGTTGCATACCGTAAAGAAAGGTTGAGGTCATGAAGGATCACAATCACACCAATCCCATGAACTTTATTAAGCTCACTCAATAAATTCATTAACTGGTATTGATGGTGAATATCTAATGCAGAAGTCGGTTCATCCAGTATTAAAACTGGTGATTGTTGAGCAAGTAACATGGCAACCCATGCGCGCTGGCGCTCTCCACCAGACAAGTTGTCCGCTAAGTTCGCGGAAAACCCCTCAACCCCAGCTTTCTCCATCGCTTGTTGGATAATAATTTCATCGTCAGCTTGCCAGCGACCAAGTGCACCTCGCCACGGAAAACGCCCTAACCGCACAAGTTCTTTCACAGACAGCCCCGCTGAGGCTGGCAGTTTTTGTGGTAAATATGCGATTTTCTGCGCTAATTCTTTCGTTTTATATTGAGAAAGACTCGTGCCATTTAAATCAATTTGCCCGCTATCCGGTGCCATCTGCCCAGAAAGGAGATTAACCAGTGTAGATTTTCCTGAACCATTATGACCAAGAACCACTGTGAGTTCTGTTGTGGGTATATTTAACGAATCTATAGATAAAATAGAACGATGATCGCGAACGATATTAATATTTGCTAATCGAAACATAGAAAGGACTCAAGGCATGCCAACATTATTAGCATGCCTTTTTTAAAATTACCAAGTGTACTTTGTTTGTAACACAAATGAGCGCGATTGGCCGTAATAGCACCAGGTATCACAGGATGAAACATACTCTTTATTGAGGATGTTATTCATATTGAACTGGAACTGCCAATTGTTCGATAATTGATATATCGCGGCCATATCCCAGAGTGTCGCACTAGGAACAGAAAGGTTGCTGCTTGCTGGGTTATCCTTTGATTGACCATAATAGCGAATACCAGTTCCGAGTTTTAACGACTGGTTACTCACGATTGGCATTTCGTAGTCAGTCCAGACAGTCGCCATATGTTTGGGGATCATACCAGCCTGTTTACGTCCCTTACCACCTGTTTGATCTGTTTTCGCATTGGTATAAGTGTATGTCGCTTTAATATCCCAATTATCAGTAACACTTGCAAATAGTTCTGTTTCTATACCTTGTGAAGTGACTTTACCTGTTTGTGTTGCAACAGGGTGTTCAGGAGTTGTGACTAACGCATTTTTTTGTTCGATATCGAACCAAGCAATATTCCAATAACCATCCATAAAATAAGGTGTATATTTGATACCTGCTTCAAATTGCTCACCTTTAAGTGGTTTATATAGTTTTTGGGTTGTTGGGTCGATTGTCGATTGAACTTCAAAAGATTGAGAGTAATTTAAATAAGGTGAAATGCCATTGTCAGCAATATACATTAAACCCGCATTTAAACTCATCTGCCCATCATTTCTAGACTCATCTTCTGCTTTTTTATGTGCTTTATTTTCAGTTTTTACCCAATCATAACGTGCACCAACGACCCCAATCCATTTGCTATCAAGCTTTGTTTGGTATTGTGAATAAATACTAGCTTGTGTTTTATCAATAGTGCGATGAATGTTATTTGATGGGTCAAGTGGGGTATAGTGCCCATAAACTGGCTTCCACGGGTTAATTTTACCAAAAGCATAATTATCCTGTTCATCGCCTTTGGTTTGATGATATTGGAATTCAATGCCCGCAAGTAAGGTATTTTCAAACCGTTCACTATCCCATTCACCGACGATATTGTTATCAAAACTAAAACTTTGGTTTTTACCATCGCGAAAAACAATACCTTGCCCCAATTCCTGCACGGTAGGGTCTGCATTAAAGAAAGCATAAACACTTCTGAGTGTTAGGTCGTTGTAACCATAATTTACACGCTGCGCAAAACGCCACTCATCATTAAATTGATGTTCTAATAAATAACCCACTGAGAACTGAGTCCGCTTGTATTTATCGTAATCAGGCTCACCTAAATTGGTTGATGGCTTAATTTTACCGTAATTAGAGTGAATTAATGTTCCCGCCGCTGGGAAAAAAGGATTCGTGGGCGTACCATCATCGTGCAGATACGTCCCCATTAACGTAAGTACAGTCTGATCAGACAAGTCAAATGCCGCACTTGGCGCCAGATAAATACGTTTATTATCCGTGCCTTTGAGTTCCCCATCCGATTTTTTCATCGTTCCCACTAAACGGTAGCGGGCACCTGCATCGGCTGATGCTGTAGAAAGATCAAAGCCTAGCGCTTGATGATCGTTATTACCCGCTTCTAAAAATATTTCATTTTTAGCATTAATAGATGGCTTTTTCGTTACTAAGTTAACAGCGCCTCCAGGAGTGGATTCGCCAAAGAGAACGGCTGATGCCCCCTTCACGACTTCAATACTTTCCAATCCATAAGGTTCAAGTAGCCAAGTGTAGTAGCCATCTCGATATAACCGGCTATTATCTAAATAAGTTGCGGCATCAAAACCGCGAACTTTGAACCAATCCGTATCATTATCAGCCCCATAAGGTTGTGCAACAACCCCCGAGGTATAACGAAGTGCTTCATCAATTTTTTGCGGAGCATGTATGGTCAAATCTTGTTCCGTAATGATCGAAACAGATTTTGGCGTTTCTTGCAGCGCAGTATTCACTTTGAGTGCTTGTGCACTAACAACGAAAGAGTCTTTTTTGTCGCTATTTTGTTCATTTGCCATGGATTGGTTTTGAACAGCCAGCGCTAACAGAGTGAAAATGGCAACCTGATGTAAACGAAATAAACCTAAATTTTTCACAAAATAGTTCCAATGATAATAATAATAAGTCTCAGTATTATTCCTAAAAATAAGTCAAATTAAAATCAATTTGGCATATTTGCTTATAACAAATAGTTATTAAAAAAATAAAATTAAACACAATTAACCATACATAAGGAAGGGAGATTATTAGTCAAGAATAACGAAAATGATCTCGATGCGAATATTAGGTCATTATTTAAGTTAACAAACGCAAAAAATAAGGCGGGAATGACCTTTCCCGCCTCGTGCTATCATTTTACTTATCAGCTTGTTAGAAGTTTTGGATTACCAGAACAGCGCATATAGCACACATAAGATAACCATAATTGCGTATGATGCGATATTGAAGCCTGTCGATGTTTTAAAGGTCTCCGACGTTAGGATAATAGCCCCTTCACAGTCATCTTCTTTTGCCGTTGTCAGGCTAATTAAACCAATCACCACCGCAGTAAAGAAGAAGGTGTACATCATTTGGTCAAGGAATGGCATACCTAACGGCATTAGTTTTAAGAATAATGCAAACGGAATTGAGAGCAGCACACCGATAATCGCGCCTTTCGCATTGGTTTTCTTCCAAAATAGACCTAATAAGAATACCGCTAAGATACCTGGGCTAACTAACCCGGTATATTCCTGAATATATTGGAAAGCTTGTCCAATGTTACCCAGTAATGGGGCGATGAAGCATGCGACGATTAACGCAACAACTGCACTAATCCGCCCGACATTCACTAATTTATGGTCCGCGGTTGATGGAGCAATGTATTCTTTGTAGATATCCATGGTGAAAATAGTTGCCACTGAGTTCAACATGGAAGCTAAAGAAGAAACGATAGCCGCAGCTAATGCCGCAAACACAACCCCTTTAGCGCCTACGGGTAAGAATTGTGTTAACCATGGGTAAGCTTTGTCCGCTTGGGCCAATGTTGGCATATGTTCTTGTGCCATCGTTCCTAATCCCGCCAGTAATGCAGGGTCAGAAACTATCACAAATGCCGCAATACCCGGTACGACAACAAGGATTGGGACAATAAGTTTGAGAAATGCTGCGAAAACCAAGCCTTTTTGCGCTTCATTAATAGACTTAGCGGCTAATGCACGTTGAATAATATATTGGTTGAAGCCCCAGTAATATAAATTAGCAACCCATAAACCGCCAATTAACACGGCAATACCGGGTAAATTACTAAACTGTGGGTTGTCTTGGCTTAAAATCATTTCAAAATGCGCAGGCGCTTCACTTGCCATACGGCTCATACCTGCGAATAACCCCGCATCACCGCCAATATAGCTCACCGCCATTATCGTGGTTAAAAAGCCGCCTAAAATTAAGAAGAAAACTTGTACAACATCCGTCCACGCAACCGCAGATAGCCCGCCATAAAGAGAGTAAATCACTGCAAATAATGCTAAGCCGAAAATAGCATAATGCATTGGAATACCTAGGATTGTTTGTAATGCTAACGACCCTAAATAGAGAACTGAAGTTAAATTAACAAAGATAAATAATGCCAACCAGAACACGGCTAAGATCGTTTTTAACGTTTTATTGAAACGTTTTTCAACAAACTCTGGAATGGTAAAAATACCTTTATCAATAAACACGGGCATGAAGTATTTTGCGACAATGATCAGTGTTAGTGCTGCCATCCATTCATAGGATGCGATAGCCAAACCTATTGAAAAACCAGAGCCCGACATACCAATAAATTGCTCTGCTGATATATTTGCCGCAATCAGTGAAGAACCAATAGCCCACCAAGGTAATGTTTTTCCTGCTAGAAAATAGTCTTTTGTGCCTTTCTTTTGTCCTTTTTTATCTCGAGAAACCCAAAGACCAACACTAATAATGACAAGCACATACAGAATGAATATTCCGTAATCTAATGTGCTTAACCCAACCCCTTCAGTTTGCATAATCAAATTCCTTCGCCAAGTGATAACAAAGCAAGTGTAAACGTTACCACAAAATATCACCGTTAGATGAATCACATATTTTCACAATATCCTCTAAAGAATTAACTTAATGGACTAAATAGCAGAAATTAATGTAAATTTTCATAGGTGATAGAAGAGAAGGTACCAGGAAGTAATCTAGATTTTAATAAATTCGTGAAGTTCATCAAATATTAATGAAAACGTTTACACTTATTTTCGTAACGCTATGGCCTATAAAATACTTAGGCGTGCAAAGGTCTAACTGAATTACGTTGAACCAATGTCGGAGAGTAAATCAAACTTTCACCTGTCGTTTTTTCCCCTCTCGCTAAAGAAAGTGCTAGTTGTGTGGCTTTTTCTGCCATCATTTGGATAGGATAACGAATTGTTGTTAAGCGTGGATGGATGTAGCGGGCAATCAACACATCATCAAAACCAATAACCGAGACCTGTTCTGGTGAGTGAATTTCATTTTCATCTAATACCGCGATGGCTCCCGCGGCCATAAAATCGTTGTAACCCACGACCGCTGTGATTTCGAGTGATTTTATCAGTAAGTTAGTCATCGCTTGCTCCCCACCTTCCCCATAAGGAGCGCCATATTCAATATAACTATCAGACAGTTGAATACCATTATTTTTTAACGCATCTCGATAACCCTGTAAACGCTGTACCGCATCCTCAATTTGGTGATTTGATGAAATGTACGCAATTTTAGTATGCCCATGTCGAATAAGATGTTCTGTCGCTAAATAT
Organism: Providencia sp. CIM-Carb-044; assembly: GCF_033901115.1. Lineage (NCBI taxonomy): Bacteria > Pseudomonadati > Pseudomonadota > Gammaproteobacteria > Enterobacterales > Morganellaceae > Providencia > Providencia sp. CIM-Carb-044. The sequence continues at coordinate 206,983 of NZ_JAXADV010000003.1, forward strand.
GCGCCCTTGTAGTTATTTAAAGAAATACAACGGGTTGCAATTTCATCAATATGGCGGTTGATCAGTACCATACTTGGGACTTCTTTTGCATATTGAAGCAGTTCAGCATCATCCAGGGCTTTAGAGTGGATAACCAAAGCATCACAGCGGTTGTTAATCAACAACTCAATCGATTGGCGCTCTTCCTTGGCATTATGGTAACCATTACAAATCAGAATATGTTTACCATTTTTATGCGCTACGGCATCAACGGCTTTGACCATAACACCAAAAAAAGGGTCGGAAACATCGTTAACTAACACCCCAATGGTATTTGAACTTTGGTTCACAAGAGCTCGCGCAGCGGCATTGGGACGATAACCTAGCTTATTCATTGCACTCTTTACTGATGCAATAGAAGCTTGGCTTGCCTTCGGTGATTGGTTAATCACTCGAGAAACAGTTGCAACCGAAACACCTGCTTCTTTTGCCACATCTTTGATTGTCGCCATTGTGCACCTCTACAATTAGGATGGCTTATTAAACAATGAGCTAGAATTAAAAACAATGGCATAACGCATATTAAAATTATTTAAAGTAAAATAATGGATTTATCGTGCAAAAAAGAAAACACCGCTTAGATGCGGTGTTAATCATATATAGATTTAGAAAATAAATTGATAGCAGGTTTCACTACAATAAATTTGATTAGGCTGTGAAATCGGGCTGTATCGTTCTCCCCATTCAGGGTGATTAACAGCATCAGGTGGAAACTGTGTTTCAAATGCAACCCCAGAAAAAGGCGTATAAGATTTTGTTTTACCCGCAACTGAAATTAAATAATTCCCTGTATACAACTGCATAGAGGGCATCGTTGTAGAAATATTCATCTTTACGTCTCCCTCAGGAGCACTCAACGATGCCACCGTTTGCCGCCCATCAATACGGGCTGCATCTAGCATAAAAGTGTGGTCATATCCCCCAGCAGAAATTTGGTCGTGATCTTGTAGAAAGTCACGGCCAATGAGTTTGCTTTGGCGAAAATCAAAATAACTACCAGTGACATTACGCCACTCTCCGCTAGGGATCCCTGCTTTATCTGTGGGTAAATAACAGTCACTGTAAATCGTAAGAGCATGATCTAGCGCTGTCTTTTCACTACCTTCACCCGCCAAATTAAAATAAGTATGGTTGGTTAGGTTTACAGGACAGGCCTTTGTAGCTTGGTGCTTATAACGGATAATCACTTGATTTTCATCCGTTAATTCATAACTTACCTCAACTTTCAATTCCCCGGGAAAACCTTGGTCACCGTCGGGTGAAATGAGTGAAAAAATAGCCTGTTGAGTACTAGGCTGTGATATGGCCCAAATCCGATAACTAAAATTGTCCTGCCCACCATGTAAACAATGCGGCTCTTGATTGGCTGACACTGAATAATTTTCACCATGAATAGAAAAACGTGCATTCGCTATACGGTTAGCTACGCGCCCGACTGTCGCGCCCAAATACACGTCTTGTTCCTTTTGTTTATCCATATTTGGTGAACCTAGAACAACATCTCGTCTCCCATGTATTAGCGGCAAAATACAACTTACCCAGCTTGCCCCTAAACTTGTCAGGACAATTTTCATGTCATTTTTATTGGTTAACTCTACGACTTTGGGCGTCTGATTTTTTTCTTGATTAAACAGCATGTTATATCAACTTTTTTCAATTTATTAATTTGGTTTTAACTTACCACACTTGCACCTGAGCTTGGCTGGCAAACATAAATATCGGCTTGTAGGCCTGTCATTTTCTGGTATTGCGCTTCTACCGCGTCAATCACCGGTTGAACACATTGCTGCTGCATCAGTGCAACCACACAGCCACCAAAGCCTCCTCCTGTCATTCGTACACCGCCCTGAACACCTAAAACGGACTTAACGATATCCACTAAGGTATCAATTTCTTTGACGGTGATTTCGAAATCATCACGCATAGAAATATGGGATTGCGCCATTAACTCACTTAACTGCAATAAATCATTTTGTGTTAATGCTTTTGCTGCCGCTAAAGTACGTTCGTTTTCACTGATCACGTGTTTGGCTCGCTTAGCAACGATAGGCGATAATAGATGTTGCTTCTGTAAAAACTCATCAAATGTGATGTCACGTAACGCTTTCACCCCAAACAAATTAGCAGCTTCTTCACATTGTTGGCGGCGTGTATTGTATTCACTTCCAACCAAACCCCGTTGCTTATTTGAGTTGATTATCATCACAACCAGATCATCAGGTATGGAAATAGGAAATAGCGCCAAACTGCGGCAATCAATCAATAGAGCATGGCCTTCATCACCACACGCTGAAATCAGTTGGTCCATAATACCGCAGTTACAACCAACAAATTGGTTCTCAGCTTGTTGGCCATTAAGCGCGATATCTTGCTGGCTAATATCTAATTGATACAAAGCCTTAAGTGTTTGTCCAATCACAACTTCGAGTGAGGCTGAAGAACTTAACCCCGCGCCTTGCGGCACATTACCACTGACTGCAATATCGCAACCATTGAATAAAAGCCCTCTTTGTAAGAGAAACTTCACGACACCGCGAATATAGTTTGCCCACATTTTTTCAGGCAAAAATGCAATTTCGCTATCCAAACTGAATTCGTCACATTCATTATGGTAGTCAGCCGCAACGACTCGGATGATACGATCATCACGTTTAGCCGCCGCGGTCATCGTTTGGTAATCAATCGCACAAGGCAAAACAAAGCCATCATTATAATCCGTATGTTCACCGATAATATTCACTCGCCCCGGCGCTTGAACATAAATTTCAGGTTGATAACCAAAGGTTTTTTCAAACGACGAGGCAACAGTTTGCTTTAACGTTTCCATTTTTAATTATCCTTAATGCGTAATTTGGTTAACCCAGCAAACAGCTAAGTTAATTATAATTTGATGAATTATTTAGTAGTTTGACTTTGTTTATAATGGCAGTCACTCACATCACGTAAACGTTGTGCGGCCTGTTCTGGTGTCAGGTCTCGCTGAGTTTCAGCTAACATTTCATACCCCACCATGAATTTTTTCACCGTCGCTGAGCGCAGTAATGGCGGATAAAATAAGGCATGTAGTTGCCAGTGATCGATACTTTGGCTTTCATTAATAAAAGGTGCAAAGTGCCATCCCATTGAATATGGGAAAGAGCAATGAAATAGATTATCGTAACGGCTTGTGAGTTTTTTTAGCGCAACAGCAAGGTCTGCACGAATGGCTTCATTCATTTCATCCATACGGCGAATATGCTGTTTTGGCAATAACAGGGTTTCAAATGGCCAAGCTGCCCAATAAGGAACAAGTGCAATCCATTCTTCAGTTTCAACAACAATTCGTGAGCCATCTTGTTGCTCAGCTTTAATATAGTCAATTAATAAGTTGCTGCCATGACGTTGATAATATTGCGTGAGAAAATGGTCCTTACGTGCAATTTCATTAGGTAAAAAATCACTTGCCCAAATTTGTCCATGAGGATGCGGTTGAGAACACCCCATTATTTCCCCTTTATTTTCAAAAACCTGAACCCAAGCATAACGTTCACTTAACTCAGCAACTTGTTGCTGCCATGTTTCGATAACACCTTCAATTTCAGGCACAGACAACTCTGGCAGTGTTTTACTGTGATCAGGCGAAAAGCAAATCACTCGACTAACCCCACTCACCGATTGTGATTGAAACAATTCAGATTGATTATCAGGTTGGGCGCAGGGTTGTGCTAATAACGCACCATGGTCATTTTGGAATACATAAGTCCCTTGGTAGTTAGGATTCACTTCCCCGGAGACCCTTGTATTGCCAGGGCACAAGAAGCAATGCTCATCATATTGAGGTAAATTTTCTATTGATGGTTTTTCATCTTTACCGCTCCACGGGCGTTTTGCTCGATGAGGGGACACTAACACCCACTGGCCTGTTAATGGGTTATAGCGACGATGAGGGCAATCCGAAGGGTTAAAAGGCAAAATATTCATCTCATGCATCTCCTAAACTTCATAACCATTGGGATTATTTGATTGCCAACGCCAACTGTCAGTCGCCATATCCTCAAGAGTTCGCTCCGCTTGCCATCCTAGTTCATGGTGCGCTTTTTCTGGTGTTGACCAGTATTCCGCAATATCCCCAGCACGACGTAGTTCAATCACATAAGGAATGGCTTTTCCAACTGCTTTTTCAAATGCATGTAACATTTGCAAAACACTGGTGCCGTTACCCGTACCCAAATTGTAGCAATGTAACCCTGCTTGATTACCAACCTTTTGTAGAGCAGCTACATGGCCATCAGCTAAATCCATGACATGAATATAATCCCGAACCCCCGTCCCATCCACCGTAGGGTAATCGTTTCCATAAATCACCAATTTTTCTCTTTTCCCTACTGCAACTTGGGTAATATAAGGTGTTAAATTATTTGGGATCCCTTGTGGGTCTTCTCCCATCAAACCCGATGGATGAGCACCTACTGGGTTGAAATAACGTAATAATGTTAATGACCATGACGGGTCTGAGTGAAATAAATCAGATAAACAACGCTCAACCATATACTTGCTGGTGCCATAAGGGCTTTGCGTATTACCCGTTGGGAACTCTTCGGTGATAGGTAAACTACTGGGCTCGCCATATACCGTTGCTGACGAACTAAAAATCAAACTTTTCACGTTCGCTTCCTGCATACAGCGCATTAATACCAATGTCCCATTGAAATTAACATCATAGTATTTAAGGGGGTTTTCTACTGATTCACCAACCGCTTTTAGCCCTGCAAAATGAATAACTGAATGAAATTGATGAGAAGAAAAAATGTGGGCTAGCTGTTGCTCATTTCGAACATCACACTGATAAAATACTGGGCGCACACCGGTTAATCTTTCAATACGATTAAGCACTTCTAGCTTTGCATTACACAAATTATCAATAACAACTGGTGATAGCCCAGCCTTTATCAATTGAACACAAGTATGACTACCGATATACCCGAGCCCGCCTGTAACGAGAATTTCAACCTGTTGCATCTCTCTTCCCCCAATACTGCTTAAATTGCATTCTGTCTTCCAACTTGTCATTGCTACCGAGTATAACAACGAGTTTATATAAGATTCTGTGATCAATCTCGACTTAGTGTAAACGTTTACACAAAAATATAAAATAATCTATTTCTCACATAAATAAATCGCATCAGGAAAAGATCATTCAAGGTAAACAAATTCTCCTGTTTTCACCAATAACTCATTTATCCATTTGCGTCTTTTTGATTGTTTCGCTAGTAGGAACAGCTAAAGAATAAAAAAATAGATTAATTTCAAATAGTTATAGAGAAAGCAAGAAAAAAAAGATAAATGATAAGAACTGTTTTAGTGACCTACTTAACACAGATGCAACAAACCATTTACTTTGCATATTGTTTCATCTAAATATGTTTGTATTACCAAACGGCACACTGTTCCCGTATAAGGAACAAAAATATAACAATAGTGCTAATTCAATTAATTATAAACAGGGGAAGCTATGAATAACCGACTACAATCTGCTGGTTTCGTATTAACCTTGTTAGATTACTTTTCAATCAACAAGCCCATATGGGGAGTACGTGAGTTAGCTCGTCATCTTGATAAGAGCCCTTCCGTCGTACAGCGGGGTTTTAATATTCTAGAAGAGCAAGGTTTCTTACAAAAAAATAAAAATAAAGAATATTTATTAGGCTTGCGGTGTATTGAAATCGGTCATTTAGCCAATAACACACGCCAGTTTTCACAATTAGCGAGTGACTACTTACGCCCTCTCGCTGATAAAACACATGAAACCATATTTATTTATCGCCGTTACAATGATATCGCTATTTGTAATTTCATTTTAGAAAGTGACCATCTTATCCGCTTTACATCTAAAGAAGGAGAAGCGTTGAGCTTGCATGAAGCCCCATTTACACAAATCATTTTAAGCTCAATGGATATTTCATATATTGATGAATATCTTTCTAAACATAATTTGCAAAATAACACCTTATTAAAAAAGCAATTAAGTCTCTATGCTGAAGAAGGATATGCATATTCAAAAGAAGCTTATTTAGCAGGAACACAAGGGTTATCCGTTCCTATATTTTCTTTTGAAAAAGGGGTATTAGGCTCGTTATGCATTGCAGCATCAAGCCAAAGTAAAAATTTAACCGAGTATTATCCATTATTAAAATCCACAGCCAGTAAATTATCTACCATATTTTAAATCCATGGTGAAATAATAAGATAAAAAGCAGTTATTAATTATTAAAATAAAATAGGTAACTCTATGAATATATCTCATGATAAAAATGATACTGAGGTACGTGTATCTATTTTTTCTCCAGCACTACTCATCGCAATAATTATATTATCTTTTGTTGGTGCTATTATTGGTATTCAGATTATTGTCACACTAGGTATCTCCGCAAACACATCAATTATCGGTGCTGTTCTCGCCATTTTATTATCTCGTGTCCCACTTTCTATTTTCGCATCATTTAAATTTATCGATGCGCAAAATTTAATTCAAACTAGCATCTCTGCAGCAACCTTTGCTGCAGCAAATGGTTTAATAGTAGCCATTGGTGTGCCTTGGGTGTTGGGTATGCCTGAATTAATTTATCCGATGATGGCTGGAGCTTTCGTTGCGATTATCATTGATGGCACGATTTTATATGGCTTGTTTAATACCCGCGCCTATCCTGCCAGTGCATCTTGGCCTGCCGGTGTTGCCACCGCAGAAACTTTGTGGGCAGGAAATAAAGGTGGAAAGCGGCTTGGCGCATTGCTGACAGGCTTTGCTGCTGGAGCCATCGGTGCAGGTTTTGGTATCCCAATGGCATCCGCAGGGATCGCGTTGATTGGCAGTATTTTCGCGTTATTCATGTTTGCTGTTGGACTTCTCATTCGCGGTTTTTCTGAGTCAGGGCTAATTACTTATAATTTATATGAAAACTATGTCCCACACGGTGTGATGATTGGTGCAGGTATCGTCGCATTAATCCAAATCGGAGCCATTGTATTTCGCAACAAGAAAGATAGTCAGCAACAAAGCGAAGATAGTGATGAATTACGCCAAAGTAGCAAACGTATCAAGTCAACCTTAATCAAAGGGGCAACGTTCTACTTTTTAACCGCATTAGCACTCACATTTATTAGCCAAATATTTGTCACAATGACATTGCCACAACTTATTGGATTCCTCATTTTTGCGACCTTAGCCGCTTTAATCCAAGAGATGATTGTAGGTATGGCTGCGATGCATTCTGGCTGGTTTCCTGCAACTGCAGCAGCTCTTATCTCATTGATGATTAGTATTTTACTGGGGTTTCCCCCCGAAGCATTGGCCGTTTTAGTTGGGTTTTGTGCCGCGACAGGCCCTGCTTTTGCCGATATGGGTTTTGACCTAAAAACGGGGTTTATGATCCGCGGTTATGGTAAAAACCAATCTGCAGAACATTATGGGAGAAAACAACAATATTTTGCCGCTATTATCGGTTTTTGCTGCGCCTTGGTGGTGGTTGCACTTACCTACGATTTTTATTTCGAACAAGACAAAATCGTTCCTGCATCAAGGCTTTATGCCGCTACGATCCAAGCAGGAAGCTCCTCAAATGTGGCAATGATGTTGTTATTGTGGGCCATACCGGGTGCCATCATTCAGTTAATTGGCGGTGCTAAAAACCAGATTGGCGTACTCTTCTCAACTGGCTTGATGATTAACTACCCTATTGCAGGTTGGACGGTTCTTACTGCACTCGCGGTTCGAATTATCATTGAGCGTTTCTTCAATATCAGTTCCGATAAAATTTCAACTTTCGCTGGTGGGCTTATTGCTGGCGATGCTCTTTACTCCACGGCTAAAGCATTCCTGCCAACCCTCAAAGCGAAACTGCTTTCCTTCTGGGCTAAATAACTTTATAGGGAATAATAATGACGAATATCTGGTCGCAAGTGCAAAAAGACACTCTAGTTTCACAACATTACGCTTATTTTGATACGGGAGCCGCTGCGCCACCGCCAAAACCGATAATAGACGCAGTAAAGCGCTATCTTGATAAAACCGCAGAGCAAGGGACTTATTTACCTAGCTTCCGCAAGCAAACCTATGAGCAAGTTGAAATTTGTCGACAAAAATTGGCCGCATTTATCGGTGCAAAGCCCAGTGAAATTGCATTTACCAAAAATGGCACAGAATCTATCAGCTTGATTGCTAGAGGTATTTCTTGGCAAGCTGGCGATGAAGTGATAATTCCTGATACTGAGATGCTCAGCAATATTGCAATTTGGCAACTGTTAGCGCATGAAAAAGGAATAAAAATTATTAAGGTGAGTGCGGATAGCTATGGTGTCCTTTCACCTGAATCTATCGAGCAAGCGATAACCTCCAAGACAAAGCTCATCAGTTTCGTTGCGCTATCTAACATAACTGGGGTAATTCAACCTGTGCAGGCTATTTGTGAGATAGCCAGAAAGCATGGTGTACTTAGCCATATTAGTGCTTCACAAGCCATTGGAATGTATAACGTTAATGTTCAAAAATGGCAATGTGACTTTATGTCATCATGTGGCCGAAAAGGGTTAAGAGCGATAGAAGGCAGTGGCATTCTGTTTGTTCGTGAATCATTGGTACCATCATTAACCCCCACACTGGTCGGTTGGTGGAATAGCTCAATTGACCCACAAACAGGAGACGTTATTCTGCCTCAAACAGCAAAACGCTTTGAAGCGGGCTGCCCAAATGTTCCGGCCATTATTAGTTTAGATTCGGCTTTAGACTATGCTGTAAATATCGGTATTGAACAAATTGAGAATCGCAACCAAACACTCACTCAATATGCGATGCAGCAATTATCTCAACTTTCTGGTGTCGAAATTTATGGCCCTAATAATAGCCACCAGCGAATAGGAATAATTCCATTTAATATTAACGGAATCCCCTCTGATGTATTAATGCAAAAATTAGAAACTAAAAATATCATTATTGAATCAGGTCACTTTATGGCAACCGCTATTTTAAAGTTCTATCAAATAGAAAAAATGGCCCGCTTATCACTTCATTATTTTAATAGTGAAAAAGAAATCGATTTATTAATTAATTCAATAAAAAAAATCAAAAAGGAATATAGCAATGACTAATGCGTTATTAATGAGTAGTTCACGTATGGGGAATATGAATTATTTACAACATGCGGGCGAACAAATCCATCGTTTATTACAACATAAAAAACAAAATATTCTATTTATTCCTTATGCCGCAGTTACATTCAGTTTTGATGATTTTGAAGCAATTGTAAAACCGGTATTTAATGCTTTAGGTTATGAATTAACATCAATTCATCACTTTAGCGACCCTGTTGCGGCAGTTAAACAAGCACAAGCGATTGCTATTGGCGGCGGAAATACCTTTGCCTTATTAAAACGCCTATATGATGCCAACATAGTGGAGCTGATTTCACAACGAGTTAAATATGAAAGCATTCCCTATATGGGATGGAGTGCAGGCAGTAATGTTGCAACACCGAGTATTCGCACCACCAATGATATGCCAATTGTCCAACCCCCTACATTTAGTGCGCTGAATATTTGCCCATTTCAAATTAACCCGCATTTTATTTCTGGTAAACCAATTGGCCATAATGGGGAAAGTCGTGAAGAGAGATTAAATGAGTTTTTAACGATTAACCCCATGGAAGAATTGATCGCACTATATGAAGGAACTGCATTATTTATTGAAAACCACCATGGCACCATTTTAGGTGAGCAAAATGCCCTATGGTTACGGGGACCTAATAAGATTGAAGAAATTGCTACCAACAAGCCATTCAAATTAAATATTATTAAAGGAGTGCAATAATGTCTTTGAATTATCTAAGCCAAGTTTATGACTTATTAGACACCCCTGATGTTGATGGCGAAAAAATGGCAGCGCTACTTCATTCTGTTGGCTCAAATGATGCCATCATCACTGTTACTTCTATTCCTTATGAATCCCCAGAGGATACAAGTCAGTTATGCCATTTTATAAAAGTATTAATCCCAGGCTCTGAGGGCAAACACCGTGGAGGCACTTACCCGACTTTAGGCATTATCGGTCGTTTAGGTGCACAACAGGCACAACCGAATCGTATTGGAATAGTTTCTGATGCTGATGGGTCAATTGTCGCTTTTGCCAGCGCGATGAAGTTGTTGGATATGGCGGCAAAGGGGCAGAGCCTCAAAGGGGACGTAATAATTAGCTCTCATATCGCCACGCATGTTTCGATTACTCCTCATGACCCTGTCGATTTTATGGGGATGCCAGTTTCATCTAATACCATGAACCAATATGAAGTCGATAAACAGATGGATGCTATTTTATCCATCGATACATCAAAGGGAAACAGCATCATTAAGCACCGAGGGATTGCGATTTCTCCCACGGCTATGCAAGGCTATATTTTACGCGTCGCACCTGATTTAGTTCGCTTACTGGAGTATGCAACAGGAGATGTGGCAAAGACGTTTCCTATCACCACACAAGACATTTCTCCTTATGATAACGGTGTTTATCACTTTAATTCTATAATGCAACCGCATATTGCAACACAGGCACCTGTTGTTGGCCTTGCCATTACGGCTAAATCGATTGTCCCCGGTAGTGAAACAGGTGCAAGTTATGAAAGTGAATTAATCGATGCAACACGCTTTACCGTGGAAGTCGCTAAGCAATTTTGTTGGGATAAAATTCGATTTTATCAGCAAGATGAATATGAAACACTTTATGATTTATACGGTTCATTAGCACAGATTCAGGGGTAACCTTCGAAGAGTAAAAGCCCACATTTGTGGGCTTTAGGTTGATGACAAACATAATATGTTTGTCATCAATCAGTATGTTTACCAACCCTATATTAACTTTTGTAATTCCTAAATCGGTTAGCATTTCAGGCATCATAAAATTGAAGCTTTTGTGTGTGAAACAAAAAAACAACATAACCAACAAAAATGAACTAGCCAGTGTTATATAAGCTGTTTAGATGAAATAACACGAACCCCTTTCGTGGGATTTATTGCAGCCTCAAATAATGCCTTCGCAATATTTGTTGCGGGGCTAACTTGGCAGCTCGCGGGCAATATAGATGATAGACAGGAAATAATACGAATCACAACAACTTCACCCAAACGCACTTTTTGGCGGTCACCACGAATCACATTCGGGCGAACTAAAGTTAAAGAATCAAAACCCAGTAATCTTAAATCTTGTTCAAGCTGCCCTTTTACTCGGCTATAAAAAAAAGGTGACTTAGCGTTTGACCCCAAAGCAGAAGTCAATACAAATGTCGGGCAGCCCCATTTTTTGGCTAGCCTTGCACAGGTTAAAGGATAGGTGTAGTCCACTTGACGAAATGCCGCCTTTGAACCAGCAGCTTTGAGGGTTGAGCCGAGCGCGCAAATCACAGCATCGACTTCCCATAACGCAGCCTCGTCAGGTAAATGGTTAAAATCAACAATAGGTGCTTGTAATTTCTCATGTTCTGCTAATGCATGTCGTGTTGGCGCTATCACCTGAGTCACACGAGAGTCTGCAAGTGCCAATGATAAAACATGACTTCCCACAAGCCCTGTCGCTCCTAACAGTAATATTTTCATTTTATTCACCCATGCAATGAATAGAGAAACTCAATTATAGCCTTGTAAGTGGGGAACCACTAGATTAATGCTGTTTTTTCGTACGAACTTAGTTTTTTGTGGCTCTTTTGTTGTTTGATTGTGAAAATTACTTGATATTGGCAATCATTCTAAAGATAATCATTCTCAATATCATTTCGATTATCAACAAACTTAGTATGGTAAATAATATGACAGCCCCAGTTGCAGAAAATACCGTCGAAACGGCGAAACAACCCGTTAAAACTGACGTGATAGAAAGCCAACAATTATTGGGCCCTGCCGGTAAGGTCTCAATTCAACATAATGGCGAGCTTTATCAATTGAGACAAACACGTACAGGTAAGTTGATCTTAACTAAGTAAGCCATACCCAAAGTAAGTCGTACCAAAACTTAATTCGCAAGCCACCTAGGTTAATTATCCAGGCAGCCAGCTTAATCTAAACATAGGAAAAGGTTTCTTATGGAGTTTAAACTGACGTCTGTATTTCACATTTGTGCCACTAAATATCGAATCAGCAAGGATAGCCACTCGATACCTGACTATCGCGCAGCGGTAGCGTTAATGTGCCACATCCCAAATAGTCCTGCTGAACACCAACCAGTTACTGACTATTACCTCAGCTTTATACCTTCATTAGTTGTTTACTCCTCTTGCTATGTTCAGACACCGCTTACATGCAATTTTTCCTGTGTCATACCGAATTCAGGTCCTCCAGACCAATACATCGCTATCAATTAATACGAATTCACTCTGCTTAATACAGATAAAAACTATATGGAGTATCACAATTATGTCCCCTGTTTTGCGAATGTCAGTCCTAACCAGTGCCATCTTAGGCGTGATAGCAAGTGCTCAAGCACAAACAACAGAACCATCACCAAAAAAAAATCATCATGATGTGATGACTGTCTATGCGACAGGTAGCGAACGTGACAGCTTCGAAACCCCGATGATGGTCACGGTGATCAAAAATAATTCACCTGAAACGCAAACGGCCAGCACCGTCAATGACATTTTACGTAAAGTTCCCGGGATTGGTGTCACCGGTACCAGCCGTGCAAATGGGCAAGATATTTATATGCGCGGGTTTGATCGACGCGGCATTTTGACCTTAGTGGATGGTATTCGCCAAGGCACAGATACAGGCCATGTCAATGGCACCTTTATCGACCCTGCTCTGATTAAGCAAGTTGAAATTATCCGTGGCCCTTCTGCCCTACTCTACGGCAGTGGTGCCATGGGTGGTGTGATTGCTTGGGAAACCGTTGATGCCAAAGACTTATTGCGTGAAGGCCAAGACAACGGTTTCCGTGTCTTTACCGAAGCCGCTACTGGCGATCATAGCTTCGGTTTCGGCGGCACTGCGTTTGGCCGTAGTGATAACCTTGATGGGCTATTCAGCTTTGTCACGAAAGAAACCGGTAATGTCCGCATGAGTAATGGCGATGACATGAAAAACAAGGAAACCATTGGTAACCTGCTGGCAAAAGGAACATGGCAAATCGATGATGCACAAAAGCTTTCTGGCCAAATGCGTTATTATAATAATGATGCCAATGAGCCGAAAAACCCGCAAGAAATTAATGTAGGGAGTGACAATCTAAAAGTTAACCGTACCACTCGCCAACGTGATGCACAGATAACTTATCAAATTAAACCGGGCTCACAGGAATGGCTAAATTTTAAAGTCACGCCTTATTACTCCGATATTAATATCACGGCAAAAGGCCAAGGAACCCCCTATGAAGGTCGTACACAAAAAACTTATGGCATAAAAGCGGATAACCGCTCTAACTTTTATGACTTGCCATTAGCATCACATAACCTGACTTACGGCAGTGAAGCTTATAAGCAAAAACAAACTCCTTATGCAAATACCACCCAATTCCCCGATGCGGACATCACCTTTGCATCCGGCTTTTTACAAGATGAAATTAGCCTAAAAGATTTGCCTGTTTCCTTTATTGTCGGTACGCGCTATGACCACTATAAAGCGACATCTGATGGCAATGAAGATGTGAAAAAAGGTAAATGGTCATCTAAAGGTGCCGTTAGCATCACACCAACAGAGTGGTCAATGCTATTTGCGTCATATTCAGAAGCCTTCCGAGCCCCTTCTATGATGGAAATGTATAACGACGAGGTCCACTTCCAAATGGGGCCAATCGTTAATAGATGGAAACCAAACCCTAATCTGAAACCTGAATCAACCCGTACCGCAGAATATGGTTTTGGTCTGCGTTTCGATGACCTATTGATGGAAAGAGATAACCTACAATTTAAAGCCAGCTATTTTGATACCAAAGCTAAAGACTATATCAATACTTACGTAACAACCCCTGATTTTAGAAATCCTCAAAATAACTACACCACATCAATCAATACTAAACGTGCCAAAATTTGGGGATGGGATGCCTCAATGGATTATAAAACAGACTATTTCAATTGGAGTTTGGCTTATAACCATACTGAAGGAAAAGATGAATCTAATGGAAAATCAATAACATCAATTAAACCTGATTCTGTCACCAGTAATCTGGCCGTACCTATTGCAGACAGCGGTTTTTCAGTGGGCTGGCTAGGGGAGTTTACGCGCCATACAGAATTCAATAAAGCCTCTAAAGCAGAACAACAAGCCGGCTATGCCGTACATGACTTCTATGTGAGTTATCAAGGTGAAGGACAACTCAAAGGGTTAGGAACCAGTGTCGTGTTAGGCAATGCATTTGATAAAGAATACTACTCATCACAAGGTATTCCTCAAGATGGACGTAATGCCAAGCTGCTTGTCAGCTTCCAATGGTAATTCACACAATATTAAGGAGATAAACGTGAATTCAGCACTTTACGAGCGTTACCAACAAGCAAAAACAGATAACAAAGCCAAATACGCTCGCGATCTCGCCGCCTATTTAAATGTATCTGAAGCTCAGCTACTGCATAGTCGTGTTGGTCACGACAAAGCTGTTCGTTTAAATGTCGATGCCCCCACTTTGTTGACAGAATTAGCCACTGTTGGGAAAGTGAAAGCGATTACCCGTAACGAATATGTGGTTCATGAGCAAGTTGGTCGTTATGACAATGCAACCTTTAGCCCACACGGTGGGTTAATTTTAAACCCTCGCGCCCTTGATTTACGGATGTTTTTCAGCCATTGGGACACTATCTTTGCTTTGACGGAAGACAGCAAACACGGTGAGCGTCATAGTATCCAATTTTTTGATAAACAAGGTGACGCACTACATAAAGTTTACACCACCGATGAAACGGATATGGCGGCATGGCAGGCATTGATTGAAAAATATGCTACCCAAGATAACCCGGAGCTCATCCATGAAACAGCAACTGCATTTACCAATCAGCCCGTTAGTGAAGAGCTAAAACAACAATTAGAACAAGAATGGCGCAACATGACAGACGTTCACCAATTTTTTGTTCTACTCAAGAAAAACAACCTCAGCCGCCAGCAAGTTTTCGCTGCGGTTAGCGATGATTTGGCTTGGAAAGTGCCTAATGATTCCTTCAATCAGCTGATTAACACTGCGTTCAAAGATCAAAACGAAATTATGATTTTTGTGGGCAACCGCGGATGTGTGCAAATTTTTACTGGTGAAATCAAAAAAATCATGCCATATCAAAGTGAAGGTTCAGACTTAAAGTGGCTAAATATTTTCAATCCTGATTTCACCTTGCACATGATTGAAAATGGTATTGCCGAATGCTGGGTCACACGCAAGCCAACACAAGATGGCCATGTGACTAGCCTTGAAGTCTTCGATAACCAAGGAAATCAAATCGCACAAATGTATGGGCAGCGTACGGAAGGGACTCCAGAGCAAGAGCAATGGCGCCAACAAGTCACCGCATTACCACGCATTTAAAATTAGGTAACTTATTATGAAACAATGGCTTCTAATCTTATCAACGCTGTTTATCTCTTTTTGTTCTTATGCAACAGAACGCATCGTCACCTTAGGGGGTGATGTGACTGAAATTGTGTATGAACTTGGAGCACAGGAACAGCTCGTCGCCCGTGACAGCACCAGCCTTCATCCAGAGCAAGCCACCAAGCTCCCAGATGTGGGCTATATGCGTATGCTTAACGCAGAAGGCGTGTTGTCAATGCGCCCGACTTTAGTACTTGCGAGTGAGTTAGCAAAACCCTCAATGGCTCTTTCGCAAATCGAAAAAAGCGGCGTAAAAATTATTAAGGTGACAGGGAAACCGAGTTTAGAAGCCATTCCAGAAAAAATTACCACCATCGCTAATGTGGTCGGTAAAACAGAGCAAGGAAAGCAATTAGTTAATCAATTTAACCAACAGCTCAGCCAAGTAAATACGGCTCCTATTGACAAAAAAGTCTTATTTATCATGAGTCACGGTGGTGTTATGCCTTTAGCGGCAGGACGGCACACTGCGGCAGACAGTGTCATTAACGCGGTTGGGGCAAAAAATGCCATGAGCAGCTTCGACAGCTATCGTCCTCTATCCCAAGAAGGCTTGCTATCAAGCCAACCTGACTTAATCATTTTTACCAAAGAAGGTATTAAATCATTAGGTGGAATAGAAAAAGTGTGGAAATTACAAGGAATGTCAATGACCCCCGCAGGGAAAAATAAAGCGCTTCTGGTTGTCGATGACGTCGGTATGCTCACTTTCAGTTTAGGTACGCCTAAAGTCATGCAACAACTACGTGAGGCATTAGAAAAATCCCAATGAGTCGCTTTAAAAACCCATTTTTGGTGATTATCGTATTATTGTTAGCACTTGGCGGTTTAGTTCTCATCGCGTCGAATGCCGGCGCAATGAACTTCTCATTAAAAGCACTGTGGCAGGCATCTGCCACAGACTCGGATTGGCAAATATGGCTAAATATCCGCCTTCCTCGCGTGTTAATTGCCATCTTAGTTGGCCTTGCCTTAGCAGTATCTGGCGCCATTATGCAAGGGTTATTCCGTAACCCCCTCGCTGATCCTAGCTTACTCGGTATCAGTAGTGGCGCGGCTTTATCCGTTGCCGCATTTATTGTTTTCTCTGTTTCATTACCCACCGTGATGCAAGGTTATGGCCATGTCGCGGCTGCTTTTATTGGTAGCCTAGCCGTATCTTTTATTATTTTTAGCTTAAATCGTTCATCAAATGGTAACCTCGCAAAACTACTTCTCGCGGGTATCGCTATCAATGCGCTGTGTATGTCATTCATCGGTGTTCTTAGTTATATCAGCAATGACCAACAACTCAGAACATTTAGCTTATGGATGATGGGCACGCTCGGTAATGTTGACTGGGCATCATTGGCCATCGCCGCTTCAGTTATTCTTCCTATTTGTATTATCTGTTTAACACAAGGAAGTAAGCTTAATATCCTACAATTAGGGGACGAAGACGCCCATTACCTTGGGCTCAATGTTGAGCGTACCAAGTTTATTTTATTATTCCTTAGCGCCATGTTAGTTGGTTGTGCGGTTGCCATGAGCGGTGTTATTGGTTTTGTCGGTCTCGTTGTTCCCCATCTCATTCGCATGACTCTCGGGCCAGACCATCGTTGGTTAATTCCTGGTTCCGCTATCGTAGGTGCGGGCTTATTACTTATTGCCGATACTGTAGCAAGGACTGCGGTTGCACCTGCTGAAATTCCTGTTGGCTTACTGACAGGGTTAATTGGTGGCCCCTACTTCTTATGGCTAATTTTACGGCAGCCTTCGGGGAGGATCTAAAAATGCAAACAAAATCGCTCTTGTTAGAAGCACAAAATTTATCATATAAAATCAGTGAAAAGACGCTTATAGATAATGTGAGTTTATCGATTGATCAAGGGGAATTTGTGGTGATCATTGGGCCAAATGGCGCAGGGAAATCCAGTCTATTAAAATTACTAACAGGCTATAATACCCCGACTCATGGCACATGCTTTATTGAAGGCCGAGCAATGACTGACTGGGACCATAATGCGTTAGCCCGAAAACGTGCTGTGATGAAACAGCATAGCCATTTGCAATTTGCTTTTACTGTTGAAGATGTGGTTGCAATGGGCAGAACCCCCTATGGTTCAGAATATAAACACACCGCCATCAATGAAGCGTTAGCACAAACCAGTTGCCAATCATTACGGCAGCGGGATTACCGCCAACTTTCAGGGGGTGAGCAGCAACGCGTTCAATTAGCTCGAGTATTAGCACAATTATGGCAACCAACAGCTCAACCCGCATGCTTGTTTCTCGATGAACCC
Organism: Providencia sp. CIM-Carb-044; assembly: GCF_033901115.1. Lineage (NCBI taxonomy): Bacteria > Pseudomonadati > Pseudomonadota > Gammaproteobacteria > Enterobacterales > Morganellaceae > Providencia > Providencia sp. CIM-Carb-044. The sequence continues at coordinate 224,887 of NZ_JAXADV010000003.1, forward strand.
ACTTCTGCGCTTGACCTATATCATCAACAGCATAGCTTACGGTTACTACATCAACTTACACGTCAACGACCGTTAGGTGTTTGCTGTGTATTACATGACCTTAATCTAACCGCATTATATGCAGATAAAGTGTTATTAATTCATAATGGAAAGCTTGTCGCTCAAGGTTCCCCTACCGATGTTTTAACGACTGAAAACTTAACTCGTTGGTATCAAGCTGACTTAGGTGTTACTCAACACCCTGAAAATAACACGCCTCACGTTTATTTACGTCACTAACTCAGGCTTAATAAGCACTTTATTTAACTCATTTTAAAGGTAAAGTGCTTTATTATTTTTACCTTAATAAAGAATTATTTAGTCATATCTATTTTAATAGATAACTAATGTCTTTTAATATTTTAAATTTTTTATATCAATAATCCTTACTCTCTTAATGCACCCTAGTTAATAAGATAGTTAATAGCCTGAAAATGCGTAAAATCTATATAATGTATTAATAAAGCATTAAATTTCAAAAATAAATCTCAAGTAAATTCACTTAGAATACCTTGGTATCGCATAGGTATTTCAAAGGGTTTACATGGAAAATAACATAATTGAAACATTAATTGAATTAACACATCGTGGAAATGATGATGTTAAAATTGCAGCTATTTCCGCATTAGGTGATTATAAAGCGACCGTTGAACAACAAAATGCGATCAACCGTTTAATTGAACTCTGTAGAGATCCCAATAAGGATGTTGCGGTGTCTGCAATAAAGGCACTGAGTAAACTCTCCCACCATTTTTAGTATACAAATAATATTTTTATATCAATCCGTTAAAGCACAGGTTTTTTAATTAATCTTATTTAATCTTTCTAATCCCTATATATGAATAGGTATGATTTTTGCTACCTATTCATACACAAACCTAATCATACTATATCCATATTAGTTGTGTTTTTTGATATTAACAAATTCTTTCATTTAGTAGCATCTCTACATTGAAATTAATATTTTGAAACAAATGGATTTTAATTAACTTTATTTCTTAATACCCTGATTAGGATAAAAGATGGATAACAAAGTCATAAATACATTACTTGATTTAACGAAAAGAAAAAATGATGATGTAAAAATAGCTGCCATATCCGCTTTAGGTGATTGTAAAATACGACTGAAACAACATAATACGATTAATCGACTACTTGAATTATGTAATGACCCAAATAAAGATGTCGCAATCAGTGCGATTAAAGCAATCAGCAAGCTCTCCCATGGAGGGTTAGAGTAGCGATTTAGGCATGATTAAAACGTTAAGGAATAGCAAGGTGAAACCAACTATTGGCCTCACCCTACAATATATCTAACACTACAATATACCTAACACTACCATACTCAGCTATTATCATTTAAATAGCGTGCATGAAATGCAATATGTTCACCAATAAAGCTACTAATAAAATAGTAACTGTGGTCATATCCATCACGTAAATTCAAACGATATTCAAATTGCTTTTTGTCACAAATATCTACAAATAACTCGGGTTTTAATTGTTCTTGATAGAAAGGATCCGCAGTGCCTACATCCACTAAAATAGGTGGAATAGCCTCCGCTTTTCCGATTAATTCAACAGTGTCATATTGAGACCAGCTAGCTGTTTCTTCCCCCAGATAAGCCATAAAGGCTTTGCGCCCCCAAGGAACTTGGGTTGGAGCAACAATAGGAGAAAATGCAGATAAACTAGAATATCGGCCTGCATTTCGTAAGCCAATCATTAAAGCCCCGTGTCCACCCATAGAATGGCCAAAAATAGAACGTTTATCAGATACAGGCAAATGTGTTTCGATTAAATCAGGTAGTTCAGACACAATATAATCATACATTCTGTAATGATGACTCCACGGAGCTTGCAGAGCATTCACATAAAAACCTGCGCCTTGCCCTAAATCATAAGCCTCGTCATCAGCAACCTCAGCACCGCGAGGGCTAGTATCTGGTGCGATTATAACCACGCCATGTTCTGCCGCAAATTGTTGGGCTCCCGCCTTAGTAATAAAATTTTGTTCATTACAGGTTAACCCTGATAACCAATAAATCACTGGGCAGACGGTTGTTCTCGCTTGTGGTGGTAGAAAAGCTGCAAACTTCATTTCACAGCCGAGCACGGTGGATTGATGTTGATAAACATCCTGCCAGCCCCCAAAACACGCATGGCGTTCAATTCTCTCCATCAAAGACTCCTTAATCATAGTGAATAACGGTGCGGATTGATTTGCCTTCATGCATTAAATCAAATGCGTCATTAATACGCTCTAATGGCAATGTGTGCGTCACAAATGGAGACAGCTCAATATCACCCTTCATGGCATCTTCAACCATTTTTGGCAACTGGCTACGGCCTTTCACACCACCAAAAGCCGTACCACGCCATGACCGCCCTGTTACTAATTGGAATGGACGAGTTGAAATTTCTTGCCCTGCCCCTGCGACACCAATGATAATTGATTGGCCCCATCCTCGGTGTGCACTTTCAAGTGCTGCACGCATAACATTAACATTACCAATACATTCAAAGGTATGATCAACTCCCCACTGGGTTTTCTCAATCAACACTTGCTGAATCGGCTTATCAAAATCATTAGGATTCAAACATTCTGTCGCACCAAATTGGCGCGCTAGTTCAAACTTAGACGGGTTAGTATCAATGGCAATAATACGGCCAGCCTTTGCTTGCCTTGCCCCTTGAATAACCGCAAGACCAATCCCACCGAGGCCAAAAACTGCAACTGAGTCACCTTCTTGTACTTTAGCCGTATTATGTACAGCACCAATACCCGTGGTCACGCCACAACCTAATAAACACACTTCTTCATGGTTGGCTTGAGGGTTAATTTTAGCCAAAGAGACTTCGGCAACAACAGTATATTCACTGAATGTTGAACAGCCCATATAATGGTAAACAGGCTGGCCATTGTAAGAAAAACGTGTGGTCCCATCAGGCATCACACCTTTACCTTGTGTTTCCCTAACAGAGACACATAAGTTTGTTTTGCCTGACTCACAAAAAACACATTTTCCACATTCTGCCGTATAAAGTGGGATGACATGGTCACCAACGCTAACGCTAGTTACACCTTCGCCGACTTCAACAACAACGCCCGCCCCTTCATGCCCTAATACCACAGGAAATAACCCTTCAGGGTCATCACCTGACAAGGTAAATGCATCAGTATGGCAAACACCCGTATGGCTAATTTTGACTAACACTTCCCCAGCCTTTGGTGGCATGACATCAATTTCGACAATTTTTAATGGCTCACCAGGACCAAATGCAACTGCTGCACGTGATTTCATCGTTATTCCTTCTTTATTTACCGCAAATAGGTACGAATTAATGAGATGGCATCGTCTACTGAGTCTTTTTGCAACTGTGTTGTTGCTGACTCTTGAAGCCCTTCCCGCAAATGACTCTCTAATACCCCGGCCATCAAACCATTAACTGCCCCACGAATAGCAGCAATTTGTTGTAAAATGGCGGCGCATTCAACCTCATCTTCCAAGGCTGACTCTAAGGCAAGCAATTGCCCTTTCAACTTTCTGACTCGTGTAAGAACTGCTTTTTTTTCTTTTGGGGAATGTGGCATATTTAAGCCCCTTTAGTATACATAGGGGGAGTATAGTATTGATAAGATTATCTGTACAGAATTCCTGATTTGTATGACCCAAAAAGACAAAATAATATTCGATAGAAAAGAAAAAAGAGGAAAGATAAATAAGGAGAAACAGTAAAACGTGAATATCACGCTCTACTGTCTTCAAGAATGAATAGATTAGCACTACAACAAGTTAAAATATTTATCTGGCTGGTACTGAGGGGGAAGTGGTTGAATATCCAACATATCCAATGCATTGCGTTCAATACTATTACAAATGGCATTCAGCGGTAAATCATTTGCAGCAGTCCCAAAAGGATCTTCAAGTTCCTCGGCTAGTGCATCCCACGCTAAAAAAGTGTAAGAAATAAAAACAGAAACAAATGGCGTCATATAATGTAGGTCAACAACCAATGCAAATGGAAGTAACGAACAAAATAAGTAAACAGTTCGCTGCAAAATTAGTGTATAAGCAAACGGGATCGGCGTGTTCGCAATACGTTCGCAGCCACCAAGAACTTCCGATAGCGCATTAATATCTTTATTAATAGCTTGAAAGAGTACATCACTGATGACTTTTTTATCGCGTAATTCCCCCACCTTTAGGCCAATCTGCAATAATATTCGGCTAGTGGGAAACGAACTTCGGATAACCTCATCAAAAATAGTACGGGGTAATAGCCTATACATATCAATGATTGGGCTGGTTTTCCTTAATTCATGTTTAAGGCTCCAACCAAAAGCAATCAGCAAATTAGCAAATTCCTTTTGGGCTGCCTGATCATTAGGCAATAACCCTTTAATATTTCTTAGAATATTTCTTTGGTTAATTAATAACGAAGCCCAGAGTGTGCGAGCCTCAATCAAGCGGCTGTAACATGCATTATTGCGAAAACCTAGGAATATTGCGATGGCAATCCCTAGTAAGCTAAAGGGGGCTATTGTTAAGTGTATACCTAATCGCTCATACCATTGGAAACTTAGTACTGCTACGATTGATATCATTATATTTAGAGAAAGCCGAAATGTTATTTTTGACAGTACAGAGCCATGCCAGTCGAATAACCGAAAAAACCAGTGTTGATGAGGACGAATAACCATAATAAAAAGTATACAATATTAAAAAACGACGTTAACTTATTATTTCACTGATTAATTCAATGCGCTATAGCTAGACAAAAATTAAAGTGAATATGACAATAATTACGACAAGCAGCTATAGCGCTAAATTCATCCAACACGGTTTTTAGCTTATAAATAATATTTGATTTTAATATTACGTATTGAGTTAATTTTTAGCCGCTTTTAAGCGTTCTATTTCATCTTGTAATGCTTCTATCTGCTGCTCTAAACGATCTGCTTCAGTAAAGCTATAACGATGATTTAATTTTGTTGGCCCAGTCGCCCCCGAATAATGGTCGTAACAGTTATTTTGTACATTTGAAATAGCGCGCTCTAACCCCGCAACTCTATTTCGGTTACCATGCATTTTGGCGTATTTTAGCTGTTTCTCTAGTTGATAGATTTTTTTATCACAACCATAATATTGATAACCCGCTTGAGCGGACACAGGAATAATCAGTGTTGATAAAATTATTAACAGTATTTTTTTCATATAACATTCCTTATTCGAAAAATAATTTATCTGTGGCTATTTCATCATGTTGACGCATTATTCATATAGGCAAGCTCCTAATTTAGCTTAGGTAAAACAAATATAATGGATAATTAAAACAAACCCATCTAAAATGATAACTATATTTTATTATTAACAACTTAAATTAGATTGAGTATTTTTTTCACATAATTTATTACAGACAGACACATTTTTCCCTGATACCTTAATATTAAAGGATCACTCTACAAGGATGTAGCTAGTTTTTATATTTCAGAAAATTAATAAGTACGTGTTTTGACCAAATACTTTATAGAATATATATCAGTTTAATTAATGGTTAACTCGTATTTAATTGTTTACTTTGCACAAATCCTCAATTTATATCGATATTTCTCAAAAATATTCATCCAAAATACCAAAAATTATTATTCTTGATAAAAATTGATTCAGAATAAGTCGAAATATTTCTCCCCCTTCATATTTATTTTGCGACGCTTTACTTAGTGAAGATATACTCTTTAATTAAAAGAAGATAACCTCAAATGAGAGTAGCATGCATCACACTGACTTCGAACTCACGTTCGCAAATGCTAACGAACAACAATTTCATGCTGCATTAAAACAAGCTAGTCAAGAATATCTGCAAACTAAGCAAGATCACGTATTTGCCAGCCGATATGATCTTACTGCAATTGCTATCTTGTTTATTTTTGCTCTTCTGAGTTACCTGCCAACACTCATAACAACATCTACCTCAATTTACATATTATCCTATTTTGTATTTGTTTTACTCATCATGCTATTGAATGTGATTGGCCAGCACGATGCCTGTCATAATACCTTATTTAAATCAAGCTGGAAAAATCGGTTATTTGGCCGTTTAGTGACATTACCTTTAGGTTTAGAGCCAGAGTTTTGGCGTACACGCCATGTTCATTATCACCATCACTATGCCAACATTGAGCATTATGATTTAGATACTGAAGAAAATGGTATATTCCGCCAAACGCCATTTCAACGCTGGCGACCTTTCATGAAATATCAACATATTTATTGGCCTTTCGTTGCATCATTATCACTCACATGGATTGCACTGGTTTTTGATTGGTCGGACAGAACTGGGAAAACACGCTTAAAAACACAGAAAGTTTTACAGGGTAAACTGGGTTGGACGCTATTTTTAGGTAGCAAAGTATGTCACTTAATATTAATGATTGGCACCCCACTGCTAGTGGCTCACAGCCATGGGATCAGCTTAACAACAATACTTATCACTTACTTATTGAGCCAAATGATTGCATCCATTTTTGTCATTTATTTATTACTCGGTACACATTGGGCAGAGACGCAGTTTTTCACTGCTCCTGAAGATAAACAGATCAAGCATGGTTGGTACCATCATAATTTTGTCACGGCTTGTGACTGGCTACCGACCCCCCATTATTTATGGCGTTTAACTGGGGGACTAAACTACCACCTTACACATCATATTTTTCCTCATTGGCATCACCGCCATTACCCTGCTTTAGCTCACATCTTAGCCCAATTGGCGCAGCAATATGATATGCCATATCGTTGTATTGATTACAAACAACTCGTTGCGGCTCAAATACGATTCCTAAAAAAGATGGGGCAGCCGCCATTAAAATAGTTATCTTAGTAAGTTATAAATAACAATTCTCTCAAATGTCCCCTCTATTCCCTTATTTTAGGAGGGACATTATCTAAATAAATCCTTAAGGTCTATCTTCTTTACTTTTGTTACACTTTAAATAAACAATACCCTTATTATTAATGACGAATAATTAAAACGATCGATTGAATTATTGATATAAAAGTGTACGGATATCCGGCTATTATTAACAAAATGAACATTATTTACCTTTTGTTTAATATTTATTTATTAAGAAATTATTAAATTGACCGTTACATTTATTGATGCTTTATTTAAGTTATAAAAAATATAATCAAATAAAAATTAGATTTTAATTACACACTACAATTTTAGAATGGTTGGTGCTCGCATGAAAAAAGCAGAGTATTTTATAAAAAAATTACGTACACTCATAGTGAGTGACAAAACATATCTCACTAATAAATTTACTAAAAAACTCAATTACCGCCCTGATTTTAAAGCCCCAAAAAGTTTTAATGAGAAAGTAAATTTCAGAATGTTGCGAGATAAAAATCCATTATATTCACAATTTGCAGATAAACTCGCGGTAAGGGAATATATCTCACGAACAATAGGAAATGAATATTTAGTACCTATCATCGCCACTTATAAAAGTGTCGATGAAATTGATCTAAACAAACTGCCAGAGCGTTTCGTTTTAAAATGCAATCACGACAGTGGTAGTAGCATTATTTGTCGCGATAAAGCACACTTTGACTGGCTAAAAGCTAAAAATAAATTAGATTTTCATTTAACTAAAAACCTTTACTATATTACTCGAGAACGTCATTATAAAACTATTCCCGCACAAATTATGTGTGAAGAATATATTGATTTATTCGCTAATAAAAACCGGAAGTTAGTACCAGAAACATGCAGGATCCATTGCTTCTCTGGTAAGCCTGCCTATGCAGAGATTGATTACTCAGACGAATTTGGCAATGAATTTATTAATATTTATGATATCAACTGGCAGTTACAACCCGTGACTTTTGGTTATCCAAACATGCTGGAACCCGTATCTGAGCCGCCACTATTCAAAGAAATGTTACGGTTAGCAGAAATACTCGTCACACCTTTTGATTATTGCCGTGCGGATTTTTTGATGTCTGATGAAAATACCTTGTATTTCAGCGAACTTACATTTGCCCCAAATGCAGGTAGAACAGAAATATCACCGCTATCATGGGATTTCAAATTAGGGGAGCTTTGGGAGCAACGCATTGTACGTAATACAAAGCATTCACCCATTGAAGCACAACTGTCACCTTCAACCGTCAATAAAAAGAAATAATTAGAACGACAAAAAGGCCCTGTAAGTAATTCACAGAGCCTTTTATTTAGCAGTTTTATTTGTCGATAAAATTAATTTGCTAACACACTGGCTTTACGACGTAAGCTCGCAATTAACATATAAATCGCAGTCACTAACAGCACAATAAAGAAGAAATTCACTAAACCATTATGTTGGCCTAAAAACGTCCCTGCTGCGATAGGCCCCATTGCTGAACCTATACTGTAACTAAACAGCATCACTTGTGTTGCTGCGACGATATAGGAGGAATCTAAGTTATCACACGCCAACGTTATCGCCACAGGATATAGGGCAAAAGTTGACATACCGAGTAGCGCTAAAGCGACAATCATCACTAAGTAGTCACTCGAAATATAAATAACACCCATAGCAAAAACACCTAATAATGAAACCATCGCAAGTAATAAGGTTTTACTCATTAAGACAGATAATTTGCTAACAACTGGCTGTATTAACATCCCACCAAGAATAATTGAAGCCATCAACACACCGACTTGGTCGGTGGTGAATTGGTCTTTTTTCAATGATAACGGCATTAACCCATAGATAGTCCCCATGGTAATACCAGAAACCATACAACCGATAATTGCAGGTTTACTTAAACGAGCAATTTTTTTCAATGACAGTTTTTGATGCGAACCACTTTCTGGCTGGCCTTGACGTACTAATAACGGTGGCATTACCGCTAATAATAATAACCCTAATACTACCATAAACGGATAAGCGCCATGGGTTCCAATAACACCAATAGCAAGCTGGCCAAGAGTGGTTCCGCCATACAATGACGTCATATAAAAACTTAAACGTTTAGCACGCTCTTTCGGATTATCGCCAATCAATAACCAAGATTCGACAACCACAAAAATCCCAGCCACTGCAACCCCTGCAACTAAGCGGTTTGGCAACCAAGCTTCAATGGTCGGGGTCCACGGCAGTACAATAACTGTCGCGGCAAGCATCAATAAAAAGCCAATAAAGGCAAGACGATGGCCTATTTTGGCAATAATTGGTTCAATTAACATTGAGCCAATTAATAAACCAATATAATACGCACTCGCTAACCAACCCGCATATTGCGTATCAATACCAAAACTTCCCATCGATAATGGGATTAAGCTCATTAAATAACCCGATGCAATAGCAAAAATCGTTAACCCTGCAACAGGAACGAATGCATTGTCGCGTTTGCGCATGATAGTAGTGGACTGATTCACGCCCCACTCTCCAACTAACAAAATAAATAATATGCGCTGCAACTACATCGTTGAATACGACAGCATTGTGCTCCCAAGAAAGAACACATTTCGGCGATTAGTGCAGTAGTAAAAAAACAAAGATAGGACTAATTTGAGCGCAATATAGAACGTTCAATCATGAAGTTAAAATGAGAAAATCTAATGGTGACTAGCAAAATAATTTATGTGAGAAAAATCACGTTTTTTACGATGGTGAATTTAGTGAAAGAACAACAAGAAAAACAAAAGTAATACTTAAAAATCAAAATAATAGGTAAATATTAACATCACTGTTTTTTGTTACGATTTGATACAACTTAAGTCATATGGAAAAAATCCTAAAAGCACTTAATAACAAAATAATTTATTTGTCACTGAACACGACTGAATGAATTTAATTCAACAAGTAGTATTCAATGATTCTATGAATAAAAACAACCTAATTATCTCCTTTATGGCACTCTCACTAATCCATTACCTTTTAATCAACCCCCCTCCTGAATGAATACAAATTAATTATTATTTAGTATCGTGATTTACCTGATTTGCTTTCTCTAATAAAGAAAGACGCCGCCACAGGGTTGTTCTGCTAATACCTAAATACTGAGCTACGGCTTTACGATCACCACCAAACCTATTCATCACGTCAGTAAGCGGTTCCTTATTTTTATCAATAACAACCTCATGGCTTATTGCATCCCATTTGCGCTCAGGAGATAGACTCGCCAACATTTCCTCACTAATGGCCTTTTCGGGGTATGCGCTACAATAAAGTGCAACTCGCTCCATTAAGTTTCTGAGTTCTCGCACATTACCGGGCCATGAATACTCAACAAAAAAGCGTTTACACGCAATTAACTGCTGTACACGAAAAGAAGGCAACGGCTGCATTAAGCCTGCAAAGGCTAACTTAAGTAACCGCTCCGCTAATACAAAAATATCATCGCCACGTTCATTGAGTGCTGGAACTCGCATTCTCAATACCCCGAGCCGATAAAATAGATCGGCACGAAAATGCCCTTCTCTTACCCAACGGTCTAAATCGCAATGAGTCGCACAAATGACTCGTACATTGACTTTTAACGGTTTATACCCCCCAACACGCACGACAGAACGCTCTTCGAGCACTCGCAATAATTTTGTTTGTAATGCAATCGGCATTTCACCAATTTCATCTAAGAACAGTGTTCCCCCATTCGCCAGTTCAAATAGCCCTGCTCGGCCACCCCGGCGAGAGCCAGTAAAGGCACCTTCTTCATAGCCAAATAATTCGGCTTCTAATAATGTTTCAGGGATCGCCCCGCAATTCACGGCCACAAAAGGCATTTGCTGTTTACTGCGCTTATGTTGATTAAATAAGGTATATTCGTGATGAATCGCTTGTGCCACCATCTCTTTCCCAGTTCCACTCGCACCTTGAATCAATACTGTTGCATCAGAACGTGCGTACAACATAATAGTTTGCCTAACACGTTCCATCGGTAATGACGAACCAATCAGGTCATTAATGGTATAACGGACTTTTGCGGGATTAGGAAGGAGATATTTGTCTTGCGAATGGTTTTCACGCCTCGACATTCGGCTTAATTCGATAGCGTCTGAGAATGCTTGTCGTATGGTTTGTGTGGAATAGACAAAAACCCCTGTCATCCCCATTTCATCAGCTAAATCCATGATGAGCCCAGCCCCTACAACAACGGAAATTCCCATTGCTTTTAATGCTTTAAGCTGAGATCTTGCATCTTCTGCGGTGACATAACTACGCTGTTCAATTTGCAAACCAAAACGTTGCTGAAATTCATCTAATGAGGAAAGTGTTTTTTTATAATTAATGATCCCGACTTTATCGCTAATCTCTCGGGCTTTGGCCAATGCTTGCATGACATCGAACCCGCTAATTTTCACGATAATAACAGGAACTGAAACATGGCTTTTTAAATAAGCACCATTTGAACCTGCACTAATGATGGCATCACAATGTCCACCCTGTAATCGTTGATGTACGGCCTCTACCGCCTGCTCAAAACCAAGGTTTAGTGGGGTGATTTCCGCTTGTTCACTAAATTCAGGGCTGATATCTCGAAACAGTGTAAATAACCGAGACACTGAAACAGTCCAAATAATCGGTTTTTCCATCATCGCCATACCTTCTTACCATGTTTCATTTATGTTTCAATTGACAATATCTTGTTTCAACGAAACACACCAACCGATTATTTTAAAATTGTTTTTCCCGTCACAAATCAAAAAAAACAATATCAGTTTGATTTTAAACACATTTGCATACCCATGTAATTTAGAGCCAGATTGGCACGTCAATTGCTATATGACTATAGTTATCTCAATTTCATTACAATTAATTAACATCATATGAGGCTATTATGTCGTCATTTAGTGCAGGACAAAAATTTCGTGAGGCTATCAAGCAAGAATCTCCATTGCAGCTCGTTGGAACTATCAATGCCAACCACGCGCTCCTTGCAAAACAAGCTGGCTATAAAGCTATTTACTTATCTGGAGGTGGCGTCGCTGCGGGGTCACTGGGCATGCCGGACTTAGGTATTTCAACGTTAGATGATGTTTTAATTGATATTCGACGCATTACTGATGTATGTGACTTACCACTTATGGTCGATGCCGATATTGGCTTTGGTCCTTCTGCTTTTAATGTCGCCCGCACGGTGAAATCCTTTTGTAAAGCCGGTGCGGCAGGGTTGCATATTGAAGACCAAGTGGGTGCAAAACGTTGTGGCCATCGCCCTAATAAAGAAATTGTTTCGACACAAGAGATGGTCGACCGCATCAAGGCGGCTGTTGATGCACGAACCGATGGCAGCTTTGTCATTATGGCTCGAACCGATGCATTAGCGGTCGAAGGCATTGATGCCGCACTGGAACGTGCACAAGCCTACTTAGAAGCCGGTGCGGACATGCTTTTTCCAGAGGCAATTACTGAGCTTTCTATGTATCAACAGTTTACAAGTAATACCTCCGCTCCCGTACTGGCCAATTTAACTGAATTTGGTCAAACCCCTTTATTTACTCTTGATGAACTACGCAGTGTTGACATTGCCATTGCGCTGTATCCACTGTCTGCGTTTCGAGCCATGAATAAAGCCGCTGAACAGGTTTATACAACATTACGCAAAGAGGGCACTCAAAAAAGTGTCATTCCACTTATGCAGACTCGAGAAGAGCTGTATCAAAGTATTCATTATTACGATTATGAACAAAAACTGGATGCGTTATTTTCCAAGAATAAATCTTAATTTTTAGGCAATTATCATTACTAAAAGTTGCATCGCCTCTGTCCCCTACAAGGAATAAATGATGAATGAACAACTTAGTCGTACTGAAACACCTCAATTTAAACCTAAAAAATCCGTTGCACTTTCAGGTATTACTGCAGGAAATACCGCACTTTGTACCGTTGGGCGTAATGGTAATGACCTGCATTATCGCGGGTTTGACATTCACGACTTAGCCACACAATGTGAATTTGAAGAAATCGCGCATTTGCTCATCCATGAAAGGCTGCCGACAGCAACCGAACTCGTTGCATATAAAGAAAAGCTGCAATCTCTTCGGGGGTTACCGGCAAGTGTTAAACAAACGTTAGAATCCATACCCGCGAACGCGCACCCAATGGACGTCATGCGCACAGGCGTATCAATGATGGGCTGCGTGTTACCCGAAAAAGAATCTCACCCTTTTTCCGGTGCTAGGGATATTGCTGATCGCTTATTAGCGTCACTGGGTTCGATGTTGTTATATTGGTATCACTTTAGCCACCATGGAAGACGTATTGAAACCCAAACTGATGATGATTCAATTGGCGCGCATTTCTTGCACCTATTACACGGTAAAAAGCCCCCTGCTCAATGGGAAAAATTTATGCATATTGCGGCAATTTTATACGCAGAACATGAATTTAACGCATCGACATTCGCAGCAAGGGTTATTGCGGGAACAGGCACGGATTTTTACTCTGCGATGACAGGTGCAATTGCCGCTTTGCGTGGCCCAAAACACGGGGGGGCAAATGAAGTTTCATTAGAAATTCAGCAACGTTATGCCTCAATGGAGGAAGCAGAACAAGATATTACAGCGCGCGTTAAAAATAGTGAGGTTATCATTGGGTTTGGCCACCCCGTTTATACCCTCGCAGACCCCCGCCACCCTATTATCAAGTCTGTCGCTTTACAGTTATCTGAACAGAGCCTAAATCGACATCTTTATACCGTTGCGGATCGAATTGAATCCGTAATGAAACGTGAAAAAAACATGTTTCCAAATTTAGATTGGTTTTCTGCTGTGGCTTATCACCTTATGGGCATTCCCACCGCCATGTTTACCCCATTATTTGTTATGGCACGTACCGCTGGCTGGTCAGCACATATTATTGAGCAACGACAAGATAATAAAATTATTCGTCCTTCAGCCAACTATATTGGTCCTGAAAATCAATTATTTACTCCTATAGAACAGCGTTAAAAGGTAACCTAATGACAACACAAACCGTGCGTTCGCAACAAATTGAATTTGATAAAGTGATCAGCGATATTGTTGATTATGTAATGGATTACCCAATTATTTCTGACCTCGCCTATGATACGGCTTATCATTGCCTGCTCGATACCCTTGGTTGCGGTATGGAATCCCTTGAATACCCTGCATGTAAAAAATTATTAGGGCCTATCGTTCCGGGTACGATTGTGCCAAATGGCACAAAAATCCCAGGCACCCAATTTCAATTAGACCCAGTGCAAGGCGCATTTAATCTTGGCACAATGTGCCGTTGGCTCGACTTTAATGACACTTGGCTGGCTGCCGAATGGGGCCACCCGTCGGATAACCTTGGTGGTATTTTAGCCACTGCGGATTGGCTTTCTCGTGAAAACATTGCGAAAGGCAAGCCCCCGCTAGTTATTAGAGATGTTTTGACTGCATTAATTAAAGCGCATGAAATTCAAGGCTGCATCGCACTAGAAAATGCCTTTAACCAAGTCGGGCTCGACCATGTTATTTTAGTCAAAGTGGCATCAACTGCGGTTGTTTCTCATCTATTGGGGCTGGAAAGAGAACAAATTCTCAATGCTGTTTCCCAAGCGTGGATTGATGGCCACAGCTTACGTACCTACCGCCACAGCCCCAATACAGGGTCTCGCAAGTCATGGGCGGCAGGTGACGCCACCTCCCGTGCTGTACGGCTAGCTTTAATGGCTCAAAAAGGGGAAATGGGCTATCCAACGGCGCTAACGGCTAAAACCTGGGGCTTCTACGATGTTTTATTTAATGGACAACCCCTGTGTTTTCAACGTCCTTATGGCTCCTATGTTATGGAAAATGTGTTGTTTAAGATTTCTTTCCCTGCTGAGTTTCATTCCCAAACAGCAGTAGAGGCAGCGTTACAACTCCACCAAACCCTCGAAAAATTAGGAAAAACGGCTCAAGATATTGAGTCTATTGCCATACGCACTCATGAAGCTTGTATTCGTATCATTGATAAAAAAGGCCCATTACATAATCCGGCAGATCGTGACCATTGCATTCAATATATGGTCGCTATCCCATTAATTTTTGGTCGTTTAACGGCTGCTGATTATGAAGATAATATTGCCAAAGATGAGCGTATTGATGCATTACGTGCAAAAATGCATTGCACTGAAGATGCACAGTTTACCCGAGACTATCATGACCCTGAAAAACGTTCGATTAGCAATGGGTTAACCATTACATTGAAGGATGGGCAAGTGCTTGATGAAGTTGTTATCGAATATCCTGTTGGCCATAAACGCCGCCGTAAAGAAGGGATGCCATTGTTATTAAATAAATTTAGAATTAATTTAGCAAGGCAATTCCCAGAGGCTCAACAAATTCGAATTTTAAAAGCCTCTCTCGATAAGCCAATGCTAGAAAAAATGCCCGTCAATGAATATATGGATCTATTCGTTATTTAAGACTAAGGAAATTATTAACTGGCGAGCATTAACTGGCGAGTAATTCAGCGCCTTAATATAGAGGCGCTGAATATTCACTATTGTATTAGAAAACAAATTGGTAACGCGTTTGGTTTTGGTACATTTGTTGAGGAAATGCAATCGAACTGTATTGTTCTCCCCACTCAGGGTGATTGATTGCATCTGCTGGAAACTGAGTTGCTATCACTACCCCTGAATAAGGGACATACGTTCGTGTTTTCCCCGACGTTGCAAGCAGGTTATTTCCACTGTACACATGTAATGCAGGCTGCGTGGTTGCGATATTTAGCCGCACATCACCACTTGGTGCCCCGAGGGTTGCCACCGTCTGCAGACCATCGGTTAATGTATTGTTTAATATAAACGTATGGTCATACCCCCCAACTCGACGTTGGTCATCATCTTGTAAGAAATCTCGGCCAATCCGTTTACTTTGGCGAAAATCAAAATTTGTATCTGCAACGTTATACCACTCTCCCGTTGGGATACCGTCCATATCTGTCAGCAAATATTGGTCTGCATCAATATATAAATCATGTTCCAAAGCCGTTCTGACCGAGTCCTCCCCCGCTAAGTTAAAGTAGATGTGATTCGCAAGGTTAACAGGGCAAGCTTCTGTCGATTGATAAGTATGGTGAATAACGACTTGATTATCTTCTGTAAGTTCATAGCTCACTTCAACGTCTAACTGCCCCGGAAAGCCTTGATCACCAACAGGCGACGTCAAAGAAAAAATAGCTTTTTGAGGTGTTGGTTGAAAAATACCCCATATGCGATGGCTAAAACTGTGTTTTCCACCATTCAAGCAATGTACACCTTGGTTATTCGCAAGCTGATAGTACTGTTCATTTAGCGTGAATCGTGAATTATTTATGCGGTTAGCGACTCGCCCAACGATTGAACCAAGGTATACCCCCTGTTCCATCTGTTTAGCCATATTGGGTGAACCTAAAACAACATCTCGTTTTCCTGTTGCTAGCGGAAGTATACAGCTAACCCAACTAGCTCCTAGGCTACTGAGAATAACCTTCATACCATTTTGATTAGTAAGGGCAATGACCTTTGGGGCGCGAAATGTCTGACATTGTTCTTGAGTTAACCGCATTTTTTCCTCAATCATTCAATAATCACTATAGAGAGCATTTTTTGGGGTTTGCTACATTTGCCCTATATTTTGAAACAAATACCTTATTGTGCCATCTTGAAACCGCTTATTAATTTTCGTCTTGTAATCAATCAGGTGCAATAATTAATGTGTTGATTTTACATAATAGCTTGCAATAAAAAACCGAGCCACTTTAAAGCTCGGTTTTTATCGAAAAATAAAATAAATGTATGATTAATGCTTAGCGTCTTTGTCATACGGGTCAAGGTGGGTCATAACATCCAAAATTAATGGGTTTTCCATCAATTTTTTACGCACATTTACCGCAATTTCATGGCCAACAGTAATACTCATATTTCCATCAAGCTCTAAATGCACATCCACCAATAAAAAGTCACCCGATTTACGTGTTTTTAAATCATGATATCCTGATAACTCACTAATATTATCCAAAACAGAACGGATTTCCTGCAAAGTTTCTTCGTCTGCGCCTTTATCCATTAAATCTTGCATGGATTGATTAGTGAATTTAAACCCCATCCGAAAAACAAATGTCCCTACAATCAACGCGGCCAGTGGGTCAAAAATTTTAAACCCACACAAGCTACCAACAATACCAATGGCCACCACTAGGGAGGAAGCCGCATCGGAACGAGCATGCCATGCATTCGCCACTAACATACTGGAGTTTACTTTTTTCGCGACATGCAACATATAGCGAAACAGCCCCTCTTTTGCGACTAAAGCAATCAGTGCAACAATCAATGCAATTGAGTGAACTTCAGGAATTAACTCAGGTTTCAGTAATTTTTCAATCGCTGACCAAACCATTCCCACGCCCACAATTAATAAAATAATACCTAATATTAATGAAGCGCCATTTTCATAACGAAAATGACCATATGGATGGTCTTCATCTGGCTTCTTGTGGCTTTTCTTATTGGCTATCAACACCACAAAATCAGCGACCAAATCCGATAATGTATGAATACCGTCAGCGACTAACCCGGAAGAATGAGAAAAAATACCAACAATTATCTGCCAAATCGATAAGAAAATATTTACGACAACACTGACTAAGGTACTTTTTTTTGCGGCTTTAAATTTTATTTGTTGGATTTCAAAATCACTTTTTTTCTGTGTTGAAGCATTATTCATAGTCATAAAATAGGTTCTTTAATGAAAAACAAAACAATTATCATTCAAATAATACATTTAAATCAATTAGTTAAGCAACTTGCCGCGATCTTCGCATATATTTTGTTAAAAGTCTCTGTGTGATTTGTAAATAACACTGAGAGTTGATAATAATTATTCTTTCTTTTCAAAGAAGAAGCTATGTCATTTTTAGATTATCGCTATAAATGCGCACGTTATAGCATTTATTACTTTTCATTTAACTTATAGTATATTGTAGATAATCTTTTGTAATTAATTTTAAATAATACGAAAATGAGGTAGCTATGTATAAAAAAATCCTAGTCCCTATTGATTTGTTAGAAGATGAATTAAACCAAGAGATCATCAAACACGTTGAGGCACTAGCGCAACTAAGCTCAGCTGAAATTCATTTTCTATCCGTTATTCCGAGCCTTGAGTTATTTTTTGGTATTGAAATTGCCGCATTACCAGAAAGCAACAAAGATTCTGCGGAACGCTCAATCCTTGCAATGCGTGCGTTAGAAGAAGTCATTAAAGATATCAAAGTTGCTGATGAACGGATTAACTGCAAAATTGGTATTGGTTCAGCTAAAGATGAAATTTTAGATTATGCGCAAGAAATTAGCGCAGATCTCATTGTTGTTGGCTCCCATCACCCAAGCACTTCAACCTATTTATTAGGTTCAACAGCCTCTGCAATCGTGCGCCATGCGAAAACATCTGTCTTCGTTATTCGCTAAATTGGTTTCTATAAAAAATGCCGCTAAATGCGGCATTTGAGGTTGTTGACAAAGCGGGATAAAAGCGTGGTTGTTCCCGCTTTGTGTTATCAGCCGAAAATCAATAAATTGATTTTCCTGATTTATTTTCAAAACCTATTAGACTTACCGCCAAACATAATATGTTTGTCAGCAGTCTGAATGCCGCTAAATGCGGCATTTTCTTTAATATTTATTTTGTAACTGAATCAATTAATTTATCGTCTGTAGACCAGATACGATATTTTACTTGCATATCTTTCGGAGCATAAACCACAATCGGTAATTTGCTGTTATAACGCACAAATGCATCATCGCCTAATTGAGTCGTCACAAAACGGTCTTTTGCAGGCTCAGAGCATCCCATCATAGTAGATGCAGGGCCTTTTACTTCGTCGAGTTTATAATAATCATAGCCCCAGCCTTCCAACGTCTTTCTATCTAGATCACCCATAAACCATTGGCGGTTACAATCTGCTTTGATCGTTTTTCCAATAACTAACTCAACCATAAAGTCATTTTCATTTTGTTGCTTGGTTAATTCAATCACATGACGAGTCATACCCGATTCTGCTTTTGGGTATGGCGCGATCTTTTCCAAATCTTCCGTTGCTACTGCACAAGATGAAATTAGTGCCGCCGCCATTACAGATAAAATCGCTTTTTTCATTATTTATTCCTATTTAAGAACACAAAACTAATTTTTAAAACCAGTCTTTTATCCATGTTAAGTCATTTACACCGTAATTATCACTATAGATGATTCTTAATTACAAAAATATAGATAACTCAGGTAAAAGCCATGTAATACTACTTAATTCTAGTAGAAGGATCATAAAACTAATAAAAATTATGTAAATTACAAGCTATTTGGATGTACAAAATGCATGCACTGTTTATACTGAAACTGAGGCTTAATATATTCTGAGGAGGTAGTATGTTATCAGCAGATCAAGATTTAGTTTCAAAATTAATCTCTACACATCCCCGTTTTCAAACTCTTTATGAAAAACATCATCAACTCGACAAAGAAATCAGCAAATTAGAAGGGCCTTCTGGTGCTGGTTACAATGAGCATGTCGCTAAGCTAAAAAAAGAAAAATTACATCTTAAAGATGAAATGCAAAAAATAATGCTCTCGAGTCAATAGGTTATCACGATAATAGTATTAGTTGTTTTTCTCACATAATGAAATTCAAAAACTGGGCTAACATCCTAAAAGATAATGATATTCTATCGATCATTTAACGTTAGCTAGTGTTTTTTCACACTAATATAAGAGGGTATTTTTTTATTACCCTCTTTTTATTACGCCTAATAACTCACTATTTTATTGAGTCCCATCAATAAAAATACAAAAAAATTATCATAAACCAACCATAAATTGTATATTAAATATATGTTTTGTTTTTATAGAGAATTTTCTATGGTTGGCAAACGCATACACCGTGAAATTAAAACGATTGAAAAAATGATAAAAATCTATGAGAAAGCCTATCCAGCACCAGCAGAATCACCTGATTTTTATCAAAAACTATTTTCCTATGCCGTTAATAGATTAGAAAAATGCCGATATGGAGAAGAAAAACCAGCATGTAAACAATGTCCAATCCATTGTTACCAACCCAAAATGAGAGAGCAGATGAAGCTAGTTATGCGCTGGGCTGGCCCGAAGATGTTAATCCATCACCCAATTCTCGCTATACGTCATTTACTTGATGATCGTAAACCAGTCCCTGATTTACCAGCTAAAGTAAACAAGCGAGCAACTCAGAAACAAGAGCCATAATTAGTGAGCCTATAGCTCAAGCTTAACCCTCTATTTAAAGCAAAGTACAACATGAGGAGAAATAATAAAGCACAAAGATGTTGAAAAATGGCGAGCAATAAGTAGTAACGCTAAAGAACTATTTATAAAAATATATATTTAAAATACCTATTAAAGCAATCATAGAAACCTATCAATTAAAAAACGAGACTCAAGTCACAAACAAATAGCAATCCCCACATCTTAATAAATTAAATCAATCATATCGATTTAAAAAATAAATAACTTAGATTAATAACCATTAATTACATTAGCAAAATTAATAAATGATAGTTTTGCCGAAATCTATAATCATCATTAGCATAGCTAAAATTTATATTACTATGCTAAAAATGATAAGTAAGAAGAAAGTAGAAAAAAACACGGTTTAGGTGTAAAAAACGATAACATATTAACATACGACTAATTTTATCAATTCAGATTAAAAATCCAAACTAATTAAAATTATAAGTATAATAATTAAATTACCCCACTAATTACACAAAAAATACCGAGCAATACACACCAATAGCTCGGAAAAAGTATATTTAGAAACATTTATTTATATTTAGAATTATAATGTGACACAAAATTAATCGATTTATATAATTTCAATCATACTAATAACATCCATGCTTTATATCACCAGATAGGAATAGTTGAATATTTTATTTTGAATTTATATTTAAATACGATTAAAAAGGTATAGTCATGCAAGCAATAAACTCACCAAATCGACACTTCATTAAACAGATAAACATTGATAGTAACGCGGCCCATAACATTATTGACCTAGAAACTAAAGGGCTTTTAATTATAGAACAAGGCTCTGTGTTACTAGAAACCCCAGCTAACTCACAATCTTTAAATGAAGGCGATATCTTATATCACAAACAGGGAGCTTACTCACTACAGCTCACTGAAACAACAAGTTGCAAATTACTTTGGATATCCTTGGATGATAACTTTTTGCGTAGTTTCATCGCCAATCATGGCACTGAGTTAAGCGAAATAGACCGCAATGAAGGCTTACCCTGTGATATCATTAAATTTAATTCATCCCCTCTCATTGAAGAAATCAAATCAAGCTTAAATACATTTGTTAATAACGAATACCCTGACGTCATTTTCTCACTCCGAGTTAGTGAATTACTGTTATTACTAAGCTACAGTGAACAAGGTGCTTTATTGCTATCTAATTTTAGACAGCTAAGTAGTCGCCAAATAGAACGTCTACAAATGTTTATGGAAAATAATTATCTTAAAGAGTGGAAATTAAGTGAGTTCGCACGTACTTTTGGTATGGGATTAACAACATTTAAAGAACTGTTCAATACCGTTTATGCAACGTCACCACGCGCATGGATAAGTGAAAAACGTATTATGTATGCACACCAGTTATTAATTAATACTACAATGAGTATTGTAGAGGTTTCTATGGAAGCAGGCTTTTCAAGTCAATCTTACTTCACCCAAACTTATCGAAAACGGTTTGGCTACACACCGAGTCGGTCAAGAATAGCAGCTTAACCGCTCAGTAAGACTCTAACTCATGCCCTGTCAGTTATAGAAGTTTAATCTTCACTATAATCTGGCAGAAAGGCAAACATCAAATCCTTCCTTTAAATATTCACATTCACTTCTTATACTTCTTATACTTCTTATACTTCTTATACTTCTTATACTTCTTATACTTCTTATACTTCTTTCAGATTGATACATCACAAAAAAAGGTAATTTGCCTTTCAGTGACAAATTACCTTTAAGATAACCTTAAATAAAAGCTATGCTATTTCGCTTTGATTATTTTTAAATCAATAATTGACATGGAGTTTGGTGGTACCTCACCTGGTATGCCTTCAACGCCATACCCACCTTCAGGTTTAATATAGACTTTAACCATTCCCCCTTCCCCTGCTCGTTCGACAAAGGAGTTTAATGGTGCAGGTAACTGATTATAAGGTAATGTGACAGGGTTTTGATCGGTATACAACACCGTAACCTTACCGTCAGTTAATTGCTCTCTCATAATAAAAGTCACGTCTTTATTTTTCACGTCTTTTATCGGTGAGCCAACTTGAATGATTTTATAGTAAGTATTGCTATCGAGCTTACTGTATTTTTGAGCGGTAATTTGCTCAATAATTTTTTGGTTTTTCTTCGCATTTTCTGCGGCAATCACTTTTGCATCTTTGCTAGGAGGAATTCGCCCAGCCAGACCAGTACTCGATTTCGAACCACCTCTTGCTTTTAATGCATCATTTTCATTTTGTAATTGAGTTATCTGTCGATTTAACGCCATAATTTGTGATTTTAAAGCTTCATCACTCGAAATGGATTTACTTGAATCCAATTCCGTTTGTAGTTTTTTCAATTTTTCTTGTGCTAATGCCAACTCTTTTTGAGAGTTCGCTTTTAAATCACCAAGAAGTTTATTCGTGTCTGTCAGTTTTTGCTCAATTTCAGACTGTTTCTTTGTTTTAGCCGCAATATCACTTTCAAGTTTGCTGATTTTGTCTTCTTGAGCCTTAGTCTGCTTAGTAAATTGCTGGTTTTGCTGGTCAAGTTTTTTCTTCTCACTTTCTTGGGTAGCAAGAGCGTCACTAATTGATTTTTTCTCAGATTCTAACTTGGCAATAGCGCTTTCTTTTTCTTTCAATAATGTAACTTGTTTATTTAAGTCCGCAGTTAACGCTTTAACTTGCTTGTCACTTGCTTGACCTACTAGCGCTGTTTGTTTTTCAACATCTTTTTGTAATTTCAGCAGTTCTGCATTAGCCTGTTCCAATTGTTTTTGAGCATTAACAAAATTTTGTTCATTTTGTTTTAAGTTTTCTTGCAATTGTTGCTGTTGCTTTTGGCTCTCAACATATTGTTTTGATAAAACATTCTGTGCTGCTTGCTGCTCAGCCAACTGTTTTTTTGCTGTTGCTAATTCAGACTCTAACGTAATTTTTTGTGCTAATTTGGCAGTTTGCTCTGCTAAAGATGCTTGGATCTTATCTGCTTGCTGCGCTTTCTGTTTCAGTTGCGTAACAAGCTGCTGGTTTTTCTCCGCTAACGCTTTTGCATCTGCTTGCTGTTTGGCGAGCGCCTCACGAGTTACTTTACTTTCCGTTTCAGCTTTCTTCAACCCGTCTTCTTTTTGCTTCAGCAAAGCGAGTTGTTTGTTTAAATCTGCCGTCAGCGCTTTAATCTGTTGGTCACTGGCTTGATTCATTAAAGCTGTTTTTGTTTCAACTTCATTCTTCAGCTGCTGCAAATCCGTGTTCGCTTGTTTCAGTTGCGCCTGTGCCGTAACGTAATTTTGCTCTTGTTGGCGGAGTTTCGCCTGCAACTCGGCTTGCTGTTTTTCACTGTTCGCAAACTGTTTGGACAACGCATTTTGTGCCGTTTGGTGCTCGGCTAACTGTTTTTTCGCCTCAGCCAGTTCGGCTTCTAACGCCACCTTCTCGGCAGCCTTCGCCGTCTGCTCGGCTAAGGACACTTGAATTTTTTCCGCTTGTTGCGCTTTTTGTTGCAATTCGGCAGCAAGCTGCTGGTTTTTCTCCGCTAACGCTTTTGCGTCCGCTTGCTGTTTGGCGAGCGCCTCACGGGTGGTTTGGCTTTCCGTTTCAGCTTTCTTCAACCCGTCTTCTTTTTGCTTCAACAAAGCGAGTTGTTTGTTTAAATCCGCCGTCAACGCTTTAACTTGTTGGTCGCTGGCTTGGCTCATCAAGGCGGTCTGTTTTTCCATCTCCCCTTGGAGCTTTTGTAGATCTGCGTTCGCTTGTTTCAGTTGCGCCTGTGCCGTAACGTAATTTTGCTCTTGTTGGCGGAGTTTCGC
>NZ_JAXADV010000003.1:249110-565052 GCF_033901115.1 Providencia sp. CIM-Carb-044
ATCTCCCCTTGGAGTTTTTGTAGATCTGCGTTCGCTTGTTTCAGTTGCGCCTGTGCCGTAACGTAATTTTGCTCTTGCTGGTTGAGCTTCGCCTGCAACTCGGCTTGCTGTTTTTCACTGTTCGCAAACTGTTTAGACAACGCATTTTGCGCCGTTTGGTGCTCGGCTAACTGTTTTTTCGCCTCAGCCAGTTGGGCTTCTAACGCCACCTTCTCGGCAGCCTTCGCCGTCTGCTCGGCTAAGGACGCTTGAATTTTTTCCGCTTGTTGCGCTTTTTGTTGCAATTCGGCAGCAAGCTGCTGGTTTTTCTCGGCTAAGGCTTTTGCCTCCGCTTGCTGTTTGGCGAGCGCCTCACGGGTGGTTTGGCTCTCCGTTTCAGCTTTCTTCAACCCGTCTTCTTTTTGCTTCAGCAAAGCGAGTTGTTTGTTTAAATCCGCCGTCAACGCTTTAACTTGTTGGTCGCTGGCTTGGCTCATCAAGGCGGTTTGTTTTTCCATCTCCCCTTGGAGCTTTTGTAGATCTGCGTTCGCTTGTTTCAGTTGCGCCTGTGCCGTAACGTAATCGTGCTCTTGCTGGTTGAGCTTCGCCTGCAACTCGGCTTGCTGTTTTTCACTTTGAGCTAACTGTTTTTCTAACGTATTTTGCGTACTTTGATATGAATTCAGCTGTTCTTGGGCAACTTTTAAGGCATTTTCTAATGCGACTTTTTGCTCAGCTTGTTCAGTTTTTTCCGCCAGAGAAGCTTGAATGCTTTTCGCTAATTGTTCTTTTTCGACTAACTGGGCTTGTAGTTGCTGGTTTTGTGACTCTAATGATTTACTTTTCTCTTGCTGAGCGACCAAAGAAGATTGGACATCATCTTTTTCACTTTTAGCCGTAGCTAATTCATTTTCTTTCTGTTTTAACAACTCTTTTTGCTGTAAAAGTTCAGCTGTCACTGACTTCATTTGTTCATCAGTATTACCAACAAGTTGCAGTTGATTTTTAGCCTCTGACTCCAATTTTGCAATATCAGCGGTTAATTGCTCAATTTTCAAATTTGCGGTAGCAAATTGTTGTTCTTTCTCTGCTAATTGCTGTTTAAGTTGGGCTTGTTCGACAACACTTTCATTTAATTGTTTCTCAAGCTGGGCAATCGTTTCTTGGGTTTGCTGATTTTCTTGACTTAATTGTTCAAGACTATTTTGCTTTTGCTCAATTGTTTTTTGGGCATCCGCCAATTTAGCCTTTAATGTGTCAATTAAAGACTGATCATCTGATGAATTCACAACCGCCTGTAGCTGGGCTATATGCTCTTTACTCTTCAGAACTTCGTCGTTTAGTTTATCAATCTCAAATTGTTTTTCGGTAATTGTCTGCGTTAATTGCGCAATACTCTTATTATGATTAATGAGTTCAGAAACGAGTTGATCATCATTGAGTAAATGATTATAAGCAATAAGCTGGCCTACTCCTTGAGCAATACCAAACTTATATAGATGTGTTAATTGCTGCCGTTCAATTAATTGCGCCAGTTGCTCAAGATAAGCAGAGGTATTAATACCTGTTGGCTTAGCAAATTTAGATGAATATAAGCCGAGTGGGTCAAGAACCAATTGATACTTTGCAAAATCTTTTGCTAGATAAGCAGGATCCCATTGGTTGCTTTGAAAAAAATAAGGGTAAGACGACAATAAAATAGGCGCTACGCCATTTTCTGTCGCCACCGCACACACTTCAGGAAAAGTCGTTTTTTCTGGCTCTACAGGGTCTGCTTTCGCTACATCTGCTTTCTTCGTTGATGTAGCAGCAAATTTACTTTTCCCTGTAGTTTTGCCTTTAGTTCCTTTATTCGCTGCCGCAGATTTTTGCTTCTCTTTTGGCGCAGGAACGGTAGATAGCGAAGAAAAGATATCATAACCTTGGTTTTGTGTATTAACTGGCAATTGTTGTTTTTGCTCTTGTACTTTGCCTTCTTTTTCCATTTGAAGGTAGGTATCAAAATCATCAATTACATTGTTAAAGCGCTCTGCTTTTGGAGCATGACTAAAAAAAGTCGTAACAAGTGCCAGTGACACACAAAGCCTAAGGTTTATTCTCATAATCCACTAATTTTCTTCAATGTTGATTCGGTAGACAATACTGAGTTATAACGAACTTTTGCACACAACACTTTAGTTTTAGACTCTATTGCCATTTGTAATAGTTCAATTGTGTCAGGGCTAGCAGTCCCTTCAACTTGTCGATATAGACGGTTGATTTCGCTAACTTCTTTAAATGAACCTACTAAGCGATTGTAATCTTTTGGTGATAGTGTTTTGAGCGCGTTTAATTCTTTAACACACGTATTCAAATGAGCAAATGTTTGCTGGTCAGCCCCCGCTTCACCATAAGTTGTAGAAGCAACTGGTGTACGGTTAATTGCGCTGTTTAAAACTTTTTGAGATTCAGGATAAGAGTTATCAACCTGACCTGGATTGGTATCAACAGTCGATTGTGTTACCGGCTGAGCGGTACTTGTATTGACTGTTTGTTTACTTGGAGTATTAGGTGTTGCTGTATTGTATGTGTCTGAACCAAATGTACAACCTGAAAGAAGAGCTGTACCTGCTATAAGCAAAAATGCAACATGAAATTTATTTTTTAAAAACATATGGTTACCTTACCAGCACTTTTCTTCGCTATTATAATGATGTCCAAAAAACTTAGTGTAAGCTAAAAATTAGCTATTTTCTATAAGCCCGAATGTAGAAATAGAGTCATCTCATAAATTTAGATTAACTTAACTTTAGTTTTAAAATTATTTTATTGCTACATTTCTATTAAATTTATGAGCTAATTTTCGCTAGCAGTCCTTATAAAGAGACAAATTAACACCTTTACCGGAATTTTTTATTATTTTATGTCAGATAACGATTAAGTTGCTCGATAAACCTTGCTAACAATTAGATACCTTTCAAGTAAATTCTCATTTTAGTTCTACCACCTGTAACAATTGTTAACAAATAAAATGATAACTAACAATAAATACGCCTACTTTTCATTTATCAAGCTGCTGACACACTTTAAACCTGTAACATGGCAATAACCGCCATCATTCAAAATATGGGTAACCTGCTTAATTCAATTCCAAAAACTAACAGCAATTAAAAATTGCAAGCAAAATCAGCTAGTTATAAAAAAGCGAATTTATCGGCATTTCAGCTACATAATTTCCAACTACGTAATAAAGCATAGCAGTTATCTGTCGGAATTACTTATATTAAATTGATACGATTCGTAACTCAAATTTATTTTTAATAAAAATATAGCGTTCACATAGCCGTAATCACTCAAAAAACACTATTCAGTGATTTTATTCCATGTTACTCATTTAACGTCTAGTAAATAGTGTTTTATCTTTAACCTAAAATGAAGCATTTGAATAAAACATGAGGAAAGTAATATTGATTGCTTATAAATGTAAATATATGCCCGGAATTAACCGGGCATAATGGCATTTAAGCTTTGCTAGGACGTAAAGCGGGGAATAAAATAACATCGCGAATAGTATGGCTGTTAGTGAATAACATCACCATACGGTCAATACCAATGCCTAAACCTGCTGTTGGCGGTAAACCATGTTCTAATGCGGTGACATAGTCTTCATCATAGAACATTGCTTCGTCATCACCTTCATCTTTTTGACGTACTTGCTCAGCAAAACGCTCAGCTTGATCTTCTGCGTCATTTAATTCCGAGAAACCGTTACCGATTTCACGACCACCAATGAAGAATTCAAAACGGTCGGTAATAAATGGGTTGTCATCATTACGACGCGCTAACGGCGAAACTTCAGCTGGGTACTCAGTAATAAATGTTGGCTGAATCAAGTGGCTTTCTGCAACTTCTTCGAAGATTTCACACTGTACGCGGCCTAAGCCCCAGCTCTTTTCAATCTTAATACCGATAGACTGAGCAATTGCCACCGCTTTATCCATATCATCCAAATCAGCAACATTCGTTTCTGGACGATATTTGCAAATAGCTTCTTTCATCGTCATTTTAGTAAATGGCTTACCAAAATCGAACTCTTGTTCGCCATACTGAACAACAGTATTACCTAACACTTTTTGTGTCAGTGTACGGAACAAATCTTCTGTCAATGCGATTAGATCACGGTAATCAGCATAAGCCATATAGAGTTCCATCATTGTGAACTCTGGATTATGACGTGGGGATAACCCCTCATTACGGAAGTTACGGTTGATTTCAAATACGCGTTCGAAACCACCTACAACTAAGCGTTTCAGGTATAATTCAGGTGCGATACGTAAGTACATATCGATATCTAATGCATTATGGTGAGTCACAAATGGACGCGCAGAAGCACCACCAGGGATGACCTGCATCATTGGTGTTTCCACTTCCATAAAACCGTAGCTAACCATAAAGTTACGTACTTCAGCTAGGATCTTAGAACGAACAATAAAAGTATGACGAGATTCATCATTCGCAATTAAGTCAAGGTAACGCTGACGATAACGTGTTTCTTGGTCTGATAAACCGTGGAATTTGTCAGGCAATGGACGCAACGCTTTGGTTAATAAACGAACTTCATGACAATGAACAGTTAACTCACCCGTTTTGGTTTTAAATAAACGGCCTTTAGCACCTAAAATATCGCCTAAGTCCCATTTTTTAAACTGTTCGTTATAGATGCCTTCCGCTAAATCATCACGCGATACATAAATTTGAATGCGTCCGCCAACGTCCTGTAACGTTGCAAACGAAGCTTTACCCATAATACGACGAGTCATCATACGGCCAGCAATCGACACTTCAATATTTAGGTCTTCAAGCTCTTCTGATGTTTTATCATCATATTGCGCATGAATTTTATCGGAAATATCTTCACGACGAAAATCGTTTGGAAATGGAATACCCTTTTCACGCAGTGCCGCTAATTTTTCTTTGCGTGCTTTAAGTTCGTTATTCAAATCAGGTGCTTGTTCAACACCTTGTTGTTCCTGAGACATTTTTTCCTCACAGGCCAGCTTTTAAACTAGCTTCAATGAATTTATCCAAATCACCATCCAGTACGGCTTGCGTGTTACGCGTTTCCACACCAGTACGTAAATCTTTAATTCTTGCATCATCAAGGACATAAGAACGAATCTGGCTTCCCCAGCCAATATCAGATTTGTTCTCTTCCATCGCTTGCTTGTCTGCATTTTTCTTTTGCATTTCCAGTTCGTATAGCTTCGCTTTTAACTGGCGCATAGCTTGGTCTTTATTTTTATGCTGCGAACGGTCATTCTGGCATTGCGTCACAATATTGGTTGGAATATGTGTGATACGTACCGCTGATTCCGTTTTGTTTACATGCTGACCACCCGCACCAGATGCACGGTATACATCAATACGCAAATCCGCTGGATTGATTTCGATATCAATATCATCATCAACTTCAGGATAAATAAACGCAGAACTAAAAGAAGTATGGCGACGCCCACCTGAGTCAAACGGGCTCTTACGAACCAAACGGTGAACACCAGTTTCCGTTCTTAACCACCCGTAGGCATAGTCACCAATAATTTTGACCGTTGCCGATTTTAGCCCAGCAACATCACCATCAGACTCTTCGATAATCTCGGTTTTAAAGCCCTTTAACTCAGCCCAACGCAAGTACATACGCAATAACATACTTGCCCAATCTTGAGCTTCAGTACCGCCAGAACCCGCTTGTAAATCAATGTAGCAATCTGCACTATCGTATTCGCCAGAGAACATACGGCGAAATTCAAGTTGCTCTAATTTGCCTTCTAATTGCTCTAGTTCAGCTTCAGCTTCATTGAATGTGTCTTCGTCATCAGCTTCAACCGCAAGCTCTAATAAACCTTCAACATCTTCAAGGCCTTGCGTCATCTGGTCAATCGTTTCAACAATTGCTTCAAGAGATGAGCGTTCTTTACCAAGGGCTTGCGCTCTCTCGGGTTCATTCCACACATCTGGCTGTTCAAGCTCAGCATTGACTTCTTCTAAGCGTTCTTTCTTGGCATCATAGTCAAAGATACCCCCTCAGAACCACTGTCCGTTCAGACAGGTCCTGAATCTTATTTTTTACTGGGTTTATTTCAAACGTCATTTTTCAATATCTTATGGTTAGTCAAAAATAATTTTTTATTCACAAACCGCTTAGTATAGCGGAATTTATCTCATGTTTATAGCGCCATCAAACGCTATTTGCTGGTTATTCCGCCGTTTATGATAGGCTTAATCAGGCCAAATATGCTCAATCATTAGCTGGACGTTTTTTTGTCCACGATATTCGTTCACATCTAATTTAAAGGCTATTTTCGCTTTTTTGATGCTGTTATCTGGCCATCGACGAACATCAATATTAAACATAATTGCATCTAACATTGGCCCACCATTCACGGGTTCCAGCATAAGTTTCAAATGGCGCTCACCAACAAGCCTTTGCTGTAATAATTGGAATTCACCATCAAATATAGGTTCCGGAAATGCTTGTCCCCATGGGCCACTTTCT
Organism: Providencia sp. CIM-Carb-044; assembly: GCF_033901115.1. NCBI lineage: Bacteria > Pseudomonadati > Pseudomonadota > Gammaproteobacteria > Enterobacterales > Morganellaceae > Providencia > Providencia sp. CIM-Carb-044. The sequence goes on from NZ_JAXADV010000003.1 coordinate 255,622, forward strand.
CGAATAAGTTCCGCAGTTTCTAAACAAAACTCATTGCGTGAAAGTTCGCCATCACTCCAGATTACCCCAGCCAATTGCTCAGGTTGAACTAATTCACCCATCAATAATTCAAAGTGATGTTTAAAAGCGTCAAATTGTTCAACATGCAAAGTTAAGCCTGCTGCCATTGCATGGCCACCAAATTTTTGCATAATCCCGGGTTGTAATGTATTTAACCGTTCTAATGCATCCCGCATATGGACACCCTGAATGGAACGCCCAGAACCTTTTAATAAACCATCACCCGCAGGAGCAAAAGCGATAACAGGACGATGATATTGTTCTTTGATCCTTGAGGCGAGTATACCGACAACCCCCTGATGCCATTCAGGATGATAAATGGCTAAGCCATTTGGCAACTGGCTTTCACCGTATTCGAATTGATTAAAAAGCACGAGCGCTTCTTGCTGCATACCCGCTTCAATCTCACGGCGAGTTTGATTCAGCCCATCTAACTCATTTGCCAGTTCCCTTGCATACGCCATATCGTCTGTCAGTAATAATTCAATGCTCACTGACATATCATCTAATCTGCCTGCCGCATTTAGCCTAGGGCCAAGCGCAAACCCAAAATCATTTGCCACTAGTCTTGGTAAATCACGTTTGGAAACCTCAATGAGGGCTTTAATACCCGCGCAACAGCGCCCAGCTCTAACACGATTTAGCCCTTGGTGAACTAAAATGCGGTTATTTGTATCAAGAGGAACCACATCTGCAACAGTTCCTAATGCAACCAAATCAAGGTACTCGGCTAAATTAGGCTCTGCTAGCCCTTGCTGCACAAACCACCCTTGCTGACGTAGATATGCACGTAAGGCAGACATTAAATAAAATGTGACACCAACCCCAGCTAATGATTTAGATGCAAAGCAACATTCATTTAAGTTCGGGTTGATTATCGCATCCGCAGCAGGCAAAGTTTCCCCCGGCAGATGGTGATCGGTAATAATTACATTCATTCCATATTGATTAGCTACTGCAACCCCTTCATGGGATGAGATGCCATTATCAACGGTAATAATGAGATTCGTTCCGCGTTTACGAGCTTCTTCAACAACCAATGGCGTTAATCCATAACCATTTTCAAAACGGTTCGGAACGATATAATTGATATTTCTATATCCCATTGATTTTAGAGCTCTAATAGCTAATGCCGTACTGGTTGCTCCATCCGCATCGAAATCCCCAACAATAGTAATAGCTTCATGTTCATTTAACGCACGATAAAGTAGGGGCAATGCCTTATCAACACCCGATAATGTCCGATAATCCAATAAATTAGCTGCTTTGCGCTCTAACTGATTGATATCCGTGATGCCCCGATGCTGGTAAATTCGTTGTAATAGCTCAGGCAAGCCAGGAAGTTGAGCGGCAGAACTTTGCTGCTGTCTTTGTTGTAAGAGTGTTTCTACATTCACAATAATTAACTATTTTTCGTTGAGTAATTGAACAAGGGCATCCGGTTTCATGTAGCCAGGCAGTAATTGCCCATCCGGTAGGATGATTGCTGGTGTTCCCGTCACTTTGAATAAATTACCCACACTCATATGTTTACTTAGGTCAATTTTGCAATCTTCAATCATGGCAACTTCTTCACCTTTAAACGCTTGAGTTAATGCTTTTTGTTGTAGGCCATTGCACCAAATAGATGCCATTTTCTTTCCTACGTCGCTATCTGCACCTTGGCGTGGATAAGCCAGATAACGCACCGTGACACCTTGGCTGTTTAATTCACCAACAGATTCATGTAATTTTTTACAATAACCACAGCTAATATCGGTAAAAACTGTCACAACATGCTTTTCCTGAGGGGCTTTGAAGAGAATCATTTCATCTTTGAGCGCTTCTACTTTTTTCATTAATGGCTGATTACTGATATTGACTGGGTTTTTACCGCTCATATCATAAATTGGCCCTTGCAATAAATATTTGCCATCATCAGTGATATAAACAACCCCTGTTGTGGTTTCAACAACATTCAGCCCAACGATTGGCGAAGGTTTAATTACCTCAACAACCATGTTGTATTTTTCCAAAGTATCACGGATAACTTTTTCTTCTGTTGCCCCATAGACCGTGGAAGTCACAGTCGCAATACATGCAGCAGCCAATAATAACAATTTGCGTTTCATAGATAGTCCTTTAATCATGCATCACCCCCTTGGATGATGCTGCTCATGCAATACTCGTAACCGTTCAGTAGCAACATGAGTATAAATTTGGGTGGTTGAAAGATCACTATGACCTAACAACATTTGTACCACGCGTAAATCTGCTCCATGATTGAGTAAATGGGTTGCAAATGCGTGTCTAAGAACATGCGGTGAGAGTAGCTCGCTATCAATATGTGCAAGTACTGCATAATATTTTATTCGATGCCAAAACGTTTGCCGAGTCATTTTCGTGCCACGCTTACTCGGGAATAGAATATCGCTAGTTTTGCCATTTAATAAATCTGGGCGACCTTCATCAATATATTTCTCTAGCCAATATATTGCCTCTTCCCCCAAGGGAATCAATCTTTCTTTATCGCCTTTACCAACAACGCGAATAACCCCCTGCCGCAAGCTAATATCTGAAAAAGTTAAGCCGATTAATTCAGAAACACGCAAACCACAAGCATATAGCACTTCCAACATGGCCTTATCACGTAGTTCTAAAGCATCTTCGGTAGCAGGGGCATTTAATAAATCTTCAACTTGTTTTTCACTTAAATCTTTGGGTAAACGCTGCGGAATTTTGGGGGCAGCAATCACCGCAGAAGGGTCATCCAGACGGATTTTCTCCCGATACAAATATTGAAATAACCTACGCATCGCACTTAATAAACGTGCTGAACTGGTTGCTTTATATCCACAATCAATACGTTCCGCAAAAAAAGATTGTAAGTCAATTGATTGAACACTTTCTAAATGCAACTGATGCGCATCAAGCCATTTATCTAATAGTTGAAGGTCATTACGATAAGAAGCCAATGTATTTTCGGCTAGATCTTGTTCAAGCCAAATTGTATCAAGAAATTGTTCAATTAATGGATTAAGTTGTTTTGTTTCCACGACAGATAAGCTTCCTTTAGATAATACCACACGATTCTATTATGCCTGAATGTGGCTGCTTCTGTTACAATATCTCTCTTGTGATGAAAACCATAGCTGGACATAGTAATAATATATATGAAAATAGGTCTTTTTTACGGTTCTAGTACCTGTTATACCGAAATGGTTGCAGAAAAAATACGTGATATTCTCGGCGATGATTTAGTCACATTGCATAACGTTAACGATACACCGCCAACAGAAATGGAACAGTATGATGTTCTTATTTTGGGAATACCTACGTGGGATTTTGGTGAAATACAGGAAGATTGGCTTGAAATTTGGGAAGCGCTTCCCAATCTTAACCTCGCAAATAAAATCATTGCGATGTATGGACTGGGTGACCAAATAGATTATGGCGAGTGGTTTCTTGATGCCCTTGGCATGCTCTATCATCAACTAAAACCAACTGGCGCTAAATTTGTCGGTTTCTGGCCAACTGAAGGCTATACCTTTGATAGCCCTAAACCACTCAATGAAACTGGTGATATGTTTGTTGGGCTGGCATTAGATGAAGTCCACCAGTTTGAACAGACCGATGAACGTATTGCGCAGTGGTGTGTGCAGATTTTTCAGGAAATTGAAGCGCTGTTATGATGCAAGTTTATATGTACTTGCTCATCGAACCCCCAAAGTGAGGGTTACCTACCCTACACTAGGCTACCAATTTGATTTATCACCTATGATTTTGGTAGCCTAAATATCAGGGTATTGCAGCAATAATTGGTTTAAATTACGCCAATTCTCTTCCGACAATGCGTCTTTTGCAACCCACAAATGGAGCTTTTGTGGTTTACCTTGTAACGCTTCTAGTGTCAGTAATATACCATAGCGGGTAAGCCAAGGTGCTTTCAGTATTCTCCATTCATTTTTCTTCCACTGAACCTTATTACCATTAACCAGTACAGCAACCCCTTTTATTTTACTGATATTTTTCTGACTCTTTGCCCAACTCGCAACGACAACCACTAATAGCGGCAACCATATCATTGAGTTACCAGGGGACCATGGAGCCAATAGTAAAAACATCCCAATGACCCCATGAACACAGGTTGAGAACAGTTGGGTTTTCCATGAAATGGAGAGATTAGATTTCCACAGGACCACGATTTTTATTTTTTTCCTGAATCAGTTTAATCATACGAAAAAGTTCGTCATCATCTGGACGACCGTGATTCATTAGCCAATTGAATAAATCAGGGTCCGCACATTCTAATAAACGGACAAATACCTGCTTATCGTGAGTTGTTAGGTCATCATATTCATACTCAAAAAACGGCATGATTGAAATATCTAATTCACGCATACCACGGCGGCATGCCCAATGAATTCGCGCTTTATTCTCAATATCCATTCTACTACGGCCTTTTTTGCAGTTAACTGATTAGATTGATTATTTTCCATACTCTAACAGATTATCCGCTAAGAAAACATGTTATAGACTACATTGTTGTAATTTTAGTAGTAAAATACCGTTTTTCTACAAACAGATGATAAAAAACTATTAGATAATACAGCTTCATCATAATAACTACTTGCAATGTTATCTAGCTATTTTACCATTAGGCACCTTTATCTATCAAAGAACAACAGGTGAAATCATGACTAACCAAATTGATAGTACACAGCAATTCCCTCTCGGATCTCAGTCTTTACCACTCGTTTTGATTTCACTGGAAAACTGGGAACTTATTCACCTCCACGGCGCCGATGCAGAAAAATACCTGCAAGGCCAAGTAACCGCAGATATCGCCACACTCAAGCAATCACATGCATTAACAGCACATTGTGATCCTAAAGGTAAGATGTGGAGCGACCTCCGCTTATTCCATCATTTAGATGGCTACTCATATTTATTAAGAACCAGCGTTGCCGACTCACAACTCGCCGAACTGAAAAAATATGCTGTTTTTTCGAAAGTCACCTTTGAAAAAAAACCAGAACTGAAATTAGTCGGAGTCGCGGGTAAAGGCGCTAGAGAAGCACTGGCAACATTATTTACTGCATTACCTGACGCTCAAAACCAAGTAGTTACAGACGACGCCTCCACAATATTACATTTTGCATTACCCACAGAGCGTTTTTTAGTGATCACTAACGAAGAAACGGCACAAAAAATGGCCCAAACCTTAGGTGCTATTCAGGTCAACGATGAACAATGGTTAGCCCTTGATATCGAAGCCGGTTTTGCGGTTATCGATCAACAAAATAGTGCCCAACATTTACCTCAAGCAACCAACTTACAAGCCCTACCTGATGGTATTAGCTTTAAAAAAGGCTGTTATACCGGTCAAGAAATGGTTGCCCGTGCAAAATTCCGTGGTGCAAATAAACGTGCGATGTACACCTTAAAAGGTACAGGTACCACTATTCCTGTCGTTGGTGAAGGTGTGGAATGGCAGCTTGGTGATAAATGGCGCCGTACAGGAACTGTTTTAGCTGCTATTCGCTTAGGTAGCGGCGAAATCTATGTGCAAGTCATTATGAATAACGATATGGAAGCGGATAGCGTTTTCCGTGTTATGGGGGATGAGCAAAGTCATCTAACTATCGCACCATTACCTTATTCATTAGAAGAGAATTAATTGGAGTTTTTATGTCATCTGCATTAGGTAACAAGCCCGTAGAGGTGGTTAATTTTGGGGCTTTTACCGAAGTCGTCCAATTTTTGATGGAATTAGATAAACTCAAAAGTGTTTATCGTAAAAATAAGTTATTGAACCGTGAACGCCAAGAAAACACAGCAGAACACAGTTGGCAATTTGCCGTTGCAGCAATGAGTTTTGCACCTTATGTTCAAGGCATTAATATCGAACATGCGATAAAACTTGCCCTTGTTCATGACATTGTTGAAATTGATGCAGGCGATGTATTGGTATTTGATAATGCCGCTCGTGATGCTATTCATGAAGAAGAAGTTAAAGCGGCTAAGCGTATTTTTAACTTACTGCCTAGCCCGCAAAATGAAACGCTATTAGCTCTGTGGAATGAATATGATGCATTAGAAACCCCGGAATCTGTGTATGCGAATGCCATTGACCGAGCGATGCCGATGCTGATGAACCTGCATAATCAAGGCCAAAGTTGGGTCGAAAACCACATTCGTCTGGAACAAGTCCTCAGTAAATGTGATTATATTCAGCAGATCCTACCTGAATTTTATCAACAACTTAAATTACAATTGGAACTCGCTCAGCAAAAAGGCTGGTTACTGTAATTTATGTCAGAAGCGGCTACAAAGCCGCTTTATTTAACGTGTTACACTCATCTAATCTAATGTGTATTACCCACAGCAAGATATACTTTTCACTAATTTATTATTTTGATTTAAATAATAAACTACTTTATATTTTTTAATAATTATTAATCTCGACTTATATAGAAATATCAATATTAATAACTTGCCAATTATTAATATCGCTCCTATCTTTATCATTGAACATTTGCCAGAGAGGTTTAAAATGGAAAAATTCAATGAATATTCAAATCCTTATCTTTTACTTCTAGATGTCCATTCACCCGCTATAATTCAATTCAATAAATCAACACATCAAACAATTCCAATTATCGAAGGACTCGGTGGGACTCCTGATGGTATTGCCGTTGACCCTGCTAACCGATTAATTTATTGGAGTAATATGGGTGAAGATTATGAGGCTGACGATGGTTCCATTAATGTGATGAATTTTGATGGTACTGGCAGAAAAATACTAGTAGGCAACGGAAAGATAAGAACACCAAAACAATTGCATCTTGATTTAGTAAATCAACGATTATATTGGTGTGACCGTGAAGGTGGTATGGTTTCATCATGTAATATTGATGGTTCTGATTTATTCGTCCATGTAGCAAGACCCCGAGATAAACACAATAAAGTAGATATATTAGACCAATGTGTTGGCATTACTGTTGATGTCACAAATAATTGGATTTACTGGACTCAGAAAGGGACCCCTAAAGGTAATTTAGGTCGTATTTTTAGGGTGCCATTAACGCCTAAAATCCAACAATCGGCCAATCAACGAACTGATATTCAATTACTCCTTCAAGACCTCCCCGAACCTATTGATTTATTGCTTGATAAAGAAAACCATATTTTATATTGGACAGATAGAGGCGCTGAGCCCGATGGTAATAGCTTAAATTGTGCCAATATTTCTGCTGATGGATTAAGCCATTACAAGGTGATAAGCCGTGGTTTTAAAGAGGCTATTGGACTCACATATGATAAGCCTGCACAACTGATGTATGTGGCTGACCTTAATGGAGGGGTTTACCGAGTCATTATAGAAACAGGTGCTGTGGAAAAGCTACACCAAGGTAAAAATTATACGGGTATCTCACAATATTTAGGTTAAATAAATCCTAAATAAATAAAGGCTTGAATTCAGTAACTCACCGAAATCAAGCCTAAAGAGTATTTAATTCACATTATATAATAGAAGTGTGCGATATATTCCTACATATAATCTTCAATCGGCACACATGAGCAGTGTAAATGACGATCCCCATACACATCATCAAGCCGTTTTACTGCTGGCCAGTATTTATTCGCTTTCGTTTGTGCTGTTGGGAATGCTGCGAGTTCACGGCTATAACTATGAGGCCACTCCCCGGCTAGCTCCGTTTGCACATGAGGCGAATTCACGAGAGGGTTATCTTCTAGTGTCCACTGCCCTTTCACGACTTGGTCAATTTCATCGCGTATCGCTAACATGGCGTCAATAAACCGATCAATTTCAGTTATGCTTTCAGACTCTGTCGGTTCAATCATTAATGTCCCTGCTACAGGGAAAGACATGGTTGGCGCATGAAAACCATAATCAATTAAGCGCTTAGCAATATCGAGCTCACTGATACCCGTATCTCTTTTAATTGGGCGTAAATCGACAATACATTCATGGGCAACATAGCCTTCTTGCCCTGTATATAAAATGTCATAACGGCCAGAAAGACGCTTGGCAATATAATTCGCATTTAAAATAGCAACTTGGCTAGCTTTACGTAGACCATAAGAGCCCATCATCCGAATATACATCCAGCTAATTGGCAAAATTGATGCACTGCCAAATGGGGCTGCAGATACCGCCCCTTGGTCAGTTAACATTTCTTGCTCAACCACAGAATGCCCCGGTACGAACGGTGCCAAGTGTTTTTTCACACCGATAGGCCCCATACCTGGTCCGCCACCGCCGTGAGGGATACAGAATGTTTTATGCAAATTCAGGTGAGAAACATCCGCACCAATAAAGCCCGGTGTTGTTAACCCAACTTGAGCATTCATATTTGCACCATCAAGATATACTTGACCACCATATTGGTGAATAATTTCACACACTTCACGAATACTTTCTTCATATACCCCGTGGGTTGATGGGTAAGTTACCATCACACAAGAAAGAGCTTCGCTATGTTGCTGAGCTTTTTCACGTAAATCCGTTAAATCGATATTACCTTCATCATCACAACGCACTACCACCACTTCCATACCTGCCATATGCGCAGAGGCAGGATTGGTACCGTGAGCAGAAGCCGGGATCAAACAAATATTTCGCTCCCCTTCATTGCGACTCTCATGATAGCGACGAATAGCCAATAAACCGGCATATTCACCTTGAGCCCCTGAGTTAGGTTGCATACAAACTGCATCATAACCAGTCAATTGCACTAACCAATGGGAAAGTTGCTCTATCATTTGGTGATAACCTTGAGCCTGCTCAGGTGGGCAGAATGGGTGTAGCTCGCCAAATTCAGGCCAAGTAATTGGGATCATTTCCGCAGCCGCATTAAGCTTCATCGTACAAGAACCCAGAGGGATCATAGCTTGGTTTAAGGCTAAATCTTTACGCTCTAAACTATGCATATAGCGCATCATTTCGGTTTCACTATGGTAACGATGAAAATTTGGATGAGCTAAAATTTCATCATCACGTAACATAGAGCTTGGGATCGCTTGCTCTGTCGCTGAAACAGATTGGTCTAGTTTTTCAAAATCTAACTTAGTTTCAACACCTGTGATCACCGCAAACAATTCATTTAAATCTTGGCGAGTCGTGATTTCACTAAAAGTCACGCCAACTGCACCACGAATATCAGTACGTAAATTCACTTTGGCTTTTTCAGCACGAGCTAGCACCGCTGTTTTGTCAGCGACTTCAATACATAACGTATCAAACCAAGTTTTATGGCGTGATGTAAAACCTGCGTCTGCTAATGCCTTGGCAAAAATAGTGCTGAAGCGATGAATACGCTCTGCAATTATTTTCAGCCCTTTTGACCCATGATAAACCGCATACATGGCTGCGATATTGGCTAACAGCACTTGGGATGTACAAATATTCGAGTTCGCTTTTTCACGGCGAATATGTTGTTCACGGGTTTGCATCGCCATACGCAGTGCGGTATTACCTGCTGCATCCCGTGACACACCGATAATACGTCCCGGCATTGCCCGTTTAAATTCGTCACGACAAGCAAAGAAGGCCGCATGTGGCCCACCATACCCCATCGGGACGCCAAAACGCTGCGCTGAACCGAAGACAATATCCGCCCCTTGCTTACCCGGTGCAGTGAGCAATACTAGCGCCATCATATCTGCTGCAACGCAACTGACAATTTTACGCTCTTTTAATTGGGCAAATAGCGAACTGTAGTCATGGACATTACCTGTCGTGCCAACCTGTTGAAGTAACACACCAAAAATACCTTCGTGTTCCAGTGCTTTCTCTGCGCTATCCACAATCACTTCAAAACCAAAAGTCCCCGCACGTGTGCGAACAACATCCAGAGTTTGCGGATGAACATCATCCGCCACAAAGAAACGATCTGCATCTTTCAGTTTGCTGATCCGTTTTGCCATCGCCATAGCTTCTGCCGCAGCGGTGGCTTCGTCCAATAACGATGCAGAAGCGAGGTCTAACCCCGTAAGGTCGATAGTTAACTGTTGAAAATTCAGTAATGATTCTAAACGGCCTTGTGACACCTCCGGTTGATATGGCGTATAAGCGGTATACCAACCCGGGTTTTCTAATAAATTACGCAAGATAACTGGCGGAAGCACAGCAGGGGCATAGCCCATACCAATATAACTTTTGTAGCGTTTATTGAGTGACGCTATTGCTTTTAATTCCGCTAAAGCTTCTTGTTCAGTTGCTCCCCCCCCCACTCTTGGCGGTTCTGCAAGCAAAATGGCTTTGGGGACAATTTTGCCCATCAAGGCATCTAATGACGTTGCACCCACGGTGTCTAACATGGTTTTTAATTGTTGTTCTGATGAACCAATGTGGCGCGAAATGAATTCTGAACGATTTTCTAATTGACTCAGTGACATCGACATATCTGTGTTCCCATCCTTTGTCTGCTATGCATAAGTTGTAGGGCGGTTATTACGGAACTTGCGAGATAACGCTTAAAATCAATGATATTGCGGTTGTTTCTTGTTTCTAACTAATTAGATTTTATCAATCCTATAAATAGTTCATCTTGTGGCTAGGCGGCAAACGAATGAGCCCCTAGGAGCATACACCAGTATGTGACTAGGGCGAGTGAGCGAAGCCAACACCCGCCACAGCAACCAAAAGTGTTTATTCTAAATAGTTTGCGTTGTGGCTAGGCGGCAAGCAAATGAGATCCTAGGAGCATACATAAGTATGTGACTAGGGCGAGTGAGCGAAGCCAACACCGCCACAACACAAAATATGACGAATAAACTATTCTTCGGCTTCAATCATAGAAGTATACCCCGCCGCATCAATCAAATCCGCCAGCTCTGCGGTATCCGATGCTTTAATGCGGAAAATCCAACCTTCTTGATACGGCTGTTCATTTACGAGTTCTGGCGCGTCATTCAACTCACTATTAACCGCCACAATTTCGCCACTCAGTGGTGCGTAAATATCAGATGCTGCTTTAACTGATTCGACGACTGCAACGTCATCACCTGCACTTACCGCCGTCCCCACTTCGGGTAAATCAACAAACACCATGTCACCCAGCGTTTCTTGCGCATGTTCGGTGATACCAACTGTAAATTCACCATTACCTTCATCGCGCAGCCACTCATGTTCACGGGTGTACATTAATTCTTTAGGTGTATTGCTCATCATTAGCCTCTCAATTTTTAAATTTATTAATCAGATTCGCCCAAATTACACTAAGCAGTTACCTTCACGGACAAAGCCCGGTTTAACAACTTCAACTGGCATTTCTCTTTGTCTGATTTCAACAATTGCTTTGTCTTGAATTCCGTTCGGGACACGCGCTAACGCAATACTGAAGCCAAGGGTTGGCGAGAAAGAGCCACTGGTTATTACCCCTTCTTGTAGTTTCCCCAGTTCATCAGTAAAGCGGACAACTTGCCCTGCACGCAGTATACCTTTTTCACGCATCACAATACCGACAAGTTTTTCAGTACCTTGTTCGCGTAACTTTTCCAATGCTTCACGGCCAATAAATTGGCGATCTTCTGGTTTCCAAGCGATCGTCCATCCCATATTCGCGGCTAATGGTGAAATCGTTTCATCCATATCTTGCCCATATAGGTTCATACCGGCTTCAAGGCGCAAAGTATCCCGCGCCCCTAAGCCCGCTGGGTGTACCCCTGCCTTAAGCAGTTTATGCCAAAATTCAACGACCTGCTCTTTAGGCATAGCAATTTCATAACCTTTTTCGCCGGTATAGCCCGTGGTTGCGATGAACAAATCTCCAGTTTGAATACCATAAAATGGTTTCATTCCTTCAATGGCGCTATTTTGTTCCGAACTCAGTAATGAATGAACCTTTTCTGGTGCTTGCGGCCCTTGGACAGCTAATAACGCTAAGTCATCGCGAACACGAATTTCAACTGCATAACCTTTAGCATGTTGTTCAATCCAAGCGAGGTCTTTATCGCGTGTTGCTGAGTTGACGACGAGACGATAAAAGTCATCAGCGAGGTAATACACAATCAGGTCATCAATAACACCACCAGAAGCATTCAGCATACCTGTATATAAAGCTTTGCCTTGCTCTGTAAGTTTATTGATATCGTTGGCGAGAAGATAACGGAGAAAATCGCGACAGCCTTCCCCGTGTAAATCGACAATAGTCATATGGGAAACATCAAACATCCCTGCTTCGGTTCTGACAAAATTATGTTCATTGATCTGCGAACCATAATGCAACGGCATCATCCAACCATGAAAATCGACCATTTTTGCACCGCAGGCTATATGTTCATCATATAGCGTTGTTTGCTTTACCATGAATACCCTCTTTACATTATTAATTAATATGACAGGGTGATTGCGTAGTGAAAATTATCCATCTGCAACAAAGTCGCGAGATAATTTTAACCCGACGCAAACGATAACTTTTAAAAAACCTACCACTGTTTGCAGTTCTATTCTATAAAAAAAAATAGGGCGACTATCCATCTGTATTACTGATTGCGCTCTGATTTTGCCAGTGCTTTTTGTTAAATAATTGAGAATGATCACTCAAAACCCTTACATTTAGCGTCTGGAAGCTCAAAATATCATCAATTAAAGAATTTAAATGATAGCTTCGCCAATAAAACTCATCACACCAATATAAATAAAACTAATGCGAAAAATGAATGTAATTAGTTTTTTTCAGTCATGATAAAAAGAGAAAAGTCTGCTATTCATACTAAAACAAGATCGGCAGGGTTATTTCGTATACAGAAACCAGTGATGACACTTTGTATATTGAAATTAAAAAAGAAAAAGGCACAATTTATAAGATTGTGCCTCAGACTGCTGACAAACATATTATGTTTGGCGGCAAGTCGAATAGGTTTTGAAAATAAACTAGGAAAATCAATTTATTGATTTTCGGCTGATAACACAAAGTGGGAAAAACCACGCTTTTATCCCACTTTGTCAACAACCTCAGGCACAATTTATAAGATTGTGCCTTTGCAGAAAGGGATTTAGAGAGTGTCTTCGACTTGTAACTGTTCCAGCCACTTAGGCATATCAAACAGCCCCATCGCATGGTTCAATAATTGAGGTTTAACCCCCGGTAAGCTATCCGCTAACACTAACCCAATATCACGCAGCAACTTCTTCGCAGGGTTATTACCATCGAATAACTCACGGAAGCCTTGCATACCAGCTAACATCAACGCTGCACTGTGCTTACGGCTACGCTCATAGTCACGCAAGTATAAATATTGACCAAAGTCTTTGCCTTCACGGTGCAAACGTTTAATTTCACCAATCAGCATAGCGACATCCATAAAACCAAGGTTAACCCCTTGGCCCGCTAATGGATGGATGGTATGAGCCGCATCCCCTAACAACGCTAAATGTTGCGCCGCAAATTGCCTTGCATAGCGTCCAGTTAATGGAATAGTTAATCGATCACTTTCCACTTGGCAAAGACCAAGACGAATATCAAATGCAACTGCCAATTCTTTATTAAAATCAGTAGGTTCTAAAGACTGGCGCCTTGCTGCCTCAGTGGCAGGCTGAGACCAGACAATCGAGCAAAGATGCGGGTCACTTAATGGTAAAAACGCCAAAATACCTTTACCATCAAAAGCTTGGCGAGCAACACCTTCGTGAGGTTTTTCAGTTCGGACCGTAGCAACTAACGCGGTATGTTCATAATCCCAAAAGGTTAATGGGATATCCGCATGACTACGCAACCACGAGTTTGCCCCGTCAGCCCCCACGATTAACCGTGCTGTTAACATGTTTTCATCATCTAACGTAATAAAAACATCATTTTCTCCCCACACTACTTTTTTAATCGTTGCGGGTGCTAATAATGTCACATCGCGAAGCTGCGACGCCTTTTGCCATAGTGCATCACGTACGACATTATTCTCAACAATATGCCCTAAATGCGTCAGGTTACGTTCTTGAGCGGTAAAAGTAATACGCCCAAAGCTATCGTTATCCCAAACTTCCATGCCATTATATGCAGAAGCTCGCATTCCTTTAATAGTTGACCATACACCTAAGTGGGTCAGTAACTTTTCACTTGCCGCATTAATAGCAGATACCCTTAATGCATGCGGCTCTGCTACACTAAATGGTACCTTGGGTGGATGAGTCTCAATTACCGCAACACGGAGCCCGCTCCCTTCAAGCCCACAAGCGACTGCCAACCCAACCATACCACCACCGGCGATAACCACATCAAATGATTGCATATTTTTTATTCCTCTTTATTTCGTGGTTATTGGTGTGCAACCCAACCCAATGTTTGGCGAGCCAAAACATCACGAGCTGGCGGTAACATTTCCATTGCCATTAAACCTAAGTTACGCCCGACAATAAGCGGTAAACAGCGATTCGCAAATAAACGAACCAAACCGTCGGTTATCGTAACCGTTTTGTCTCTATCTAACGCTCTGGCTTGCTGGTATTGGCTGAGTAATGAATAACGGCCAATGTCTTGCCCTTTCGCGTTTGCATCTACCACAATGTGAGCCAGTTGCATCACATCACGGATACCTAAATTAAAGCCTTGCCCCGCAATAGGATGCAGGGTCTGAGCAGCGTTCCCCACTAACACGACTCGATGACTAACAGGGTTAAGCGCCTTACGTAATACCAATGGATAACAATGACGCTTACCGGCCATGACGATTTCGCCTAGCCGCCAGCCGAATGCTTGCTGTAATTTATCCTTGAATGTCTCATCATCCCAAGACCTGATTGTGTCAGCTTGTTCTTGCTGATGACACCAAACCAATGAACTACGGCCTTGTGACATTGGCAACAAGGCTAATGGGCCAAATTCCGTAAAGCGTTCAAAGGCTTGGCCTTGTGGGTCTATGGCGGTTTTCACATTCGCGATAATAGCCACTTGCCCATAATCGTCCTGTTGCCATTGCATATGGCAGGCTTTACCAATCGCGGAATGGCTGCCATCCGCAGCAATCAGTAATTCCCCTGTCACCTTATCTCCATTATCCAAGGTGACCGTCACAATCTCTTGTTCACGATAAACATTTTCTACTTTTGCAGGGCAATAAAGGGTTACACCGGGGGCTTTACGTAACAATGAAAATAGGCGGGCACCAGCTTCGTGCAGTTCAATAACATTGCCTAGAGCATCGATATGATAATCATCGGCTGCGATATTCACAAAACCAGCATGGCCTCTATCAGACACATGAACATGATTAATGGGGGTCACACAATCCGCTAAAGCAGGCCAAATGCCTATTTTTGCTAACGACTGGCAAGTACCGTGGGCTAGCGCAATCGCACGTGCGTCGAATCCCGGATGTTTGCCATCAGGCAAAGCTGCCTCGATTAATGAAACCGATAATTTTCCTTGGCTAAGGGATGATATCGCCAGTGCTAATGTTGCACCCGCCATACCGCCCCCCACGATGATCACATTCATGCGTTGTTTATTACCTTTCTATGATGACTGACAGCTACCCTAAATTGTGCGTTGCTGCCGCCATTAGGGCTTCAATTTCATCAGGGTCTTTCACGACTAAATCTGTTAAGTTTTCATTTCCGTTTTCGGTGATAACAATATCATCTTCGATACGTACACCAATTCCGCGATATTGTGGTGGCACATCGGCATCTGGAGCAATATATAAACCAGGCTCAACAGTTAATACCATCCCCACTTCAAGTGTACGGTCGCGGTCTGTGCCATAAAAACCTACATCATGTACATCTAACCCTAACCAATGACTTAAACCATGCATAAAGAATGGCTGATATGCTTTGTTTTCGATCAATTGATCCACATCGCCTTGTAAAATTCCAAGTGCGACGAGACCTTCTGTTTTGATACGAACAATTTCACGAGTCACCTCATGAATACTGGTTCCCGGGCGGTATAGCTCTAACGCGGTATTTAACGCTTTAAGGACGATATCGTAAATTTCACGTTGCGCTTGGCTAAATTTGCCATTTACTGGGAAAGTACGCGTGATATCCCCTGCATAGCCTTCAAATTCTGCCCCCGCATCAATCAAGACTAATTCGCCATCCTTCATTAGGCTCTCATTTTCGGTGTAATGCAAAATACAGGCATTTTCACCACTACCCACAATGGAATTGTACGAAGGGAAACGTGCACCATGGCGAGTAAACTCATGTTCTAACTCACCACAAAGTTGGTATTCATACATATTAGGTCGGCAAGTTTCCATGGCTCTAACGTGTGCGAGAGCAGAAATTCGCCCAGCCATACGCAGAGTATTAATTTCTTCTTCTGACTTAAATAAGCGCATTTCATGGACAATCGGCCGCCAATCTACCAATGTTTGTGGCGCTCGTAAGTGACGGCGGCTGCCTTTACGTAAAATATCTAAGGCATCAAATACTAATTTATCGGCATAGGCAAACTCCCCCTGTGCATGATAAACCACATCGAGGCCGTTCAGTAATTGATAAAGTTGTTCTTCTATTTCATTGAAAGGTAACGCTTTGTCGATACCTAACTTTTCAGGTGCGGCGTCTTGGCCAAGGCGGCGACCAAACCAAATTTCAGCAGTTAAATCACGAACACGGTTAAAAAGAACAGAATGGCTATGTTTTTCATCGCTCTTAATCAACACTAATACGGCTTCAGGTTCGCTAAACCCCGTCAAATAAAGGAAATCACTGTGTTGACGGTACGGGTATTCGCAATCCGCATTACGCTGCGCAGGAGGCGCTGAGAAAATAATTGCTGCACTGCCTGGTTGCATTTGAGCCAATAATGCATTGCGACGAGAAATAAATTCCTGTTTATTCATACCGTTTTTGCCTTATTATCAGAATAATTAGATTGCTGAATATATTGCTTGTGTTTAACCAATCACATAGCAACATACACTGGCGAAATGACTTAAAACTGGATACACCCCGTTTTCAAGCACTTAATTTTATCAATAATATAATATCGTCCGATAAAGTTAAGTGGCTTTGAAAACTCACGTTACACGTTAAAAGAAACTAATGAAGAACTGGCTTATCATTTTCCACTGCGGTTGGGCCTTGGCCTTTAGTTGGCTCAATCAATGCAATGTAACATAATTGCACCGCCACCCTGACATACTCCACCACTTCTTCTAACGCTTGCTCGAGTTCTTCTTGGTCTTCGTCTTCATCATAACCAAGCATACCAATATTGCGTAAATCTGTGATAACCTCGCTTATCTCTTTTTTATCAGCCAGTTTCGGTTGTGTAACACCAACACCTAATAAAAAGTGATTTACCCAGCCAGCTAGCGCATCAGCATGGTCAAAAACAGAAGCGTCTTCGTCAGGAAATAGCATAGTAAATGCAAACTCGCTATCATCAAGTGCTTCAAACGTGGTATCAAAAAGTTCTCGCAGTGGCTGTGAAACGGTTTGTGGAAAAGCTAAACCATCGTTAGCAAGGTCATGGACTAACGTTTGCCAGCTTTGGTCACGTCCCCCACCACAGATCAACCCGGTTATTAGACCATGGATCTCCGCGGCAGTAAGTGCGATTGAGTGCTGTTGCAGTAGTTTGTCCAGTGATTCATAGTTTGGTAAAGATTTTTGTATAGACATCTGAATTCGTCATGTTAGCTTATGATTCGTGATATGCTACCATCAAGGATAGCCGCTAGACCAGTATGCTTTTGTCTTATCTATTAATTGCGCCAAATATGATGTATTTATGGCGAGTATTATTCAGTATGGAGGTATCATGTCCGCACAACCTGTCGACATCCAGATTTTCGGGCGTTCAATGCGAGTTAACTGCCCATCAGAACAAAAAGAAGCCCTTCTTGAGTCGGCTAAAGAATTAGAACAACGCTTGCAAAATCTGAAAGATAGAAGCGGTGTGACCAATATGGAACAACTTATTTTTATCGTAGCATTGAACGTCTGTCACGAATTAGCACAAGAAAAGACAAAAACACGTGATTATGCTTATAATATGGAAGAGAAAATAAAAATGTTGCAGCACACAATCGAACAAGCGTTGCACGATCAGGTGAAAATTACTGAGAGGCAGGTATTGCCCTTAGAGTAAATCTGCTTATTAATCAGACACTAGTAGAAAAAAATATACAAAATTAAGGTTGCATTTTAAATCTAGTTTCGTACAATGAAATCACTGAGTAACGATAAGTTCTCAAACCAAATTTCTCTGAGATGCGCGTGAGTGGGCGAGTCCCCTGAGCCGATATTTCAACTAAATAGAATGTGGTTATGGCGCTGGTGAGCATGCCTGATTCGCTCAGGAAGCCTAAAGGTTGCTAAACTGCGTTCACCTTGAACCAAGGGTTCAAGGGTTACAGCCTACAACGGCATCTTGGAGACCCTCAATTAAGTTCCTGCTTATTTTTCATTTGTTTTCTACATAACCTTTCATCTTGCGATATACTTTAAGTAATTTACTTTCTTGGTTAACTGTTTTTTATCGCATATATAACAGGTTATCACATGCAAGACTCCCTTTCGACCCAACGCCAGCAGGTACGTCAAACAATCCGCCAAGCACGTCGTCAATTAAGCGCTCAGCAGCAATATGACGCTGCGGAACAACTCATGCATAATGCATTAAACCACCCGAAAATAGCACAAGCCAACACGATTGCTTTGTTTCTTTCTTTTGATGGCGAAATTGATACTAAACCGCTTATTCAGGCTCTCTGGGCTGAAGGCAAACAAGTCTATCTCCCTGTTTTACATCCTTTTAGTCGTCACCATTTATTATTTCTTCACTATCGCCCCGATAGTCAACTCGTTAAAAACCGATTTAATATTGATGAACCACCGCTTGATGTTAGAGATGTGCTACCACTTGAGAAACTGGATATCATGCTTATCCCATTAGTGGCATTTGATATTCAAGGGCAACGGTTAGGTATGGGAGGTGGGTTCTATGATAGGACTCTAGCAAATTGGCAAAAAACCGGTTTTTATCCAATTGGCCTTGCCCATAATTGCCAGCAAGTAGAAAAACTCCCCATCGCACACTGGGATGTTCCTTTACCCGAAATTATTACGCCGCAAAAAATATGGCGCTGGTCATAAACACCCGCGCCATTATTTCACACAATTTTTAGCGTAACTTAGAACAGTAAACGCGCACGAATGGTTCCAGGCAAATCTTTTAATTTCTGGAGTGCTTCATCTGTTTGGTTTGGCGTTTGCATTAATACATCAATAACCACATAACCTACGTTCCCTGATGTACGTAAATACTGGCCAACAACGTTAATGTTATTTTCAGTAAATACTTGGTTGATGCTGTTCAAAATACCTGGACGGTTTTCATGAATATGCAAGAAACGGTTGGTATCTTCAGTATGGACAGGCAGGGAAACTTCGGGGAAGTTAACCGCAGATAGTGTTGAACCATTATCTGAGTATTTCGCCAACTTACTAGCCACTTCTAACCCAATATTTTCTTGAGCTTCTTCTGTAGAGCCCCCAATGTGCGGCGTTAAAATCACATTATCGAACTTAATTAATTCAGAGATAAATGGGTCATTAGGGTCATTATTTGCAGCTGGCTCACTTGGGAATACGTCCACCGCAGCACCTGATAAATGCTTGCTTTCCAACGCGGCTGCCAGTGAAGGAATATCCACAACTGTTCCACGTGATGCGTTAATGAAAATAGAACCAGGCTTCATACGGTCGAATTGTTCTTTAGCAAACATATTCTTCGTACTTGGGGTCTCAGGGACATGTAAGCTAACCACATCGCTCATATTCAGAAGTTCAGTTAAAGAACGAACTTGAGTTGCATTACCTAATGGTAGTTTGTTTTCAATATCATAGAAGAAAACATTCATACCGATACCCTCAGCTAAGATCCCTAACTGAGTACCAATGTGGCCATATCCAACAATACCAAGACGCTTACCGCGTGCTTCAAAACAGCCTTTCGCTTGTTTTTCCCAAATACAACGGTGGGCTTGCATATTCGCTTCAGGAATACGACGCAGTAAAAGTAATAATTGGCCTAATACCATTTCTGCAACGGAACGTGTATTCGAAAATGGTGCGTTAAATACAGGGATACCGCGTTTTGCCGCAGCATCTAAATCAACTTGGTTGGTGCCGATACAAAAGCAACCCACTGCAACAAGTTTTTCTGCTGCTGCAAAAATTTCTTCAGTAAGATGAGTACGGGAACGGATACCTACAAAACGTGCATCTTTAATCGCTTCTTTTAATTCTTCGTCGGATAACGCACTTTTGTGATATTCAATATTGGTGTAGCCCGCAGCTTTTAAGTTATCAACCGCACTTTGGTGCACACCTTCTAGCAGTAAAAATTTAATTTTGTCTTTTTGCAAAGATACCTTAACCATTTCCCTACCCTATCGTGAACGTACTTAAGATTTATAACAGATGAACATATGTGTTTGCCTAACATAGCTCAAGAGAGATGACATCCATCTACCTTGAGCTATGAAGCGTATACCAACATAGCAAAAAATAGCGCAGTAGCAATACAACCGTTTGCTTAATGGATGCTAAAAAGCGCGAAGAAAAAGAAGTTAAATGGTAGAAAATCAGGGGTGATAACACAAAATAAGGATTTTTCCTGCACAATGCCTATTTGTGTGAGATATATCACCAAAATAGCTAGATATTAAAAAAAATAAAATAAATTTCAAATTGGTGATATTAATAAAACTGGTTAATTAATTTAGCTTCTATCAAATCATAAACTAATGACAAAATACCAGTAAGACAAAAAAACCAGTGGGTATAACTCCACTGGCTTATTAAAAAATTGAATACGATATAGATTATAACTTGATGGTTTTAACGCCTTCGTTTGCAGTTCCCATCAAGACGACGTCTGCACCACGATTCGCGAATAACCCAACGGTCACAACACCTGCAATCCCATTAATGGTATTTTCTAATGCCACTGGGTCAATAATATTTAAATTATGGACATCTAAAATCACATTACCGTTATCTGTAATCACATTTTGACGGTACTCTGGCGTGCCACCCAGTTTAACCAATTCACGTGCCACATAGCTACGCGCCATTGGGATCACTTCAACAGGCAGAGGGAATTTACCTAACACATCAACTAACTTAGATTCGTCAACGATACAAACAAAGGTTTTTGCAATTGCAGAAACAATTTTTTCACGTGTTAAAGCCGCACCACCGCCTTTGATCATATTCATGTGGTGGTCAACTTCATCAGCGCCATCAACATAAACATCTAAGGAATCCACTTCATTGCAATCAAATACCGTAATACCCAATGATTTTAATTTTTGAGTTGATGCTTCTGAACTTGATACCGCACCTTCTATTTGACTTTTCATTGTTGCTAATGCATCAATGAAGTGTGAAGCTGTCGAGCCCGTTCCAACACCAACAATAGTGCCCGGTTTTACGTAATCAAGTGCTGCCCAACCTACCGCTTTTTTTAATTCGTCCTGAGTCATGCTCATGCCTTTTAAGATTTAATTGAGTCGTGATTAAGGTTATTAATAACTAGTATATACCGGACACCCAATAAGTTGCAGCTTTGTTCGCTGTATTTATGTCACGGTTCTTGGGATTTAGGCCACAACAATAATATTTTTAAGTGTTATTTGTAAAAATATGGCATAGTGCTTGGTAGAATAACAACAAGGAGATCTTTTTGATGAAGCGCCCTGACTATCGCGCATTACAAGCACTGGATGCCGTTATCCGTGAACGCGGCTTTGAGCGCGCAGCTCAAAAGCTCTGCATCACGCAATCTGCTGTGTCACAACGTATAAAGCAGTTAGAAAACCTATTTGGGCAGCCACTACTTGTGCGTACCGTTCCGCCACACCCAACTGAACAAGGGCAAAAACTGCTAGCATTGCTTCATCAAGTCGAATTATTAGAAGAACAATGGTTAGGTGATGAAAATAGTGGCTCCACCCCTTTATTGCTCTCACTTGCCGTCAACGCCGACAGCTTGGCAACTTGGTTTCTTCCAGCCCTAAACCCTGTATTAGGCAACAGCCCTATTCGGCTAAATATTCAGGTAGAAGATGAAACTCGAACTCAAGAACGTTTAAGACGTGGTGAAGTGGTAGGCGCTATCAGTATTCAACCCCAAGCCTTACCGGGTTGCTTGGTCGATAAACTTGGCGCGCTGGACTATATTTTTGTCGCATCACCTGGCTTTGCAGCGAAATATTTCCCCGATGGGGTGACTCGCTCTTCGTTATTAAAAGCGCCTGCGGTTGCTTTCGACCATTTAGACGATATGCACCAAGCGTTTGTGCAACAAAACTTTGGGTTGTCGCCCGGCAGTGTTCCATGCCATATCGTGAACTCCTCAGAGGCCTTTGTACAGTTAGCGAAACAGGGCTCTACCTGCTGTATGATCCCACATTTGCAGATAGCAAGTGAATTAGCGAATGGTGAGTTGGTTGATTTAACGCCAGGGCTATGTCAGCGACGCATGCTTTATTGGCACCGCTTCGCACCTGAAAGCCGTACGATGAAAAAAGTGACTGACGCCCTATTAAAAACTGGGCGCCAGATGTTAAAACAAGAAGATGAACCCGCAAAAAACTAGCGTTTTAATTCAAATACCACATCAACTTGGTCATTAAAATCAATACTCTGTTGTTCATAAGTCTCATCAATCTTGAGGTCTTGAGCAACAGAGGCTTTCATCGCCCCACCATAATTTCTTGTTGCCATTGGATATGGCACCGCAGCTGGCGCATTATAGTTAATGCTATACACTGGGCCTAACTGAACATTAAAGCCTTTCGCTAAGAGATTAGCTTGTTCTGTCGCATTTTTAATCGCTTGAGACCGTGCTTCATCACGATACTGTTGCGGATTAGCCACACCAAACTGTACTGAGTTGATTTCATTGAGACCTGCGGCTAAAGCACCATCTAACAAGACATTAAGTTGGTCTAATTTCTTCACTTTCACTTCAACAGAACGTGTTGCCGTGTAGCCTTCGATGGTTGATTTTTGTTTCACACTACTGTAATCATATTTAGGCTGAGTTCGCACATTTGCTGCATTAATATCTTCTTTTTCAATACCATTTTTCTTAAGAAACTCAAAATACTCCGCAACTCGCTTATCGACCCCGGCTTTCGCAGCCGCCGCATCTTTAGCAGTCACTTCCACCTGAATATTCAGCGTCGCCATATCAGGTGTCGCTTTCACTATTGCATTACCCGAGGTGGTAATATGTGGACCATTAGGCAACGGGTCAGCCAATGACATGGTAGGAACCGCAGCACCTGCTACCATCGCAGCTAAAACTAAAGATTTTAATTTCACAGAACCTCCCAAGGCAATTATTTATCGCTAAAAAAGGGATAATTGGTAATAAACTATCCCTGAGCTCAATTTAACAGTAACACATGAAACAAAAAGTACAGTCAGAATAATGAGAAATTAAACGTTATTGCTTGTCTGTTGAAGATATATTGTTATTGAGAAAGCAAACCTAGTCCTTTAAGCCCCTGTATAGCGAGTTGAAATGCAATAAACCACATCACGCTACCGACAAAAATGTTAATAATGCGCTGTGAACGCGGTTTATTTAACACGGGTGAAAACCAAGCTGCAAGTATCGCTAACGCAAAAAACCACACAAAAGAAGCCGTTAATGCTCCAGCCGTAAACCAAGGTCTCAGCTGGCTTTCTAATTGGCCTCCCACACTACCTAATACAACGAAGGTGTCTAAATAAACATGAGGATTCAGCCAAGTGACGGCAAATAATGTGACAATCACTTTCCATCTTGTGATAGCACGGCTTTCTGTTTGAAGTATGACCTCATCAGGGCTGAGTGCTGTCCGAAACGCACCATAGCCATACCATAGAAGAAATACTACGCCTGCCCATGTAATCAATTGCATTAATATTTCAGACTGGCTTAATAAAGCGCTCCCACCAAAAACACCTGCGATAATTAAAACGGTATCACTTAAAGCGCATAATAATGCACTCATTAAATGAAACTGCTTCCGGCTTCCTTGTTGTAAGACAAAAGCATTCTGCGGCCCTAAAGGTAATATCATCGCTGCACCCAACAGTGCACCCTGTAAATAGATCGAAAACATGCATTAATCCCAACTTTTTATTCAATTAATATGCATGGATATTAACGAGAAAAAATTATTAGTGGAAATGATTAAGTCTAATAGGTCATAAGTATCACTTATAACTAAAAACGGATCGGTAAGAAAAATATAGGAGTGAGAAATGAATAAGAGCCTATCGAAGACAGGCTCTTATTTTCAGTGAAACTGCTGAATATGACTTTCTAAATATTACTCGGCAGAATCTTGCTTGATAGGCGCATTTTGTTTATGAACATGAACATCCATTTGTGGGAATGGGATACCAATATTATGTTTATCCAATGCTCGCTTAAACTCTTCTAGCAAGTCCCAATACACAGGCCATGCATCACCATTGGTGGTCCAAAAACGCACTAAATAATTTAATGACGATGGTGCCATATCATGTAAACGGATAGTAACGCCTTTAGCATGCTGAATACGGCTATCTGCGGCGACGATATCACCTAATACTTTTTTCACCACATCAATATCAGAATCGTAAGCAACACCTACAATAATATCTTGACGACGGTTAGGCTCACGACTGGTATTAATAATGTTATCGGCAATGATCTTTCCATTAGGAATAACAATAATACGGTCATCTGCGGTTCTTAGCGTAGTTGAAAATATTTGTACATTTTGCACTGTACCTTCAACAGCACCGATTGAGACATACTCCCCCGCTTTTAGTGGCCTAAATACCACCAGCAACACACCTGCGGCAAAGTTACCCAGCGAGTTTTGTAATGCTAAGCCAACAGCTAAACCGGCCGCCCCCATTACCGCAATCACAGAGGCTGTTTGTACGCCAACTTTCCCTAATACAGCAATTAAGGTGAATGCAACAATGGTATAGCGCGCTATCGCTGATAAAAAGTCACTCACTGTTGAATCAATGCCTTTCATGGTCATCACGCGATGTAAACCACGCCCGACCCATTTTGCAATCATCATCCCGACAATCAAGATAACGATAGCAGACACGATATTCACAGCATACTGAACTAACAGATCTTGGTTCGCCACAAACCAATTCGTTGCATCATTCAACGCGCCTGTAACATCATCAGTATTCATATATATATGCCCTTTAGGATCCAATTATCAATATTAACCCCAACCAATAAATCTTTAACGAAACGTTTAATGGCTGGCCGTACATTGCAAATAATAGCGATGATTCATTAAAACACAAAACAAATCACTAAATAAAATTATTTTATCTATTTTCTATAACAAAAATTCGATAATCTTTTAGCATTAATAAGAAGTCATCAGTGCCGCAAAATGCAACACTTTCATTATCATAATAACTCATTCCTTCTTCCAACCCTTCAGTTTCAAATGATAATTGGTTGGCGCGGATCATCACTTCTTCATCATCAAGCAACAATGTATATTCGTGGCCAATAAGCTCCCATTGTTTTTCACTTCCTTTGATTTTTTCATAGTTTTCTTCAATAGCATCTAACAGACTAAGGTTATTTTTAACCTCTTCATTAAGCCAATATCCAATAGCCTCATGATCCATCGAGAATTTAGCGGAGATAGCTCCGGTGATATCTTGGAAAAATTGGTAGTCCATATGCAGTCCCTCTACTCTTGCGTTATTGAACCTAGTATAACGCGAGTCAAACCGCTTTGTTGAGAGGTATTACCAACAGAAAAAATAAAATTGAGTAAAGCACCGATTTCAACACATAAGCCACGTAATTCACTTAATATTAAATAAGAAAATAATTAAAATAGTCATAATTAAAACAATAGGAGCTCTAATGATCGATCGCTTAGACCATATAGTGCTAACCACAACTAACATTGATGCCTGCATTGACTTTTACCAACGGGTGTTAAAAATGGAAGTTATTACCTTTGGTGAACAGCGTTATGCGTTATGTTTTGGGAAGCAAAAAATCAATATTCACCAATATGGAAAAGAATTTGAACCCAAAGCCCACTTGCCTGTACCGGGTGCACTCGATTTATGTTTTATTAGTGATATACCGCTGTGTGACGTGCAAATGCATATTGAACAACAAGGTGTAAAAATTATTGAAGGGCCGGTGAATCGGACTGGTGCAACTGGAGCAATTAGATCTATTTACTTACGTGATGTCGATTTAAATTTAATCGAAATTTCTGAATATATTTAGCAAATACACCCAATTAAAAAAGGCCCCTAACATTAGGAGCCTCCGTTATTAATATTACCTTATTACACCGCTGTTTGGAAAATCACGCCATCCGCTTTTTCGGTATATTGTGATAACTGGTCAAAGTTCAGGTAACGGTATGTATCCGCCGCTGTTTCATCGACCTTATCCATAAACTGCAGATATTCTGCTGGCGTTGGTAAACGACCTAACAGAGAAGCTACCGCTGCCAGTTCTGCTGATGCGAGGTAAACATTCGCACCTGTTCCTAAACGGTTAGGGAAGTTACGCGTTGAAGTGGAAACGACTGTCGCCCCATCAGCTACACGTGCTTGGTTACCCATACACAGTGAACACCCTGGAACTTCAATTCGCGCACCACTCTTACCAAACACGCTGTAGTAACCTTCTTCGGTTAGTTGCGCTGCGTCCATCTTAGTTGGCGGCGCAACCCATAAACGTGTTGGTAATTGGCCTTTATGAGAATCCAATAACTTACCTGCTGCACGGAAGTGGCCAATGTTTGTCATACAAGAACCGATGAAGACCTCATCAATTTTCTCGTTTTGCACATCAGACAATAAACGTGCGTCATCTGGGTCATTTGGGGCACACAGAATTGGCTCTTTGATATCATTCAAGTCGATTTCAATCACTGCCGCGTATTCCGCATCTGCATCACCTTCCAGCAGTTGTGGATCCGCTAACCAGCTTTCCATTCCTTTGATACGGCGTTCGATAGTACGACGATCACCATAACCTTCGGCTATCATCCACTTTAATAGAACGATATTCGATTGCAGGTATTCGATAATTGGCGCTTTATCTAATTTGATAGTACAACCCGCCGCTGAACGCTCTGCTGACGCATCCGCTAATTCAAACGCTTGTTCGACTTTCAGCTCAGGTAAGCCTTCAATTTCTAAGATACGGCCAGAGAAAATGTTTTTCTTACCTTTTTTCTCTACGGTCAATAGGCCGTCTTTGATTGCATATAGCGGAATTGCATGAACAAGGTCACGTAAAGTGATACCCGGCTGCATTTCACCTTTAAAGCGAACCAATACTGACTCAGGCATATCCAGTGGCATAACCCCTGTCGCCGCAGCAAATGCGACTAAACCTGAACCCGCAGGGAATGAAATACCAATTGGGAAACGCGTATGTGAGTCACCACCTGTACCAACGGTATCTGGCAGTAACATACGGTTTAACCATGAGTGGATAATACCATCTCCCGGACGAAGAGAAACACCGCCACGGTTCATGATGAAATCAGGTAAGGTATGGTGTGTTGTCACATCAACAGGTTTTGGATACGCTGCTGTATGGCAGAATGACTGCATGACTAAATCTGCTGAGAAACCAAGGCAAGCTAGGTCTTTCAGTTCATCACGGGTCATCGGACCGGTTGTATCTTGTGAACCTACAGAGGTCATTTTTGGCTCACAATATTCGCCAGGGCGAATACCTGGGCGACCGCAAGCACGACCAACCATTTTTTGTGCTAATGAGAAACCACGGTTGCTTTGTGCAACGGATTTCGCGTGACGGAATACATCTGTCGCTTCTAAGCCCAGTGATTCACGTGCTTTATTGGTTAAACCACGGCCGATAATTAATGGAATACGACCACCCGCACGGACTTCGTCAATCAGCACATCTGTTTTTAATTCAAATGTTTCTAGTAGTTCACCGGTTTCGTGGTTACGAACTTCACCTTTAAATGGATAGATGTCGATCACATCGCCCATATTCAGTTTAGAAACATCCACTTCAATCGGTAATGCGCCCGCATCTTCCATCGTATTAAAGAAGATTGGTGCAATTTTGCCGCCTAATACCACCCCACCGCCACGTTTATTTGGTACAAATGGGATATCGTCCCCCATAAACCACAGCACGGAGTTAGTCGCTGATTTACGAGAAGAACCGGTACCGACGACATCTCCCACGTAAGCTAATGGGAAGCCTTTTTTATTTAATGCATCAATTTGCTTGATTGGACCAACATTACCCGCATCGTCTGGTTCAATACCATCGCGTGCGTTTTTCAGCATTGCTAACGCGTGTAATGGGATATCTGGACGTGACCATGCATCAGGCGCTGGCGATAAGTCATCTGTGTTAGTTTCACCCGTAACTTTGAACACAGTTACGGTCATTTTTTCAGCTAACGCAGGACGCTCTTTGAACCACTCGGCATCCGCCCATGATTCAATAACTTGTTTAGCGTGAACATTTCCCGCTTTCGCTTTTTCTTCTACGTCGTAGAAGTTATCAAACATCAGTAAGGTGTGGGAAAGTGCTTTAGCGGCGATTGGCGCCAGTTTTTCGTCATCCAACGCTTCAATTAGTGCGTGAATGTTATATCCACCCTGCATAGTACCTAACAGTTCAATGGCTTTTTCAGGGGAGATAAGAGAAGAGGAAGTTTCGCCTTTAGCTATCGCGGCTAAAAATCCAGCTTTTACGTACGCTGCTTCATCAACACCAGGGGGGACGCGGTTGGTCAGCAGGTCTAACAGGAAATCTTCTTCACCTTTGGGTGGGTTTTTGAGTAACTCTACCAGTGCAGCTACTTGTGACGCATCTAATGGCTTAGGGACAATCCCTTGAGCGGCACGCTCGGCTACGTGCTTACGGTATTCTTCTAGCACGACGTTCTCCTCGCTTCTTTGTTATTTATATACCCGGCTCTCTGCACCATACTGACAAAATTATCATCCGGTGCCAGGTCAGAGGAATTTGCTCGCATAATCTCAATGGCGGTAAAATTATGCCCAGCTTCGGGCGATCAGCATAGCAGAATTTAAACGTAATGTTAATTCATTCACAAGAAAGCAACATTTAACTACTAACTTTACGCCTTAACACTTCATTACTGGCTATTTTTCAGCTTAAGATACTATTAATCATCGTAAAACGCCGAAAAAACCATACTTTTTATAATGCATTTTAAAATTTAAAGCACCCTAATTAGTGCCTTTTTTCATCAGCTATCACAAATTATATTTTTTATCGCAATTTTATTTATATTACTAATTGATAAGGTAAATCATTGCGATTGGTTTTAATTTCTTTAAATGTTTTAATGGATTTTACTGCCCTTTTAAACCAATTAAATTGCCAAATGGGTCTTCAAGTTGGCACATTCGATTGTTACCATCTATTAACATTGGCCCGCGATACAGTTTTGCCCCTAGTTGAGTGAAATGCTCAAAAGCCAAATCAAAATCATCGACTTGCCAATACAATACAGTCCCTTTTTTACCCTCACTGACTTTTTCATCCGCTTGCACCACTTCTATCGTGAAGTCTCCGACATGCAGTAAGGTGAAATCAAATTCAGGCAAGTATTCTGCCTTTGCTTGTGGAAAAGCTTGCTGATACCAAGCCAAACCCGCTTGAACATCAGGTACATGAATTAAAATTGCAGAGGGTTTTAGTTGCATAGCGATTTCTTATTGATATCTATTATTTTGTTTTAGCTTACACGCATGATTGAAAGTTAGTAGATGTAGATAAGGTGTAAGCAATAGCCAAACCAGCGTTTGCTTACACCTTTAGTATCATCAAGTCAGATCATATTGCGTGTTTTTCTGATAAATAACGAAGAATGGCTGATATATTTTTTAAGTTATACTTTATAAGTAATTCATTTTCTTTAGCTTTACATAGCATCTCATAATCAGCTTCTAACTGCCCAATATCTAACTGAGTAGGCTCATTGTAAATATCATAAATAGATTCAGAAGGCACATTCCAATAAAAATCTGCATCTAAGTCTATATTATCCATTCCCTGTACTTTCATCTCTTTGAAAATGGCTATTATAGCCTCTTCCAGTAGACTCAGTTCTATTTTCATATTTTAACCTTTACCATTCTTAATTTCATTTATGTTCTTTTCAAATGTTTTAATTTCTTTTTCTAAATGCTTAATTCGCCCATCAATAATGCGTTGCCTAACCGTATTATTGGGCGCATTCTTAAGGTGTCCTTGGTTGTCAAAAGCATCTGGATTACGTCGATAAGCGGCTAATTTCTCTTTATGTAACCTTACTTGCCCCCTCAAAGACTGTATTGAACGCCTATCTGATGTACTTAAGTTATTATCAGGCTCCCATCCGTCAGGGCTTCCTGAGCCAGTCCCGCCTAGCGCTATTCTATCAGAATCTGATAACTCCGTTCCAACATTTGGATTTTTTGCTGCTTTATCTAAATCATTTGAGCAACTCATGCCAAAAGAGCAATCAAACGTTTCAGCTAGGCCATCGCGAATATTACCTAAGGTATTTTCGACACCTTTGACTATGTTGCTGTTTGCCGTTTGTGTAGCTTGCGTATTTAAACCAACGCCATGAGATAATGTAGGAACATTCGGTGTGGGAACGGCAAATACACTACTTTGGGCTATTTTCAGCTTATTTAATTCATTTAAATTAAACTGAATTTTATCCGTGATACTTTTATGTTGTCTCTTAATTTCGAGCAATTGATTTCTAGCATCACGGTCAGCTCGCTTATTAACCGCATCTATATATAGATCTATATTATCAAAAGGAAATCTCGGTATACCGGGTATATTATCGTCAAAATCCTCTGCGAGGAGCCTGTCCCTATCTTCAATTGTGCGAAATTTAAAGATTGCTGAAATTTTTAAATTTGAGGAGTCTGAAGATTGAAAATGCCATTTGTATGTACAAGGATATTTTTGTGGATCAATGATAAATTTCCAGCCAGGCGATTTTTCAATCTCCGCAATATCCTTTCTTAAGGTAATTAAATTATTTTCAATTGATATTTGTTTAGATTTTAAATCATTTTTAATTGTAGTAGAATAATCTTGAAAAGCATCGATTTTGTGATTATTAACATCATCATGGATATCAGCTAGTTTTATATTATCATAAAGATTTTCATGTAAAATACTTTTTAATTTTTCATACCTCCCAGTTAAATCAATATCTTCATGAGCATTATCATAATTATTAAAACAATCATTGAAATGCGGTCTAGGGTTACTTCCCCATACCGTTATTGTACCTAGGTCTGTCACACCATCCATAAACTAACTTCCTTATTAGTTATAAAAAACAGAATAAAGAAATTAGAATTTAATATTTTTATAGTCAACTAACCGTTATCATTAATAAAGATTCGACCATTTAAAATTAAAAGCGTATTACTTATAAAATGATTAATATCTATTTTAATCAATAATAGAACAGAAACATGTGACTAATTGTTTATATTCACAAAAACAAAAAAAGCCAATGAGTTTCCACATTGGCTTCAATTCGCTTTAGTGATAAACAGCATACTAGAGATACTATTTATCTATGCGATTAAAGAAAATTATTTTTTCTTTTTCGCTTTTGCGTTTGGTAAATCAGTAATGCTACCTTCGTAAATCTCAGCAGCCATACCGATTGATTCATACAGTGTTGGGTGAGCATGGATAGTTAATGCTAAATCTTCAGCATCACAACCCATTTCAATTGCTAGGCCGATTTCACCCAGTAATTCACCACCGTTCACACCGACAACAGCCCCACCGATAACACGGTTAGATTGTTTGTCGAAAATCAGCTTAGTCATACCTTCGGCGCAATCAGATGCAATTGCACGGCCTGATGCTGCCCATGGGAAAGTCGCAACTTCGTAGCTGATATTTTGTTCTTTCGCTTCTTTCTCAGTTAAACCAACCCATGCAACTTCTGGCTCAGTATAAGCGATTGATGGGATCACTTTCGGGTCAAAGTAATGTTTCAGACCAGAGATAACTTCTGCGGCAACGTGCCCCTCGTGAACACCTTTGTGAGCTAACATTGGCTGGCCAACGATATCACCGATAGCGAAGATATGAGGAACGTTAGTGCGCATTTGCTTATCGACATGGATAAAGCCACGGTCATCAACTTCAACGCCAGCTTTGCCTGCATCCAAGTTTTTACCATTAGGAACACGGCCGATTGCCACTAATACAGCATCGTAACGTTGCGGCTCTGCGGAAGCTTTTTTGCCTTCCATAGAAACGTAGATACCGTCTTCTTTCGCTTCAACGGCTGTTACTTTAGTTTCTAATAGTAGGTTGAATTTTTTACTGATTTGTTTGGTGAATACTTTAACCACATCTTTGTCAGCCGCTGGGATGACTTGGTCAAACATTTCAACCACATCGATTTGAGAACCCAGTGCATGATACACAGTTCCCATTTCTAAACCGATGATACCCCCACCCATAACCAGCAGACGCTCAGGAACTTCTTTCAGTTCTAATGCATCGGTTGAGTCCCAAATACGTGGGTCTTCATGTGGAATGAATGGTAATTGAATTGGACGGGAACCCGCAGCAATAATTGCGTTATCGAAATTGATAGTTGTGCTACCGTTTTCACCTTCAACAACCAGCGTGTTGGCACCTGTGAATTTACCGAAGCCGTTAACTACGTTAACTTTACGGCCTTTAGCCATACCAGCCAGACCACCCGTCAGCTGATTAATCACTTTTTCTTTCCATAAGCGAACTTTGGAAATGTCAGTTTTTGGCTCACCAAAAACAATGCCGTGTTCTGCTAAAGCTTTTGCTTCTTCGATCACTTTTGCAACATGGAGTAAAGCTTTAGAAGGAATACAACCAACGTTTAAACAAACACCACCAAGGGTTGAATAACGTTCTACTAAAACAGTTTCTAAACCTAAGTCAGCGCAACGGAAAGCCGCAGAATAACCTGCAGGGCCTGCACCAAGCACAACGACTTGGGCTTTAATTTCAGTACTCATCATGACCTCTTTTTGTTTTGTCCAGCGGTACTGCTGAATAAACGATCTTCCACTGGAAAAGTACACACCGAGAGCAGTTTACAGAATTGTTAACACCCTGAAAAGGCTCATTTCGTGATGTAACTCCCAACCTTTCGTAGCAGCAGCAAAAAATTCTGCCTCAGCCTAAATAAAACAGACCGGCCTATTCGCCGGTCTTATTATTTACATCACTAAACGGCGAATATCGCTCATTAATTGCCCTACTAGGGTGATGAAGCGAGCTCCATCAGCACCATCGATTACACGATGGTCAAAGGACAGTGACATTGGCAGGATTAGGCGAGGAACAAATTCGCTACCATTCCAAACAGGTTTCATTGAAGAACGTGACAGTCCCATAATTGCAACTTCTGGTGCATTCACGATAGGTGCAAAACCGGTAGTTCCGATACCACCAAGGCTTGAAATCGTGAAACAACCACCTTGCATATCAGACGCAGTCAGTTTACCTGCACGCGCTTTCTTAGAAACTTCCATCAGTTCGCGAGATAGCTCTAAAATGCCTTTTTTGTTAACGTCTTTGAAGACAGGAACAACTAAGCCATTTGGCGTATCTACGGCAATACCGATGTTAATATATTTTTTCAGGAACAGACGCTGTGCATCTTCAGAAATGGAGCTATTAAAGCGTGGCATTTCTTCCAGAGCACGAGCAACAGCTTTCATGACAAAAACTAATGGTGTGATTTTCACATCCAGTTTTTTCTTCTCAGCTTCTTTGTTTTGTTGCTTACGGAATTCTTCAACTTCAGTGGTATCCACTTCTTCCATCAGCGTAACGTGCGGGATCATTACCCAGTTACGGCTCAGGTTAGCACCAGAGATTTTTTGGATACGACCCAGTTCAACTTCTTCAACTTCACCGAATTTGCTGTAATCCACTTTCGGCCATGGCAGCATACCTGGTAAACCACCACCCGCAGCTGCAGGAGCTTCCGCACGTTTTACGGCATCTTTCACGTAAGCTTGAACGTCTTCACGCAGGATACGGCCCTTACGACCTGTACCTTTAACTTTCGCTAAGTTAACACCAAATTCACGCGCTAAGCGGCGAATAACCGGTGTTGCATGGATATATGCGTCGTTTTCAACAAATTCAGTTTTGCTGTCAGTTGCTTTCGCTGGCGCTGCTTGTGCAGGAGCTGCCGCTGGAGCCGGAGCAGACGGTTGAGCTGCTGGAGCCGCTGCAGGCGCTGCACCTGCCACTTCAAAAGTCATGATCAGCGAGCCAGTTTTCACTTTATCGCCAGTCGCAATCTTGATTTCTTTAACTGTTCCAGCAAATGGCGCAGGAACTTCCATTGACGCTTTGTCACCTTCAACGGTAATGATTGATTGCTCAGCAGAAACGGTATCACCCACTTTTACCATGACTTCAGTGACTTCAACTTCATCACCACCGATATCTGGAACGTTAACATCTTTAATTGCTGATGCTGCTGGAGCCGCTGGTGCAGCAGCTTGTGCAGCTGGTGCCGCCGCAGGTGCTGCGCCTGCAACTTCAAAGACCATAATCAATGAGCCGGTTTTAACTTTATCACCGGTTGCAATTTTGATTTCTTTAACCGTTCCAGCAAATGGTGCAGGAACTTCCATTGAAGCTTTATCACCTTCAACAGTAATTAAAGATTGCTCAGCTTCTACTTTGTCACCGACTTTAACCATGATTTCAGTAACTTCAACTTCATCGCCACCGATATCTGGAACAGCAACATCTTTAGATGCAGCTGCGCTTGGCGCTGCCGCTGGAGCCGTAGGGGCTTCTGCAGGAGCAGGCGCTGCTGCACCCGCCTCCGCTTCGAATACCATGATTAATTTGCCTGTTGTCACTTTATCGCCAACAGCAATTTTAATTTCTTTTACCACACCCGCTTGTGGAGATGGGACTTCCATAGAAGCCTTATCACCTTCAACGGTAATAAGCGATTGCTCAGCTTCTACTTTGTCGCCAACTTTAACCATCACTTCGGTGACTTCAACTTCATCAGCACCGATATCAGGCACTTGGATTTCAATAGACATTGATTTTTACCTCTTATGCCAAACGTGGGTTAACTTTATCTGGGTTGATGTTGTATTTTTTAATCGCTTCTTCAACGACTTTTACATCAATCTCACCACGTTTAGCTAATTCACCTAACGCTGCAACGATCACATAGGATGTATCCACTTCAAAGTGGTGACGCAGGTTTTCACGACTGTCTGAACGACCGAAACCATCTGTACCCAGAACACGGTAATCACTTGCAGGAACATAAGTACGAACTTGTTCTGCAAACAGTTTCATATAGTCAGTTGATGCAACTGCTGGTGCATCATTCATAACTTGAGCAATGTATGGAACACGTGGTGCTTCAGATGGGTGCAGCATGTTCCAACGCTCACAATCTTGGCCATCACGTGCCAATTCAGTGAATGAAGTCACGCTATAGACATCAGAACCGATTCCATACTCAGCAGACAAGATGTCAGCGGCTTCACGCACGTGACGCATCATTGAACCTGAACCTAACAGCTGAACTTTACCTTTGCTACCTTCAACAGAAGCCAGTTTATAGATACCTTTACGGATACCTTCTTCTACGCCTTCTGGCATTGCTGGCATGTGGTAGTTTTCATTCAGCGTCGTGATGTAGTAGTAAACGTTTTCTTGTTTCTCACCGTACATACGCTCTAAGCCGTCTTGCATGATCACCGCAACTTCGTAAGCGAAAGCTGGGTCATAAGAAATACAGTTAGGGATAGTCAGTGATTGAATATGGCTATGGCCATCTTCATGCTGTAGACCTTCACCATTCAGGGTTGTACGGCCGGAAGTACCACCAATTAAGAAACCGCGTGCTTGTTGGTCACCCGCTGCCCACATCAAGTCACCAATACGTTGGAAACCAAACATTGAGTAGTAGATATAGAATGGGATCATCGGCAAGTTGTTAGTGCTGTATGATGTCGCAGCCGCTAACCAAGAAGAACCTGCTCCCAGCTCATTGATCCCTTCTTGCAGAATTTGACCTTTAGAGTCTTCTTTATAGTAAGCAACTTGCTCACGGTCTTGCGGAGTATATTGCTGGCCTTTAGGGCTATAGATACCGATTTGACGGAATAGACCTTCCATACCAAATGTACGCGCTTCATCAGCGATGATTGGTACTAAACGCTCTTTGATCGATTTGTTTTTCAACATAACGTTCAACGCACGAACGAACGCGATAGTTGTTGAAATTTCTTTAGATTGCTCTTCCAATAATTGGCTGAAATCTGCCAGTGCAGGGATATCCAGTTTTTCGTCAAAGGTTGAACGACGAGCTGGCAAATAACCACCTAACGCTTGACGGCGCTCATGCAGATATTTGTACTCTTCGGAATCTTTTTCAAACGTAATGTATGGCAGTTTTTCAATTTGCTCATCAGCAACGGGTACATTGAATTGATCACGGAAATGACGAACGCCATCCATGTTCATTTTCTTCACTTGGTGAGCAATGTTTTTACCTTCTGCAGTTTCGCCCATACCATAACCTTTGATGGTTTGCGCTAAAATAACAGTTGGTTTGCCTTTAGTTTCTTGTGCTTTTTTGAATGCAGCATACACTTTCTTCGGATCGTGACCACCACGGTTCAGTGCCCAAATTTCATCATCAGTCATATCTTTAACTAATGCTGCAGTTTCTGGGTAACGATTAAAGAAGTGTTCACGAACGTATGCACCGTCACGTGATTTAAAGGTTTGGTAGTCGCCGTCTAAGGTTTCGTTCATTAGTTGAACAAGTTTACCACTTGTATCTTTACGCAGTAATTCATCCCAACGGTCGCCCCACATAACTTTGATAACTTGCCAGCCAGCACCATTAAAGATACCTTCTAGTTCATTAACAATTTTACCATTACCTGTAACTGGTCCATCTAAACGTTGCAGGTTACAGTTGATAACAAATACTAAGTTATCTAATTTATCGCGAGTTGCGATAGTAATTGCACCTTTAGACTCTGGCTCATCCATCTCACCATCACCAAGGAATGCATATACGCGCTGAGCTGATGTATCTTTCAGTCCGCGGTTATCAAGGTATTTCAGGAATTTTGCTTGATAAATAGCATTAATTGGACCCAGACCCATTGATACCGTAGGGAACTGCCAGAAATCAGGCATTAATTTAGGGTGTGGGTAAGAAGACAGACCATTTCCACCAATCTCTTGACGGAAGTTGTTCATTTGCTCTTCAGTTAAGCGGCCTTCCAAGAACGCACGTGCGTAAATACCTGGAGAGATATGGCCTTGGAAGAAGACTAAATCCCCGCCGTCATTGTTATTATGCGCACGGAAGAAGTGGTTAAAGCACACTTCATATAAAGTTGCTGATGACTGGAAAGAAGCCATATGGCCACCCAGTTCTAAGTCTTTTTTGGAAGCGCGTAAAACAGTCATCACTGCGTTCCAACGAATTGCAGAGCGAATACGGCGCTCTAAATCCATGTTACCAGGGTATGCCGGCTCATCTTCAACAGCAATTGTGTTGATGTAATCAGAATGACCAGATGCACCAGCGGCAATATTAACACCGCCTTTACGCGCTTCGCTTAATACCTGTTCGATAATAAACTGAGCACGATCAACACCTTCTTCACGGATGACCGATTCAATCGCCTGTAGCCAGTCGCGAGTTTCAATCGGATCCACGTCATTTTTTAACATATCTGACATGGTGTATTCCTTATCTGTTATCTATTTTATATGTTTATGTGGAGCCTATCTTCCTGCTATTTTCGCAGTCGCTATAAAACAGCGGGAAGATAGGCCCTGATGTAGTTGCCGCTTTAACTCTCAATTAGAGTATTCACAATAATATAGACGCAGCAGTCAGGATCTATATTATCAATTCAAATCAGGATGTTGCTGTAACCGACGTAAAGAACGTTCTCTGCGAGTTTGCTCTCGGCTAATATCCAACAGTAAATCTTCGATAAAGGCTAAATGGCGATGAGAAGCTTCACGTGCTTTTTCTGGTTCTCTTGCCATTATAGCGGCAAAAATTTGTGCTCGATGTTCACTAACTGCTTTATACATTTCTTTACGGGTATAT
This sequence comes from Providencia sp. CIM-Carb-044, assembly GCF_033901115.1. NCBI lineage: Bacteria > Pseudomonadati > Pseudomonadota > Gammaproteobacteria > Enterobacterales > Morganellaceae > Providencia > Providencia sp. CIM-Carb-044. The sequence continues at coordinate 293,839 of NZ_JAXADV010000003.1, forward strand.
AAGAACTCAAAGTTCTGACGAATATTTTGTTCTAACATCGGGATCATACAACGCAATAGATGTAGCAAAACGACGTTATGAGCAGCTTCAGTGACAATTAATTGATATTGTAATACTGCATCTGACTCTGCTTCTAATCCGCCATTTTCTTGCGCTGTCTTAATTAATTCATAGCTTTGTCGAATCCGTTCGAGATCTTCATCTGTACCACGGAGTGCCGCGTAATACGCAGCAATACCTTCAAGGGCATGACGAGTTTCAAGAAGATCGAATTGAGATTCTGGATTGCCTTCAAGTAGCTGAGCTAAAGGGTCACTAAAGCTTTGCCACATTTTCTTTTGCACGAATGTTCCGCCACCTTGGCGGCGAGATAAAAGGCCTTTCGCCTCTAATGTTTGAATTGCTTCACGCACTGATGGTCGAGATACGTCAAACTGTTTTGCAAGTTCGCGCTCAGGAGGCAGCTTTTCGCCAGGGCGTAATGTCCCTTCGAAAATAAGATGTTCGAGACGCTGCTCTATTACATCTGATAACTTTGGTTGGCGAATTTTACCGTAAGTCATAATCTGCCATATTCATGAGTGAGTAATTATTGATTACGTATTACCCAGTGTTAATTGGTAATACCAATTTATTTATGGGTTAATAAAGTAACAAAGTATTCACTATCTGTCCATAAAGACCTTGCGCTAAATCATAAAATCCTGCAAATATTAACAATTTTTTTTAAAATTTAGCATGAATTGATAACTTAATATGCAATTTGACATGACATATTTTAACATTAAAAACGATTTTTTATGCTAAAATGCAAAAACTGAACCGTTAAAGCAACCAATATAATGAATTTAAATTTAAAATAAGTGCATTTAAAATCAAATTAACTCATTAATTGCAGTCTTTACTCGTTTGGAACACAACAACATTAATGAAATGTTAAAATTGCAAGTGGTTTTAAATTTAACTCAAATTTTATTGATTAAATTACACTCAAGCCTATCTATTATTTTAGAATAAAATTGATGTCGAAAATAAAATAGCACTGTAATGTTTCAATTTATAGGTGGCACGGAAAATGCGATAAGGCTTCGAGATTCGATTAGCTAGGAGCTACAAAATATTTCGTTGTAACCCATTAAATAGTTAAATCAATGCCAAAATACAATTTGGTAACGAGTGAGTCAGATGTTAGTCACCTATTTAACGCATTAACGTAAATAGGTGACTAATATATAGGTCTCATCAATAACACTAAGATTAATGAGCCCAGTTAAGGCACCCTGAGTGTATTAACCGGATCACTTACCTATTCTTATCAATAAAACGCATAGACAAATCCATGGCTTTAATATGTTTGGTTAGCGCCCCAACAGAAATAAAATCAACCCCTGTTTCTGCGAACTCTTTTATCGTTTCTAATGTGACATCACCAGAAACTTCAAGTGCCGCTTTTCCTGCCGTTAACACTACCGCTTCTTTCATCATAACTGGAGTAAAATTATCCAACATAATGATATCAGCATTCGCTTTTAAAGCTCGTAATAGCTCATCTAAGCTTTCTACTTCAATTTCAATTGGGACATCCGGATGGGCGCTACGCGCTAATTCAACAGCTCGCTCGACTGAACCTGCGGATATAATATGGTTTTCTTTTATTAAGTAAGCATCAGATAAACCTAGACGATGATTAAACCCTCCCCCCATCAATACCGCATATTTTAAAGCGGTTCTTAAACCAGGGATAGTTTTACGGGTATCAAGTAACTTCGCTCTTGTACCTGTGATTTGTTTTACATATTCGGCAGTTATACTTGAAACAGAAGAAAGCGTTTGAATGAAATTCAAAGAGGTGCGTTCACCTGTTAATAAAATTTGTGATGGGCCATGCATCTCACAGAGAACTTGGTTAGGGGTAACGGTTTCACCATCTTGAACTTTCCAATCAATGTTGACTTGCCCACCAAGTTGAAGAAAAACTTCATCTAACCATTGTTTCCCACAGAAAACGCCATGTTCACGAGTAATAATTCGAGCACTCGCTTGTGTACCTACATTTAACAGCTGACCAGTAATATCTTTTTTATAATCAACAGATTGACCTAAATCTTCTTTCAAAGCAACACTGACCATAAAAGGAATGTCGACCTGTAACCGCTCAAGAAGCATTTTACGTCTTTGTTGTTCATCATATCGCCGTATAGTCATTTTAACTCCAAAATATGCACTCGCTTTGTTTCATCTATGCTAATCTTTTCGTTCGCAGATAACGAGTGTTAACAAAAAAGAAAAGAGAATACTATGGATAACGATATGAAAATACACAATGGTTGGCTAAATAATGTGACTCATATCCCTTCTCCACATCATGATGAGCGCCCCTCTAATACCATACCTTCTCTTCTAGTTATTCATAATATCAGCCTTCCTCCAGGACAATTTGGTGGCCCTTATATAAACCAATTATTTACAGGGACTTTAAACCCTGATGAACACCCATTTTTTAATGAAATCAGACATCTTCGAGTTTCAGCTCATTGCCTAATACGCCGTGATGGTGCAATCATTCAATATGTCCCCTTTCATTTACGGGCTTGGCACGCTGGGCAGTCTTCCTACCAAGGCCAAGAAAAATGTAACGACTTTTCTATTGGTATTGAGCTAGAAGGCACTGATTTTGAACCATTTACAGAAGAACAATATCAATCCCTTACTTATTTAACTAATTTACTTATACTTGAATACCCACTAATTAAAAATAATATTACTGGTCATAGTAATATAGCTCCTGGTCGTAAAACGGATCCTGGCCCATTTTTTGATTGGGGATATTATAAGAATAAATTAAACAATTATTAACTTTATAATTATTAGCGGATAATATCTTTATTCAATTTACCCGCTAATGAAAAATATATAAACTTATCTTCTCTTAATTTATAACTGAACTCCAGCCTCTATTTTTCTTTATTATTTTTTTTGCGAAGCTGCTCGAAGAAAAATGAAACCCCACGTACATTTCAATAAAAAATCACAAATCGTTTCGCACTACCTTTTTTAAACTCTAATTTTAACTTAAAAATATAATTATGATGAAACCTCACTTAACAACGGAGGTTTTATTTATGAATCAACAAGGATTTTCACTCATTGAAATTATGGTAGTAATTGCAATTATATCAATTCTAAGTGCTATTGCTATCCCTGGCTATCAAAGCTATATGCAAAAAGCAGCAATTACTGATGTACTCCAGACTGTTATCCCATATAAAAACAGTGTTGAAATATGTAGCTTTAATCGAGGGAGTTTATCACAATGTAATGGAGGCAATGATGATATCCCTACCAATATAACTGGAAAATACATTAGTAAAATAGAAGTCAAATCTGGGGTTATTACATTTTCTACTGACAAATCATTATCGGGCTTAAAAGTCACATTAACACCAACCCTTCCTAGCATAGGCAACCCCTTTAATTGGACAGTTGTTTGCGAAAACAAAGATAATGCCAAATTGAAGTCATTATGTAATAAAACCTTTGTGTTTTAACTGGAAGTATTTATATGAACATGACTAAAAACGAGCAGTTTATTTATAAAGAACTTAAGAGTATATGTGATAGAAATTACATTATAATCATCGATTATAATCAAAAACGGTTATCTATAGCTGTTGTTAAAAAACCAGATGACAACTTGATCGCCACATTAAAATTTATTGCTAGTGTCCCTGTATGCTATGATATTTGGCCAAAAGAAAAAATAGACCATTATTTTAATAATACAATACATGAAATAAAGGAGGAAGAAAGTAGTTATCAATCTCCAGAACCCGAACTATTACGCACTTCATCTCCTGCGATTAGTTTTGTTGAGGAGCTATTAAAAACAGCGGTTCATAAACGCTCATCAGATATACACCTTGAGCCGACTAAGCAAGGGTTAAAAATTCGATTACGTGTCGATGGAAAGTTATATTTTATTCCTTCTCCACCTTACGAAATTAATAGTGAAATTATTGCTCGTATAAAAATATTGGCAAAAATGAATATCGCGGAGAAAAGATTTCCACAAGATGGCCAAATGAGTTGGTACTTTGATGGACAAAACTATAGCATCCGTCTTTCTAGTATTCCGACAATTCATGGTGAAAAATTGGTCTTACGTATTTTAAATACACAATTAAAATATTCTTTAGAGCACATAGGGATGTGCTCTTCCCTTCTAGAGTTATTAAAAGAGTATTTAAATCGTCCACAAGGATTAATTTTAGTCACAGGGCCGACAGGAAGCGGTAAAACAGTAACTCTTTATAGCTACTTAGAATATTTAAATCAATCCTCAAGAAATATAACAACCATTGAAGACCCAATTGAAATTCCATTACAAGGAATCAACCAAACTCAAGTCAATGAAAAATATAAACTTAATTTTTCTTCTATTTTAAGGGCGCTACTGCGACAAGACCCTGATGTCATTATGATCGGTGAGATTCGTGATGAAGAAACAGCTAAGATCGCGACTCGAGCAGCGCAAACTGGCCATCTAGTTTTGTCGACATTGCATACCAATTGTACATTCAGTGCAATAGAGAGAATGAACCAATTAGGAGTAGAAAATAGTCAACTTAAATCATGTTTGAAAATGGTTATTGCACAAAGATTAGTAAGAAAACTTTGCCCTCACTGCAAAGAAAAAACACCTAAGAAAACTAAATTACACAATAACTGTGTAATTAATGAATGGTCCTCAAAGGGGTGTGAGCTATGTTTTTCTGGTTTTATGGGAAGAACCGCTGTTTATGAATATATAGATCAAAGCAATATTAGCGAAATACTGGCAAAAAATACATTAGAAAATCAAAGTAATTTTGTTAACCTTTTTAATGCAGGAATAGAGCTCGTTGAAATGAGTGAGACAACTCTCCAAGAAATCTATTCTATCATCGGAAATGGAGTAAATTAACATGTTTATTTATTCATATATCGCCATTGATTTTAACAATCAATTAACATGCAGCACGTTAATAGCAAAAAGCAAAAAACATGCATTCATCAACATATCTGAAAGAAATTTAATTCCTGTACAAATAAAGTTAAAAACATTATTTTCATTGGACAAAAAGAATATTAATTATCGAATTCATTTCTTCCACCAGTTATCTTTATTATCATCATCAGGTATTAATCTCGTACAATGTTTAAAAATATTACATACCAACTGCCAACTTCCTTTTTGGATTGATATTATTGAAAACTCGATAGTTCATATAGAAAAAGGAGAGAAGTTTTCACAGTATTTGAAGAAGCACCCAACAATATTTAATGATACTATAATAAGCATTATTACCATTGCCGAGAAAACAGGGCAATACGAACAAAGTTTTAGTACAATCAATTCAATATTGGAACATAATAATAAAGTGTCTTTACTCATCAGTAAATCGATACGATACCCAATAATTCTTTCTTCATTTTCAATAATGTTATTAATCATTATGATGGTCTATGTAGTTCCTCAATTTGAAAACATCTATCAAAATACCAGACACGAATTACCACTCGTTACAAAAATCATAACCTTTATTTCAAGCTTTCTAAGAGAGTACTTAGTTTACTTATTTTATTTTCTTTTACTTTCTCTCCCTCTCGTATTTAAATTCAAAGAAAAAACATTATCTTTATTAAAAAACACAATAATTCACCTACCGATATTCAAAAAATCATTACAACTCCATAACTTAAGCTTGTATTTTTTAACGATGCACTCAACAATTAACGTAGGGTTATCATTATCCGAATGTTTAAAATGCACAATTCAAACTATCAATAACCATCAATATAAAAAAGACTGTGAACACGTGCATATATCGGTACATAAAGGAGAGTTACTGTCCCATGCTATGAAGAAAACCAAGTTCTTTCCTGATTTATCTGTACAGCTAATGTCTATTGCAGAAGAATCTGGAAAAATACACTACTTTTCAAAGTATTTATTCAAATATTATTCAGAGCAATATATTTTTATTACTGAAAAAAATCTAAAAAATATTGAACCTATTTTACTCCTTTTAATTGCCATCCTAGTAGGTATGATCATGTTAGCAATGTATCTACCGATATTTAATTTAGGTAATGTTATAACTGAACTATAAATAATTTCATGTGGATATGAATATTACATTTTATCCTAACAACTTTATATAATATTTTTTTAAACTATTCACAGTATATTACTTTGGATGAAGACAAATGATTTATTTCAGTGTAATCTATTTTTTTTCAACGAGTAAATGAATAATCATATGCCTTATATAGTTGCTTTAACAGGTGGTATTGGAAGTGGTAAAACAACAGTTGCAAACGAGTTTGCTAGACTTGGAGTCCCCCTAGTTGATGCCGATGTGATTGCACGACAGGTTGTTGAGCCTAACAGCCCAGCCCTTGAAAGCATTAGATATCACTTCGGTGAAGATATTATTCTTCCCAACGGGTGCCTAGATAGGCAACGCTTACGAGACATTATTTTTTCTAAGCCCGATGAAAAAAAGTGGCTGAATGCTCTACTTCATCCATTGATTCAACAAGAAACGCAAAAACAATTTCAACAAATAGATTACCCTTATGTATTATGGGTAGTCCCTTTATTAATTGAAAATAATATTCATCATTTGGCTGATAGGGTATTAGTTGTTGATGTTACTGTCGAAGAACAAATTCAACGAACCCTAAAAAGAGATAAGACCAGTTTAGAACAAGTAACTAATATACTTAATGCACAAGTTAGTCGTGAAAAACGACTTAATCATGCCAACGATATAATAACAAACCATACTCATGGCACGGATCTCTCTGACAAGGTAGCAATTCTTCATAACCAGTACTTAACACTAGCAAGAATAAAAAAATAGGAATTAAAATGGGCGAATTAATTACAACAAATTTAATTACTTATGAATACCCAATGAATGAAAAAATTCGTTCGTGGTTGCGCCTTGAAACACTTTTATCTCAAATTTATGAGTTAAGTAATATTACCTCCTACTCTACTGGTATTGCTTTTTTTCGCTCAGTTTCAGAACTAATCGAAATCCTAGATAGAGGAGAGGTTCGTTCTGAACTTATAAAAGAACTAGAAAAACAACGAACTCGGCTATCTAATTGGGCAGAAGCTCCTAACGCTGATAACCAATTAATATCTACATTACTAAAGCAATTATCAGAAACAACATCCCATTTAATGTCCGCAGCACGCTTTGGCCACCATCTACGTACAGATAAAATTATTAGTATGGTACGCCAACGTTTGAGTATTCCTGGTGGCTGTTGTAGTTTCGACCTACCGACTTTACAACTTTGGTTAAATATTCCACAAAATGAACGAGACAAGGTCATTAGTGGCTGGTTGCAAAGCCTCGACCCACTCAATGATGCATTGCAAACTGTACTAACACTAATTCGGCAAAATGGAATCTTTGAACAAAAAGAGTCTCATAATGGCTTTTATCAAGACAACGTAGAAGGTAAAGAACTGCTACGCATCAAGTTAACTGCAGAACACTTGGTATACCCACAAATCTCTGGCCACAAAACACGATTCGCACTACGTTTTCTACATATCGACAGTGAGAATGGTATACTCCCCGATATTATTAATTTTGAGTTATCCTGTTGCTAGCTAGAGAAATATTTTTATGAGTGAAATCATTGAAGTTAATTGCCCTACATGTAAAAAAATAGTTGTTTGGAATGAAAATAGCCCGTTCCGGCCATTTTGTAGTAAGCGTTGTCAACTTATTGACCTTGGTGAATGGGCTAGTGAAGAAAAACGAATTGCGAGTCAAGGGGATATTTCTGACAGCGATGACTGGAGTGAACAACCAGATAAATAATGTATAAGTCGTGACATCGTAAATTAAGTGGAAAATATATTATTGTGTATTTTCCACTTAATATCATTATCAGCTATTATGTTGATCACTTCTCTGTGTTAATAAATCAACAATGATACGGTTTGCTGGGGGAAATTCTTCAGCTTTAAGCTCATGCTGAGAAACCCAACGCGAATCCTGCCCTTCTCTACCATACGGTTCATTTTCCCATGAAGATACCATAAAAAAATAGAGTGTAATGAAACGGTCATCAAACTCATGGTCAACCCGATGAAATAACTCGTTCTTAGTCACTACAACTCCAACTTCTTCTTCAAGTTCGCGAATTAAAGCGGCTTCAGGTGATTCATTAACTTCAAGTTTCCCACCGGGAAATTCCCAAAAACCAGCCATATGCGTGCCTTCTGGTCGTTTAGTAATAAAAATTTTTTGCTCGGGGTTACGAATAATCCCAGCCGCGATATGCAAATGTTTTTTTTCCATAATTTTTTCGTCAAAAAGGCGGGTTACCCCGCCTTTTTTATATTAATGAGTTAATAGTAAATTAATTTAAACGGCCATGGCATTGCTTGTATTTTTTACCCGAACCACAAGGACAAGGGTCATTACGGCCAATTTTGTGACCTTGGGTTGCAATTTTAGCTTCGGTTTCAGTCATTAAAGATTCAGCGCCCGCTTCATGGCTTAATTGTTGCCTCTTCGCTAAACGCTCAGCTTCTTCACGACGCTGTTGTTCTAATGCTTCAACCTCTTCAGGTAAACGAACTTGTACCTTAGATAAAGTACTAATCACTTCATATTTCAATGCTTCAAGCATGTTAGCAAACATACTGAAAGATTCACGTTTGTATTCTTGCTTAGGATCTTTTTGCGCATAACCACGCAAATGAATACCTTGGCGTAAGTAATCCATTGACGCTAAGTGCTCTTTCCATAACGTGTCTAATGTTTGCAACATGACACCTTTTTCGAAATTACGCATCGCTTCCGCGCCAACAATTTCTTCTTTACGATCATAAACTTCAATCGCTTTTGCCATAATACGTTCACGTAATGTTTCTTCGTGTAACTCTGGCTCTTTATCTAACCACTCTTTGATTGGTAAATCGAGGTCAAAATCATTGACTAAACGCTGATGTAGTCCTTCGATATCCCACATTTCTTCAAGTGATTGAGGTGGAATATAGGCATCCATCGTTGTGGTTAATACATCTTCACGAATGCTATCAACCGTTTCTTTAATATCACCGCCATCCAGTAGTTCATTACGCTGAGTATAAATCGCACGACGTTGGTCACTTGCAACATCATCATATTCAAGTAATTGTTTACGGATATCAAAGTTACGGCTTTCAACTTTACGTTGCGCATTAGCAATAGCCTTGGTCACCCATGGGTGTTCAATCGCTTCACCCGGCTTCATACCTAACTTTTTCATCATGCCAGTAACGCGGTCTGAAGCAAAAATACGCATCAGCGCATCTTCCATTGATAAGTAAAAACGAGATGAACCCGCATCCCCTTGACGACCGGCACGACCACGTAACTGGTTATCGATACGACGTGACTCATGACGTTCTGTACCAATAATATGTAAACCACCTGCTGCTAAAACAGCGTCATGGCGAACTTTCCAGTTTGCTTTGATTTCATCAATTTGCTCTTGAGTTGGCTCTTCTAATGCAGCAACCTCAGTTTGCCAGCTACCACCTAGCATGATGTCAGTACCACGACCGGCCATATTAGTTGCGATCGTTACAGCTCCAGCTTGACCCGCATTCGCAATGATGTCAGCTTCCATTGCATGGAATTTTGCATTCAAAACATTATGAGCAATTTTAGCTTTTTTCAACGCATTCGAAATCAATTCGGATTTTTCGATTGAAATTGTACCAACAAGAACGGGTTGCCCATTGGCAGTTCTTTCACGAATATCTTCAATAATTGCTGCAAACTTATCAGCTTCGTTCATATAAACGAGGTCAGGTAAATCTTTACGCACCATTGGGCGGTTAGTTGGGATAACAATTGTATCGAGTTTATAAATTGAGCTAAACTCAAAAGCTTCGGTATCCGCAGTACCTGTCATACCTGCAAGCTTTTCATATAAACGGAAATAGTTCTGGAAAGTAATTGAAGCCAAGGTTTGGTTTTCGTTTTGAATTTCAACGCCTTCTTTCGCTTCTACTGCTTGGTGTAAGCCGTCAGACCAACGACGCCCTTCCATTGTACGGCCGGTGTGCTCATCAACAATAACAATTTGACCGTCTTTTACAATATAATCAACGTCTAAGGTAAATAGCGCATGAGCACGTAAGCCCGCCATCACATGGTGCATTAACATGATGTTAGAAGGTGAATATAAAGACTCTCCTTCATCCATTAAACCTTCTTTTGCTAGAAGCTCTTCGATTAACACCAGTCCACGTTCAGTTATAGTCACTTGACGCGATTTTTCATCGACAGAAAAATGGCCTTCCCCTTGGAAAGTATCTGAATCTTCTTTCTCTTGACGTTGAAGATATGGAATAAGTTTATCAACTTTTTGGTACAGTTCAGAACTGTCTTCTGCAGGACCTGAAATAATCAGTGGTGTACGCGCTTCATCGATAAGAATGGAGTCAACCTCATCCACCAAAGCATAATGCAATTTACGCTGAACACGCTCTTCAGGGCTAAACGCCATGTTGTCACGTAGGTAGTCGAAACCAAATTCATTATTAGTACCGTAAGTAATATCTGCCGCATATGCTTCACGTTTTGCAGGCGGGGCCATACCTGGCAGGTTGATACCCACAGTTAAGCCTAAGAATTCAAATAATGGACGGTTATTTTCAGCATCACGTTTGGCTAAGTAATCATTCACCGTAACTACGTGAACCCCTTTACCACTTAATGCGTTGATATAAGCAGGTAATGTTGCTGTTAAAGTTTTACCTTCCCCTGTACGCATCTCTGCGATACAGCGTTCGTTTAGTACCATTCCACCGATAAGCTGTACATCAAAGTGGCGCATACCAAATACACGTTTACTTGCTTCACGAACAGTTGCAAATGCCTCAGGAATGATACTTTCTAAACTTTCACCTTTCGTTAAACGCTCACGAAATTCCACCGTTTTTGCTTTTAACTCATCATCAGATAACTTTTCGAAATCGGGTTCAAGACGGTTAATTTTTTCAACTTCTTTACGTAAACGGCGTAACGTACGGTCATTACGGCTACCAAAAACTTTGGTCAAAATCTTTGTTAACATATTTTAATCTCTAATAATCAATTAATTACTTTAAATTTTTATAAATTTTATGGCGTAAAACAGCACAGCGATGAGCTGCTTTGCCATGAATGAAGATTAAACTGTTAACGGGCCGGCACGAATGCCGTGTACTTGAGCAATCCAAATTGCAGGTTGATAGGCAATAATATGGGGATAGTTATAATGACTAAATTGGATAACACTTTCATCCCACTGAAGTGAACGCTGTGCTAACATGGCATACAGCGTATCTAACATCAACTGTGGGACAATAAGCTGTTCAGTCTCTTCTGCTGCCGTGTTCACATCATCGTCTTCTGTCGCCGAAAAAGCAAAAGTTAGCTGCCGAATAACGTTTCTTACCGCATGTTGCTGCCAGTAATTTACTGAATAAGATGACGATGATGACGAAGAGCGTTGGGAATTCTGTTGAGCAAATAAATTGTCAAAAGCATTAACAGCTTGGCTTTGGCGATTAACTGGAGAAGAGTTAACCTGTGTATGTTGAGAATCTGATAACGCATTTAAAATTGTAGGCAAGCCGACACCTGTGGCAACCACACCTAATAGCAGGTGGGACCAAAAGTATTTTCTACCAAGTTGTCGCCAAAAATTTAAAATGCCCATCAAACTCTTATATAATGAATAAGTGACAAAATTATTATTTGCAATTCGTTGTTTCATTCTCAGCTGGAGCTAAAAATGAGAGATAGTCATCCACAAGCACTTTTTGATGTTCTTGAAGGCTCATTGGCAACATCATCAAACACTTTACAAACTATTCAGCGTAATGCAAAAGCGATTATCAAACTGAATCGTGCTGTAAAAGGATTACTGCCGGCTGAAATCAAACCCATGTGCCGTGTTGCAAACTATCGTAATAATGTTATGGTCATTGAAGTGGCAAACGCCAGTTGGATGACCCGACTTAATTACGAAAAAATCAATCTTCTTTCTGCATTAAGAACGTCCATTCTACCATCTTTATCCTCTATCGACATCAGAATCAATCCCGATCTTATGCGAAAATCGAGACAAAATAGTTCACTAACTAAGCAAACAGTCTCAATAAGTCAAAAAATGAACGAACGTCAGATAAGTCCACAAACTGCACAAGCGCTTTTGAAATTAGCCGAAAATAGCCCGAAAGGATTAAAAGAAAGGTTTGAGCGGCTGGCTGCGCTAGCCGGAGAGAGTACTAGCGCAACCAACAGAAAAGGCTAAATTCGATCAGTTCTCGAAGATAGCTGCATAATCAAATTTTATGCAAACACCGTTGAAGGTGCTTTGAATGCGACAGGCAATTGAGCTTCGTCTTCAAATGTGACGAGATCCCAAGCTGATTCTTTCGCTAAAACTGCTTGTAATAGCTTGTTATTCAATGCATGGCCTGATTTAAACGCCGTGAATGCGCCAATAATATTGTGCCCACACATGAATAAATCACCAATTGCATCCAACATTTTGTGACGAACGAATTCATCTTCAAAACGTAAGCCATCTTCGTTAAGAACTTTATAGTCATCAACAACGATGGCGCAGTCGAAACTACCGCCTAAGCATAAGCCTTTTGATTGCAGATATTCAATATCACGCATAAAGCCAAAAGTACGCGCACGGCTTATTTGATTTACAAATGATTCCGCTGAGAAATCAAGTGAGTAGCATTGTGTGCTACTATCAATCGCTGGATGCTGAAAATCGATTGTGAAATCAAGGCTAAACCCATTATAAGGTCGCATTTCAGCCCATTTATCACCATCTTCAACACGTACTGTTTCTTTTATACGTAAAAATTTCTTTGCACAATTTAATTCTTCAATACCGCCATCAAGCAGTAAGAATACAAATGGTGCGGCACTGCCATCCATAATAGGGATTTCAGGCGCATTGACTTCAATAACAATGTTATCGATACCTAACCCTGCTAAGGCAGCATTCAAATGCTCAACAGTCGAAATACGCACATTATCTTCATTGACTAAGCAAGTACATAACATGGTGTCACGAACTGATTTCGCATCTGCCGGAAAATCAACCGGTGGATTAAGGTCAGTACGACGGTAGATGACCCCGGTATTGGCCGGCGCTGGACGTAATGTAAGCGTAACTTTCTTGCCGGTATGTAAACCAACACCAGTCGCTGTAATAATACGTTTTAGTGTCCGTTGTTTGATCATCGTATTTTTCTCGCAATGTTATAAGTCCTACTGATCATCATACAAGATAATCAGTAGGAAATTTTAGCACAAAAAGCGGAGAAACCAATATAAATAAAATTAATCGGCCTGTTTACGCAAGAACGCAGGAATATCAAGATAATCTGGTTCTTTATTTGTTTGCGTATTTTGGTCATTGACCGCTTTAGCCGCTGGTTTCTCTTCTGTTAATGAAGACATGCTATTTTGCATTTGCTGATAGCGCTGTTCCATTGACGCCTGCTGAGACATTTTATTGCTAACTAAAGTAATTTCTGGACGTTTGTCCATACCAATACCTGTAGCAACAACTGTAACACGCAGTTCTTCGTGCATTTCTGGGTCAAGAGATGTACCGATTACCACAGTTGCATTATCAGATGCGAAGGCACGAATAGTGTTACCCACCGTTTCAAACTCATCTAAACGCAGGTCGAAACCAGCTGTGATGTTAACTAATACACCACGTGCACCAGACAGGTCGATATCTTCAAGAAGTGGACTAGAAATAGCCATTTCTGCCGCTTCTTCTGCCCTATCTTCACCACGAGCAACACCTGACCCCATCATTGCGTAGCCCATTTCTGACATCACAGTACGTACGTCAGCAAAGTCTACGTTCATTAAACCTGGGCGTGTAATCAGTTCAGCGATACCTTGTACTGCACCTTTTAGTACGTCATTTGCCGCACCAAAAGCATCCAGTAATGAGATACCACGACCAAGTACTTTTAATAATTTATCATTTGGGATAGTGATCAATGAGTCAACATGTTTTGACAACTCAGTGATACCTGCCTCTGCAAATGCCATGCGCTTTTTACCTTCGAAATTGAAAGGTTTAGTCACGACAGCAACTGTCAGAATACCCAATTCTTTGGCAACCTCGGCAACGACCGGAGCTGCACCAGTGCCTGTACCGCCACCCATACCTGCTGCGATAAAGACCATATCCGCGCCATCTAAAGCATTACGCAGCGCCTCACGGTCTTCTTCAGCGGCATTACGGCCAACTTCAGGGTTTGCACCTGCACCCAGACCTTTGGTAATACCGGTACCGATCTGGATAGTTTGTCCAACTGCGGTTTTACGCAGCGCTTGTGCATCTGTATTGACAGCGAAGAATTCAACGCCTTCAATACGTTCACGCACCATGTGTTCAACGGCGTTACCGCCGCCGCCGCCAACGCCGATGACTTTAATCACCGCATCGTTGGTTAGCTCCATTGGTTCAAACATAATGTCTCTCCGTTTTGTGCTTACTACTTTTGAAGCTAATAATATGCTTCTTTATCAAAATTAAAATTCTTTTCTCAGCCAACTGGTGATTTTACTAAACCATCCACTAACTGATGCACGTTTTTCTACTTCGGTATCATCGCCTAAATGGCTTTCTTTACCGTAATGCAGAAGCCCTACTGCTGTTGAATAATATGGCTCCTGCGCATAATCCGTTAACCCTGTGATGTTGAGCGGTGTACCAATTCGCACTTGCGTATGGAACACTTTTTGCGCACATTCGACTAAACCATCAATTTGTGCGGCCCCACCAGTCAACACGATACCAGCTGCCAAATGGTGTTTGACACCTTGTTGGCGTAACTGTTCCTGTAAATTTAAAATTTCTTCATTTACTAAGTTTAACAGCTCAGTATACCTTGGCTCTATCACTTCTGCTAAGGTTTGACGCTGTAGACTTCTTGGTGGTCGCCCACCAACACTTGGTACTTCCACGGTCTCGTCTTTACTCACGATAGAACCGACTGCACACCCATGACGCACTTTAATGGCTTCTGCATCACTGGGTGGTGTTCCAAACGCATAAGCGATGTCGCTTGTCACCACATTGCCTGCATACGGGATGACTTTTGTATGGCGCAAAGCCCCGCCAGTGTAAACCGCCATATCCATAGTGCCGCCACCGATATCAACGACACATACACCTAATTCACGCTCATCTTCCGTTAAAACGCTATAACTTGCAGCGAGACCGGCAAAAATAAGCTGGTCAACTTTTAACCCACAGCGTTCAACGGCTTTAACAATATTTTTTGCCATATCGTTATGGCAGGTGATCAAATGGACTTTGGCTTGCATACGTACACCGGATAAACCAACCGGGTTTTTAATCCCTTCTTGGTAATCTATTGCAAATTCTTGCGGTATCACGTGCAAAATTCTGTGCTCATCGCGAACACGTACCGATTTTGCTGTATGCACAACACTGTCAACATCTTCTTGCGTCACTTCTTCTTCTGAAACTGGCACCATACCAATCTCATTTTGGCAACTGACGTGCTTACCCGATAGTGCAAGGTAAACTGATGAAATTTGGCAGTCGGCCATGAGTTCTGCCTGGTCAATGGCTCTTTGTACACATTTTACCACTGATTCAAGGTCGTTTACGCCACCTTTGTCCATTCCACGAGATGGACAACTTCCCACCCCAATAATATTAACCATACCATCGGGCAGAATTTCGCCAACAAGGGCTGACACCTTGGAAGTTCCAATTTCAAGGCCTACCACTAATTTTCTGTCCGTTGCTTTAATCATTTTTTCTGCCTAATTTTTGTTATTAGTCATCGTCTTTATTGTAACTCCGGTGGAGCATCAACCAACAGTGGCGCCCAGCCCACCGCAGCACCACTGGAATAACGTAAGTCAACATAGTCAACGCGTTTATCCGTTGTTTGCTGCAAAAGCGGATACAGTTCAAGGAACCTATTTAACCGCTCTGACACATCTTTCTTACCCAGTTCGATTCTAACATCGTTGTCTAAAATAATTTGCCATGCATTTCTGGCTGTCATCGATAGCGATTTTAGCTTTAGATTATGTGCAGCTAATGTGTTCTTAAAGACTGTGAACTCTTTAAGAACCTCTTTTTGGCTACCTTGTGGCCCATAAAGCAACACATAATCGCCTTTACCATTTTCACTAACCGGTAAGTTAAATACCCGACCTTGTTCATCCACCATGTTTTGGTCGTTCCACCTAGCGAATGGGCGGTATTCAACAATATGAATTTTCAATTCATCTGGCCATTGTTTACGCACAGTCACTTGGCGTACCCATGGCATCATGCTTATTTGCTTCTGGATAGCGTTGACATCGACGGTCATAAACGTCCCCGGCTGCCCTAGCGCTAAAATAGCCTTTCTAACATCATCATTTTTGGTGTAATGGCGCTCACCCGTTAACACTAACTTGGACATCGGCAGTCGATCCGCATCTTTCATCCAAGTCATTACCATCCAACCACTCCAGATGATAGTGCCAACCACAAATAGGAAGAAAAATAACCCACCTAAAAATGCACCATTACTAGGTCCTCCAGAACGAGGATCCTCATCGTTCTTTTGATTATGATGCCTAACATTTAGTGCTGCTTGTGACATATCAACGAGCCAATCTCAAAATTTGCACAACTAACTGTGAAAAACTCATACCTGCCTGACGAGCAGCCATTGGCACTAGGCTATGGCTTGTCATACCTGGAGATGTATTAACTTCCAACAGATAAAATTGGCCATCGCTGTCTTGCATTACATCAACTCGCCCCCAGCCTTCACAACCAACAACTTGGTAAGCTTTCAGCGCTAAGTCTGCGAGTTCTGACTCAAGCTGTTCATCTAAACCACTTGGGCAAAAATATTGAGTTTCATCAGATAAATATTTCGCTTCGTAGTCATAAAAAATACCTGGTGGTTGAATACGAATTGGCGGTAGAGTGTTGTCTCCTAACACCGCGACCGTGAACTCAGGACCACTCAGCCATTTTTCAATTAACAACGTTTCATCAAATTGAAACGCAAGATCCAGTGCAGCAGGCAATGCCTCTAAGTTATCAACTTTACTCATACCAACACTGGAGCCTTCAAGGCTTGGCTTCACGATAAGCGGTAATCCGAGAAATTGCACTTTAGCGACAATTTGCTCATAAGAAGCCTGCTTATACTGCTGTTTTGTTAAGTAAACATACGGCGATACACTTAATCCTGCACCTTGCCATAATTGTTTTGTTCTCAACTTATCCATGCTAAGCGCTGAAGCCATAACACCACTGCCGGTATAAGGCAGATTTAGTGTTTCTAACAGCCCTTGTAATGTACCGTCTTCACCACCGCGGCCATGTAACGCAATAAAAACTTTGTTGAAACCTGCATCTTTCAATGTTTCTACAGGGAAATCTTGAGGGTCGATAGGATGAGCATCAATACCTGCTTGGCGTAGCCCTGCCAGCACAGCATTTCCTGACTGAAGTGAAACTTCACGTTCAGCAGATGAGCCTCCTAATAGAACCGCAACTTTCTCTGTCATTTTTATTCCTCAATCATCGGTGGCTGTAATTTTGCTTCTGCTAGGCTTTTGGCTATTTTACCAATATTTCCTGCGCCTTGAACTAAAATTAAATCATTTTCATCAAGAGTTTGAGCTAAAATATGTGGAATTTGTTCAATATCTGCAACATAAATAGGATCAATCTGACCACGACCACGAATTGAGCGGCACAATGAGCGGCTATCCGCACCTGGTACATGCTTTTCGCCCGCTGAATATACGTCTAACATTAGCAGCACATCAACCTGCCCCAAAACGTTAACAAAATCATCGTATAAGTCACGAGTACGAGTATAGCGATGCGGTTGGAATACCATAACAATACGCTTATCTGGCCAGCCTGCTCTCGCGGCTTTAATCGTTGCATCCACTTCGGTTGGGTGATGACCATAGTCATCCACTAGCATCACTTCACCGTCTTTGTCATTCACATTTCGCAGAGGGAAATTCCCTAGGAAATCAAAGCGACGCCCTGTTCCTTGAAATTCAACTAGTGCAGATAAAATATGTAAATCGTCAATACCTTCTTCTGTGGCGACCGCCACTGCGGCTGTCGCATTGAGAGCATTGTGACGCCCTGGTGCATTTAGAACCACCGTCAGTTCTGGCATATTTTCACGGGCAATAGTGAAAAAGCCTTGATTTCCTTTTTGCTCATATTGCGTGATACGCACATCAGCGTCTTCACTAAAACCATAAGTGGTGATATAGCGACCAATTTTGGGTAGCAACGAACGAATGACTGGATCATCAATACACATCACTGCGCGCCCGTAAAATGGCAAATTGTGTAAGAAATTAATGAACGTATTCGTTAAATTATCGAAGTCACCTTGGTAAGTATCCATATGGTCTGCTTCGATATTGGTCACAACTGCAACTAACGGTTGCAAATGCAAGAATGAAGCATCGCTTTCATCGGCTTCTGCGATCAAGTAGCGGCTACTACCTAAACGTGCATGCGTTCCTGCTGATTTAACCAATCCCCCATTCACAAATGTGGGGTCAAGGCCTGCTTGTGCATAAATCCCAGAAATCATTGCTGTCGTAGTGGTTTTCCCGTGGGTACCTGCAACAGCAATGCCATGACGATAACGCATTAATTCCGCTAACATTTCCGCACGACGAATAACAGGAATACGCAATTCTTTAGCGGCTTGAATTTCTGGGTTCTCACTTGAGATCGCTGTTGATACGACGACGACACTCGCATTTTCAACGTTCTCTGGACGGTGATTAAAGTAAATCGTTGCCCCTAATGCGGTTAATTGTTGAGTCACTGCATTCGGAGCTAAATCTGAACCACTAATTTCATAACCTTCATTTGCCAACACTTCAGCGATACCACCCATGCCAGCACCGCCGATGCCGACAAAATGGATGTGCCTGACTCTTCTCATTTCTGGCACTGATGTTCTTAATTTCGCTAATTGTTGTGTATTCACTATATTTCTTCGCTTCTAATTAATTCGGTATCAATTATGACTAATATTATTTAGCCACTTCACAGATCACGGCAGCAACTCGCTCTGTTGCATCAGTAATTGCACAACTATGTGCTTTTTCAGCCATTGAGAGTAATTCGTTTCTGTCCCATTGCCCTAATAAGCTCGCCACAGCATCTGCGGTAAATTGTGACTGTTCTAAAATTTTAGCCGCCCCCGCTTTTTCTAGCGGTAATGCGTTCCAATACTGTTGACGGTCTTTATGTTGAAAAGGAACAAAAATAGCCGGTAAACCTGCGGCTGCAATTTCACTTACGGTTAGTGCGCCAGACCGACAAACAACAATATCTGCCCATGCGTAAGCTTGCGCCATATCATCAATAAATTCAGTAACTTTATACTCAGAATTGACTGAAACTTGCATGTGCTCATTATACAATGCTTCTGTCGATTCCTTACTGCCTTTTCCCGCTTGATGCCAGATATTTAACTGTTTGCCTACTTTTTCAGCAACCAGAGGCATCACCTGATTTAAAATCCGTGCCCCTTGGCTACCACCGACAACCAATACGCGTATAGCGCCTTCTCGGCCCGCTAAACGTTCCTGTGGTGCAGGTAGAGCCAAAACATCTTCCCGTACTGGATTCCCTACAACTGGTGCGTCAGGAAATGCCCCCGGAAAGGCTTGTAATACTCTTTTTGCAATTCGAGATAGCCATTTATTCGTTAACCCTGCAATACCATTTTGTTCATGAAGCACAACGGGTACACCACATTGCCATGCCGCAATACCACCGGGCCCCGAAACATAGCCTCCCATGCCTAATACAGCATCTGGCTGATAACGCTTGATAATTGTTTTTGCTTGGCGAATCGCTTTATAAATACGCCATGGCGCCCCCAGTTGGGCGGCAATGCCTTTACCCCTGAGGCCAGAAATTTGAATAAATTCAATATCGATACCGTGTTTAGGCACTAATGTTGCTTCCATTCGGTCAGCCGTGCCTAACCAACGGATTTCCCACCCTTGAGCCTGCAAATAATGTGCCACGGCTAAACCTGGAAAAACATGTCCTCCAGTTCCACCTGCCATGACGAGTAATTTCTTTGCCTGACTCATTTAGTGCTCCTTACAAACGCCTGCGCTTTTTCAAGGCGTGTTTCAAAATCAATTCTCAGTAATATCGCAATGGCAGCAGCCATTACCAGTAAACTCGAACCACCATAACTAATTAATGGCAATGTTAACCCTTTTGTCGGTAACATTCCGGATGCAGCCCCAACGTTAACTAAGGCTTGGAAGGTAAACCAAATACCAATTGAACAAGCTAAATAACCACCGAATAATTGGTTTGACATCAATGCGCGACGGCCAATCATCATTGCTCTAAATGCCAACATAAAGACCATCAGCAGAACCAATACAACGCCAAAATACCCGAGCTCCTCAGCTAAAACCGAGAAAATAAAGTCTGTGTGTGCTTCTGGCAAATACTCTAATTTTTGTACTGAATTACCAAGCCCTTGCCCAAACACTTCACCACGACCAAAAGCCATTAAAGATTGGGTTAGCTGATAACCACTGCCAAACGGGTCATCCCACGGGTTCAAAAATGATGTAACACGACGTAAGCGGTACGGCTCAAACCAAATCAAAGCCAATACCCCCACTGCGCAAGCGGCAATACCAATAATAAACGGCGCTAACCTTGCGCCCGCTAAAAATAACAATCCCAGAGTGGTAACCACTAATACGATAACGGTCCCTAAGTCAGGCTGTAATAAAAGCAATGACGCCATAACAATCAAAATACACATCGGTTTAATAAAGCCAAGAAAACGGGTTCTGACTTCATCGGATTTACGCACCAAGTAACTGGACACATAGCAAAACAACGTAAATTTCGAAATTTCTGCCGGTTGAATTTTTACCAAACCGATGTCTATCCAGCGTGATGCCCCGTTAACTGAACTTCCTGCAACCAGCACCACCACTAGCATGCCAAGTGAAACCATCAACAAAATGAAATTGTACTTTTCCCAAACTGCCATCGGGATACGCATGACACCCAACGCTAAAATAAATGCGATAACGATATACACCACATCACGCTTAGCGAAATAGAACGGGTCTTCTGTTAAGCGTTGGCCAACTGGCATGGAAGCGGATGTAACCATGATAAAACCCACTGCGGCTAAACCGAATGCCAACCACACTAATGTACGGTCGTAAAGCGTTGAGCCTGAAATCACGCCATTTTTTTCACCAATGACCCAATTTTTTAAACGCATCGCACCCGGTATCGTCATTAACCTAACTCCTGGGCTAATTGAGCAAAGACAGTTCCACGCTGCTCAAAACTTTTAAACTGATCCAAACTGGCACATGCAGGGGATAACAGCACCATGTCCCCCGCTTTTAATTGTGGCGCAATTTGGCGTAAGCTTTGTTCCATAGTCTCAGTCAATACTGATTTTTCAGGTGCCATATCAGCTAATGCTTTCCCATCACGACCAAAGCAATATAAGCGGTAGTTATCCGCAGCAATATATTGTTTTAATGGTGAAAAATCGGCTGACTTGCCATCCCCACCTAATAATAAATAGATATTGCCATCCACGTGTAACCCATTTAACGCCGCTTCTGTACTTCCAACATTTGTGGCTTTAGAGTCATTAATCCAGCGAACACCGTTATTGAATAACACTAATTCGAAACGATGTGCTAACCCCGTATATTCTTTCAATACTTGAAGGCAAGCTGGACGAGGAATATCCACTGCATCCGCCAATGCTAACGCGGCTAACGCATTAAGGTAATTGTGTTGGCCGGTTAAGTGCATTTCATTGACATCTAATAGCTCTTTTCCTTGAGCCACTAACACCCGTTTTTGGGTATCAAAGAAATAATCACCACTATTTAAGCCAAAGCTAATGCATTCATCCAAAGTATGATTAGCGGGTAAGGTCAGTATATCTTGTACGTTAACAATGCAGTTTTGAGCATTGTGATAAATTTTTAATTTCGCTTCACGGTACTGTTCTAGACCTAATGGATATCTATCCATATGATCTTCACTAATATTTAAGACTGTCGCGGCGGTCGCTTCTAAACTTGAAGTGGTTTCTAATTGGAAGCTGGAAAGTTCTAAAACGTACAGATTATGCCCTGCATTGAGTAATGAAAGTGCTGGCGTACCAATGTTGCCACCTACACCAACTGAAATACCCGCTGATTTAGCCATTTCGCCAACCAATGACGTGACAGTGCTTTTACCATTTGAACCTGTAATCGCGACAATCGGTGCATCTGCTTCACGGCAAAATAATTCGATATCACCCACAATTTCGATGCCATTTTCTGCAGCCTGCTGTAATTGAGGGGTCGCTAACGCAATTCCTGGACTAGCAACAATTAAATCGGCGGCCTGTAACCAGCTATTATTCAAACTACCACTATGGCACTCTACATTTTCTGGGAGTTTATCTACACCAGGCGGTGCTGCACGGGTATCCATAACGCGAGGCACCACGCCGCGCTCAAGGAAAAAGTGAACGCAAGATAGGCCGGTGATCCCCAGCCCAATAATAACGACGTTCTTACCCTGATAATCAACCATCTTAACGCACCTTCAAGGTTGCCAGCCCAATCAGGACTAGCATTAACGAGATAATCCAGAAACGCACGATAACACGTGGTTCTGGCCAACCCTTCAATTCATAATGGTGGTGAATTGGTGCCATACGGAAAATACGTTGTCCACGCAATTTAAATGAACCGACTTGTAAAATAACTGACAGCGTCTCAACGACGAACACACCGCCCATAATCACTAATAAAAACTCTTGGCGCAGTAATACCGCAATAGTCCCTAGTGCACCGCCAAGCGCCAATGAGCCGACATCGCCCATAAATACTTGCGCTGGGTATGTGTTAAACCATAAGAAGCCTAACCCTGCCCCCACAATGGCAGTACAGACAATCACCAGTTCACCTGCATGGGGTAAAAATGGAATATGTAAGTAACTGGCAAAGTTGACGTTACCTGTTGCCCATGCCACTAATGCAAAACCTGCGGCAACAAATACCGTTGGCATGATAGCTAAGCCATCCAAGCCATCGGTTAGGTTTACTGCGTTACTGGTTCCAACAATCACAAAATAGGTCAGCAAAATATACAGCATGCCCAGTTGTGGCATTACGTCTTTAAAAAATGGTACAACTAACTGAGTTGCTGGGGTATCTTTACCAATCGCGTACATGGAAAAGGCAACAATTAACGCAATCACGGATTGCCAGAAATATTTCCAACGCGCGATTAAGCCACGAGTGTCTTTACGAACCACTTTCCGGTAGTCGTCAACAAAACCGACAATGCCATACCCGACTAGCACGAGTAGTACACACCAAACGTAAGGGTTGTCTAAGCGAGCCCATAACAACGTTGAAACGGTAATTGAAAATAAAATCAATAACCCGCCCATGGTTGGGGTCCCACGCTTACTAAAGTGAGACTCAGGGCCTTCGTTACGAACGACTTGACCAATTTGCATTTTCTGCAGGTAAGCAATTAAATGAGGCCCCATCCACAGAGCAATGGCGAGTGCCGTCAGCAAACCGACAATGGCCCTGAACGTCAAATAAGAAAAGACGTTCAGAACAGAAAACTTGTGGACTAACATTTCGGCAAGCCAGACTAACATTCGAAGCACTCCTTCAATGCATTCACAACATCTTCCATCGCGGAGCTGCGTGAACCTTTAACTAAAATAGAAACAACGTCCTTCTGCTGCGCTAGCGGAATTAGTCGGGTTAATAAATCTGCTTTCACTGTGAAGTGCTCACCACACTCACTAAATTGGCTGATCAACTCACTTAACTGACCAACACTGAATACCTTATCTAAACCCGCCTGCTTAGCGGCAACACCTACACGTTGGTGGCAATCTTCGGCATAATCACCCAGTTCCCCCATATCCCCTACCACTAAGATGCGGTAACCCGGCATTTTTTCGAGGACCTGAATTGCTGCGATCATTGAGCCATCATTGGCGTTATAAGTGTCATCTAATACCACTTTGTGTTCACTCAAGCGCACAGGGTATAAACGCCCAGGTACCGCTTGCGTTTTTGCTATGCCGTTTTTGATATCTTCTAGGCTAGCGCCGACAGAAATCGCCAATGCACTTGCCGCTAACACATTAGCAATGTTATGCCGCCCTGGTAATGGCAAGGTGATATCGACACTACCAACAGGGGTATGTAACACAAAATCTGTTGTTAGCTGTTTCACTTGAATATCAGAAGGATAGAAATCCGCTTTTGCTTGTGAAGTTAGCGAGTAATACCAAACAGTTTGGCGTGGCTGAAACTGCCATTTTTCACTGTAGCTATCAAGGTTAACAATTGCGGTTCCTTCTTCTGGAACACCTTGATAAATTTCACCTTTGGCTGTCGCAACCCCTTCCGGTGAACCAAAGCCCGCTAAGTGCGCAGCAAATAAATTGTTAACTAACGCCGCTTCTGGTTTAACAATATTGGTTGTGTAGGCGATTTCATTTGTGTGATTAGCACCCATTTCTATCACAGCGAATTCATCATCATTTGTTAAACGAAATAGTGTCAAAGGCACACCAATATCGTTGTTTAAATTACCGGCGGTATATAAGGTTTTACCGCGCTCAGATAAAATGGATGCGGTCATTTCTTTAACAGATGTTTTGCCCGAAGAGCCCGTCAAGCCAACGATTCGAGCTCTGCTCTGCTGACGAACCCATGCAGCCAATTGGCCCATCGCAATACGCGAGTCTTTCACGATAACTTGTGGGCAATCTACATTCAGCTTGCGCTCAACAAGTAACGCTTTAGCTCCCGTAACCACCACTTGTTGTGCGAAATCATGGGCGTCGAAGCGTTCACCTTTTAAGGCAATAAATAGGCAATTTTCAGCAATTTTGCGGCTATCGGTACTAACAGAGCTAATCAAAACATTGGTATCTGGAGCAGACTCAATCTGCCCTTGGGTAATCTGTGCCAGCTGAACGAGTGTTAAAGAGATCATGCGATTACCCCCAACAAACGTGCCACCGTTAAACGGTCGGAGTAATCTAGCTTGCGCTGACCAATAATTTGATAATCTTCATGACCTTTGCCTGCAATCACAATCACATCATCAGGAGATGCCTGCAAAATGGTGTTTGTCACTGCTTCTGGACGACCTGGAATGGCCAAGGCACGGCTGGAATCTAATAGTCCAGCCATGATGTCATTAATAATGTCGATAGGGTCTTCGCTGCGCGGGTTGTCATCTGTGATCACGATTTTATCTGCATATTCTTCTGCTGCGGCTCCCATCAGAGGGCGCTTACCTTTGTCACGGTCACCACCGCAACCAAATACACACCATAATTGCCCTTTGCAATGTAAGCGTGCTGCCGCTAAGGCTTTTTCTAAGGCATCAGGAGTATGCGCATAATCAACAACAACTGTCGGTTTATTCGGTGCACTAAACACTTCCATACGGCCGCAAACTGGTGACAATGAAGATGTAGCAGCCAGCAGTTTGTTTAACGGATAATCCATCATCAGCAAAGTTGCCATTGCCACTAATAAGTTGCTGACATTAAATGCTCCCATCAATGGGCTTTCAAAGTCACCATTTCCCCATGAGGAATCAAAATGGATAGTGGCGCCTTTGTCGTGGTATTCAACTTCCGTTGCTTTTAACCATGGGCCTTGCCAATCTTGAGGAATTTTGTTTTCCATGGTCACCGCGCACGCTTGTGGTAAACGCTGCAGCCACTTCAAACCAATCGCATCATCCGCATTGATAATTTGCGATTTTGTATTATGTGTGGAAAACAATAGCCATTTCGCGGCTTCATAGCTTTCCATATCGCCGTGATAATCAAGGTGATCACGGCTTAAATTAGTGAACACAGCGGCATCAAACTGTAAGTCTGCGACACGGCCTTGTACTAATCCATGGGAAGAAACTTCCATCGCTGTTAATGTTGCTTTTTGGTTCAATAACTGGGTCAATTCAAGTTGAATATCTACCGCAGAGCCCGTGGTATTTTCGCTTGGTGACACATGGCCTAATAGGCCATTACCCACGGTTCCCATTACTGCGCTAGTTTCCCCTAGCCCTTGAGCCCACTGAGCAATTAATTGTGTGGTGGTGGTTTTACCGTTAGTCCCCGTCACACCAACGAGTTTCATTTTTGCAGAAGGTTGGTGGTAAAACTCACCGGCCAGTGCAGATAAACGGTTATTCAGGTCATTCAAATAAATAACAGGTACGCCATGAACGAAACGAATTTCGCCTTCAACGGCTTCACCTTCCGCCTCTGCTATTACAGCGGAAACCCCTTGAGCAATCGCTTGAGGAATATAGTGTCGCCCATCCGATTGATGACCTTTTATTGCAATAAACAGATCGCCCGCGGCAGCCTTTCGACTGTCTAGCGTCATCTCACGCAGTGAGATTGGAGTTGTGCTCACACCAAAGGGTGAGAGTAGGTCACAAAGATTACGATCTGCCACTTTTAACCTCTTTTTGACTATTTACGATTTCATTTTGTTCGTTTGGTTGCAATGCATCGGGTTCAACATTCATCAACCGCAAGACCCCACCCATGATTGAGCCAAATACGGGGGCAGAAACCGCACCACCATAGTATTTACCTGCACTTGGCTCATTGATAAGCACAACTAACGCATAGCGTGGATTACTCGCAGGCGCAACACCTGCGGCATAAGCTAAATATTTATTAACATAGCGCCCTTCAGGGCCCACTTTTTTTGCTGTACCGGTTTTAATGGCAATGCGATAGCCTTTAATGGCTGCTCGAGCTCCCCCGCCGCCGGGTAGAGCTACACTCTCCATCATATGCACCACAGTACGCATAATTGGCTCAGGAAAAACACGCGTCCCTGGCACGGGAGGGTCAACTTTAGTGATTGATAGAGGCCGGTAAATACCGAAACTCCCTATCGTTGCATAGGCTCGCGCTAACTGTAACGGTGTTACCATTTGCCCGTAGCCAAAAGAAAAGGTGGCCCTTTCTAAATCAGACCACCGTGTTTTTTTACTTGGAAAGATGCCACTACTTTCCCCGACTAACCCCAGATTAGTCGGCTTGCCAAACCCAAAGCGGCTATACACATCCACCAGCTCAGTGGCAGGCATCGCTAACGCAAGTTTTGAAACACCTACGTTACTCGACTTCTGTAAAATCCCAGTAATAGTTAGCTCAGCGTATCGTGCTACGTCCTTGATCTCATGACCACTAATACGATACGGATAAGTATTAATTACTGAGTTTTCTTTAATAATTTTGTTATGTAGCGCACTCATTACCACCATAGGTTTTACTGTTGAGCCCGACTCAAAAATATCCGTAATGGCGCGGTTACGCATCGCATCCATTGATGTACCCGTTAAGTTATTTGGGTTATAGGATGGGCTATTCGCCATTGCTAAAATTTCACCGGTATGAACATCAACTAAAATTGCCACACCCGATTCCGCTTTATTTTCCTGCACACCACGTGTTAATTCACGGTAAACAATGGATTGAATACGTTCATCAATACTTAATGTCAGATTATGCGCAGCTTGGCTGTCAATAGACGAAATGGTTTCAATCACTCGCCCATTACGGTCTTTACGGACTGTACGTTCACCCGGCGCACCTTTTAACCAACGGTCAAAGCTTTTTTCGACGCCTTCAATCCCTTCACCATCAATGTTTGTTACCCCCAGTAAGTGAGCGGTAACTGGGCCTGATGGGTAATAACGACGAGATTCTTTGCGTAAGTAAATACCCGGTATTTTTAATTTTTTAACGTAATCACCAATAGATGGGTTAACTTGGCGCGCTAAATACACAAAACGGCCTCTTGGATTGGCCGATATTTTGCTCGTAATTTGTTCTAATGGAATTTCAAGTGCGTCTGCCAGTGCTTTCCAGTGTTCGTCATTGCTTATTCCCCCTTTTTCAAATACCTCTTTGGGGTCTGCCCAGATCGCATTGACTGGCACACTCACGGCAAGTTGCCGCCCTTCTCGGTCGCTAATCATACCTCGTGATGTCGCAACTTCTTGCACTCGTAAAGAGCGCATATCGCCTTCTTTCACCAGTTTCTCTGGCGCAATAATTTGCAGATAAGCCACCCGCGTTAACAACCCTGCTAACGCTAAGACAATGCATCCGCACAGCAAAATAAAGCGCCAGCGGACAAAGCTGGTACTTTCTTCTTGTTTCTTATTTTTCGCTGTTTTTGGTGCTTTCATTAGGAACCTTTTTATTGCTTAGAAACAATAATTTTTTCTTGTGATGGTTCAACTTGCACCATCTGTAATTTTTCAACCGATAAACGTTCTATTCGGCTATAGCTCGCAAGGGCGTTTTCTTCAAGGATCAAATTACGCCATTCGATATCTAACAAGTCTTTTTCTTCATACAACTTATCTTTTGCGGCCGTTAGTAAACGCGTTTCATGTGCCGTCGTTACCACAAAAACAGCACTGATAATAATTGCCACTAATAAAATCAAAGGAACGATGCCATAACGAAATAAATCACGCCCAATGACGCGAGCTAGGCTGTGCCTTTCTGGAACCATTATTCCGCCGCCTTCTCAGCAAACCGCAACACGGAACTACGTGCGCGTGGATTTTCATTAATTTCGTTTTCCGAAGGTTTCATCTTACCTAGGTCACGTAACTGCGCTGCACCTAATTCTTTAATCTGCGCTTCAGTAAGAGGAATACCTGCTGGCACCGATGGACCTTTACTATTTTTGCGAATAAACCGTTTTACTAACCTGTCTTCCAACGAATGGAAACTGATAACTGATAAACGCCCTTGTGGTGCTAAAACGTTCATTGCGCCTTCTAACGCTTTTTCTATTTCTTCCAATTCACTGTTGATATAAATTCGAATGGCTTGGAAGCTACGCGTCGCTGGGTGCTTATGTCGGTCTTTCATTGGGCTAACTTTTGCAATTAATTCAGCAAGATGCCGTGTGCGTGTTAACGGTTCTTCTTCCGGGTTATGATTACGCTCAACAATCGCTCTCGCAATTCGTTTCGCAAAACGCTCTTCACCAAAAGTTTTTAAAACCCAAGCTATGTCATCCGCTTCTGCGTCCATCAACCATTGCTGTGCAGATTGCCCTTTGGTTGGGTCCATCCTCATATCTAACGGCCCGTCACGCATAAAGGAAAATCCGCGTTCAGCGTCATCTAACTGGGGTGAAGAAACGCCTAAATCCAGCAGTACGCCATCAATTTGCCCGACTAACCCTTCTTCTTCGACATACTCTGCAATCGCAGAAAATGGGCCATGTTT
The DNA here is from genome assembly GCF_033901115.1 of Providencia sp. CIM-Carb-044. NCBI lineage: Bacteria > Pseudomonadati > Pseudomonadota > Gammaproteobacteria > Enterobacterales > Morganellaceae > Providencia > Providencia sp. CIM-Carb-044. The sequence continues at coordinate 323,330 of NZ_JAXADV010000003.1, forward strand.
AATCATAAAACGAGGGTCATCAATAGTTTGAGCCGCTTTTATTGCCTCTGGGTCACGGTCTATGGCGATTAAACGACCATTTTCGCCAAGCTGACTTAATATCAACCTTGAATGACCACCACGACCAAATGTGCCATCAATGTAGATACCGTTAGGTTTAATGTTTAAGCCATTAACGGCTTCATCCAGTAATACTGTTACGTGTTTAAATTGCTGTTGCGTCATTATTAAAGTGACAAATCCTGTAAGCGGGCTGAAAGTGGTTCATTGGTAAGGCGCTCAGCGGCAATATCATCTTCCACTTGCTGATACCAAGTTTGTTCATCCCAAAGTTCAAATTTATTAATCTGGCCAACCAACATGACCTCTTTGGTTAGCCCTGCGTGTTGACGCAATGTACTGGCTAACAAAAGACGCCCCGCGTTGTCCATTTGGCATTCACTTGCATGGCCCAATAACAGCCGTTGCACGCGTCGTTCAGCAGGGTTCATCGTCGATAACCGAGAAAGCTTTTCTTCGATAATCTCCCACTCAGGTAAGGTATAAAGCAGCAGACATGGCTGGTGAAGGTCAATGGTACAAACCATTTGCCCTTTCGATTCCTCGTTCAGCATTCCTCGATAACGAGTCGGCACGGTTAGACGCCCTTTGCTGTCGAGATTAACCAGTGTTGCCCCACGAAACATACCCGATTAAACCCCTTTTATTTCCAAGCCACCCACTTTACCCCACAATTCACCACATATAAAGTTTACGAATGGTATGAAAACGTTGTCAAGCCAGTCGCACTCAGCTTTAGCTTTATTTACAGAACAATTCAGAAAAAATAAGGGTAGGTAAAATATGACTTGGAAAGAAAATGCGAAATAACAAGTTGATATAATTAATATATTTTATAAAGTGCAACTTAAATAAGCGAGATCACTCTAGATTGCTGCAAAATCATACAAATCATTATAAATTCAACTTAAGTCTCATTTTTAATCAGTATATCTTGTACCGGTTATTTACTTTTATTGAGTCCCCAAATAATCATTAATATCTAATAATGGTAAAAACACCCCGAAAGAAAAATAAAATCATTAAATATCAACATAATAAATAACTGTTTTAATAAACAGTATTTAATTTTAAATATTTATCGCACAAATCAGTAATACATCTACAATAAATTTATATTAATTTAATCATCCGATTTAGCTTTCATTTTAAAATCAGCAATAAATATCTTAAGATAAATCCTAAAGTTAAATATTTACCTACTTTTAGCTTATAAAAAAAAAGCCCCTATAAGATAGGGGCCGTTATATTACTCATTATTGTGACCAACATCACTCATTATCGTGTAAATATTCACTGTTCGATTAAAGTTAAGTCTATTTTACTACTGCTTACGACCTAAACTTCCACGACGGCATAAATCACGGCGAATGCGAGTAATACCAGGTTCCGGTTTTTGCTTTTCATCAAGGCTGGCAAGTACTAATTCTAAAATACGTTCAGCGATATCCCTATGGCGTTGTGCAAGGGAAAGCACTGGGCACTCGAGAAAATCTAATAACTCATTATCACCAAATGTGGCAATGACCATGTGCTCAGGTAAACGACCACTACGTTTCAACGCAACATCTAATACTCCTTGTAGTAAGGAAAATGATGTTGTAAATAACGCGTCAGGCATCTCGTTACCGCTATCAAGCCAATGTGCAAAAACCTCTGCTGCTGAATCGCGTTCATAGCTATTTGCATACAGATAATCAATCTTGCGCGGGTCTTCATGCCATGCTTTACGGAAACCTTGCTCGCGTAAATAGCTGACAGACAGTTCAGGTAACGCCCCCAAATACAATACGGATTCAGCATTAAACTTGCGTAGTTCTGCTGAAATCATGAAAGCATCTTCTTGGTCATCACCAACGACACTAATAAAATGCTCTTTTTCAAGGGCTCTATCAAGTGCGATAATCGGTAAAGAACGGTTCGCCCAACGCTGATAAAACGGGTGTTCCGGCGGTAAAGCTGTCGAAACAATAATGGCGTCAACTTGTCGTTGTAAAAGGTGCTCAACACAACGAATTTCATTGTCAGGTTGGTCTTCTGAGCATGCTATCAGTAGTTGATAACCACGTTGACGCGCCTGCCTTTCAAGGTAATTTGCTATACGGGTATAGCTGGTATTTTCCAAGTCTGGGATCACTAACCCTATAGAACGGGTACGCCCTGCTCGTAGCCCCGCAGCAACTGCATTTGGATGGTAATTGTGCTCTCTGACGACTGCCATCACTTTTTCTACAGTTTTATCGCTGACTCGATACTGCTTGGCCTTGCCGTTGATCACATAACTAGCCGTTGTGCGGGAAACACCCGCTAGACGGGCTATCTCATCCAGTTTCACGTTAACCTCTTTACAATTTTGGGAATAGCCCCGAATCATTCGGGGCCTTAAACGCGATTATTCTACCTTCGGAAGATAAATTTTTCATCGCATAATTTTATCACCGCGTGAAACTCCGACGATCCCTGAGCGTACAACTTCAACAATTTCAGCAACACCACGCACTGATTCGATAAAAGCATCCAGTTTTTCGCTTGTTCCCGCTAGCTGAACGGTATAAAGCGTTGGGGTTACATCAACAATTTGTCCACGGAAAATATCCGCACAGCGCTTCACTTCATCACGCCCATATCCAGAGGCCTGTAGCTTCACTAACATGATTTCACGTTCAATATGTGCTGACGCCGTCAGCTCACTGACACGTAGCACATCAACCAATTTATGCAATTGTTTCTCAATTTGCTCAAGAACTTTTGCATCCCCTTTAGTTTGGATAGTCATACGTGACAATGTTGGATCGTCCGTTGGCGCCACGGTCAAACTTTCAATATTATAACCACGCTGAGAGAACAGACCTATGACACGGGACAAAGCACCTGATTCATTTTCTAATAAAACGGATAAAATACGACGCATGATCAGGTCCTCTCTGTTTTGCTCAACCACATTTCATCCATTGCGCCACCACGGATCTGCATTGGATAAACGTGCTCAGTTTCATCAATATTTACGTCAACGAAGACTAATCGCTGATTTTCATTTACTTCAACAAGGGCTTGTTTTAGTTTTTCTTCCAGCTCATCAGGTGTTGTTATCGAAATACCAACGTGGCCATAAGCTTGCGCTAACTTGATGAAATCAGGCAATGATTGCATGTAGGATTGCGAATGGCGGCCTTGATAAATCATATCTTGCCACTGTTTTACCATGCCTAAGAAACCATTGTTTAAGTTGAGTACTAAAACGGGTAAACCATATTGCAGGGCTGTTGAAAGCTCCTGAATGTTCATTTGGATACTGCCGTCTCCGGTCACACAAACAACTGTCGATTTTGGATGCGCTAATTTCACCCCTAATGCAGCAGGTAAACCAAAGCCCATCGTGCCAAGACCTCCAGAATTTATCCAATGACGAGGTTTATCAAAGGGATAATATAATGCGGCAAACATTTGGTGCTGCCCGACGTCAGATGTCACATACGCTTCACCTTTCGTTAAACGGTAAATCATTTCAATAGCTTGTTGTGGCTTAACTTTTGTTGGGCTGGTTTCATAACGTAAACATTGTTTACTACGCCACTGTTCAATTTCTTTCCACCATGCAGTGAGCGCTTGGTTATCTTGTTTTGCTGAAGCTTGGTCTAACTGACCTAACATTTGCTTTAATGTAAGTTTCGCATCACCCACGATTGGGATGTCCGCATTAACCGTTTTTGAGATAGACGTTGGGTCAACATCAATTTGGATAACAGTCGCATTTGGGCAGTATTTTTCTAAGTTGTTCGTTGTTCTATCATCAAAACGAACACCAACAGCAAAAATCACATCTGAGTTATGCATAACCTTATTAGCTTCATAGGTTCCATGCATTCCAAGCATCCCGACAGACTGCTTGTGAGTTTCTGGGAAAGCTCCTAACCCCATTAAGGTTGATACTACTGGTAATTGTAGTTTTTCTGCCAACTCAATAAGTTCAGCAGAGCAATTCGCGTTAATCGCTCCCCCGCCAATATAAAAAACCGGTTTTTTTGCCGAAACTAATTTAGTTAACGCTTTTTTGATTTGACCTTTGTGGCCTTGCAGCGTTGGGTTATAAGAACGTAAAGAAACATTTTCTGGATAACGATAAGCAAACTTCAAGGCAGGGTTAACAGTGTCTTTAGGGAAATCAATAACTACAGGCCCAGGACGCCCACTTGCCGCAATATAAAAAGCTTTCTTGATGGTTTCAGGAATTTCTTCTGCGCTTTTAATTAAAAAACTGTGCTTTACTATTGGCCTTGAAATCCCAACCATGTCGCATTCTTGAAACGCATCATTACCAATTAGCGAACTGGCAACCTGCCCCGATAACACCACCATCGGTACTGAATCCATATAAGCTGTCGCAATACCCGTAATCGCATTCGTTGCCCCTGGCCCCGATGTCACTAACACGACCCCAACATCTCCTGTTGAACGTGCATAACCATCAGCCATATGCACCGCAGCCTGTTCATGACGCACTAATATGTGTTCTACCCCGCCAACAGTATGAAGTGCATCATAAATATCCAATACGGCACCGCCTGGATAACCAAACACGTGCTTTACTCCTTGGTCAATCAACGATTTGACGACCATTTCCGCTCCCGACAACATCTCCATGAGTTTGCCCCCAGACATTATTTGCAAGTGAAGAGGTATGCTCTACCTCTTTATTTTTATCATTTAAATAGTGAAATTCGTACTATTAACATATCTCTCCGGCTGAAACGAAGCAAACACCATTTCAGTGCAAGGATCACGAAACTTTCACATCATCTTGAACATGGGAATTTGATAGATAAATTGACTGCGTATGAAAATAATAGAAGGAAAAATGACTGGCATGAATGAAAAAACAGTGCAACTTTAATTAGTTGGAACCGTTACAATTTTTAATATTGAGCTATTATTTGAATGAATAAATAAAAACAGAACAAAAACAAGACCTGACTTACCCATAATACAGGTAAGCCAGATAATTAAATGGTAAATTATTCTTTGTACATCGATTCAATTTCTAATTGATAGCGCTCAGAAATGATTTTACGACGTAGCTTTAAAGTCGGCGTTAATTCACCTTTTTCCATTGAAAATGTGGTTGGTAGCAATGTAAAACGCTTAACTTGATGGAAATTTTCGATATTCTTTTGTAAATCTTTTAAGCGACTTTCGAATAATGCCACAATATTCGAGTCTTTTAAGAGTTCTAAACGATCTCGATATTTCAGGTTTATTGAATGGGCATATTCTTCTAAGCTGTCATAGCAAGGCACAATAAGCGCTGAAACAAACTTACGAGCATCGGCAATGACTGCGATGTGTTCAATAAACTTGTCTTGCCCTAATACGCCTTCAATCATCTGCGGTGCAATATATTTTCCGTTAGACGTTTTCATTAAATCTTTTAGTCTATCTGTAATATATAAATTACCTTGTTCGTCAATTTTCCCTGCATCACCTGTTTTTAACCAGCCATCCGCTGTAAATGTATCTAAGGTTTCAATCGGGCGGTTGTAATAGCCTTTCATAACCACCGGCCCTTTTACTTGTATTTCATCGTCTTTACCAATACGCACTGAAACAGAAGATAGCGGTGTACCGATCGAGCCTAATGGGTATTTCCCTTCTTCCCAGCAAGATACCGTGGCACAGGTTTCTGACATACCATAGCCGTATTTAATGTTTACCCCTGCAGAAAGGAAAAATGCAATCACATCGTCATCAAGACGGGCACCTGCAGCTGGCATGAACCGAATTCGCCCCCCTAACCCTTCACGAATTTTATTGAGGACCAGTTTGTCGACCATCGGGAAAATAGCGCGGTTAATAAAAGAGGGTTTGCGGCCTTTTGCTAAGGCTTTCACTCGGCTTCTGCCAAGGGATAATGCACAGCGAAATAGTGCCCTACGTACTAAAGGTGCTTTTGCCACTTTACTGTGTATTGCTGAATAAACTTTTTCATAAAAACGCGGAACCGCACACATTACTGTCGGTTTTACCTCAGCTAATGCTTCACGAACCTGATTGGTGTCCGTTAAATAAACGTTTAGTGCTCCAACGTGCATAACGTAAAAGCTCCACGCACGTTCAAAAACATGTGAAAGTGGTAAAAAACTTAAAGAAACATCATCAGCGGTGAGTTGTAATCGTTCGTCATGGAGATACAGCTGCGCAGCCATGTTGTAGTAATCCAACATAACGCCTTTGGGTTCTCCGGTAGTACCTGATGTATAGATGATGGTAAATAAATCACTGAGATTATGCGCAGCGATGCGTTCATCCAGTTCTGCTTGGTATGCGGTTTGTGATTGCGCCATAAACGTGGATAAATGCATGGTGTTGATTGAAATATCAGCCAACTTAACATTGTCATTCATCACAACAATCGTGGTTAATTGAGGGCAAAGAGCGGGTAATTGGCATGCAACTTGATATTGCGCCTCTTCCCCAACAAATAACACTTTAATATTTGCGTCGTTAATAATATACGCAGCTTGCTCGACACTGCTAGTCGCATAAAGTGGCACCGTGACCGCCCTAATTTGTAACGCGGCAAAATCCACTAATGACCAATTCATACTGTTGTGGGCAAATAACCCAATATTTTCTTGTGCGATAACGTTTAATGCTAAGAGGTGTCGAGAAATTGCTGAAGTGCGATCGCCAACCTCCCCCCACGTTAATGAGCTACGTTGCCCGTTATCCCATTGACTGAAAGCTATCCGGTTCGCTGATTCTTGTGCAGTAACCCTGCTACGTAAGCGATTAACCAAGTGGTATGGATATAGATTTTCAGTAATCAAAGTTTATTCCCTATAAGTCATTATCGATATAAGCTACTCGGCACATTCACAAGCACTTAACCATTCTTATTATTTCAGCTTACAAGTGTTAGCTGAATATTCGCAGTGTATCGACTAAAGAGATGCGTGAAAAGCATTTATATGTAAATTTTTTGCAAATGTTATGTCTGCTACAAAACTCACCATAGCACCTACGATAATGAGTTAATCAGCTTGTTGGCATGTATATTTTGTTATAAGCACGTTTGCAGAAATATAGAGGTTGTTGGCCTTAAGGGACAATTTCATTTGTTATTTTCCCTTAACAAAATGAGCTATTTCTTTCTCATCAGTTCGAGATAGCCTACAACCTCTAATATTTTAAATAGGCGTGTTATGCCGCAACAGGCTGTTCAGAGAGTTCCTCAATCAATTGATTAAATTGAGACTTCATCCATTGATGGCCTTTATCCCTAACCGTTGATTCATGCCAAGTTAAGTAACAAGGCAGTGTATCCTTAAGCCAAGGTAACGTTAACGTACGTAATTTAAGTTGCCCAAAGTGATGATTAACTAACCATTTTGGCACAATAGCCACGAGATCAGTTTGAGCAACAATACTCAATACACTATTTAAGTCAGTCCCTTGATAACTAACCGTATGCGATAACTCAGTATTATTATAATAAGGTTTACTAAATGACCCCATGTTATCCATTGACATAATAGCGTGGCGTTCATTATTTAGTTCAGTTTCAGAAATTGAATTACCAATACGTGGATGATGATTTGCCACCACTAATACCAATTCGTCATCAAATAAAACCTGATGTTGAAATTCCGTCTTTTCTAATTGATTATAGCCAAGGAAGAAATCCATTTCTTGGTATTTTAATTGATGAGCAATTTTATCACCCATAAAAGAATGAATGATTATATTAATATTAGGCGAAACTACCTTAAATTTTTCGACAATAATAGCAGCTAGGCGAATATCTAACGGTGAACAGATAGATAAATTAAATACCCGATCACTATTTTGTGGGTTAAAACCTGCGCTAGGTAATTCATTATGAACTAATTGTAATGCTTGCCTAATAGGCCCAAATAATTGTTTAGCACGCGATGTCGGCTGAATACCACGCCCATACCGCACAAATAACTCGTCATTAAACATTGATTTTAAACGTGAAACCGCATTACTTACTGCAGGCTGAGACATCCCTAGAACTTGCGCAGCTTTTGTCACATTTTGCATCTGCATAACCACGTCAAAAACCGTTAATAGGTTAAGATCAACATTACGTAAATGAATATCGCTACTATCTTTTTTAGCTGTTGAAATTGTATCAAAATCAGTCATTTTTTACTCCACTAATATATTTATCATTTTTCATTAACGAAAAGAGTCATTCATCTAAAGAAACCGACGAATATATAAATTCATTAAATATTATTCTTAAAACAACTTATAGATAATAAGCTATTTCGCTTTCCCTGCATTTATTAAAACGACGTTTATATTACTTAACCTATTAATTAAACTTGCAGTATAAATATCATCATAAAACGTAAATATTCATCAAAATAATGAGTGATAACTACTAATTAGACTTGCAATCACTCACCGTAAAAATAATAAAGCAATTTTTGCAAGAAATCATAATAAATCGTATTTAGAATCAATAAATATCCTCATTATCAGATTATTTTTTAAATACTCATTTATTAGATAATTAACTTAATTAAAAAGCATTGGTGTAGGTGATTCATTCCTTGCGTTGAACTTCAACTCATAGGAAAACAGAAAAACATCATAAAATTCAACACATTAAACCCAATCAATACTTAGACAATGCCTGATTGAAGAATTTTACCCTTATAATTACATAAAAATCCAGACAAAACAGAAGAGTTACACCAAAAAAATAGCAACAACCACCAACTAAAAGCCATAATTCATGATTGGTAAAAATATGCTAAAAATCTATGATTGACATTAACTTTAAGATAACGTATCAATAAATACAGTTTAATTAAGATACTCAAGAGAGACGGTTGCAATGACATTTTCTATTCGCCTACTAAGCCTACTACTACTCGCATTAAATTTGCGCGGTATGCTTATGGACGAAAAATAGAAACAAACTGTCCACAAACATTAAGAACCCGCGCAACCGCGGGTTTTTTTATGCCTGCGGCTTTGGAAGAACATAACACTCAGTAAAAACAAAATTCGATATGAGGAACACAATATGAGCAACCAAGTCATTATCTTTGATACCACCTTACGCGACGGTGAGCAGGCATTACAGGCTAGTTTATCAGTCAAAGAAAAATTACAAATCGCCTTTGCGTTAGAACGTTTAGGCGTTGATATCATTGAAGCCGGTTTCCCAGTCTCTTCACCAGGTGACTTCGAGTCCGTTCAAACCATTGCCAGAGAAATCAAAAATAGCCGAATTTGTGCATTAGCACGTTGTATTGAAAATGATATTGATGTTGCAGCCGAGTCATTAAAGGTCGCTGAAGCCTTTCGTATTCATATTTTCTTAGCCACCTCCAACTTGCATATGGAGAAAAAATTAAATAAATCCTTTGATGGCGTAATGGATATGGCAATCAATTCCATCAAGCGCGCTAGACGCTATACCGACGACGTTGAATTCTCCTGTGAAGACGCCGGCCGTACTGACCCTGACAATTTGTGCCGTATTGTTGAAACAGCTATAAATGCGGGTGCCACCACCATTAATATCCCAGATACTGTTGGTTATACAACGCCTTACCAATTTGGCGGAATTATCACTGATTTGTATAACCGTGTGCCAAATATCGATAAAGCCGTTATTTCTGTTCATTGCCATGATGATTTAGGGATGTCGGTTGCTAACTCAATCAGTGCCGTGCAAGCCGGTGCCCGCCAAGTAGAAGGGACAATTAATGGCTTAGGTGAACGCGCTGGCAACACGGCATTAGAAGAAGTGATTATGGCAATTAAATTGCGCGAGCAAATGTTAAATGTGCATACCAATATTAATCACAAAGAAATTTACCGGACCAGCCAATTAGTTAGCCAATTATGTAATACACCAATCCCAGCGAATAAAGCGGTTGTCGGCAGCAACGCATTTGCTCACTCATCAGGAATTCACCAAGATGGCGTACTGAAAAACCGCGAAACCTATGAAATCATGACGCCTGAGTCCATTGGCTTAAAAGAACAACAACTGAATTTAACCTCACGCTCAGGCCGTGCCGCTGTTAAGCACCGTATGGAGGAAATGGGGTATCACGAAGGTAAAGACTTCAAGTTGGATGAATTATATACTGCATTTTTGAATTTAGCCGATAAAAAAGGTCAAGTGTTTGACTATGACTTAGAAGCCTTGGCTTTCTTTACTAAACAACAAGATGAAACTGACCACTTCGTAATGGACTATTTCAGTACGCAATCAGGCTCTAGTATTGTTGCGACAGCAACAGTCAAAATGCAGTGTGGTGATGAAGTGAAGTCTGAAGCTGCAACCGGTAATGGCCCCGTTGATGCGATTTACCAAGCTATCAGCAACATTACACAATTCCCTATGAAGTTAGTCTCTTATCAGCTGTCAGCTAAAGGCCACGGCGAAAATGCATTAGGCCAAGTAGATATCGTGGTTGAATGCCATAACCGTAAGTTCCACGGGATGGGGTTAGCGACAGATATCGTTGAATCTTCAGCAAAAGCCATGGTGCATGTGTTGAATAGCATTTGGCGCTCAGAGCAAGTTGAAAAAGAAAAACAAAAAATAAATCAAGAATCACAATCAAACACAAAGGAAGCTGTTTAACAATGTCTAGTTATAAAATTGCCGTATTACCGGGAGATGGCATCGGTCCAGAAGTGATGGCGCAAGCTCACAAGGTTTTAGCTGCTATCAGCAAACGTTTTGCAATAACAATCAACACCACTGAATATGATGTTGGCGGTGCGGCAATCGACAAGCACGGTGAGCCATTACCACAGGCCACAGTAAAAGGTTGTGAGGAAGCTGACGCTGTCTTATTTGGTTCTGTCGGTGGGCCGAAATGGGAACACTTGCCACCTGATAGCCAGCCTGAACGTGGTGCATTATTGCCTTTACGTAAGCATTTTAAATTATTTAGTAATTTACGCCCTGCTCGCTTATATCAAGCATTAGAAGCATTTTGCCCATTACGTGCAGACATCGCAGCTCAAGGCTTTGATATTCTTTGTGTGCGTGAATTAACAGGTGGGATTTACTTCGGTCAACCAAAAGGCCGCAAAGGTGAAGGCCAAGAAGAATACGCATTTGATACTGAAGTTTATCACCGCTATGAAATCGAGCGTATCGCACGTATTGCTTTTGAATCAGCCCGCAAACGTAATAACAAAGTCACATCAATCGACAAAGCAAACGTGTTACAAAGCTCGGTCTTATGGCGTGAAGTGGTCAATCAAATCGCAAAAGAATATCCAGATGTTGAAGTCAGCCATATGTATATCGATAACGCAGCCATGCAAATGATCAAAGCCCCATCACAGTTTGATGTGGTGTTATGTTCTAACTTGTTCGGCGATATCATTTCTGATGAATGTGCGATGATCACCGGTTCCATGGGCATGTTACCTTCTGCGAGCTTAAATGAAGTTGGATTTGGTTTGTATGAACCTGCGGGAGGCTCTGCTCCAGATATTGCTGGAAAAAATATTGCCAACCCAATTGCACAAATTTTATCTGCTTCCATGTTGCTAAGATTTAGCTTAGACCAAGCCGATGCAGCAGATGCAATCGAGCGTGCGGTCAATAAGGCCTTAGAAGAAGGTTTTAGAACATCAGACTTAGCAGGTGCAGGTCAGTCAATAAGTACCAGTGAAATGGGCGATATTATTGCTCGTTATATTGTAGAAGGGGTTTAACATGGCCAAGACTTTATATCAAAAATTGTATGATGCCCACGTTGTCCGTGAGGTCGAAAATGAAATCCCTTTGATTTATATCGATCGCCATTTGGTACATGAAGTGACATCACCTCAAGCGTTTGATGGTTTGAGAACTAAGAAACGTCCTTTACATCAACCAAGTAAAACTTTTGCCACAATGGATCACAACGTATCAACGCAAACCAAAGATATTAATGCGTGTGGCGATATGGCTCGTATTCAAATGCAAGAGTTGATGAAAAACTGTAAAGAGTTTGGCGTAACTTTATATGATTTGAATCACCCATACCAAGGTATTGTCCATGTGATGGGGCCTGAGCAAGGTATTACTTTACCCGGTATGACCATTGTATGTGGAGACTCCCACACCGCAACACACGGTGCATTTGGCTCATTAGCCTTTGGTATCGGAACATCTGAGGTTGAGCACGTGATGGCGACTCAAACGCTGAAACAAGCACGCGCTAAAACAATGAAAATTGAAGTCGTAGGCAAAGCTCCAGCAGGTATTACCGCAAAAGATATCGTTTTAGCGATTATCGGTACAACGGGCAGCGCAGGCGGTACTGGCTATATTGTTGAGTTTTGTGGTGAAGCTATAGAAAACTTAAGCATGGAAGGCCGCATGACGGTATGCAATATGGCAATTGAATTAGGCGCGAAAGCGGGAATTATCGCACCGGATGAAACCACTTTTGCCTATATGAAAGGTCGCCAATTTGCACCTAAAGGCCAACAATGGGACGATGCGGTTGCTTATTGGAAAACATTAAAAACGGATGATGATGCACAATTTGATAAAGTCATCACTATTCAAGCAAGTAGCATCGCGCCACAAGTCACTTGGGGAACCAACCCTGGGCAGGTGATTGCCATCAACCAGCCGATCCCTGCTCCTGAGTCATTTGCAGACCCTGTTGAACGAGCTTCCGCTAAAAAAGCATTAGCTTACATGGGGTTAGAGTCTGGCATTAAATTATCTGATGTCAAAATTGACAAAGTATTTATTGGTTCATGTACGAATTCACGTATTGAAGATTTACGTGCCGCTGCTGCAATTGCAAAAGGTAAAAAAGTGGCTAATGGCGTACAAGCTATTGTTGTTCCGGGATCTGGCCCTGTTAAGGCCCAAGCTGAGCAAGAAGGTTTAGATAAAATTTTCATTGAAGCGGGTTTTGAATGGCGTTTACCGGGTTGCTCTATGTGTTTAGCGATGAATAATGACCGCTTAAACCCTGGCGAACGCTGTGCATCAACCAGTAACCGTAACTTTGAAGGCCGCCAAGGTCGCGCAGGTCGTACTCACTTGGTTAGCCCAGCAATGGCAGCTGCCGCAGCGATTAATGGCCATTTTGCTGATGTACGTGATATTCAAATCTAAGGAGAAAATGATGGAAAAGTTTATTACACACGTCGGGATTGTCGCTCCTTTAGATGCAGCCAATGTGGATACTGATGCCATTATCCCTAAACAGTTTTTGCAAAAAGTGACTCGCACAGGTTTTGGGCAACACTTGTTTAATGACTGGCGCTTTTTAGATGAGAACGGGCAACAACCTAACCCTGATTTCGTCTTAAATAAGCCAGTTTTTAAAGGGGCAAGTATTTTATTAGCTCGCGAAAACTTTGGTTGCGGTTCATCCCGTGAGCACGCACCTTGGGCATTAACTGACTTTGGTATTCAAGTGGTTATCGCCCCAAGCTTTGCTGATATTTTTTATGGTAACTCGTTCAACAACCAATTATTACCAATCAAATTAAGTGAAGCTGAAGTGGATGAGCTGTTTAACTATGTTAATAGCCATGAAGGTTGCCAGTTTACGGTAGACTTAGAAGCTCAAACCGTGACTGCTGGTGATAAAACCTATCATTTTGAAATTGATAGCTTCCGCCGCCACTGCATGATGAATGGCTTGGATAGTATTGGTTTGACGTTGCAGCATGTCGACCAGATCACCGATTTTGAAAGCAAGATTCCATCCTTTATGCAGTAAATCCTTTTCTACGCCTACTTTGGTGGGCGTAGTTCCTCTTTTAGCTCTAATTATCCAACTAAACCGCCTACTTCGCACCAAAAATGCGGAATTCATCCATCATTAAAAATTTACAATCCAAAATCACTTCCCCGTTAATATCTTCCTGTATAATTAATAACAAAATAAGATTTTTGCCTTTAACTGAACGATTTTTTCTAAATAGTTCGCACTGTAGCTAGGCGGTGAGAGAAGATATCTTGGGGAGCATACATAAGTATGTGACCCAAGTAGCTGAACGAAACCAACAACGCGACAGTGCGAAATATGACGAAAAAATAAAAAAAAGCCGGTAAAAACCGGCTCGGTGATAAACACCATTACTCTAAATGGGGGAGTCGGCCTGCAACATGCAGACCAAACGAGCTACTTACTGCCTTCTATTATCGTGAGATTTTAGGAAATTAAAATTGATGTATTTTTTGCCGGAGTTCCTCTTTTATGTCTAATTCACGATTACAAACCCAGTTCATTCGTCTCTGGCAACACTTTCAGGGCCAAGACAGTGAAACAACTCTGCAAGATATCGCTGATACGCTGTTTTGCTCTCGCCGTCATGTTCGGACGCTACTTAATAATATGCAGTCACAAGGTTGGCTCAGTTGGCAGGCTGAGTCTGGTCGAGGAAAACGCTCGGCCCTTATTTTTCATGTTAATGGCTTAGAGCTACAACAGGCACAGGCTGAACAACTACTCAAAGAAGAAAGTATTGAAAAACTTGTCGCCCTAGTGGGTGATAAGGAAACCATTCGCCAAATGGTATTGTCTGAACTGGAACGCAGCTATCGACAAGGTAAGAATTTATTACGGATTATTTATTATCGAGATTTCCCGACACTTCTTCCTGGCGCCCCCATGCGCCGCTCAGAAATTCACTTGATGAGTCAAATATTTAATGGCCTTACCCATATAAATGAGGAAAAAGGGGAAGTGGAAGATGGCCTTGCCCACCATTGGCAACCCATCAGTGATACCCAATGGCGTTTCTATTTACGCCCTGCTATTTATTTCCACCATGGGAGAGAAATGGCTGCCGACGATATTATCTATTCCCTTTTACGCTTAAAAACCTGTTGGCCGCTATTTTCACATATACAATCCGTCAGCTCACCGCAACCTTATGTTATTGATATCACGTTAAGTGAGCCTGATAAACAGCTACCTTGGTTATTAGGCAGTCATCATGCGGCTATTTTACCGAAAGAGTGGGAGAGCCTCGAAAACTTTAGCCGTTGTCCTATCGGCACTGGCCCCTATCAAGTAGAAAAAAACTTGCCACAAAAGCTGACTATCACGGCTTTCGACCGCTATTTTGGCTATCGTGCACTGCTAGATGAAGTGACCATTTGGGTGGTTCCTGAACTTTCAGAACAAATGGTTTGTACAACATTAAAAATGGATGGTGACAAGCACCATAATGATTCACTTGAAAGCCGCATGGAAGAAGGCTGCTATTTCCTCTTAATGGATCAGCGCTCACCGGTTGCTCAGCGTGAAGATGTCCGTAAATGGTTATGTAGCTTTTTAACACCCGTCAACCTACTTGCCCATTGTGAACCGTTTTATCAGCGCCATTGGGCGCCAGCTTATGGCTTATTACTCCATTGGCATCATAGTAAAATGCTAACCTTGTTCCCTAAGCCTGAAGATTTGACTGAGCTGACTGTTACTTTTTATCGCAACCACCATGAGTTCTATGCGATTAGCCAAATTATGAAACGCGTGTTACAGACACAAGGCGTGGAGCTCAAGATTAATATCATTGATTATGATGATTGGTTTAATGGCAATGGGCAAAGTGATATTTGGTTAGCAACAGCTAACTTTTTTAAACCTCTTGAATTTTCTATCTTTGCTACCTTGTACGAAATGCCATTACTGCGCGAATGCCTTAATAACACTCTCCGCGATGAACTTAATCTATGGCGTAATAACCAATTAGATGTAGAAGCCTGGTGTGAAAGCTTAATTGACTCGCAAATTTTCCACCCTATTTTTCATCATTGGCTTGAACTACAAGGCCAAAAAACCATGCGCGGCGTACGGATGAATACCTTTGGCTGGTTTGATTTTAAATCTGCATGGTTTAAACCCTCTGAGGATAACCTAGCAAAATAATGATAGTTATAAACAGATAAAATGAATAATAAGGATGTTATTCACTTTTTCTGTGGATATCCATGTGAACAACCTCATGGTAATCAGGGTATATCCCCAAGCCACTTTTTTATCAAAAAAAAGAATAGTCAAATAATCATTGATAAATCAAATAAGTAAATAACAAAAAAGCGTTTTATCCACTGGCTATTTTTCTAGCTAAAATACTTAAGACTTTAACTGAGCAAAGATCAAACAACGTTGTATTTATCCACAAGATATGTGCTCAACTTACTCATATTTTGTGATATTCGTCATAAAAACCGTTTAGTCAAGGCTGTAAATACACACAGTAATCTCTATTTTTCACAGTTATCCAGAAATCCTGTGGATAACCTAGTGCATGATCCTGTGATTATCTTGGGATGAACTTGAATAACCTCTGTTATAATTTATGACCTAGATGAATAAATAACATTATATCCCTATATATCAAATAGTTAAAAACATCAAAGAAAAAGTGTTATACTTCTTCAGTTCTATGTATTTTCACTGGCTACTTTTTATACATTAATATTCAAACCATGATGCCATTTATTGCGCCACCGCCACCTGATAACGAAGCAACCTTAATGGGTCGAGCGCAAGCCCTTGCTGGCTATACGCTTGGTGAGCTCGCCCAACATGCTGCTATCCCTATCCCTCCTGACCTCAAACGAGATAAAGGCTGGGTTGGTATGCTATTGGAATATTATTTAGGTGCGAGTGCGGGAAGCAAGGCAGAGCAAGATTTCGCTCATATTGGGATTGAATTAAAAACCATTCCTATTGACCGTTATGGTGCTCCACTCGAAACGACCTTTGTTTCTGTAGCGCCATTAACGGGGAATAGTGGCTTAACATGGGAAAATAGCCATGTTCGCCGCAAACTATCCCGCATTTTATGGTTTCCTATCGAAGGGGAAAGGCAAATTCCACTCTCACAACGCAGAGTCGCAAACCCGTTAATCTGGAGCCCATCTCCCTTTGAAGAACAGTTACTAAGACAAGATTGGGAAGAGCTAATGGACCTCATTGTATTAGGCAAAGTGGAAAGTATCACTGCACGCCATGGGCAGGTATTACAGATCCGCCCTAAGGCCGCAAACAATAAGGCACTAACGGAAGCGATTGGTGAGTTCGGTCAACCGATTATGACGCTACCTCGTGGTTTTTATCTCAAAAAAGATTTTACCGCGCCCCTGTTAGCGCGGCATTTTAATCTAAGTTAGTCGCTAACCATCGCCTGTACCAAAGCAGACGATAAATTATTATCACTGTTTAATTTGTTAATTAGAAGGTACTAAGATGTTTGAATGGATACTGGACCCCAATGCTTGGATGGCACTCGCCACACTAACCATATTAGAAATTGTCCTAGGCATCGATAATATTATTTTCCTCAGTATTGTGGTGAGCAAGCTTCCAAGCCACCAGCAAAATAGTGCCAGACGGACAGGCCTTATTGCGGCAATGGTGATGCGCCTTGCGTTATTGGCTTCGATTGCTTGGTTATCACGCCTTACCACGCCGCTTTTCACTGTCGCAGACCATGTTGTATCCGCTCGCGATCTCATATTATGCGCAGGTGGGATTTTCCTTATTTGGAAAGCAAGCCAAGAAATTTTTGATACGATTGAAGGGGAAAGTGAAAATAATCTAGCAAATAAAAAAGTGAGCTCATTTTGGGGCGCTATCGTGCAAATTGCTTTATTAGACATTATCTTCAGTTTAGATTCCGTGATCACCGCAGTGGGGCTATCAGACCACTTATTTATCATGATGGCAGCGGTAGTCATCGCTGTACTCATTATGATGCTTGCGGCCAAACCCATTGGCGACTTTGTTGAGCGCTACCCCTCCGTAAAAATCTTAGCCTTATCGTTTTTGATTCTAGTTGGTTTCACTTTACTACTTGAAAGTGTTCAAGTTCACGTATCAAAAGGCTATATCTACTTTGCGATGTTCTTTTCCATGGCAGTACAAGTCCTTAATATCTTGCGCAGCAAAAAATGGAAAACCAGAAATCAAACTAATTAAGATGGTGACCTAACCGCCTGTTTAGCCGCTAAAATAGCCCCCTCTACCGCTTTTTTTGCTTGCGGGCTATTTTTCCAGCAACTTGAACCTGTCAATGCAGCACCAGAAATTAAAATTTCATCGTAAGATGCTTCACTCAGTTGTGCGAGTGAGCTAAAACCCATTTGTTCTAAGCGGCTAATCACCATGGGACCGACACCTTTAACGGCCAACAAAATCTGCTTTTCTGATTCGGAAAATGCCATTTTACTCTTCTCTTTGTTAATGAATTGATGTTTATTACGCTAATATTTTGCATTTTACCTATTTAATACTTTAAAATTGTAACTATAACAATGCCAGTTTTAATAATTATTAACTGACCTATCTTATCACCCAATCTGTACCTGCTCTGTGTTAGGAATTCACCATGTATAACGTTCCACTAACCAACCTGAATCAACACACGATGAAATTACCTGATAGCCGTCTATTTTGCTGGTTCGAATCAGGCCCTAAAACAGGTTTTCCTGTTATTTTTTGTACTGGAGCGGGAATGAGTGGTTCATTAGGATTTGGTTTGGATTTACTCGAAAAACTAAATATTCGTTTAATTGTTCCTGAACGCGCGGGTCTTGGTGAGTCAACATTTCACCCTGAAAAATCATTGAAAAGCTTTGCTATGGATGTTCAAGCCCTACTAGATGAACAATCTATTACTCAATTTTCAGTTGTCGGTTTTTCTCAAGGCGCCGTTTTTGCCATGGCCGTCGCCCACTATTGCCAACCTATTTCACTGTCTATCGTGTCAGGACAAGACCAATTTGAATACCCTGCAACTCGTGCGGTACTCAGTGCTGATGTTGTGAACATGCAAGAACAAGCCCTTAACACCCCTGAAGCGCTGTCTGATTGGTTATTAAAAAATGTCACTGGTGAGTGGTTATTAGCATTTATTCTTAATTGCAGCGCAGAAATAGACCAGCAACTTTATAATGAAGAACATTTCCTTGAGGCATATAGCCATTGCATGCGACGTGCTTTCGCCCAAGGCAACCAAGGTTATGTTCAAGACTTATTAATTGCATTACAGAAATGGGAATTCACCCCTGAAACGACCCGCGTGCCAGTCTCTTTATGGTATGGCGAACTCGATATGAGTACAGTTCATTCCCCTGATTTTGGCAAAATATTAGCCAGCCGTTTTCCCAATTGCCAACATCATTTATTAAGTGATGAGGGAGGCTCCCTACTTTGGACACAAGCAGAAGCTATTTTAGCCGATATTCAGCAGCACGCTACATAAGCAAAAACCGCGATGAGTTATTCATCGCGGCTATTATTTACATCCTAGATTCACATAAGTGAATTAACGGTACACAATCCCGCCATCAGTCAAAATAGATTGACCAGTAATATAGTCAGAATCATCGCTCGCTAAGAATGCAACCAAACCAGCCACATCATCTGGCGTTTGCGCACGACCTAATGCGATGCCTTCGACATATTTTTTATAGGTTTCACCTTTTGGCGTACCGGTGATTTCAGAGAAGCGCTCATCAATCTCTACCCACATATCTGTTCCAACAATACCTGGGCAATAAGCATTCACAGTTATACCTGAACTTGCATACTCTTTTGCAGCCGCTTGAGTTAATGCACGTACCGCAAATTTTGTAGCGGAGTAAACTCCTAACATCGCAAAACCATCATGTCCTGCAATAGAGGAGGCGTTGATGATTTTTCCTTTTTGTTTACGTTCTTGGAATTTTTCACTGGCAGCTTGAATTCCCCACATGGTTCCATCTACGTTGATTTTGAAGATTAAATCCATATCTTCTTGGCGAACATCAGCGATTGGCTTAACTTGTGCAATCCCTGCGTTATTAATCATTACATCAAAACCACCTAACTCAGCTTCTGCATGAGCCACCGCAGCAAAAACTTGGTCACGTTGACTGATATCTGCGGCAAATGTTGTTACTTTACGGCCTAAAGCTTCAATTTCTTTGGCAACATCTTGGAGCTTGTCTTTTTTCAAATCTACCAGTGCGATATCAGCCCCTTCTTTCGCTAAACGTAATGCGATACCACGGCCAATCCCTTGAGCTGCACCAGTAACTAAAATAACTTTATTATTTAACGCCATACTTATCTCCTACTGAGTAATAGCCAAATTGACTAGTTCACCTTTAATATTAAGTTAGCAACAATAACAACAAGTTACAAAGCAATGATTTTACTCTAACATTTAATATTTATAAAAAATATTACACTATTAACATGGTGAATATATTTTTTTTACCGTAGAAAAAAGCATATAGACGTAAATTACAAGATTATTGTTAATAAAAATCATTCTCAAATCAATAAACAAAAAGTGCGATTCCTTCATTTTCAGTACAATTAATAATCACATAGATAAATTGTGGATATAAAAAAGCCACCAATCGGTGGCTTCTTGATACAGTAAAATATAAATAACTTATTTTTTAGCAGCTTGGATATACAGCATTTCTAATGCAATAGACGCTGCGGCGAGTGCCGTGATTTCAGATTGGTCATAAGCCGGAGCCACTTCGACTAAATCCATACCCACGATGTTTAAAGACTGTATTCCACGCAATAATTTCAATGCACGATCTGACGTTAAACCACCAATAACAGGGGTTCCTGTCCCCGGCGCAAACGCTGGATCAAGGCAGTCAATATCGAAAGTCAAGTAAACAGGTAGGTCGCCAACAATCTCTTTGATTTGCGCAACCATATCATCCACACTACGATCATTCACCTGACCTGCATCCAATACAGTAAAGCCATTGTCGCTGTCATGTTCGGTACGAATACCAATTTGTACTGAATGATTTGGGTCGATCAGACCTTCTTTTGGTGCATGATAGAACATGGTTCCGTGGTCAAATTTGCTACCATTGCCATAGGTGTCCGTGTGTGCATCGAAATGAACTAAGGCCATTTTACCAAAGTGTTTCGCATGAGCTCGCAGCAATGGCAGTGTAACGAAATGGTCACCACCAAAGGTCAAGCAACGTTTACCTGATTCAAGTAGTTTTTCAGTGTGTGCTTGCAGCTTGTCACTCATGTCTTGCGCATCACCAAAAGCAAATACCACATCACCACAGTCAACAACATTCAAACGGTCTGTTAACTTGAAATTCCAAGGCCAGCGGTGGCTTTCCCATGCAAGATTTGTGGAAA
This sequence comes from Providencia sp. CIM-Carb-044, assembly GCF_033901115.1. Lineage (NCBI taxonomy): Bacteria > Pseudomonadati > Pseudomonadota > Gammaproteobacteria > Enterobacterales > Morganellaceae > Providencia > Providencia sp. CIM-Carb-044. Next base: position 344,545 of record NZ_JAXADV010000003.1, read on the forward strand.
CTTGGCGAATTGCGGCTGGCCCATGACGACTACCTGCACGACCTGAAGTTGCCATATCGAAGGGTACACCGGTGATCACCCACTCTGCATCTGAACTATAAGGCTGAAAATTCAGCGGGAAACGTAAGAAACCAAATGCGTTAGAAACCAGTGAATTATCAACTTGATTGCCTAAAGTACTATTAATCATTTCTGTTCCTCAAAATAGGCCTGCCCGTTAGCAAGCCCTTTTAATATTCGATTCGAATCGTTTTACCTAAATCAACTTCGCGCAGTATAAATAATAAACAAATCATGTTATTTGCACAAAGTTATTATCTGTTCAGTATCTTAATGCGCTAAATAGTTCGTGCTGTCGCTAGGCGGCAAAATGAGCCAATCCCTAGGAGCATACACAAGTATGTGACTAGGGTTGGCAAATGCAGCCAACAACGCGACGGTGCGAAATATAACGCGCATTTACTCGTCTTCTAAATAAGTATACCCATATAGGCCATTTTCGAATTCTTCTACAAAATCTTTTTGCAGTTGCTCACTCAAGCCTGTCCCTTTTACTTGCTCTGTGAAACTTTCTAATAGGACTTCTGGGACTAATTTGACGTATTGCAGCATATCTGCCACAGAATCGCCCTCTTCACTTTGCAAGTAACGCAGATTACCTTGGCTATCAACCCAGACATCTATTGCTGCGGTATCACCAAACAGATTATGCATATTACCTAAAATTTCTTGGTATGCCCCAATCATAAAGAAACCTATCATTGGTGGGTTTTCTGGGTCATATGCAGGCATTGGCATTGTGGTTTCAACGCCATCACCATCAACGTAATGGTCAATAATACCGTCTGAGTCACAGGTGATATCTAACAGTACTGCACGACGGTCTAATGGTTTATCTAACCCTTCAATCGGTAATACTGGGAACACTTGGTCAATTCCCCAAGAGTCTGGTAGCGATTGGAATAAGGAAAAATTCACATAAAACTTATCAGCCATGCGCTCTTGAAGTTCGTCGATTATCGGACGATGAGCACGATTGCTTGGATCTAAATCCTGTTGAATGCGGCGGCAAATATTTAGGTATAACTCTTCTGCCCATGCACGTTGGGTCAAATCTAACACACCATGAGCATATTGAGTGTGCGCTTCTTGTAAGTCGAACTGGCTATCATGCAACCATTCGCGTAATGAACGGCTATTACCTTGGTGCTGCATTGACTCCCACGTTTCCCATAAAGAAATTAATGAACGTGGCGCATCTTCATGAGGCGGTGTTGTTTTGGTAAATTCATTACGTTCAACCCCAATCACATTGGACACTAACACCGTATGGTGCGCTGTCAACGCACGGCCTGATTCCGTAATTACCGTTGGATGTGGTAAATCAAACTCTTCACACGCATCCCCAATCGCCCAAATGACATTGTTGGCATATTCATTTAAGCCATAGTTGACTGAGCAATCGGATTGAGAGCGAGTACCTTCATAGTCAACACCTAGGCCACCACCCACATCAAAGCACTGAATGTTGACTCCTAGGCGATGCAATTCAACATAAAAACGGGCTGATTCACGGACACCGGTTGCGATATCACGAATATTAGCCATCTGGGAGCCTAAATGGAAATGAAGCAACTGCAGGCTATCTAGGCGATTAGCATTGCGTAAAATTTCCACTAATTGCAGTACTTGAGTTGCAGCCAAACCAAATTTAGATTTTTCACCGCCACTTGCCTGCCATTTACCTGAGCCTTGGGAAGCCAAACGGGCACGAACCCCTAAGCGTGGCGTGACATTTAAGCTTTCCGCTTCTGCCAATACCATCTCAATCTCAGACATTTTTTCGATAACAAGGTAAACCTTGTGACCCAATTTTTCCCCAATTAATGCTAATCGGATATATTCACGGTCTTTATATCCATTACAGACGATAACGGTTTGTGTTTTACCTGCGTTCGCTAAAACGGCCATTAATTCAGCTTTTGAACCCGCTTCAAGCCCTAACGGTTCCCCAGAATTAACCAGTGATTCAATGACTCGGCGTTGCTGGTTAACTTTTATTGGATAAACCAGGAAATAATCGCCTTTATAGCCATAAGACTCACGTGCACGTCTAAATGCTGCGTTTATTGAACGTAAACGGTGCTGCAAGATTTGCGGGAAACAAAACAGTGCAGGCAAGCGTAAATGCTCCTGCTCTTCTTTAACCTGATTAACGAGGTCAGCTAAATCAACAAAGGTGTCAGGGTTCTCAGGGTTCGGGCAAACACAGACATTTCCGCGCTCATTCACCTGATAGTAACCACCACCCCAATACGCGATGTTGTACGTCTGACGCATTTTGCGAGCGATATTATCATTCATAATAAACTCCTTTTATGGAGGGGTGAGTGACGCGTTCTCCTTCCTGATGCATGTCAGTGAAGACATAACACTGCAAGGCAGTTATGTCGGGGAAACGGCAATACTCAGATTTTAATAAAAAGTGCTTAGAACTTCTAAACAGTGACAATATACGACCTTAAGCTGACAGATTAATGACTCAGCCTCGAAGGTGTATTAAAGATGTGACGGTAACTTCGTGATGAAGTAAAGAATGACAGGAAAGTAAATGCCAAAGTCACGCGGCGATCCGCATATGACGGTTGGATACTGTTATTCAGTAGATTATGGATCATTACCCATTAACCCCCAATATAACTGTTTACCCCTTTAAAATTTCAATGTGGTAGCACTATTTTGGCAGTTTGACCTGTTGATTTAAGCTATATCACCTTATTTTTTATTGAAATTCAAAAGTTTATAAACATTCCTGATAGATAGCAGAAATTTTATATTATTCTGCTGGTATATAACGGGAAATAACAACCATCCGTTACGGTCGCAGTTTATACATCTATTGCGCTCAAAAAGCAAAACCAAAATGACTAAATTGCGATAAAACTTTACCAATGGTTGTTTTATGTCTCTATTCGTTTTTTATATAAATACAGGTAGAAATTTTTACTGTATGGGACTAAAATAGCCGTCTAGATGTTAAAACATCCAATTATAAATTTGCGAATTCTTAAGGTATTAATCTCATGGCTACACATCTCTTTACTTCTGAGTCTGTATCAGAAGGGCATCCAGATAAAATTGCTGATCAAATCTCTGACGCAGTACTTGATGCTATTCTGGAACAAGACCCGAAAGCTCGCGTTGCCTGCGAAACCTACGTCAAAACAGGTATGGTAATGGTCGGGGGAGAAATCACCACCAGTGCTTGGGTTGATATTGAAGAAATCACGCGCAAAACTGTTCGCGAAATTGGCTACACCAGTTCCGAAATGGGCTTCGATGCCAATTCATGTGCCGTTTTAAGTGCGATTGGTAAACAGTCGCCCGATATCAATCAAGGTGTTGACCGTGTTGACCCATCAGAACAAGGTGCCGGTGACCAAGGCCTAATGTTTGGTTATGCAACCAACGAAACTGATGTATTAATGCCTGCTCCTATTACTTATGCACACCGCTTAGTTCAACGCCAAGCAGATGTCCGTAAAAATGGCACATTGCCATGGTTACGCCCAGATGCAAAAAGTCAGGTTACTTTCCAATACGACAATAATAAAATTGTCGGTATTGACGCTGTTGTTTTATCTACTCAGCATTCTGAAGATATTCAACAAAAAGACCTGCATGAAGCCGTGATGGAAGAAATCATCAAGCCAGTCCTACCGGCAGAATGGTTATCAAAAGATACAAAATACTTTATTAACCCAACAGGTCGCTTTGTCATCGGTGGTCCTATGGGTGACTGCGGTTTAACAGGCCGTAAAATCATTGTAGATACCTACGGCGGTATGGCTCGCCATGGTGGTGGGGCATTCTCTGGTAAAGACCCGTCAAAAGTTGACCGTTCAGCAGCCTATGCAGCACGTTACGTGGCAAAAAACATTGTCGCCGCGGGCCTTGCTGACCGTTGTGAAATCCAAGTTTCTTACGCTATCGGCGTGGCAGAACCGACATCGATTATGGTAGAAACCTTTGGAACAGGTAAAGTTGATGAGTCATTATTGATTCAATTAGTTCGTGAATTCTTTGATTTACGCCCTTACGGCTTAATCAAAATGCTTGATTTATTACACCCGATTTACCAACAAACTGCTTCATATGGCCATTTTGGTCGTTCTCAGTTCCCTTGGGAAAAAACTGACAAAGCTGAAGCATTGCGTGCCGCTGCAGGCCTGTAATCTCTTTAGTCAATAAGTCACATACAAAAACCCATCAAATGATGGGTTTTTTATTGCTCACAATGAGCGATTAATTTTTTTGCGTAAACTGGAAGATAGCCATCCCCGCAACCATTGCTAATGTAAATATTATCCCTTGTGTCAATCCCATTCCTGTTAACAATAATGCAGGTCCTGGGCAGATCCCTGCTAACCCCCACCCCACACCAAATAACACACTTCCGGTGACTAGTTTTTTATCTATCGTTTGATTGGTAGGAATTTGCAATGGGCAATTAAGTACACTAACAGAGCGTTTTTTAACCCCTAAGAAAGCAATACCACTGATTACCATTCCAACTGCCATCGTAATTAATAAAGAAGGATCCCACGTTCCCGTAATATCTAAAAATGCCAAAATTTTTGCTGGATTTCCCATCCCGGCAATGACCAATCCTAAACCAAACAGTATCCCTGAAATTAATGCGATAAGAATAGGCATTGCTTTATCTCCCTATCCCATAATGGTTGGCTAGTGCGACTGTCGCAAAAGCAACAATCATAAAGACTAATACTGCAACAATTGAACGACGGGATAACCTTGCCATGCCGCAGATCCCATGACCGCTAGTACAGCCACTTCCCAGTCGTGAGCCAAAACCGACAAATAACCCAGCTAATACTAAAATAGGTGTGCTGGTCGCAATGTTAACTTCTGGTGTATACGCCAACCAAGTAAACAACGTTGGGGCGCTCATCAAACCAATAATAAATGCCAATTTCCATGCAGTATCCCCCTTAGTTGGTTTCAATAAACCGCCTAAAATACCGCTGATACCTGCAATACGACCGTTAAACACTAATAAAATTGCTGCGGCTAAGCCAATCAACACACCGCCAATCGCGGCAGAAAGTGGCGTAAAATTAGCCCAATCTATTGTCATTTCATTTCTCCTTCACAGGGCAATAAAGCTGATATAACGTATTGAGCAACGTAAATAATTTTTCATCTGCTATCGCATAGTAAATGCGCTTTCCTTCTCGACGCGTCATCACTAAGCCTTCATTACGCAATACTGTTAATTGTTGAGAGAGTGTCGGTTGTAATATTCCTAACTGCTCTTCTAACTCGCTAACGCAGGCTTCACCCTGTGTTAATTGGCATAATAAAATTAAGCGATCTGGATTCCCTAGTGTTTTCAATAATGAAGCCGTTTCTGATGCGGCCTGCTTCATCGCTAACAGTTGCTGTTCAGAGGTATTATTGGGCATATGTTATTTCTAGTTAATATTATATAAAAATACAATATATGTTTTGATATAATATTTGTCAATTATTGCTTGTTTATGTCCATTACCTTCACGTATCCTTTACCCCATGAAAACAATCCGTGTTCCACTCTTTTTACAGCAACAAGTCATGCGCACATTGCGAGAAAAACTCGCACTTGCAGAACACAAACTCGAACAATCATTTTCAGAGCCAACGGTTAATTACAAACAACGGGGGACAACTGCGGGTAGTGCTTACTTAAAAGAATGGGAAATTCGCCTTAACCCCAGTTTACTTATCGAAAATACAGAGCAATTTATTGATGAGGTTGTGCCTCATGAATTAGCGCATTTGTTGGTTTTTCATGTATTTGGCCGCAAAGGTATCGCACCGCATGGCAAAGAATGGAAATGGATGATGCAACACGTACTGGAAGTCACGGCGAAACGTACGCACAACTTTGCGGTTACAACAGTAAAAAGTAAAACATTTCTCTACCGTTGTGCCTGTGAAGCGTCCCATGAATTAACCATACGCCGCCACAACAAAGTATTACGTGGTGAAAACCAATATTTATGTCGAAAATGTGGAGAAGTATTGAAACAAGAAGGGATTTCTGTCGCTGCGGCAGAAAATTAGACTTTCTGCCGCATCAAGTTTGAGATGTGCGCTTAAGCAAACTCCGTCATCACTAATTTTGCGATTTCAAAGTAGATAATTAAGCCTGTACCATCAATGAAAGTTGCAATGAACGGGGCAGAAACAACTGCTGGGTCCACTTTCATTTTCTTCAATACCATTGGAATGATTGAAGAAACAATCGCACTCCACATTGTAATGGCAACGATGGTTAAGCTAACCACAATAGTCACTTCGTGGCCAACACCTAAAATCCATGCACGAATTAATGCCGCACCACCGATGGTCACCGCCACTAAAAATGAGGTAGAAACCTCTTTCTTCAGTACGGTACCAAGGTTACGTAAACTCACCTCGCCCAATGCCATTGCACGGACTAATGTTGATGTAATTTGTGTTCCACTATTACCGCCTGTACCAATCAACAGCGGAATGAAAAACGCTAACGAAATTGCGGCTTCGAGCTGTTCTTCAAATGCTTTTAATACAGTTCCTGTATACGCTTCGGCCACAAATAGCATCAATAACCAAACGACACGTTTACGCCATAAAGTTACAGGGCTTGTCGTTAAGTAGGGCTCATCTAATGGGGTAGTAGCGCCTTGTAGCTGCGCATCGAGTGTATTCTCATCTTCAATCAGTTCGGCGATATCTTGCGGACGCAAAACACCCATTAATTTGCCAAATTGCACCACAGGTATCATATCTAAACCGCTATGATTAATCAGATCATAAACATCATGACGTGATTGTTCTGGGGCAACAGAAAAATAATTGTGTCGCATGATATCAGAAACTAATAAATTTTCAGGTGAAGCTAATAATGATTTAACTGAAAGAATGCCATTTAAATAATTGTCATTGTCGACAACAAATAAATAGGTTGGGATTTGCTCGCCATCAAGGTGTTCAATAAGATTTTTTTTCACGCAAGCTATTGAGTCTGCGACAGATACTGGCAAATATGATTGACTCATATAAGCGCTGACTGTTGCATCATCAACTTTTGCTGGCTGTGTGTTATTGTCTTTGAGGCGTGCGCCTTTCATTGCGGATTGAGCAATAGCAACTGCTCCCGCTTTGTTCTGGGTAGTGAATGTCATTTTTTTAGTCCCTATTACTGTTGGTTACTCAAACAGTACTCACATAGGGGCGAAACCAGATGAGAGAATGCGAAAGCTATCTCTTCGTCTCGGTTTTAGCACTATACAACGTATCCTGACTTAGCAGGAAGTTACATGGGGATATACCTTCGGTCGATATATCCTGTCCTAATCTTGGGCGTCTCTCGACGTCGTCAGATCAGTAACCTATGTTTGTATAGGAGCCTCGCCTAACGAGATACTGCACTTTGGATGCGGCGCGAATTATACCCATTGGTGAATTAATTGCCACCCTATATCTACGTTTTTTTACGCATGGAAAACTTATTGTTTAGGTTCCGTTTAAGTTTATATTAAATATATCTTTATAAAGTAACAAAATGTAACTAATAATAAGAATGAATATTAGAATTGAAGTAAATATATTTATTTACTTATCAATAACCAACCCTTTGAGAAATCAAAGTATCATTTGTAATATTATTTAGTAAACCTTACCGATAATTAATCAAAACTTAATTCTCTATTTACCGTACAATACAAAAAAAACAATATAAAGGAGTAAGCCCAATTTAATATAATTAAAACGCTTTATTAGAGTACAAGTAATCACTAATATCAGTCATTAGTTGGTTTTTTATATTAAAAATAAGCCAGCAAACAAATAATGAAGTAAGAAAATACACTTAAGGCATTATTTAATTCGAAATTATCATTAAAAAGCATTCTTTTAAATTGTTAATATTTAATTGCAGATATCAATTTAGTATTAAATATTACAAGAATTATCTTAGAATATTTTTTATTTTATATAACAGTGAAAGTTTTATTATGGATAAAGTAATTGTTGGAATGTTAACGAAACTAACATTTCGCGTAAACGATGAAATCAAAATTGCTGCCATTTCTGCTTTAGGTGATTTCAAAGCAACGATTGAATATAATGATGCCATCATACGAATCATAGACTTATGTCAGGACCCAAACAAAGAGGTTGCTGTATCAGCGATTAATACATTAAGTAAATTATCTATTTATTTTTTAAATAGCTCACTACCGAAACATTAATTGCACTCTCATTTTGAGTATTGTAAATAATTACTATGATTTATTTTAAATAATACTGTCCCATTAATACTCTAATGAGACAGTTTGCACATGTTATATAATTTTACGCTATTTCAGTGTCACCCTGTAATTGGCAACTACAAGCTAAAACATAGCCCTCAGCTATTTCTGCTTCAGTTAATGTCATTGTGCTTGTTGTTGTGTATTTACCTGATAACACTTTTGTTTTACAGCTTCCACAAACCCCTGCTCGGCAAGCTGCAATAACGGGCTGTTTATTTTGCTCCAGTGCAGATAATAAAGAAGTACCTACAGGGACTTTAAAGTCGACCAATCGTTGACGGATTTTTAATGTAAGAATATCTTCACTATCAACAACCTCTGGTTCAGTTGAAAAACGCTCCATAAAGAAATGTTCAGCAGGGACGCCTAAATTAGCAGCAAATTGCTGTGCATTTTTCATGTAAGGCACAGGCCCACACGTCATCACAATTCGTGAATCAATATCGGGTACTAACGCTTTCAATTTCTCTTCAGTTAAACGTCCTTGTGCAATATCGCCATTATCTGGTGTTTCTGCCATAACACACAATTGCAACCGTTCTGGATATAAGCGGACGAGTTTTTGCCATTCCTCGGCAAAAATAACTTGTTTATCATCGCGAACATTGAATAGTACTTTTACATGGGAGCTCGGGCGGTTCACCATCAGCCAACGTGTCATTGACATAATTGGTGTCACACCACATCCAGCAGCTAACATCAAATACTCAGTGTTTTTTAGATTAGCGCAGGTGAATTCCCCTTGCGCTTCAGAAAGCCAAAGATAGTCGCCTTCTTTAACCGAACGTGTTAACCAATTTGACCCTTCACCATCGTCTAACCGCCTGACAGTAATGGAAATAAAACGACTTTGCCCCGGTGATGATGAAAGAGTATAAGCACGCATGACATCATCACTATTTTTAATGCTGACCAAAGCATATTGACCAGGTGAATATGTATAAAAATCATGATTGATAAGGTTGATTGTCCAGACATCTGATGTTTCTTGAATAATAGAATGAACTTGCATTCTATTTGGACATAAACTGCTTGGCATGGTCATCGCGCTACTCCTTTAAAGGGGGTCGCAGCCCCCATCTTTCACATCGTTTTTAAGCTTTTTCTATCGGTTTATTGATCATGCAGGTAAAATTTCTGCCAGATCTTGCTCAACTGTCGTAATACTACGCATACCAAACTTCTCATTTAGCACATTTAATAAGTTTTCAGTTAAGAAACCAGGTGCTGTTGGGCCGGTGTAAATATTTTTCACACCCAACGCTAATAATGTTAAAAGGATGACAATCGCTTTTTGCTCAAACCAAGACAGAATCAGACTCAATGGCAAGTCATTAATACCACAACCAAGTTTCTCTGATAGATTCACCGCAAGCATAATGGCAGAATATGCATCGTTACATTGGCCCACATCCAGTAAGCGTGGTAGCCCTTCTAATGTGCCAAAATCTAATTTATTAAAACGATACTTACCACATGCGAGTGTAAGGATTAAGCAATCTTCAGGTACACTACGGGCAAAATCCGTATAATAGCTACGTTCGCCACGGCTACCATCACAACCACCAACAAGGAATACGTGACGTAGTTTTTTCTGTGAAACTAAATCAATCACCGCGTCTGCCGCACCTAACAGTGTTTGACGACCGAAACCAACCGTAATTTTGTGCTCGATTTCGGTATACGGGAAACCGGCAAGTGACTGAGCTTGAGCAATCATTGCAGAAAAATCATCACCCACTAAATGTTTTGCACCAGGCCAACCCACAATACTACGCGTCCAGATACGGTCTTTATAATCCCCAACATCAGGGTCAATAATGCAGTTAGAGGTCATCAAGATAGACCCAGGGAATTTTGCAAATTCCACTTGCTGATTTTGCCAACCGCTACCATAGTTACCGACTAAATGAGGGTATTTTTTCAGTTCTGGGTAACCATGTGCTGGCAGCATTTCGCCGTGGGTATAAACATTGATACCCGTACCTTCAGTTTGTTCTAACAACATTTTTAAGTCTTTCAGGTCATGACCTGAAATTAAAATACATTTCCCTGCGACTGGACGAACGTTGACTTCCGTTGGCGTTGGGTGACCAAATTCGCTCGTTTCACCTGCATCCAAAATTTCCATGATCTTGAAATTCATTAGACCAATTGCCATGGCATTATCAAGCAGTTCATTCATATCCGATGGCAATGTTCCAAGCCAAGCCATAATTTCATGATATTGGCCATAAACCTCATTATCATACTGACCTAAAACATGGGCGTGTTCCATATAGGCTGCCGCCCCTTTTAAGCCATATAGGCATAACATACGTAAACCGTGAATGTCTTCGCCGACTTCAGCTTTATCAATATCTAATGAAAATTGAGCCGCTTGTGCCTGTAAGGTTGGAATGTCAGTACCATTTAATTGCAAATTAATTAATGGATGATTGAAAGCCACTACACTATTCACGGATTGGCAATGTTTTATTAATTTATCACGTAAATAAATAGCTTCACGGGCGTAACCGATAATACGCTCTGAATCAAAATTGACGTTGGTTAAAGTAGAGAAAAATGCGCGCGGAGCAAAACTATCAATATCATGGTCAATAATACCCAGTGAGCGGGCAGTGACTGCACTTGCAGATAAGCTTTGCAATACAGCAACTAATAAATCTTGTAGGTCAGAAGTTTCTGCTGTTTTACCGCACATACCCTGCGCGTATGCACAGCCATTACCAGCTGGAGTTCTAATTGTTTGTTCACATTGCACACAGTACATGTTGTTCGCCTCTTAAAGTTGCATTTCAAATACAACATTAAGACTACGCTCTTTATTAGAATAAAAAAGTGGAATTATTCATTATCTAATGGTTTATTGATCTATATTAATATTCATTGCAAATGAGAACTATTCACAGTAATGAAAGTATGCTATTCGTGCTGTTGGTTTTGTTTTCACTTTTCTTGCTTAAATGCACTATTTTGCATTTTATTTATATCCTGATAACGCTCTTACGATAACTCTTGTTATACTTACCTATAAGTGTTTGTTATTCCATCGTATAAAGAGAATCCAATAAAGATGAGCCAGGTAAATTCAGCTAGTAAATCTATGATAAAAACCCGATTGCGGATTTTTAAACGGCTAAAAGAATCAGATAAAACACCTGTAAAAATCTTACTACTTGCGGCACTCATTGGTGCGGCGGTCGGTCTTATCGGTTCACTATTTGAATTAGGAACAACTTGGATTAGCAACTATCGCGTGCAATCGGTGAGTGAATGGGTTGCCCCAAAATGGCTGATGGTTGTTGGGATGTTTTTTACCTCGGCACTTCTTGCCATGTTAGGCTATTACCTTGTTAAACGGTTCTCTCCTGAATCTGGTGGGTCTGGGATCCCAGAAATTGAAGGTGCATTACAGGATTTACGCCCCGTAAGATGGTGGAGAGTCATCCCAGTTAAGTTTATTGGTGGATTAGGAACATTGGGCTCAGGTATGGTATTAGGCCGTGAAGGACCAACCGTGCAACTTGGTGCGAACCTTAGCCAAATGTTTTATGATTTATTTCGTTTAAAAGATAATGAGTCACGCCACACCTTGCTTGCCTCTGGTGCGGCGGCAGGTTTATCTACAGCATTTAATGCCCCTTTAGCTGGCATCTTGTTTATTATTGAAGAAATGCGTCCGCAATTTAAATACAGTTTAATTTCAATTAAAGCGGTATTTATCGGTGTTGTTACCTCCACCATTGTCTATCGGCTAATCAATGGAGAAGCTATTGTATTAAATATCGGCCAATTTTCTTCTGCACCTATGAATACTTTATGGCTTTATTTAATTTTAGGATTAATGTTTGGTGTTATCGGTATCTGTTTTAATGGTTTTTTATTGTACCTACAAAGTAAATTTTTAGCATTTTACCAAAATAAAATTTCTCGCTTTGTATTGATGGGCGGGTTAATTGGTGGTGCTTGTGGTGCAATTGGCGTTTACCTGCCTGAAATTGTAGGTGGTGGATATTCCGTGATCCACCAGATGGTAGCAGGCCAATTTACCATCACTTTGTTATTCATATTCTTTGCTTTGCGGTTTTTAACTTCGACGATTAGCTTTAGCTCTGGGGCTCCAGGTGGTATTTTCTCTCCTTTACTCGCCCTTGGGACATTATTTGGTGGTGTTTTCGGCTACGCCGCCCTCGAAATATTCCCTAATTACCAAATTGAAGTGGGGACTTTCGCTATTGCAGGCATGGGAGCTTTATTTGCCGCAACCGTCAGAGCCCCATTAACTGGGATAGTCTTAGTTTTAGAAATGACAAATAACTACCAGTTAATCTTACCGATGATTATTACCTGCATTGGCGCCACAATGATGGCCCAATTTTTAGGTGGCAAACCGCTATATTCTGTATTGCTGGAAAAAACTTTAGCCCGTAGCGAAAAAGAAACCGCTCCGCCTGTCACTGACAAACCTTAAATAGTAGAAGCAAAAAGAGTTGCCGACAGCGGCAACTCAGACTGCTGACAAACATATTATGTTTGGCGGCAAGTCGAATAGGTTTTGAAAATAAACTAGGAAAATCAATTTATTGATTTTCGGCTGATAACACAAAGCGGGAAAAACCACGCTTTTATCCCGCTTTGTCAACAACCTCAGTTGCCGACAGCGGCAACTCTTTTATTAAGATAACCTATGCTAATTTCTTACTTACTTCTTCCTTGCAATGAGTGTTGCAAAATTTAATTTAATACGATTACCTTGTGAATCAGTGCGGTGTAAATGACCAGGGTTTTCGTTATATTTTAAAATATCCCAATCTTTATAATACCCTTCTAGCTCCCCTGGTTTTAAGAAGCATTTAAATGGCACTAAATCCAGCGGTGCATCTGGCGTTTCAACGGCACACACAATAACGTTAACTCCCCCTGGCAGGGTATGTTCTTGCATATTAGTAATAACATTGGCGATTTTTTCTCGCTGCAAGAACATTAGCACGACAGTGGAAATAATAAGTTCGTAGTTCTCTTGTATTTGGTGACTATTAATATCATAAACAGCCGTATGAATATTCTCTACCCCAGCTTGTTTTTTAACGAAGTCAATTGCTTGGATATGCTGAGGGTTGATATCTACCGAGGTCACGTCATACCCCTGCAAGGCAAGATAAAAACTATTACGCCCTCTTCCCGAACCTAAATCTAATGTTTTACATGGCTTACTCAGGTGATTCTCACACAAATAGCGCACTTCTGAATGTGGAGTCGTTAACCCATGCTCTTTATAAAATTTCAGTTCTGGTTTGCATAAAAATGCCAGTTGGCATTCCATGTCATCACTACAAGCAGAAATACGATGCCAAACTTGAGGTTCAATAATAGGCGGCTGGTTATGAATATCAAAGGTAAAGTGTTGCTCGCTGCCGTCTTCATTAAAAATGATAAAATCTAAAGAGCCTTTTAGCACTTTCAACTGTGCGTATGTATCCTCTTTTGTATTATGGCGCTCTTGGAACATTAACGGCAAAGAAGCTTTATTCCAAACTGGCATAGTTTTGTAACACACGAGATCATTCATATCATCACCAATAAGTTGCATTTTAAATACATCTTATACCGTTCGTTTGCTATCTGCAAAACATTCATAAATTAATTATCGCGGGCTTGATTCATATCAACCCCCTATAGACCAAGAGGGCTGAAATGCTTCATGGGCTCAGTTAATAACCTAACTGTTCCGCACTTAACCCTAAGAATTCAAAAGGTTTTGTAACTACATAACTGTTGGTCGCATCCCCTGAATAGATATGGCTCTGCTCTTCACCGAGATCCAGCTTTTTCACTTTTCCAGTTTCCGCTGAAAAGTCAATTTTTGCCAAATCAGTCCAAAAAATATTTGGAGTTAATGCTGACTCGAAAAAGTAGAGCTGACGTTTATGGTCAACTAATGTCCGCCAACGTGTTGACGATATTTCAGGCGAATTTTCAGACGTCAATCCGTAAGGGACAGACACATTACGTACGACACTGAAAACACTGGCGACCGCTTTATTAGGCGTTGTTTTCTGAGGAATTGCATTAATATAAAACTGCGCGCGAGCAAATCTATCAGCGGAGCGGTTAGTCCCCGGTAACATTACAGTGCCGCCAATTCCTTGCCAATATTCCTGCATTGCTAATTGCTTCTCATAAGTCGGCGAGTTAGTCATAACTTGATACTTGCGACTGTGATGAATTACCTGCTTACCATCGATATATTCAATAATCGCGCTATCACCACTCGCATCTGATAATGATAAATGTAAAGTCGCTAACCTATCTTGTCCTGGCACATTATCTGTTGCGACTACGAGTGGATTCTTTTCTAGCTCAGCAACGGCTTCTTCCACTGTCGCATAGTTATCTAGAACATATTGCGCCCATAAAGATATCGACAACGCAGGTTGCTTATTATCTATTTGAGGATATTTTGATTCCGCGAGCCACAGTAAATTGGCAACCAGACCTTCCTCGTTCACTCCGTCCGTTGTTGAAATATCATAACCCGAGGCTATCACGCTGCCGTATTTTGATTTCCATTTTAAAGAGTTAGGCCCTGCAATGCCATCACGCTCCATCCCTCGAGGAAAGATCCATAGATTGGTACCAATATCGTATTTCCAATCCATTGTTCTTCCGGTCATTATTTGTTCATTTTCACCTAAATAAACAACTCGAGTACAAGCTTGGCTAACTGTAATCGGCATTGATATCGCAGCAGTTGCGGCAAGTGCTACGATACTTTTCTTAATAAATTGCATGCCATCTCCAAAATAGTTAAAAATAAATTTACATAATAAGCATACTACATAAATACGAACTATTTATGCTCAAAGAATAATGTATTAAAAAAAGTGCGATTAACACAATGAAATATAATAAATAATGACACAAAATGGCACCCATATTAACCAGTGCCATTTTGCTGGAAAGAATTAATTATTTACTGATGAAAATAAAGAACGTAGTAATGCCGCTTTTTTCTGATTATCAGGCATAGATAATATTTCATTATAGAAACTAATAGAAATACGGCACGCTAATGCAGGTGATTTCTTCCCTGCTTCTAAATTTCCAAGGATTGCGGTATCTTCACCATACTTTGCAGAAAGCCCACTAGCAAGCTGTGTTAATTCCTCAGAATACTCTTTTGGGGACATCAACGCCTGTTTTACACCAGCTTCACTTGAAATTAAGAGCTCATTGGTCGCTTGGATTTGTTTCAACAAAACAGCTTGGCTTTTTTGTGGTGGAATAATTTCCGCTGTTTCTCTTAAGTGCGGAAACAATGAATAAAAACACGTTTTTCCTGTTGGGTCTTCTTCTAATAAGATTTTCAGGTAATCATTCACTCTGCTAGTAAAATTAATTACGGAATCATCAGAAGCATATTCCATACGTTCTAGCACCAGCTTCATGACATTGCCAACAACCTGATCAAACAGTTGACGACGTAAATCTTCATTAGCTGGGTCGTATTGCGTGATTAGATGCTCAAAACTTTGATAGGTTTCAGGGCTTATTTTCTTCACCGTCGCGATAATCGGCAGTTCTTTTTCAACTTGGGCAAGTGCCTCTGAATGAATTGCACTATTATTTTCTGTAGATAACACATTATTATCTTTACTTAACCAATAAAAACCGAATGCGAATGCAATAAAAATAATGCTAACAATTAATGCGGTTTTACGTGAGTTATTTGTATTCAAAGTTACCCTGCCTTTTCTTGGTAAAACGGTTCCCACAAACACTTTCAAGCTACTTATATACTGTAGAACCCATCGCATATAATGTCATGGCATCTAAAAACAATAGTCATCACGGACCTAGATTATTAATGCCACGAATTGACCTATAAAAAGTGATAATGTTTATTTTAGCTTGTATCAAAGTCGTCAAGCTATAGGAATAAGGGAAAATGCGAGGCTAAGACGGGAGAATTTGCCATAAATAAACAATTTAGAAAACGCTAGATATAAAAAAACCTTCAAGACTTGAAAGCTTGAAGGTTTATTATGATAAAAATCTTATTTAACTTGAACACCTTCAACTGAAATCAACAGTTGTGCTTCTTGAGATTTAGGGCCCAAATCAGATTTGATGTTAAATTCTTTCAGCTTAATATTACCTTCAGCTTCAAAACCTGCACGGTATCCACCCCAAGGATCTTTACCTTCGCCCATTAATTTAGCATCTAATGTAATCGGCTTAGTAACACCATTTAATGTGAAATCACCTGTGATTTTGTATGTTTCACCGTCTTTCTTCACTTCTGTTGAAACGAATTTTGCTTCAGGGAATTTTGCTGCATTTAAGAAATCACCACTGCGTAAATGTTTATCACGCTCTGCGTGGTTAGTGTCAATGCTGCCTGTCTTAATAGTTACTTCGACTTTATCTTTTGATGGGTCTTTTGCATCATAAGTGAAAGACCCATCAAAGTCTTTAAAACTACCATATACCCAGCTATAACCTAAATGCTGAATACGAAATTCAATAAACGCGTGTTGGCCTTGCTTATCAAATTGGTAAGTTTCTGCTAATGCTGAACCTGCCGTTAAAAAAAGTGCGCCAGTAGCCAGACCAAGAACCGTTTTCTTCAACATAATTATCTCCACGTTACTTATCGGGGTTAAAACCCAACATTCTTTTTAATGTAATATCACGATCAAAAAAGTGATGTTTAAAAGCTGCAAAAGCATGCAACACTGATAATAGAACCACTGCCCAAGCTAAATATAAATGAACTTCACCTGCTGTATCTGCTTGTGTTGAAGCACCAGTAAATAGTGCAGGAACCTCAAACCAATCAAATACACTGATAGGCTGTCCATCAGCGGTTGAGATTAAATAACCACTGATCAAAATACTGAACAAAATAATATAAATCAGAATTTGAACAATAATAGAGCTAGCTTTCGTTAATTTACTGTAGCTTGCTAATGGCTTCGGTGGCGGTGAAATAAATCGCCAAATCACACGAAATGCCATAACAATAAATAATAATATTCCTATACTTTTATGTATCTCAGGAGCTTGATGATACCAACTATCATAATAGCCTAGTGTCACCATCCATAAACCTAAAGCGAACATTCCATATACGACAATTGCGACTAGCCAATGTATGAGCAAAGAGATATGCCCATAACGACTTGCATTATTTTTCCATTGCATGATAAAAACCATTTAGAGAAGAAGGTAATATTTTATTAACTAAGCCGTAATAATCATAAGGTGAAATTAATTTTATTCCTATCCCAAAGTTAAACAAATATTTTGTTGAAGACATTCAAATACGATCAACATAATGAAAAATAGATTACTATTTGATTTTGTCTAGTTTTAATTATAAAAGTTGAATAAAGATTCTTCCAGTTTTGTAAATGGTCGTAACTAAATACTTAGTTCATTTATTTATTAATTTCAATTAAATCTAGCTTATTCCTAATAGATATAAGCTGTTATTCATAAAATAACATTTGTAGGTCTGCCTTTTTCCCCATACATTGGTATTCTTTCTTTTAACATTGCAAACTGATTGATAGGTTAAATACTATGTATAAACTTTGGATAGCAAATAAAAACTACTCTTCATGGTCACTACGTCCCTGGGTTTTACTAAAGGTATTACAGATCCCGTTTGAAGAAAATTTGTGTTTATTTGAAAACGGCAAAAGCAGCCATGAAAAATTCAGTCGTTTTTCACCTACAGGCTTAGTCCCTTGTTTAATCGATGAAAACCAAACAATATGGGATTCATTAGCCATCTGTGAATATGTTGCAGAAGACTACCCTCAAGTCTGGCCAAAAGAGCGAAAAGCCAGAGCATGGGCTCGTAGTGCAAGCGCAGAAATGCACTCGGGTTTTAGTGCATTACGCCAGCAATGTCCAATGGATGGTACTCATAATTCACCACTTAACAATATTTCAATTGAATTACAAACCGACTTAAATCGATTGCAGAAATTATGGCAGGATGGGTTAAACCAATTTGGTGGCCCTTGGCTTGCAGGTAGTGAATTTACGGCTGTAGATGCTTTTTTTGCACCAGTTGCCTTCCGAATTCGCAGTTATCACTTACCTGTAAACCCAGCTGCCAAACAATGGGTTGACCGAATTTTAGTTTTACCCGCAATGAAAGAATGGCATGAAGCAGGTTTACAAGAACCCTATATTGAACACTAAAAATAGGCTAATCGGGAGGCATTATATGCCTCCAGCTTTATTTGATTAGTAAAAAATCACCTGCTCGAACATCAAAATTAATATTTAACCAATTTGTCGGTCATTCAAGCTACATTAGGTTATTTAACAGACAAACAGTGGGCTATAATTTTTCATTCCACGGGTCTGCGGTCATAATATCGCCAAGTGGTGTGTGTAATGTAACCTTTTCATTTTTAAACCACTCAGCTAATGAAAACCCACCTTTAGGGGTTTCGATATGAATATCAATTGGGCAATAAGGAGTGTTCGCCTTAATTGCAAACTCAGCAAAATCTTCTTTTTCTTGACGATGTGGACAGCGAATGACCACATCAAGGTCGCAGTCTGACAACATACTTTGGATATCTGTCGCTAAAGTGTAAGCACAACTCCCTGTTACTCCCCATTGCCAAGGCCATTTAGTCTGTGAAATGATCCATAAAACCTGCACCGGTGGTAAAGCGATAAACATTGAACGTTGTAGTTCCACCGAATTCGCCACCAAGGATTCCACATTCATAATGTGCGTAATTGCAGGTTTTTCAATTTGTGTTGTAACGCGTTGGTGTGGCTTAATTCCTCTAATTGCAACAGTCAGTTTATTCTCATCCGCTTTATTTCGGTATACCGTCAACGGTAACTTACTGTTCCACTGTGAGCCGACCCATTCAGGAAGCGATTCTATCGCGACATCATTATTGCTGCCGACCCAAACAAAATCATGAGGATTGATTATTTGCATTTTATTACCTTTATGATTGCTACAACTGCTCTCCCCTATTATGCCTTTTTTGTCACATAAAAACAGAATATCGCAACCAACAATTCAACACATGCCATTTAATGGTAACTTGTCATAAATACTGAGTTCTCACCTTGAAATTTTATACCGTATATTATTTAATTACGTTATTAATTAATAGGTTAAGCCTCTATTTGTGAGCATCGGATTATGAGAACGTTTCCTGCTATCCACGATGGAATTATTTTTACCAGTTGTATGTTTTTTAGCGCCGCAACCGCTTTTGTGATCTTAGATGCACAAGCTGCGATGTGGGCAACATTCTCAACGCTGTATTCCTTTAATTTATTCAATGCAGCAAAAGAATATAAGAATTATGCCTATACCGCTTGTTGTTTATTGATGATTTTAGTCGCTATTTTTATCGGTGATACGTTACGCCTTGGTACCGCATATTATATTTATCTCGCCATTTTTTCGTTCATTTACTACCAATTGTATGGCACAGATCCTGCTATGGATTTAACCATGAAATTTATGATTATCATGTCGACAATTGGTACCATTTTACCTGATATATCCAAAAGCTTAGCGTTAGGGTTTATTATTGGTAGTGGAGTAACGTTAATTACGTATTATGTCCTTAGCCATAAAATGACACGCCATAGTGTAATAACGAGCGCTTTAGTTGAACAAAATTTGTTTACGTTGAGAAAAAATATTATCCCACGCTCAATGATTTATGCTTTGGGGCTATTACTCGCGCTCGCTATTCCTCGCAGTATAGATCTAGGGCACTTTTATTGGACATTACTGACCTTCGTTTTTGTATTGCATCCAAAATCACAAAGTATCGTTAAAATTACTTTGCAGAGGGTCTTAGGCAGTCTTATTTCTGTCTTATTATTGTATTTTTTATTCAATTTACCCTTTATGCCGTATATCGGTTTAATTGCAGTCGTGGTGTTCGCCTTTTTAATGCCGATGAGCTTTCATCACGGATATACGTTTATGACGTTTGTCGTGACAAGCTTAATTTTGTCCATTCTTGAGCTCGTTATATATTGGCGTCACCCAACCTATGAATTATTGTTTGACCGCGTTCTTGAAACCGCCTTAGGAGGAACCATCGCCATTATGACGAGTATTATTTTAAAGTTATTTAGAGAAACGAAATAAAATTAAGCATATTCCCCAATAAGAACGTTTGTTCTATACTCAAAAAGAACACATTGGGAAAACAAGTCTTAGTCCTAAAGCCTAGCCCTATCAGTATCATTATTCTTGAGTGAGGCACTCAAGCAAAGAGGAACTGAAGATGAAAATATCGATTATTGGCGCAACGGGTTTTGTCGGCAGAGCATTAGTCGCTGAAGCGTTGCTTCGGCACCACCAAGTGACGGCTATTTCTCGTCATAGTAATCAATTATTTCAGCACGCTCTTTTAATCACCGCCGCTGGTGATATTACAGATATCCCATGGTTAACCTCTCGGCTTAAAGGACAGGATGTCATCATCAGCGCGTTTAATGGTGGCTGGCAAAATCCGAATTTGTATCAAGATACCGTGGCAGGAAACCAGGCCATTTTACAAGCAGTACAAAAATCGATGGTAAAACGATTTATTGTGGTCGGTGGTGCAGGAAGCCTAAAAATTGCTTCAGGTATTGATTTAATTGATTCCCCCGATTTTCCTGCCGAAATAAAACCAGGCGCTCAAGCAATGAGGGAATTTAAGAACCAATTACAATCCATTGATTCATTGGATTGGACCTACATTTCCCCAGCCGCAATACTCGAGGAAGGAGAAAGAACAGAAACCTTCCGTCTTGGAGGCGAACAATTGCTGATGAATGGCAACGTTCCTGCGAAAATATCAGTTGAAGATTTTGCGGTAGCTATACTTGATGAGGTAAATAATAGGCAGTTCATTCGCCAACAATTTACTGCAGCATATTAAGTTTAATCGAAAAAAAGCCGGTAAATATTTACCGGCAAAGATAGATAACAGAACTTAATTCACATATTTCTGCTTTAACTTACTTTTCACTATGTTTCGCTGCATAGATTTCACTATTCACCCAGTTATGGTCTTTTTCCCATGTAAATAACCACTTACGGGTTGGCCCTGCCATCACATTAAGGTAATAGTTATCATAACCAGCCACTGTCGCCATTGGGTGATACCCTTTTGGTACCATAACGACATCTTTGTTATACACCGCCATACATTCATCTAACTCGCGATCATCCGTGTAAACGCGCTGCATACAGAAACCTTGGGAAGGATTTAAACGATGATAATAGGTTTCTTCTAGATAAGTTTCATTGGGTTCATTATCGGTATCATGTTTATGGCTTGGATAAGAGCTAGTACAGCCTTCATCTGTAAAGACCTCCACGACTAATAAGCTATCAGCGGCTTTATCATCTGGCAAAATATTATGCACATAGCGTTTGTTATAACCATGGCCACGTTGTTCCGCACCAATATCATCAGGGCCAATTAAACGAGTTGGGTAAGTTCCTTTTCCTTTTGCCCTGCAAACTGCCAATTCAAGGTCGGTATCCGCCATGACCTCAGCAAACTCTTGCGCTGTAACATACACCGCATACGGCTTTTTACGCTCGAAAGGATCCATACGATCGCCAATATTTTCAAACGCTTGATTCGGTGTTTTAATTGTCGCTTTACCCGCCACCAGTACTAAGCACATTTCATTTTCAGAGGCAGGCAAGGAGACAGACTCGCCTTGTTTTAATTCATAAACATCAAAGTGAACATATCCCCAGTTAGCGATTTTCGGAGTGATATGCTGAGTTCGCTTATGTGCATCTGGAGCATGGTATTTCGACAATAATTTTGACATAACTTTCCTCTGACACTTTTTAGGTTCTAGATATGTAATTCTTTTCAGTTACTAACCGTTTCATCAATTAAACAGTTCAGTTTGTGGCTAGAGTCAGCAAACAAAGCTAACAATGCCACAGACTGAAATATGACGACGACGATTTAGATTAAGCCCGCATCCTTAGCAAATTTAGACAAATTGTTGTAACCCAATGTGGCATAAGTCAATGGATGTGCAATCGCAGGGTCTTGCTCTGCTTCGACCACTAACCAGCCATTTTCATATTGGCTATTTTTCAATACTTTAAACACTTCTGGATAGTTAACGCACCCATCACCGGGTACCGTGAACACCCCTGCTAATACTGCATTTAAGAAACTGGTTTTACGGTTTTTAACATCTTTTAGAACATCTGCACGGACATCTTTGCAATGCACATGATTGATACGTTTTGCCCAGCGTTTTGCCACTTCAACTGGGTCTGCACCGGCAAAGGTTAAATGCCCTGTATCCAGTAATAAACCGACCTCATCCCCTGTATGTTTCATTAAATTATCCACATCTTCTGCGGACTCGATCACTGTCCCCATATGATGATGATAGGCAATCTTAACCCCTTGAGATAAAGTATATTTTGCGAATTCGGTCAATTTTTTACCGTATTCTTCCCATTGATCAGCTGGGAACAATGGGCGCATATGAACAGGTTTGTTTTGATCGCCATGAATACAGTGAGTCACTTCCGCGAAAACCATCACTTTAGCGCCTAAATCACGTAGCAATGCTAAGTGCTCTTGTACCGCTTCAATTTCTTCTTCCACACTGCGAGATAATAATTCTCCCGAATACCAGCCTGAAACCAATTGTAAGTCATGCTGCTTTAAGATCGGCCCTAAGATTTCCGCTTTACGTGGAAATTTATTACCTAGCTCAAAACCAGCGAAACCCGCTTGACGACCTTCAGTTAAACATGTTTCTAGAGACGTTTCTGCCCCTAAAGTGGGTAAATCATCATTCGTCCATGTCAACGGGTTGATACCAAGTTGGATTGCCATGATGAAGCTCCTGTGTAGGTAAAAGTAATATTATTTACGCTGACGCCATAAGGCTATCAGGTTTAAGTAATTGGTTTTGATTTTCTGCACCAGCTCATCGTCATTGATTTCACCTTTCATCCACTCCAACGAAGGCTTACCAAATAAAGTGCGGCCAACAGCAAATCCTTTGACGATTGATTTCCCAGCGGCTGCGTTGAAGCCTGCTTGTAGCTCAGCTTGTGGTGCGTCAAGTCCTAAGAGCACGACACCGCGGCAATAAGGGTCACGTTCTTGAATTAATTGATCAACTGCATCCCAGTTTTGCGCTTGTAGTGGTGGTAATTTCCACCAATCTGGTTTTATACCTAAGTTATAGAAGCGTTTGATTGCGCGTAAATACAGCTCATCGTTGCGTTCCATATCTGCGGGCAATATCACCTCGAGCAACAATTCATGCCCTGATTGGCAGCAAGCGCTATACACTTCTTGAACCGTTTTTTCTTGCTCTAAGCGCAGTGGATGGTTGTCTTCTGGGTGAAAAAATACCAAACATTTGACAATATGCTCTTTTGGCCAGCTAATCAGCTGAGAGCCAATATTCCCATGCTCTAAGCATAATGGTCTTGACGCAGGTAGCTCAATTGGGCGGCCTATCCACCAACCACGGCCGGTTACATCATTCAATACGTCTTGGCCAAATGTACTATCACAGAGTAACCCTGCTTTCCCCTGCAGATTTGCCTCTTCGGCCACTTCACTACTAGCGCGGTAAATCAATTTTTTCAGGGTTGGAATGCAAGAGATATCAACCCCTGCGAGGCGTGCCATATCAACAAATTGAATGCGGTGGTCAAATGCCATAACACAAAGTTCATTCCATTGTGTGCTACGTGAAGTCACACGGTGCAAATGGTTAAGCATCGGGTCAAGATCTGGGCGTGGAACTGCAGCTGCACGCTCAAGGTAATTATCCAACTCGATTTTTGTTGGCATTGCAGGCGCACAGCCATGGCGCGAAACCACTAGAGCCCCACAAGCATTCGCATAAGCGCAGGCTTTTTCCCAACCATCGCCGTTTAGATAACCGCGAAGTAGGCCAGACATAAATGCATCACCGGCACCTAATACGTTGAGAACTTCAACTCTCACACCATGAACGGTGATCCCTTCGTCCAACGTTTCTGGGATCTCACCACTAAATACCGAGCAGCCAAGAGAGCCGCGTTTACACACCAGTTCCGCATCCGTTAATTGGCGAATGTTCTTAAGTGCTTGTACGGTATCCGTCGTCCCGCCTGCAATATGAAATTCTTCTTCTGTACCGACAATCAAATCGAACATCGATAATACGTCTTGCAGTTGTTGCGTGACACTATCGGAAGCAATAAAACGCGTTTCACCATCACCCAAAGAGGTCAGTCCCCATAAGACCGGGCGATAATCAATATCAATGGCTGTTTTGACATTATTACGTTTAGCATATTCCAACGCTTTTAGTACTGCCGCGCGAGTTTTCGGGTTAGATAAATGCGTTCCTGTAATTGCCAAGCAGCGTGCAGATGCAATATATTCTTCAGAGAAATCGTCTGGCGTAATCGCCATATCTGCGCAGTTATCACGATAGAAAATTAATGGGAAAGTATCCTGATCTTTAATCCCTAAGATAACTAAGGCCGTTAATCTGTCTTTGTCTGTAATAAGATGGCTAGTATCACAGCCTACACGCTGTAACTCCTCACGTAAAAAGCGCCCCATGTGTTCATCCCCCACACGGGCAAGCATTGATGATTTCAATCCTTGTATTGCAGTGCCGAATGCAACGTTTCCTGAAGAGCCGCCTAAATATTTGGCAAACGAGCTCACATCTTCTAAACGAGAACCTATCTGTTGTCCGTACAGGTCAACGGCAATACGGCCCATACAGATAACATCTAACTTCTTCTGCTTATCCATTAATTACCCCTTAACTACAACAGAATTAATTGATTTCTTTAACGTTAACCCAACGTTGTTCGTCATATGAACGTGCTATCGCGTCTAATATTCGTGATACTTTCCAGCCTTCTTCAAAATCAGGCCACATTGGCTGCCCTGTTGCAACGCCATCAATTAAATCACGCACTTCAACTGTTTTTTGGTCATTGAAGCCAATACCATGACCTGCAGCATTACAAAATGGTGCATAATCCGGGTGTTCTGGTCCAACAAAAATTGTTTTAAAACCTTGGCGGTTGCTAGGTTCATCATGGCGATAGAGCTTTAGCTCTGCCATTCTTTCTTGAGTGAAAGACAACGTTCCTTTGGTGCCGGTCACCACATAGGTTAGCCCCATTTTACGGCCAGCTGCGATTCGTGAAGTTTCAATGACGCCCATTGCGCCACCAGCAAAACGTACCATGGCATGCGCTTGGTCTTCATTTTCAACCGTAACCATAACGGTTGAACCCGTTTTTTCAGGGCGCTGTTTAATCACAATTTCCATATCACCACAGACGGTTTCAATATCCCCTACTAGGAATTGCGCCATATTAATAATGTGTGCAGACAAGTCCCCCAAAGCACCTAACCCTGCCTTTTCTTTAAAGCAATGCCAGTGAATTGGGGCGCTAGGCTCAGCCATATAATCTTCATTATGAGTGCCATAAAAATGGATAACTTCCCCGATTTCGCCATTTGCAATGATTTCTTTGGCTAGCTGCGAAGTTGGGTTTTTCATATAGTTAAAACCCACTAACGTTAAGACGCCGGCTTGTTTAGCCGCTTCGACCATTTCTTTGGCATCTTCAGAATTGAGTGCTAATGGTTTTTCACAATAAACATGTTTACCATGCTTAATTGCCTCCATTGCCATTTCTTTGTGCAGGAAATTAGGCGAGCAAATATCCACTACATCAATATTTGGATCTGCAACTAATTTGCGCCAGTCATCCGTTGCACGATTAAAACCCATTTCCTGAGCTCGGGTTTGTGCTAGCTCAGCGGTAATTTCTGCAATCATTTCGCGAACCAATTTCCCCTGCAATGGAAAAACGGTTGGTGCTTGTGCATAAGCAATGGCATGAGCTCGTCCTATATAGCCAGTACCTATCATCCCGATACGGATCTCTTTCATCTGTTCTACCTCTCGCTCATTTCTTGTAGTGCAATAGCTGGCCCAATATTCGTTCCAGATTTTATTTCAATAATGATGTTATACGGAACATTCGTTTCATTTTCAATATTATTAGAAACATTAATTTCATTATGTGATCTAACGTTAATTTTTAGTGTAATTAATTAATTTATAAGAAAATAAATATTAAATTTAAAGAAAGGAAAAATAATAGAGTCGTGATGAGATGGAATAAAATGAAATAGAATAACTAAAAATGAAATTTATTGAGTATGGGATCTGGCAAGATCCCATACTCTCTTCAGAACTAAAAATTAACGATGAAGAATACTTAAAAACTCTTCTTTACTTGAGGTCAGAGACAGTGCATTGGCAATAAATTCGTCACTAAAAATCAACGCAATTTCCCTAAGTACATCAATATGTTCCCTTGATTTTGCAATCACGCCTATGGCAATAAACATCACATTGGTTCTGTCCCAAATAACACCGTCAGGAAATTGAAAAATTTCAACACCGGTATGCAAGATAATATCATTGGCGGACTTAGGTAGATGTGGCAACGTGATGCCATTCCCCAAGAATGTTGATATCTGTTGCTCCCTTTCCGTTAAGAAATGTACACAATCCCTATCAACATAACCTTTATTTTTAAATTCCGTACCAACCATTTTGAGTACTTCAGCTTTATTTCTTGCCTGACAACCTAAATGCAAATTACTTGTGGTTAGTTGTTCTATCATATCCAACCCTCGATTAAGTTAATTAGGTATATTCACACCACCAATAAGTAATAATTACATTGATGAGAGCTCTTCTTCTAATTGCTCTAATGATTTGTTTGATGTTTCTGGCAATAACTTCACGACAAAAACGATAGCTAAGTAGTTTATTACCGCAAAAATTAAGAATACCGGACCTAAACCAAGTTCTGCTTGTAATACAGGGAATAAATAACTCACAATCGCATTCATAATCCACATAAAGAAGACCGAGATCCCCATGGATAACCCGCGAATTTTAAGTGGGAATAGCTCAGCAAGTACCACCCACGTTAAAAAGCCCATCGTTCCTTGCATAACCCCAACAAACACCGCGCCAAGTAACCAAATTAATGTTGCTTTAACATCCCCGGTTAAAAAGTAGTCTGTAGCTGCAATTAATAAGTGTAACGATGCCATTAGCGCAAAACCACCAACAATCAGTGTCTTACGTTTAAATCGGTCAACAAGGAATAACACCCCTATCACCATACCACCAACAGAAAAAACACCATTTAATACGTTGAAAACTAAAGATGTTTGCTCAGAAAAACCCGCTGTTTTGAGAATTTCTGTGCCATAATACATAATAACGTTAACCCCAGTTGTTTGCTGTAATGCCGCCCACACCATCCCAATTAAAACCAATTTAAAAATCCAAGGTGTATTAAAAATTAACGCTAAATTTTGTTTATTGGCATTCGGATGACGTTTAGCTTCCGCAGCTTCAACATCTAATAACGTCACGATATCTTCATATTCTTGAATTGCACGTTTTTCAGGACGAATTTGCTTCAGTATTTTCAAGGCTTCTTCACGACGGTTTTTACTCATTAACCAACGTGGGCTTTCAGGCGCTTTCCACATACCAAATAGCAAACACAACGCTGGCACGGCTTGTACTAACAGCATATAACGCCAAACATCAGGAAGATGGCCCCAAATTGAACCGATAATCGCATTAATAGCAAATGCTGCTAGCTGCCCGATAACAATAGCAACTTCATTTAACCCAGTGAGTTTCCCCCGCATTTCAGTCGGAGCCACTTCAGAAATAAATGTCGGTGCCGTCACAGAGGCACCACCCACCGCAAAGCCCAATATAAACCGAGCAATAAGAAGAACTTCAATATTTGGGGCTGCCGCAGATAAAAATGCCCCAAATAAAAACAGAAATGAGAGGTAAAGCAAATAAGTACGGCGCCCGACAAAGTCTGCTACACGTCCACCACAAACACTGCCTAGTGCTGCGCCCACTAATAGGACACTCATTACCAGCCCTTCTGTGGTTGGCGTTAAGCCCATGTTTTCTTTCAGTGATGAAAATGCACCGTTAATGACACCAGTATCATAACCAAATAGTAATCCACCAAAGGTTGCAACCAAGGTTATTTGGTGCAACCTTTTTCTCTGTTGTTGATTGAGATTCATGATTAATGACATATTATTACCTTATTATTTGAATCATTATGTCTTACCAAAAAAACAATTTTTCAATATTTAAATAAATGTTTAATGTTAAATATTAAATAATGAAATAAGTTTCTGGCACTCTGGTTTGAATCGCTACTTTGCTAGCTTTAGGCCTGATCGATAAACTCTTTGAAAATAGATTTCGCAAATTTAAAACGATGAATACATCAGTTAAATTAAAGAAAGTAAGATTATAAAAAGCCTCAATTAATCTCGGAATATTGAAAGCCTAAAGAGTATTAAATAAAATGTAATATCAGTATTTTATATACTCATTAATAAATGAATATATTTACTATTGCGGCCAAAAATTAATTTTTAACCGCAAGTCTATAATCAAGTTAAATAGTATTACCGCATTAATTACAATTTAACTTCTTTACCTGTTTTGAGTGACTCCAGTGCTTTGTCTGCAAGATATAAAGCCAATTCACCATCGGTCCCTGTCGTTTCAGATTCCGCACGGCCTGCTAAGATATCAACAAAATGCTGCCACTCTGCTTGGTATGCTTCGTGGTAACGTTGTAAGAAGAAATACTCTGGCTTGGCCGATAAGCACCCAACTTCACTTAACAGCGCAACACTATTCTCTTTAATATTACCAGCCGTTAATAATCCTTTTTCACCATGTAATTCAATGCGTTGGTCATAGCCATAACCTGAACGACGGCTGTTAGAGATGGTCGCCATTGCGCCTGATGGGAATTTTAAGATAATAAACGCGGTATCAATATCACCGGCTTGGCCGATCGCAGGGTCAACAACATTGCTGCCTTGTGCGTAGACAGAGCAAGGCTCCTCGCCAATCATAAAGCGCGCCATATCAAAGTCATGAATAGTCATATCTCTGAACATACCACCGGAGACTTTAACATATTCTGCAGGTGGTGGTGACGGGTCACGAGATGTGATAATTAAAGATTCTGCTTTACCAATCGCGCCTTGTTGGAATAAATTTTTCAAGTGGCGAAATTGAGGATCATAGCGACGGTTAAAACCAATAAACAGTGGAACGTTATGTTCTTTTACGCTTTTTAAACACTGCTTCACACGCTCAAGGTCGAGGTGAACAGGTTTTTCACAGAAAATCACTTTTTTATGTTTGGCTGCTAGTTCGATTAGATCAGCGTGAGTATCTGTGGCTGAAGCGATTAAAACACCCTGTATATTAGGGTCTTGCATTGCTTCTTCTGTTGTCTGAACTTTGGCTTGGTATTTTTCAGCCAAGGCAACCGCATTGGGTTGGTAAGGGTCGATGACAGAGTAAAGTTTGGTTTCTTTATGGCCGGCAATATTAACAGCATGAACCTGTCCGATACGTCCTGCGCCGAATAGTGCTATGTTGAACATTCAAATGCTCCTTGATACCTTAAATCCACTATTTGGATATTACGGAATATACCAAATAAAACGTTCATTTCAATTTATAATTTTTTGAAAATTATATTTTTGGGCTCTAGATAACAAATGTTATATTAAAGTGTATTTTTAGTGTTATTCAGATCACAAATTGACAATGCAAGCGAATAGCATTTAACAATAAAGTCTGTGTTTGTCGGCATATTAAATTTCCATAACTTCTTTTTTTGTTCTTTCCCTACCTCGCAATAAAACATATATTTCAATAAATAAATTTTTAAACTATAAAAACCATAAAAAAAACCCAGCCAAAGCTGGGTATATAATCCAAAATGATTCGAGTTGTATTGGCGATGAGCGTAACGCTATCCCCATTTAACTTGAAGTATGACGAATATAGAACGGCAAGTGATAACCACTATGCAAATAAAAACCAAAGCAATCCCTGCTAAGTTTCCAGTAACTACCCTACTTAGTTACACATCTGACTCATTAAGAAAACGAAAAACATTCCTCGACGGTAAAACACCGTCGAGTTATTTTGACACTATAAGGCACTAGCGCAATATGTTGATTAATAAAGACGAACTTTATTTTCAACCATCTGTTTAATTTTTTCAGCGGAAGCAACTATTTGAGGCTTTTTAGAAACTTGTGCCGTGCCTGTGCGCCACCAAGCTTCATAACCATCGGTCATTGTTTTCGGAAGTACTTTAATATCAATCAATACACAGCCCGAATGGGACTTCGCGTCTTTCAGTGCGGCAATCAATTGTTCCTCATCATGTACCCGATAACTTTTACAGCCATAGCTTTCTGCGTTTTTAGCAAAATCGACCTTCACTAACGGCCCATCCATCAACCCCGTCTGTGGGTTTCGATGTCGGTTCTCTGTACCAAAACTTCCCATGCCTTGGCTCATCTGCAGGTTATTAATACAACCAAATCCCGCGTTATCAAACAATAAGATGGTGATCTTAATGTTCTCTTGAATCGCGGTTTGTAATTCACTGTGTAGCATTAAATAAGAACCATCTCCGACCATCGCATAAACTGGTTGTTTCGGCGCTGCAATTTTAGCACCAACAGCGGCGGCAATTTCGTACCCCATGCATGAATAACCATATTCAAGATGATAAGTATCTCGCTGTTTTGGTAGCCAAATACGTTGTAAATCTCCCGGTAATGAACCTGCTGCCCCCACAATAATGGCATCGTCTTCCATGTATTGCTGCATCAAGCCTAGCACCCGTGTTTGTGCCAGTTCTGTACCTAGCGTTTTACGGTATTCTTCAAGTTTATCATCAAGATGGCCTGCAATTTCAGGGACAAAATCTAATGGCCGATACTGTATACTAAACAAGCGCTCCAGCTCATTTTTCCACTGTTGTTTAGACTGCTGAATTTCATCCCCCCACTGAGCTTCATAGTGAGAATCTTTCAGCTTTATATCCAGTGCTTGAAGTGCTTCTTTGGCATCTGCAACCACTTTCAAAGCATCTAACTTACTTGCATCGAATTCCGCAACATTGATATTTAAGAAGGTTACATTTGGATGACTAAATAAAGATTTAGATGCGGTGGTAAAATCCGTAAAGCGGGTGCCAACACCAATAACTAAATCAGCCTCTTTAGCTAACAAGTTTGCGGCTAACCCACCTGTAGTGCCAATTCCACCCATATTCAAGGGATGACTAGCAACGACGGCACTTTTACCCGCTTGGGTTTCGCCAAATGGAATACGGTAATCTTCAGCAAACTGTAAAAATGCCTCGTGAGCTTCGGAATAACGTACCCCACCACCACAGATGAGTAATGGTTTTTTCTTACTGCGGATCAGATGAACGGCTTCTTCGATACTCACCGTTGTCGGTGGTCTACGTTCAATACGATGGATGCGTTTTTGGAAAAAATAATCGGGGTAATCCCACGCCTCGCCTTGAACATCTTGAGGTAGGCAAATGGTTACCGCGCCAGTATCCGCAGGATCCGTTAACACCCGCATTGCATTAACCATGGCTGCCATTAGCTGTTCAGGCCGTGAAATCCTATCCCAATAGCGTGAGACAGGTCGAAAACAATCATTCGTGCTTATTGTTCCGTCGCCATACTGTTCAACTTGCTGCAAAACGGGATCTGGCTGACGTGTTGCAAAAGTATCGCCAGGTAGTAATAACAGTGGGATGCGATTCGCCGTAGCTGTTGCGGCAGCTGTGATCATATTCGCAGCACCTGGGCCAACAGAGGACGTAACCGCAAAAATTTGTTTACGTTTTTTTTGTTTGGCAAAGCCTGTCGCAATATGTGCCATGCCTTGCTCGTTGCAACCTTGATAAACACGTAGATGCCCAGGCGCCTCTTCGAGCGCCTGACCTAAACCCACAACGTTACCATGGCCAAAAATCGTAAATACTCCCTGAATAAACGGATACTGCTCACCATCAACATCAACATATTGTTGGTTTAGAAATTTAACCAACGCTTGAGCTGTCGTCATTTTCTGCTTATTCATACGGGTCTCCATTTATTCCATGGTAGGCATTGTGAAACTACTTTCATGGTGTTCTAAGCGAACACTTGCAGGCCAACGGCTAGTGACTGTTTTCATGCGAGTATAGAAGCGAACACCATCATTTCCATGTACATTTAATGGACCAAAAATAGAACGTTTCCAACCACCAAAACTGTGGAATGCCATCGGTACTGGAATCGGTATGTTGATCCCAACCATTCCAGCTTGGACATTTTCTTGGAATTCACGAGCCGTTTCACCATCACGGGTGAAAATAGCCGTTCCATTTCCATATTCATGTTGGTTAATTAGTTTCAAACCCGTTTCGAAGTCTGGAACACGCACTACGGCTAAGACAGGCCCAAAAATTTCTTCTTTATAAATGTCCATCTCAGGAGTGACATTATCAAATAATGTTGGTCCTACAAAATAACCATTTTCGAAGCCTTTCACTTTAAAATCACGGCCATCAACTAATAACGTCGCACCTTGTTTTTCACCGCTAGTAATATAGTCACAGATTTTAGCTTTGTGCTGTACTGAAATGACGGGACCCATATCATTTTCTTTGCCTTGCGTAATACCTGGCCCGACGGACATTTTAGCAATTTGACCTTTCAGGTTAGCAATGAGCGCATCTGCTGTTTCATCACCGACGGCTAAGACTACAGATAATGCCATACAACGTTCGCCCGCTGCACCAAATGCCGCGCCCATAATGGCATTAGCCGCCTGCCCCATGTCCGCATCCGGCATTAAGATACAATGGTTTTTAGCACCACCGAGTGCTTGACAGCGTTTGCCATGAGCAGATGCCGTCGTGTAAATATATTCAGCAATAGGTGTTGAGCCAACAAAACTAACGGCTTGGACTTCTGGCGCAGTTAAGAGCACATCGACAGATTCTTTGTCCCCTTGAACAACGTTAAATACGCCATCAGGTAAACCTGCTTCTTTTAATAATTTAGCTAATCCTAATGCTAAAGAAGGGTCTTTTTCTGATGGTTTTAAAACAAAGGTATTGCCTGTTGCAATAGCCACTGGGAACATCCACATCGGTACCATTGCTGGGAAATTAAATGGTGTAATTCCCGCACATACCCCCAGAGGTTGCATTAATGAGTGGCTATCAACACCGGTAGCAACATTGGCTGAGTGCTCACCTTTTTGTAAGTGAGGGATACCACATGCAAATTCAACGACTTCCAAACCACGAGTTAATTCACCTACCGCATCAGAAAAAACTTTACCATGTTCTCTTGAAATTAAACGAGCCAGTTCATCCATATTCTCTTCCAGCAATGCTTTAAATTTGAATAAGATCCGGGAACGTTTCAAAGGGGAAAGTTTTGACCATTTAGGGAATGCTTTATTCGCAATCTCAATTGCTTTTTTTGTTTCATCGGCACTGCTAAGTACAACCTGAGCAATTTGCTCACCCGTTGCTGGGTTGAATACCGGTGCAAAACGCCCACTTTTGCTGGATACTATCTCACCACCAATGAAATTATGAATCTGTTCCATGTTGCCTCTCTTTAGCTGACAGAGTTACCTTGTTACTCAATGTATATGAAATATTTGTTTCATTTACAACTAAATTTGAAATAACATTCAATTTATGTGATCTAGACAAAGTTTTTATGAAATTTTTAATCGCGGCTAAAAAACACCTATTTTAAACTTATGTCCATCACTTATTTATTGGCTATTTTTCCTTTGTATTGGGCTAAACATGGCTTTCTTTCCATCAAGAAAATAAGAGAACAAATTGATGTAAGCTGTTCAATTTATTATCCCAAATTCAAATTATTTTAAGATCCTAAAAAAAGAAAATTTTTAAATATGAACTAAGTGTTTCAAAAAGATTCGACTAACGCCGTAAAACAACTACAATTAGAGCCAAATTCTGGAGGTTATATGTCAAGTGCATCAAATTTAAATGAGTTTCAAGAGCAAGTTCGCTCAAGGTATGACGAATTAAGTAAACGGCTACAGCAAGTAGCACGCTATGTGTTAGATAATACGAATAGTGTCGCATTTGATACAGTTGCCGTCATTGCGAAAGAGGCTAAGGTTCCGCCTTCGACTCTAATCCGCTTTGCAAATGCGTTTAATTTCAGTGGGTTTAATGAAATGAAACAATTGTTTCGTATGAACCTCGTTGAAGAAACGGCCAGCTACACAGATAGAGCCCGCATGTTTCGTGAAATGGACGGCTCCCAAGAACTGGGAGATGACCCTTCCCAAATTTTGAAGGAGTTCGCTCATTCTAACGCCCAAGCTTTACAACAAATGGCAGCCAGAACCCCTGCTGAAGATATCGAAAAAGCCGTATCGTTATTAGCAAATGCACAAAATATCTATATTATCGGTTTGCGTCGCTCATTCAGCGTTGCAACGTATTTAAGTTACGCTCTTAGCCATTTAGAATGTCGCCCAGTACTTATTGATGGGCTTGGCGGAATGTTCAAGGAACAGATCAGCAGGATCAGTGAAAATGACGTCGTTATTTCAATCAGTTTCACGCCTTACGCTTCGGAAACTGTCATGGTAAGTGAGAAGGCGGCCCAAGCAGGTGCGCAGCAAATCGTTATTACTGACAGCCAAATTAGCCCTTTGGCAAGTTTTAGCGATGTTTGTTTTGTTATCAAAGAAGCCCAAGTAGATGCATTTCGTTCGCAATCAGCCACCTTATGTTTAGCACAATCACTGACCGTTGCATTAGCCTACCGTCAGGGCAGCAGCTTAGTCTAAGATATATGGCTCTGTAATTAAACACCTCCATTAATTCAGAGCCTCTTCCAGTCCTTTCTCTAATTAACGTAGACGTCATTATTAAAAACTAATTAAGTTTCATTTTTTTCTTTAATTTGTGAGTCTCATCAGAAAATACAAATTCTAAAAAGACAATGAAATGAAATTATTATTTCACCCTGCTATGTTGGGATTATATCTCGTGTTAGATAAAACCAAGAATAAGGGCAAATACACACTTTCTTTATTTACTCGGCCACCTTCGTTTACTTGAAGAGCAGCATTCTGTCACGTCACTTAATCGCTCTGGTATTGGTTTAATCGGCACTGCACCTTATAACCAACTTTATATAAATGCGATAAAATGCTGCGCTCATCATAGTGAGCTAAAGTCAATTTGCCATTTGTCTCCATATCTACCTTCTATGACTTACTTTATGTGTCAAAAGAAAAAGATAGAAGAGTTGATCAATAATGATGGCGTTGACTGCATTATAATGACATCCACTTGCAGTGATGAGTTACTAAGATTTGCAATTCAGACTGCGGTATCTGCCGGAAAAGATATCCTATTGAATGATATCCCCAACTTTAGTGAAAACGAATTGAAGGAGGTATTAAAGCAAGCAATGCGCCATGATGTATTGATTGATTATAACCAACCTCTTAGCTTTGATAACCAGTTCAATCAAATAAAAGCGTCTTTAATGTCTAAACGTGGTACCGAAACAGGGTTATTGCGTATCACAGCGCACCGAATAATAGAAACTGAAAATCAATTACCATTCAATATACTACGAAACACCATCACAAAAAACATAGAATTATTGTTATCCTTGATGCCTGATTTTGTCCTTTCATCCCCCGCTATTCAATACTCACATCCCTTTACTAAAAGAACCGATGGCGATGTATTGATGATTAATTTACGCCAAGAAAACGGTTTATTGGTTTCATTTGAAATCTTTTTCAATACGGGGAAGATTTTAGACAAACTGTCATTAAAACAATATAATAACCGATATGAGATAAAGGAAAAACTCTCTTTTAATGAAACATATCAAGAGATTAATCAAAATAATTTTATTGTAGAGCAACTCGACCAATTTGTTTTAAGACTCGGTAGCAACACAAAACTAGCCAAAATTAATCAATGGAGTCGCGCCAATAAACTAACAGCTATAGTAATAAAACAGCTAAATACTTATGGATATATTTGATTATTACGAAATATAAAGATAATTCTGATAGTAACAGTTAATATTATTATGCTCACGAATGATATAACAATACTATACCGCTTAATGTTACATTCTAAAATTACTTATAATCAGTGTATTGAACTACATGTACCACTATTCACATTGACAACGCCATATAAAAAAGAAGCGGGATCAACATTAAAAAGATAAGCAAATTGAAATAGTGAATCGACATCAATACAACTTTCTCCAGTCTCAAATCGACTCATTTCTTCTTCTGTTACACCAATTAAACTCGCCATTCGTTCTATCGATATCTTATGGTTTTCTCGTTGTTTTCGGATTTTTATCCCTAGCATTTTAGCAATGTTTTCCTTCCCCATAATAACCTCTATTAAATATTAAAATGAATATTATTAACCGGTGCGTAAACTATCACCAACCATAAATTTATAAATTGACTTATAATAATAAAACTCTAACTAAACAAGTCATTTAAAGACAATCCATTAATGAATTAAAAAATCAACAACCATATAAAATACTGATATGTATGGCTATATCGCTTTCTTTTTAACTGTGATTCTGATCACGTTATTTTTATAACCTAAATAGGTATAGAAAACTACACTGTAATAAGCCAACGACTTCAAAATTACATTTTCAATTTAACCAAAATTCTAACTTACATTTTCAATTTAATAAAATTATCTTGACTGATTTAATGTTATAACCTTAAGAAATTCGTGACAATTTGTATTCATGCGTATCAATAAGTTTCCAGAACATAATTATAATAAAGAAATTTTTTTTCAATCATAAAAAAAGGCGCTTTTTTTTATTTATTAGTCGAATAACAACATTAAATTTAGGTATTAAATATAAAAATTTTCATATTAGTCTATAAAGCTAAATCACCTTTTCATATTAGTGCCTTACATTAACCTGCTCTTATTCTGAATATCTAAAATTAATTATCACACCTGGCTATTTTCGGTAAAAAAATTCACTCCACTGCATTTATGCCATGTTCATTACCTTCAGTCTATACCACAATACGTAAAAATTAGACAAATTATGTAAACGCTAGATAGGTGTACTCAAGCAATCTACCTATGTTTCCACCGCCCAATACTTACTTAACTTCACATCTTTTTAATAAAATTGTCAGTTAGCATGGTATCCTATTACGAGCACCTATGAGTACTTACAATTCATAACATTGCTATATTATATGGCTTGCTATTTTGTTGGTAAGTAAAAGAGACCTGAAAGGATAATCATGCTACAAGAAATTGTTATCAGGGAAATCATTCTCTGGATAGAACAAAATTTAGAATCTCGCCTATCCCTAGATACTGTTGCCGATAAATCAGGATACACCAAATGGCACTTTCAGCGCCTGTTTAAGAACCAAACAGGGCTCGCACTTGGTTCCTATATCCGAGCAAGGCGCCTTTCTTGTTCTGCTGTCGCACTACGGCTAACAAATGACAGCATAATGGATATTTCTCTGAGGTACCGTTTTGACTCACAACAAACTTTTTGCCGTGCGTTTAAAAAACAATTTAATCTGACCCCTTCTGAATACAGAAAACGACAGGGTTGGAAAATTGAAGGGTTTTGCTTACCTCTACGAGAGAATAAAGAGCTCAGTGTTCAAGTTAAATTGACTCAATTGCCAGCCATCAATTTACTCGGAACTAAACATCGTTACACTAAAGATATTAATGAGTGGAACCTAAAAACGGATGAGCTACGCCGACACTATTGGATGGATTTCTTCAATAAAAACCATTATGTCACACAGCATTTATACGCCATTCACGGTGTTGATCAAAGTACTAATGCAGAAGGCCATTTCCTATATACCACGGCTCTAGATGAACAAGATGTTGATATTGCACTTCCGCAAACAACCAACTTACAGTTACCCGCAGGAAATTATTTAGAAATCAAGATCACCAGTAGCCTTCATGGTATAGATTACAATGATATTATTTATACTGCTTATGGGAAAGTACTTGCTGAAATGGATATCGTCCGTGGTAAAGGGCCTGATATAGAGCAATATGTCCTAAAATCCAAACCCACTTATGAAGCATTCATTAATGATTCACGCAATTTCATCCAAGAGCTAAATTACTATATTCCTGTTATTATTTAACGACTAGCAGCACCCCATACGAATACTGTATGGGATGCTAGCCTAACAATTAAAAACTCACATTAATTTTTGCCCAGAAATTTCTCCCTGGTTCATTCACTGGTACATTGGATGAATAACCAAAACCGCTATTTCCAGCTAAATTAAGGTGCTCGCTATAGGTTTTATCAAAAAGGTTATCAACGCCTGCGCTTAATTTCATATTTTCATTAATTTTATACGCTGTATTTAATGAAAATATTGTGAAACCTGCACTCTTGCTAAAATCTTTCCCCACCACATTACCATCATTAATCGCAACACGATTTTGACGGCTAACAACGCGTACTAAACCTGTCGTAGTCCAATCACCTTTTTCCCACGATAAGCCAAATCGGCTTTCCAATGGTGGCATTTGCGGTAACGCTTTGCCATCTGTACGATTTTCTCCCCAAGAGTAAGCAAGACTTGCATCGGCTTTCCATTCATCACTGAGTTTCTGTGCTATACCGAGCTCTCCGCCCATAATTAATGCGTCAACATTTTCAACTTGGCTCATTCGCGGGTTTGTCGCGCTATAACGGAAGAGAATAAAATCATCAACACGTCCCACATACGCAGAAACCCATGCATTGGTGTCTTCATGGCTATATTTAGCACCAATATCTAACTGAGTCGTTTTTTCTGTTTTTAGCTTATCAAACACATTATTGCTACCATCTGGTCCGAGTTTAGGCGAAAACAACTCCCAATAATCAGGAAAACGTTCTGTATAGCCGACACCAGCATATACCATAACAGGTGTACCAGATAAAGAATGCTCATAACGCGCAAAGCCCGCTGGCATCACCGTATTACGCCCTGAAGAGCCTACGCCTGTACTATTTTCAACTATCACACGATCTAAACGAGTCCCGCTAACAACTTTACCTTGCTCAGTCGCATGCCAAGTTAGCTCACTAAAAACACCATAATCTTGGAATTGTGCATCTTTTTTCCAGCTATTATTATTGTTTTTACGATGTTTATTGGTCTGCATGTCAGCCCCTGCACGCAGTTCATAGTCTTTCCATAACCATGTTCCCATGGTACGGCCGCCCATGGTTTCACGGTCAACTCGCATTTTCATTGGCATATTCATCATACCGTGGCCTCTATGCCCCATATGCCCGCCCCCCATTCCACCGCCTGATGGAGTACGAAGCGAGTAATTATCCATAATATGATCGGCGTAATTGTAGTAAACATTTGCTTCAACTTTATCTAAAACATCACCGATATTACTCTTTTCAAAGCGTAAGCCTAAGCTTTCACGTTTAAACTGAGAGCCATCCATTCCCCTCCCTGCATAACGAGCTTCGCCGTCGCCTTTACCAGCGGTTAATTCTAATAATGTATATTCATCTGGCGTCCAGCCGATAGCAATATCAGCGTTCCACTTATCCCATTTAGAGGGAACCTTATCACCATTGCCATCTTTATAATCATTTGAACGTGATTTATTACCAATAACACGAACATAACCCGTTTCATTACCTAAGCTAATATCAGCATTACCATCCCAGCGCTCATTAGATGCCGTTAAGGCACTTGCGTTGCCTTTAATACCTGCTTCAGTAAATAGCGGTTTTTCGCGCTCAAACCGGATTGTTCCTGCTGAATTCCCAGGCCCCCATAAAACAGTTTGTGGCCCTTTAATCATATTTAATACATCAAAGTTTTCCGGTGAAATATAAGAAGTCGGTGCATCCATACGAGAAGGGCATGCACCCAACATTTCACTATCATTGGTTAAAATACGCAAACGAGACCCAAACATGCCACGAAAAACCGGATCTCCGTTAGTTCCACCGTTACGTATCTGTGAAAAGCCTGGGATCGTTTTAAGGTAATCAGAACCATCACTCGCAGGGACGGGCTGCCTTGGTGTTTTAGGGGATGTCGTAATAGTCAATGGTGAATCGACTGGCGCAGTAACAATCATCACTGAGCTATTTGAGATTGGACTTTGGTTGATTTCAGTTTTAGCGACTGTAGGTGCTGTAAAAATCGCACTAATAACCAGCGTTGCAATAGGAGCCACTTTAAAAACGTGTGTGTTCATTTTTTACCTGTTTCTTAGAATATAGGTACGCTGCTTTCGCCTCTTAGCTTGCAAATGCATTTTCAGCCCCCGTGGGTGAACCTCTTAAAAATCAAAGAAATTCAAGATGAACGAAAACGCTTTACACAATAAAGGCAAAAATAGCAATTAAATTAATTTGTAAGATTTATCATGCTAAGACATCAGTAAATAGGCGGGGCTCTAGCGAGATGTAATGACCATGGTCTAAATAACCAAATGTGAACGTAGCGCTCAAAAGGAACAAATAGAGTCAGCGTGGCGAGTTGTCGAATAACCGCAGCAATAAATAAGATAAGAAATGGAAAGTGGACCAATAACTGACAGTAACCACATGCAATGTCTTCCATCGGAGACTGCCCCATCCCCGTCATTAACATATGATTCATTGGTGTAGAAACGTCACAATTTTCAGGCATTGGCATACTATGATGCGAATGCATCGATTGGTCCGACATCTCACTTTGTATATTTGCACAAGTGTTCATATGCACCATGGATTTAGAAACCAGTGGAGCAATAAACAGCATAACAATGGCAAGCAAAGCAAGATAAGCGGATAGCTGTTTGATAAAAGGGCGCAGGTGCAACGTTTTTCCGTTATCTCAGTACGAATTGTATAGCGCGAAATTGTATCTTATTTGGAGGGTAGATGTTATTAATTTTCACCATTAATGTTAAGCAGGACCTACCTCTACATGTAATGAACTAAAAAACAAACAATTACCAATAAAAATCAATCTATTGATTAAATCCCTACCCTTGCGACAATAGACTGAAATTAAAGCAAATAATAAGCTAATTATTTATCTATAAACCATCTAGACCTAACGATTTAGGTGAGACCATTTTGTGTTAGCCACTATTTTAATTATCTCTTCTTTAATTGGAATTAATATGAGTTTATCCAATTCAATCCAAACCGTTTTGGTAAATTGAAATCGGTTATCTGGTGTAAAACCGCTCAATTTGTTCTGTTGATATTTCTCCTTTTCTTTATCGCTGACGCCTTGTCTGAACTCTTCATAGGCAACCATGAATTGTTTTGTTTCCTTACCATCTAGCCCTTTTTTGAAGGTTACCAAAATTTTATAGCTGAGTTTTTCTCTGAGAAAACTTTTAGTCGTATCGGATAGTGATTGATATGCAGCAATTTTGTCGTCTTTTGCTTTTTGAATATATTGTAGACTTCTTGGTGTCTGATTTATTTGGTAATTTGGTTGAGTTCTCGCTAACACACCCTTTTTAACTGGCGTTCTGTGGACGCGATCTAGATTGCTTGGTTCCGAATTCGAACGATTTAATACCAATGCCCCTGATATATTTTTTTGATGAATCTTTGAAGGTTCTGAATAGGCATGCCTTAACGTAGGTAGCCGAATGGGAATTTTTGACCCTGTCAGGTCAATCTGTTTTTTTTGTTTAATATTATCAACAAATCGACCTAGTTTTTGCTGCTGATTCACAAGCTCAGCTTTAACTTCCTTATCTAATGTGAGTCGATTCAAATTTGAAATGATTGGATGAGGGATATTCGTTAGATGAGAATTACGCATTATTTGAGTTGACATATTGCTTCTTTTTATCTAGTTATAAACTCAAACTATATTAAAAGAATTGATATCAGCTATCTTTAACAAACCGAAGTAATCAAAATCGTGGATTGTAATATGAAAGGGAGTGTTATACAGGCGAACACCAGTATAACACTATCAGTGAAAAAACTTACTTATCGGAAGGCTGCCCTTTCTTTTCGTGTACCATCATCAGAGCCTGTTCAACACTACGCTCGATAATAGGACGACGTTGGTCATTCTCAGGCAGTAGTTTTAACATCATTTGCCAAGCCGAGATGGCCTCTGCATAACGCTCTTGCTCAAATGCATTGAATGCAAAAATGCTTAATGCTTTCACATTGGTACGGTCTTCAGCAATCAGCTTTTTAAGTAGCTCTGCACCTTGACGGTTATCTTCTGGGTCAGAAGAGCGTGTCAAAACTTCCGCATACCCCATCACTACATTTTCATTTTTAGGGGCTAGGCGATAAGCACGGCCATAGGCATCGGTTGCCATAGTCGCATTCCCCAACACCATACCAATACGGCCTAGCATTTCCCACGCTTCTACATTTTGCGGGTCTTCCTGGAGGCGAGTACGTAGACCTAAAGCGAGGTGTTCCATTTCCGCATTATTGAGTGGTGGCTCAGACGGGTCTAGCGCTCTGTCTAACAAAGCGGGAGCTTGTTGATAGGCATTATTCCAATCTGCCACTTTCTCGTAGCTACCTACCTGATAATAAGCCCCCCCCGCAACACCTAATGCAATGATAAACCCGGGTAAATAAACCCAGTTGCTAGTGCGAGAGGCCTCAGGTAATGCTTCCTCATCGCCCTGCTCAACCTGTTTTAATCTAACGCGTTTTTTAGAACGGGCAAAGATGATCCAGCCGCCTACCGCTATCGCAACAAACGGTAACCCCCACAGTACAATCGTTAGCGGCGTCAGTGGTGGGTTATAAGTGACGAAGTAACCATAACGTGCAACCATGTAATCAACGATTTCATCACGGTTTTTGCCTTCTTTCATTAACTCATACACTTTTTGGCGCAAGTCCAGTGCAATCATTGAATTAGAATCCGCAATGCTGTTGTTCTGGCATTTAGGGCAACGTAGCTCTTCGGTTAATTTACGAAATTGCTGCTCTTGCTGTTCATTATCGAAAGTAAAGACTTCTGTCGATGCATATGTCACCGTTGCACTTAACGCTAACATCAATAAACCCAATAAATACCTCATTGGTTCGCCTCCTGATTATAGCGCTCCCAAAGGGGTTTAAATTCTTTTTCCCAGACGCG
The DNA here is from genome assembly GCF_033901115.1 of Providencia sp. CIM-Carb-044. Lineage (NCBI taxonomy): Bacteria > Pseudomonadati > Pseudomonadota > Gammaproteobacteria > Enterobacterales > Morganellaceae > Providencia > Providencia sp. CIM-Carb-044. The sequence goes on from NZ_JAXADV010000003.1 coordinate 388,074, forward strand.
CTCGTCCATTGCCCCTGCGTGACGATAACGGATCACACCATTACCATCAATTAAGAACGTTTCAGGTGCACCATATACCCCTAAATCAAGGCCTAACATACCTTCACCATCAAATAAGCTTAAGGCATAAGGGTTGCCTAACTCACGCAACCACACAATGGCTTTATCCCGTTTATCTTTATAGTTCAACCCAACCACACGAACACCCTGTGCAGACAACTTATTCAAATATTGATGTTCTGCACGGCATGTAGGGCACCATGTTGCCCAAACATTCAACAAGATAGGTTGCCCTTGTGTTAATACATCGGATTCGTAGTGCTGACCGGGGTTTTCTAGCGATTCAAGGCGAAAAACGGGCACTGGCTTACCAATTAAAGCGGATTCTAATAAACGAGGATCATCCCCTTCTGCATTACGCATCAATTGCCATAACAGGACCGCAGCGATTCCTGCAAAAATAATAAAAGGAATTAAGAAGACTTTGCGGTTCATGCTGTTTCCCCTTGTAATTTACGGCGACGATAACGTGGGTCAAACAAGCAAAATAACGCACCAATAGCCATTAATACGCCACCAGACCAGATCCAACGAACAAATGGTTTATAATACAAACGCATAGTCCACGTATCTTTAGCGACTTCCTCACCCAATGCAGCATATAAATCGCGAGTAAAACCACCATCAATCGCCGCTTCGGTCATAACAGCTCGGCTAACGCTATAAAAACGTTTTTCTGGCATTAAAACACCGATGACTTTGTCTTTCTCTTTCACTGAAATACTGCCAATGACACCTTGGTAGTTAGGGCCATCAGCCTCTCGTACGCCATTAAATACAAAGGTATAAGCACGAATTGAAATGCTATCACCCGGCTTCATTTTCACATCACGCTCAATACTGTAATTTTGGCTAAAGGCAATACCGACGATGGTTACCGCCAAACCTAAATGCGCCAGTACCATTCCCCAGTAACTTGGCGTGAGCTTGATTTTCTTACTGATGCGGACTCGCATTTCTGCGAAGGCAAGAATTGCTATCCAGCACGCCATCATTAAGCCGACAACCGTCAACGCTTCTACCCTATCTTCCATCAGTAATGGTAGGGCAAAAGAAAGAATAACGGTTAATACCGTTGCAATGATTAATAACTTTTTGATAGCCGCAGGGCGGTCACGTCCCCAACGCACAAGTGGCCCAATTCCTAGTAACAAGGCAAATGGCACCATCAACGCGATAAACATGGTATTAAAGAACGGTTCACCAATGGAAATCGTACCCAGGCCAATTTGTTTATGGACTAACGGTAGCAATGTACCGAGTAACACAACTAGCATCGCTGCTGTTAGGATAACGTTATTACCCAATAACATGGATTCACGCGACCATAAGGCATTGTTAACCCTTGAGCGTACCTTGTGCCCACGCAGTGCAAACACCAGTAAAGAGCCGCCAATCACTATCACCATGAAGGCTAAGATAAATAACCCTCGAGATGGGTCTGAGGCAAAGGCGTGTACCGAAACCAGTACCCCTGAGCGAACTAAGAAAGTCCCGAGTAAACACAATGAGAAAGCAAAAATCGACAATAATAGTGACCATGCTTTAAAAGTGGCTCGCTGTTCAGTAACGGAAAGTGAGTGGATCAATGCCGTTCCCACTAACCATGGCATAAAGGAGGCATTCTCTACCGGGTCCCAGAACCACCAGCCCCCCCAGCCTAATTCATAATAAGCCCATGCGGAACCTAACATGATCCCTAACGTTAAAAAGAACCAGGCTGCCATCGTCCAAGGGCGAGCAAAACGTGTGAAAGAGCTGTCTAACCGGCCACTTAACAATGCCGCAATCGCAAAAGCAAATGCCACAGAGAAGCCGACATAGCCCATGTATAACAATGGTGGGTGGAAAATCAGCCCTGGGTCTTGTAGTAATGGGTTGAGGTCACGCCCTTCAATCGGAAAGGCGGGCAGCGTGCGCGAAAATGGGTTTGAAGTAAAGATGATGAACAGCAAAAAACCAACGCTTACCATCCCCATAACAGCTAAAACACGGGCAACAATGTCGAGAGGCATACGGTAACTGCAAATTGCCACCGCAAATGTCCAGCCACTCATTAATAATACCCATAGTAATAATGAGCCTTCGTGAGCTCCCCATGTTGCCGCAACACGATACCAAATAGGTAATTGCGTATTAGAGTTATTGGCAACATACGTGACTGAAAAATCATTAACAACAAAGGCATTCACTAATACTAGGAATGCCCCTGTTACACAGAGAAAAAGTAACCATGCTAATGGACGTGATGATGCCATCAAGCGTGCATCATTGCGTGCCACCCCCCATAGCGGGTAAAAAGACAGCAAAACGGCAAGACCTAATGCCAAGCACAGTAAAACGCTACCAATTTCAGGGATCATGATGCATTGTCCTTATAGGCAGCAGCTGGCCTGCGATGGTTTTCTTGCATCGCCTTTTCAACCTCTGGTGGCGTATAGTTTTCATCATGTTTAGCAAGCACTTCTTTCGCTAAAATATGATTATTCTCCTGTAACTCCCCTTGAACAACGACACCTTGCCCTTCTTTGAATAAGTCAGGCAAAATTCCATGATAACTTACGTCTACTTCACCTTCGGCATCATAAACAGTGAAAGTGATATTGACGGCATTAGAGACAGGGTCAGAGTCACGTACTACACTACCGGGCATCACCATGCCGCCAACGCGCAAACGTTGCCCAACTTCAGGGATTTGCTGAGTTTCCCGCTTACCATAGATGATTTCACCGGGGGTATAAAACAAGTCAATACTTGAGCGCAATGCGTAGAGAATCAATGCGAGGGTTAACCCCACGCCAACCAATATGGAACAGATCAACCAAAGTCGGTTACGACGACGAATATTCACACTCCCTCCCTACGCGCTCTTGCTGCTTTTTGTCTTACTTCACGAGCTTGCTGTTGAATAATTGCATTTATTATCATTTTTCTTTGTATGTATGTATGCAAACAGAGTAACAAAATAGGTATTAATGTCAGCGCAACCGCCAGCCATACATAAAAACCATAGCCGCCCATCGCCCAAAATTCACTCCAAGATGCAAATGCGCTAGTCATGATTGACGTCCTTTTTTATTCACAATATCTAATACCCATGGACGGTTACGTTCTAACAACAATAATTGACTACGTAAACGAATTAACGTTAATGAGATAAAGAGAAATAGGTAACCAAGGATAGCTAAACGTAGTGGCGTACGCATAGCTGGGTTGATACTTTCTTGCATACGCGTCGAAGGTTGATGCAAAGTTTGCCACCATTCAACTGAATAATGAATGATAGGTAAGTTAATCACACCAATTAATACTAAAATCGCAGCGGCCTTTCCTGCTGTACGGCGGTCATCAAAAGCATGCCATAAAGCAATAATCCCCACATACAGAAAAAATAGAATTAGTTCAGAGGTTAAACGTGCATCCCATACCCACCATGCACCCCACATTGGTTTACCCCATGTCGCACCTGTCACCAAAGCAATAAAAGTAAATACCGCCCCTATCGGTGCCATTGCCGCTATCGCCAATTCAGAGACTTTCATTTGCCAGACAAGACCAACAAAAGCAGTAATTGCCATTGTGGCATAAATGCCCATCGACCACATCGCGGCAGGAACATGGATATACATAATACGATAACTTTGGCTTTGGACTTTATCGGTTGGCGCAAAGCCAAATCCCCAAATCCACCCCACCGCTAAACAAATTACACTCAATATAATAAACCACGGTATTAGACGCCCACATAACCGGTAAAGGTTAACTGGGATGGCAAGTTGATGAAGCTTTTTCCACATAGTTTAATTACCCTGATTTATTATATTGTTAGTAAATGCTGCGTGACAGAAACATACAATACACATTAAAAAAGCAAATATATTGATTTAACACAAATATAACTTAGGCTGATCATACTCAAACGCATAACCAGCCTATTTATTGATCATTACTTATAATTTATCGGTATAACTCATCATAAAATGATTACCTTAAATTAAAAGCCAGGTTCAACTTCACGCATGTCCGGCAACTTATGGGCAATTCCTTTGTGACAGTCAATGCAAGTTTTACCATCCGTGATGGCTTGGTCATGCATTTTAGCTGCAACCCCTTTTTGTGCTGTGAAATCCATATACTCAAAATTGTGGCAGTTACGACACTCTTGTGAGTCGTTATTTTTCATCCGTCGCCACTCACTTTGCGCCATCGCTAACCGATGGTCTTCAAATTTTTGAGGTGTGTCGATGATGCCAAAAATTTTCCCGTATAGCTCCTTACTCGCTTGAATTTTACGCACCATTTTTGGGCCAAACTCATGCGGTACGTGACAATCTGGGCAAGTTGCGCGAACACCACTACGGTTAGTATAGTGAATAGTATCCATATATTCTTCATAGACATTCTCACGCATTTCATGGCAACTAATACAGAACTCTTCCGTATTGGCCATTTCCATACCCGTATTGAAGCCGCCCCAGAAGATAACACCACTCACAAAACCAATCAGCAATAAGGTTCCTAATGCTAAACGGCTTGGCCTACGCCACCACCGCCATACTCGGCCGAGTAACCCAAACAAGCCCTTTTTCTTCGGCTTGTCATCATTTATTTGCTTATCATTGTTATTTGACATAATTCCCCCTTATTTCCCAAAACCTTTGGATGGGGTAAATGTGTTATCAACAATCGGTGCCGTGTCTGATTGTGGCACGTGGCACTGTAGACAGAAGTAGCGGTTTGGCGCGACTTCGCCAAGAACTTTGCCTGTTGCATCCATAAAGTGCGTTGGGCTAACTCTTGGTGCCCCTGTGGTGCGATAATTTTCCACACCATGGCATTGCAAACAACGATTAGTATTAGTGGTAATTTGATAACCTTCAACACTATGTGGGATCATTGGCGGTTGATTCACATAGTTTAATGCCATTCTTTCTTGCTCTTTCGGAATATGAATGCTTCCTTCTGACGTACCGGATACTTCTGGTGATTGGGTCAGGTCTACACCATTAGCAGCCCAAACAAGACTGCTTACAACAAAGGCCATTCCAGCCACCCAACGGCTGAGCGTCTTTTTCAGGACAGGATTTTTCATGATTTTGCTCCCGAACTCCATCTTAGTGTTATTTTAAAAACATCCTCAGAACAAACATCAATGCAACGACCGCAAGTGATACAATCTTTATCTGATATCTGTGCTGGAGCTTGTTTATCTAGGACCGGTGCACGCAGAACTTGCGGCTCCGGACAAATGTGGAAACAGTCCATACAACGGCTACAGTTTTCTTTATTTTCCGCTGTAACAACTAGTGCGCCCTTACACCCTGCCACGCCATATAGCGCACCTAATGGGCAAAGGTGACCGCACCAACCATGTTCCACAACTAATAAATCGAATAAAAACAGTGCAACTAAAACCAATGCACCGCTGCCAAAACCAAAAATTAAGCTGCGCCCCATTAATGAAACTGGATTAAGCCATTCCCAAAGTAAGGTTCCTGTAATAGCAGAACCGATCAGGATAACCACCAGCAATACATAACGAATATTGCGTGGTATCGTTGCGGACTGGTTAAAATCAAACTTACGTCTTAACCACGCCGCGGCATCCGTCACTGGGTTTACAGGACAAACCCAACTGCAGAAAATACGCTTACCCAACAGTGCATAAACCCCGAATACGATAGCAGCCCCAACTAATGCTGAGATCCCCGGTAAGTAACCACTTGCTAAGCTCTCTAAGGTGATTAATGGGTCAGTCAAAGGTACGGTATCTAACAATAAGCTACTGCTGTAGTTACCATGTAAAATCCACACCCCAAACCATGGCCCACTCAAGAACATCGCTAACACCAGCAATTGGCTTATGCGTCTAAATACCAACCACTTGTGGCTCTGCCACCAACCTTTTTTTGCCTGAGCTTCACGTCCGGCATCACGTTTACGATTCGCCATTGTTACCCTCCAGCCAACCAAAGCGGTAATGGTGTCCTAACTCACCTTTTGCTAACGACCTTGGTAATACCTTGATAGCCGCCTCTTCCAATACACAAGCCTGTTCACATTTACCGCATCCCGTGCAGTAGTTGCTATTGACTGTGGGTAAGAAGCGCGCGTGCTTACCTGTTCGGTGGTTTTGTTCAAGTTCCAATGTGATGGCTTCATCTATCAGCGGACATACGCGGTAACATACATCACACCTTAGCCCTTGAAAGTTCAGGCAGTTTTCCTGATCGAGTAAAACGGCTAACCCCATGCGTGCATCATTAATTGACTCAATGTCTTTATCCAATGCACCACTTGGGCAAACTTTGGCGCAAGGAATATCCTCACACATTTCACACGGGTTTTCTCGAGCGATGAAGTACGGCGTTCCTGAAGCCAAGCCTGATGCCAATGTCGCTAATTTCAACATGTCATACGGACAGGCTTGAACGCATTGCCCACAACGGACACATGCACTGGCAAATGCTTTTTCATCAAGAGCTCCCGGCGGGCGAAGCTTAACACCACTCGCACGGGAAGTTTGTTGCTGAAGCCCCAGCACCACACCAACAGCCGCCAACCCACCCGCAGTGCGGGCGACATCGCGTAAAAAGCGACGACGACTGTTCTGGGACTTAGCCTGTTGAGACTTAGCTTTCTGGGGCATGAGTAATTACACCTTTTCCAGTTTAACGGCACATTTTTTGTAATCCGTTTCTTTTGAAAGCGGATCGGTTGCATCCAGTGTTAAGTTATTCACTAGCTGCGCAGCATCGAAGAACGCCATGTAAACTAAGCCTTTTGGTGGTCTATTACGGCCACGAGTTTCAACAATCGTGGTCACATCACCACGGCGTGAAACTACTTTGACTTTATCACCACGGCGTAAACCTCTCTCTTTCGCATCGATTGGATGTATAAACACAAGAGATTCAGGGAAAGCACGGTGTAGTTCAGGAACACGGCGTGTCATACTACCGGTATGCCAATGTTCTAATACACGGCCTGTTGATAACCATAAGTCATATTCTTTATCTGGCGATTCCGCAGCAGGTTCAAATGGCAGTGCAAAAATGACCGCTTTACCATCAGGTTTACCGTAGAATTGATAACCCGCGCCAGCCTTAACGTAAGGGTCATTTCCTTCGCTATAACGCCACTGCGTTTCTTTGCCATCAACCACTGGCCAACGGATACCGCGCGCTTTGTGGTAATCATCAAAATCAGCCAAGTCATGACCATGACCGCGACCAAAGCCAGCGTATTCTTCGAACAGCCCTTTTTGTAAGTAGAAGCCTAATTCACGTGATTCATCGTTAAGTTGGTCTTCGGCTAACTCGCTTACAGGGAACTTCGTTACCGCTTGGTTAGCGAATAACACGTCATACAACGTTTTACCGCGTAATTCAGGTTTTTTCGCGAGTAACTCTTCAGGCCACACTTCATCCGTTGTAAAGCGTTTAGAGAACAACACCATCTGCATTAAGTCAGATTTCGCTTCGCCTGGTGCTTTAACTTGCTGACGCCAAAACTGAGTACGACGTTCCGCATTACCGTAAGCGCCTTCTTTTTCTACCCACATTGCTGTTGGTAAAATCAAGTCAGCAGCTAACGCACTTACTGTTGGATAGGGGTCAGAAACCACAATAAAGTTGCGAGGGTCACGCCAACCTGGCATACGCTCTTGGTTGATATTCGGGCCCGCTTGCATATTGTTGTTACACATTACCCAGTAAAAATTCAATTTACCGTCTTTTAAAGCGCGGTCTTGGGCAACAGCGTGTAAACCGACTTTTTCAGGGATCGTCCCAGCAGGCAACCCCCACACACCTTCCACTTTCTCACGGTGTTTTTCATTAGTAACCACCATGTCCGCTGGTAAACGGTGTGAGAACGTACCAACTTCACGAGCGGTACCACACGCTGATGGCTGACCGGTTAATGAGAACGGCCCACAGCCAGGTTGAGAAATTTTCCCTGTCAGTAAGTGCAGGTTATACACTAAGTTATTTGCCCAAACACCGCGAGTGTGCTGGTTAAAGCCCATGGTCCAATAAGAAACCACTTTAGTTTTAGGGTCTGCGTAAAGTTTAGCGAGTTCTTCTAACTGATCTTTTGGAACCCCTGTCATTTCTACAGTTTTGTCTAAAGTATATTCCGCAACAAAGGCTTTATATTCATCCCACGTCATTGGCTCAGATGCATCAGAACCTGCATTTTTCGCTTTTTGTTCGAGTGGATGAGTTGGGCGTAATCCATAACCGATATCTGTTGCACCACGACGTAAATTCACGTGTTTATCAAGGAATTCCTGATTAACTGCATTATTTTGAATAATATAATTCGCAATATAGTTCAGGATCACTAAGTCAGATTGTGGTGTAAAAACGATACCGTTATCCGCTAATTCAAAGCTACGGTGTTTAAAAGTCGATAACACGGCAACACGCACGTCAGGGTTAGACAGACGGCGGTTGGTGATACGAGACCACAAGATTGGGTGCATTTCTGCCATGTTTGAGCCCCAAAGGACAAACGCGTCAGCATGCTCAATGTCATCATAACAACCCATTGGCTCATCCATACCGAAAGTACGCATGAAGCCCACTACCGCAGAAGCCATACAGTGGCGTGCATTAGGGTCTAAGTTATTAGAACGGAATCCACCTTTGAACAGTTTTGATGCTGCATAGCCTTCCCAAACTGTCCACTGACCCGAACCGAACATACCGATCCCTTCAGGGCCTTTTTCTTTTAATGTGGTTTTGACTTTTTCTTCCATAACATCAAAGGCTTGTTCCCACGTGATCGGTGTGAACTCCCCATTTTTGTCATATTCACCGTCTTTCATACGCAACATTGGCTGCGTTAAACGGTCTTTTCCGTACATGATTTTAGGTAAGAAATACCCTTTGATACAGTTTAGACCACGGTTTACAGGCGCTTCTGGGTCACCTTGGCTGGCCACGATGCGACCATTTTGAGTTCCCACCAATACCCCACAGCCTGTACCACAAAAACGGCAAGGGGCTTTGTCCCATTTAATACTTTCTTGTTGGCCAACCACTGCTTTCGCAATGCTTGGTGCGCCAATACCTGCCGCCGCAGCAGCGGCCGCTATCGCATTGGCTTTCATAAAGCTACGACGACTGAGTTTCATAATCTTCCTCACCTTGCTCTTCCTGCTGGTGGTAAACCAGCGAAACATCTAGTACGCCGTCAATATCGCGTACTAAATCAATAGTATCTAACAACGTTCTACTACCTTGCCCTTCAACAACCACAATCAGTTTTCCGTTTTCTGGGGCGCTTAACGCCACCTCACAATTAGAAAGTTGATTAATTTCTTCGGCCACAGTAGACAGTCGTTCACTTTTTACTTGTACTATTAAACTGCACACTTGATAGTTACTGTGCATGTTCATGCTCCACGGTAATGGCTGAAACTAGGCAACCTGCGACACAAGCACCACAGCCTGTACAACCTGGTGTTTCTACTTTTGGCTGGTATATACCGGCCATTGACGGACGAAAAGAGATGACTTCAGGCTCACAACTGTCTTGGCAACGTCGACATTCAATCGAAAGATAAGCAAGACAATTTTGGCCAATCGAAATTGAGATATCCCAAGGTTGGGAATGTTTTGGAAGGAAAATAGGTTCTGGACATGCTGTTGCACATGCATAGCAAAATGTACATTCACCACGCTTAAAATCAACAACAGGGTAGCCCCCTGCTCCCGGTTGGATAATTGCCGTTTCGCAACTCTCAACGCAGGCATTGCAACGGGTACACAATTCAATAAATTGCGTTTCACTACCACTCCATGGCGGCCGAACCACTGGGGCTGCACTACGCCACGCACCAGTTAATACTCCCCGACGGGTGAGATCAACCATGTTTTTTTCCTTTACATTGCCAACAAAAAAACTAAAACGTATTGATAAACCGCATTTTTTATATGTGTATTTATGAGAAATATTAACGATAGAGGTTATAAAAATACATACTACCAAGTGGGTAAAAGAGGTAATTCCCCGTATACGACTAGAAATGACAACATTTACGTTATTTACTCGCTATTAGCTAAAAATAGCATCAAAATGATAAACAAACAGGCCTTTTTAATTATTTGTTAACATTTTTTTAATATGAGTTATTAATTTAAACTCAAGTTTTAATTTTTTAAATTATAACACCAACCAAAAACTACCACTAAAGTGGTATGCGCAATGTCATTTAGAAAAAAAATATCTGTGTTTTTTTTGATATTAAACAAATTTCATTTCTAACTTTATTTTAAAAACAACCATTAAATATTAAACATAAAAAAATTATTTTAAAATCAATAAAATAGAATTGGATAACGCTAAGCATCAGAATAAGAATCATTACTAATTAATTATTGAAACTAACAATTTAAAACTATTGAAAAATAACTATATCAATTTCAATAATACCTATTTTTTATTATTTCTTCACATTCTATTTCCTTATTACAAATTAACTTTTGATCAAAAACAATATTTTTAGTGTGGTTTTTTGTTACACATATAAATTGGCAATGTCTTGGTAGTATCTGTGCGCTTACTATCAAACCTAAATAACAAAAAGATACCCAAAATAGTTCGAGTCATAGGTCACAATACAAACACAACTCGAAAAATGAAGGGATGACTGGCTAAAATTACTCGAGGCCCTTTTTATGGCAAACATAAGAAATAATGCACTATGCTTATTGAGTCTGGTTGCAGGAATATTTCTCTTTACCTCTGTTCATGCTCAAACTCCTACTAAAGATAGTACATCTACCATCAATGCTCGAAATGAAACTTTCGAAGCCGCTCACCCTGACCAGTACCACTCTTGGCGAGCAACATCCGAGCAATCAAACCGTGAAGATGCATTAGCGGAAGACCCTCGCTTAGTCGTACTGTGGGCTGGATACCCATTCTCACGCGACTACAACAAACCTCGTGGTCACGCCTATGCGGTCATCGACGTCCGTGAAACCTTACGAACCGGTGCTCCTAAAGACGCCCAAGATGGTCCACTTCCGATGGCATGTTGGAGCTGTAAAAGCCCCGATGTGGCGAGGCTAATCCAAGAACATGGCGAAGACGGCTATTTCGAAGGTAAGTGGGCAAAAGGTGGCCCCGAAGTGGTTAATGTCTTAGGCTGTGCAGATTGTCATAAAACAGACTCTGCGGATTTTGCAAAAGGTAAACCAGAGCTAACGCTTTCACGCCCTTATGCAGAGCGTGCAATGGAAGCGATTGGCAAACCGTTTGATAAAGCCAGTCGGTTCGATCAGCAATCCATGGTGTGTGGACAATGTCACGTGGAATACTATTTCTCTGGCGATAAAAAATCAGTGAAATTCCCATGGGATAACGGTACCAAAGTCGAAGATATGGAAGTCTACTACGACAACATTGGTTTCTCTGACTGGACCAACTCATTGTCGAAAGCGCCTATGCTAAAAGCCCAACACCCTGAATATGAAACTTGGAGTGCGGGTATTCATGGCAAAAATAACGTGACCTGTATTGACTGCCATATGCCAAAACTGCAAAACGAAAAAGGCGAACTGTACACCAGCCATAAAATTGGTAATCCATTCGATAATTTCGAACAAACTTGTAGCACTTGCCATACCCAAAGCAAACAACAACTGCAAGATGTGGTTGCTGAACGTAAAGTCGCTATCCAAGAGATGAAAATCAAAGCGGAAGATCAATTAGTTCGTGCTCACTTTGAAGCAAAAGCTGCATGGGATGCAGGCGCAACAGAAGATGAAATGAAGCCAATTTTGACTGATATTCGTCATGCACAATGGCGTTGGGATTTAGCTATCGCCTCCCACGGTATTCATATGCACGCACCGGATGAAGGCCTGCGTATGTTAGGTGGTTCGATGGATAAAGCGGCAGATGCACGAACCAAGCTCGCTCGCCTGTTAGGCTCAAAAGGCATCACCCATGAAATTGCCATTCCAGATATTTCAACCAAGGAAAAAGCGCAACAAGCCATTGGTTTAGATATGCAAAAAATCAATGCGGAAAAACAAGAGTTCTTAAAAACTGTGGTTCCGCAATGGGATGACCAAGCTCGTAAAAATGACCTATTAGCCAAATAACCATGATTTGCCCCAAATAATGGGGCAATACAACCAATGGAGTGAATATGAGCGTACTACGTTCGTTATTAACTGCTGGGGTGCTGGCAACAGGCTTATTATGGGCAACAGCCGCATCCGCAACCCCACAAATGGCCCAAGAAAATGCAGAAGGCCGTTGGGTTGTCACGCAGCAACGCAGCGCTGACAAAGCCTGCTTAGACTGCCATAAACCTGACCAAGAAGGCATGCATGGCACTCACGCAGAAGTGGTTAACCCTAACAATAATTTACCCGTGACTTGTACCAACTGCCACGGTAACCCAGGGCCTGATCACCGTGAAGGCGTCAAAGATGTCATGCGCTTTAACAACCCAATGTATACCGTTGAGCAACAAAACAGTGTCTGTCTATCATGTCACTTACCGGAGCAGCTGCAAAAAGCGTTCTGGCCTCATGATGTTCACGTCACCAAAGTAGCCTGCGCGAGTTGCCATGACCTTCATCCGAAACAAGATACGATGAAGGTGCTGACTGATAAGGGCAAAGTAAAAATATGTGTCGACTGCCACTCAGATCAACGCAATAACCCTGATTTCAACCCAGCAGCGGTGAAATTGCGTAAGGAGCAGCCATGAGTTGTTCTCGTCGTCAATTCATTATCTACTCAGGAGCACTGGCGGCGGTAGGAGGAGTTGCTAGCCATACGCTAGCTAACACCATGAAAATAGATGGCGTTCGCTACGGCATGGTGCACGATGAAAATCTGTGCATCGGCTGTACGGCGTGTATGGATGCATGCCGAGAGGTTAACCAAGTCCCAGAAGGTGTTTCGCGGTTAACTATCATCCGTAGTGAGCCTATTGGCCAGTTTCCTGATGTTAAATACCGTTTTTTTCGCCACTCCTGTCAACATTGTGAAAGTGCACCTTGTGTCGATGTTTGCCCTACTGGTGCCTCTTTTATTGATAAAACGACAGGGATTGTTGATGTCAACCCTGACTTATGTGTCGGCTGCCAATACTGTATTGCTGCCTGCCCTTATCGCGTCAGGTTTATTCACCCCATCAATAAAACCGCGGATAAATGTGATTTCTGCCGTAAAACGAATCTAAAAAAGGGCAAGCAGCCGGCTTGCGTCGAATCTTGCCCAACCAAAGCATTAACCTTTGGTAATTTAGATGACCCTAAGAGCGATATTTCGTTGATGCTAAAAGAAAAACCGACTTATCGATTCAAAATTGCACTCGGTACTCACCCCAAAATGTATCGGGTTCCGTTCAAATATGGGGAGGTTAGCCAATGACAACAGCTTCTGCTTTCCATTTTGAATCCTTAGTGTGGGACTGGCCCATTGCGGTTTACTTATTCTTAATTGGTATTTCGGCTGGGCTTGTGGTACTTGCGGTACTTATGCGCCAGTATTATCCCACTTCGGCTGGCAGTGATAGCACTCTAATGCGCACAACACTGATTTTAGCTCCGACGACGATCATCTTTGGGTTATTGATCTTAATTCTTCATTTGACGCGTCCATGGACGTTCTGGAAATTAATGTTTCATTACAGCCCGACCTCAGTTATGTCGATGGGTGTGATGTTATTCCAAGTGTATATGGCAGTGCTTGTTATTTGGCTAGCTAAAATCTATGAAAAAGAACTCATTGTTTTACAGCAAAAATGGCTGCCCAAATTTACTATCATCCCAAGAGTATTAACCCTGCTAAACCGTGCAATGCGTTTTCTGGATATTGTGATGCTCGTATTGGCCATTTTGCTTGGGGCTTATACCGGTTTTTTACTTTCAGCATTAAAATCTTATCCATTCTTAAACAACCCATTATTACCAGCTTTATTCCTATTTTCAGGAATATCTTCAGGTATTGCGGTATCACTCATAGCAATCGCATTGCGCTACCGCAAAAATATTCATAACGGCGAAACCGCATTTTTGCACCGTATCGAAAGCTTTGTTATTTGGTTGGAGATATTCCTATTAGCGGCCTTTTTTGTCGGGTTAGCTTTAGGAGACGATGGGAAAATCCGTTCATTAATTGCTGCATTAGGCGGTGGTTTCTGGACTTGGTGGTTTTGGATTGGTGTTGTCGGGTTTGGTTTTATTATTCCACTTCTATTCAAGAAATGGATGGATAAAGGACAAGGCGCAGCAAGAGTATTGATTATCAGTGGTGCAAGCTTACTGGGTGTCTTCTGCTTACGCTTCTTTGTGTTATACGCAGGGCAGTTGACCGTCGCATAACTCACTAAATAATAAGGGTAATCATTGGAACTCATACTCCCAGAAATTGGCTTTCTCTGCCTTGCATTGGCACTGTGTATTGCCTGTTTTCAAGTATCATTCGGAGTTATTGGTTTCTTCCGCCATATTCCGAGGCAAATGCCTCGGAATATTCTTTGGACCTACTTACAATTTCTTTTCTTGCTCGTTGCTTATATTTGTTTAACTATCAGTTTTATTCAAAGTGACTTTTCGGTCGTATATGTGGCGCAACATAGCCATCGGCTATCGCCGCTATATATTAAAATTGCGGCAGTATGGGGAGGCCATGAAGGGTCAATATTTCTTTGGCTGCTGTTTATCTCAGCTTGGAGTTGTCTATTTGCATGGCGTTATCGCCAGCAAACTCATCTCGTGTTTCCTCTCACACTAACGCTTCTTGCCATTATCAGTGCGGCATTATTACTGTTTATCGTATTTTATTCTGACCCCTTTGTTCGCATTTTTCCTCCCGCTATTGAAGGGAGAGATCTCAACCCAATGCTGCAACATTGGGGATTAATATTACATCCCCCTCTACTTTATTTAGGCTATAGCGGGTTAATGGTCGTAACCGCCTTAGCGCTTGCATCTACACTTTGCGGGCAATTTAACCAAACTATCGCCGGGCTCTGTTGGCGCTTTGTCGTTCCTAGTTGGTGCATACTCACTTTGGGTATCACTCTTGGGTCATGGTGGGCATACAGTGAACTTGGTTGGGGTGGTTGGTGGTTTTGGGACCCTGTTGAAAATGCGTCATTATTGCCATGGCTAAGTGCAACTGCCCTATTTCATAGCTTAACAGTCTCACGCAAAACTGGGCACTATCGCCACTGGTCTATATTGCTGGCAATTCTTACGTTTATTTTATCTTTATTAGGCACATTAATTGTACGCTCAGGGATTTTAATGTCTGTCCATGCGTTTGCTTTGGATAACGTTAGGGCTGCTCCCCTCTTTTTATTGTTCAGTTTTCTGAGTTTCGGGGCTTTATGTATATATGGTTGGAAAGCTAAAAATATCGATAATTTACCAACTAATATTAATCGCCGTCAGCTTTACTTATTACTCACTTTAATCCTATTTTCTACTGTATTATTTATTGTCCTGACGGGCACGCTTTACCCAATGATTTATACGTTATTTGGTTGGGGGAAAATATCGGTTGGGGCGCCTTATTTTAACCAAGCGTTATTACCATTTGGTATTTTAATGCTAATCATAATGGCTGTAAGTGCCATTTATCCTCTTAGCAAAACTCGCATTAAACCCCAATGGCGTATTCTTTTAATTATACTTCTCAGTGTGTTATTAAGCTTATCTCTTTGGTCTAAAGGGCTTATTATCGCCATTTCTTGTGGTTTTTTATTTGCAATTTTGCTTATCTTTTGGCTACGTCCTATCGATGCTATTCGGCAACATTTCCCTTCCCTTATCGCTCATACAGGAGTTGTAATTTTTGCTACTGGTATTGCCTTGTCAATTGGTAGCCACCACGAAACGAGTGTTAATCTTTCTGTTGGGCAATCTATTTCACTCGCCGGTTATCAATTCCAATTCAACGAACTGCAACTTGAAGCTAAATCTAATTACACGACCGAAAAGGCTATTATACAAATTAGCAAAGCTGGCCAGCCATTACACCAGTTAATCACCGAGCGCCGCCTTTATACCGCTCGCCAGCAATTAATGATTGAACCTGGTATATATTGGGGATGGTTACGCAATTGGTATGCGGTATTAGGTGAGAAAACCGGAACAAATAGCTACGCGATACGCCTTTACGTGCAAGATGGCATTCAATGGATTTGGGGCGGTGCATTTGTGATGTGTTTTGGCCTATTAATAAGCTGGGTAAAAGGGAGAATAAAAAATGCTTAGAATCCTATTAGCACTATTTTTCCTATTTTTCTCTTTTATATCCAATGCTCAAATCGTTGATGTGTGGGAATTTAATTCCATTGAAGAACAAGAGTATTCTTTGCAGATCGCCTCACAGCTACGTTGCCCGCAATGCCAAAACCAAAATTTACTCGAATCCAATGCCCCCACAGCAGTAAGTATGCGCCACCAAGTTTTTAAAATGGTTGCAGAAGGAAAAGATAAAGCGCAAATCATGCACTATATGACCGAACGATATGGTGATTTCGTGCTGTATAACCCACCGCTAACGATTGGAACTGCCCTGCTTTGGGGATTGCCTGCTATTGCTCTGATTGGCATTTTTTATTTCATTTTCAAATTTACTCGGTCACAAAAACAGCAACTTATAGAGAACAATTTTAGCCATCGACAAATATCCGAGCAATTATTACCCCCAGATATAACAACACCCTCGACTATCCTGCAATGGCATTTTAATAAATTACTTGCCATATTAATTGTGTTGGTTGTTATTGGTTACTTCTTCTCACCTCGATTTGAATTAGCTTATCAGGAATATCAACGTATATCCGATCCACTGCTCTCATTCACACCATTGCAGCAAGAACAAAAGGATTTATTACGCTTACAAAATGATATTCGTCAATCGCCTAAAAATAGTGAACTTTGGGCTATACTGGGTGAATATTATCTTTATCAAAACAGTTATGATAATGCGTTGATTGCTTATCAAAGAGCACTAAAATATGGCGGCGAAAATGCTCAAATATACTCTGCTATTGCAACCGTTTTATATTACCAAGCAGGTCAACAGCTAACCGAAGATATCAGAGCGGTAATCAATAAAGCATTAAGCCTTGACAATCAAGAGGTTACCGCATTAATGCTAGTTGCTTCTGATGCCTTTATGAATGCAAATTATGAGCAAGCGATTGATATTTGGCAAAAGTTATTAGATAGTAATAGTTCTCGTATTAATCGCTCTCAGCTCATTGAAGCTATTCATATGGCAAAAATAATGAAGAATAAAAAATAATAATCTTATCTTTATTATTAATTTTATTACGCTAGGGATTAATACATACTAAATTATCACAGTAGTGATAAAATATTCTTTTATGAATGTCTATTTATTTAAATGTGTAATTTTTCGTTTCTTATTGATTACCATTGTGTCCCCCCTATATTACTTCAAATAATCTTATGTTAGATTGGCAACAGTAAATTATCCCAAATGTAATCCAAGTATATCTCCGTAAGTGAAATTATCAATTAAAATTTAGCTTATGGTGATAAATTTTATTTACTTTTATATTATGGCATTCATTGGGAGGTTCAAAAATAATAACATAAGAAATAAACACTATGAAAAATAAAATATTTTCATTTTTAGTTATTGGCCTAATTGCAGGCGCGTCCTTTATAGGAGGCGTTGTAAGTAACTATACACCTGATTTAGACATTGTAGAAAAATCTCAAAAAGCGGTTGAAGATTTTTTAGCATTTCCCAAAACAGCCGAGTATAAAAATGTTAAATATCATGAGATAAGAGAAACCTTAGACCATGGTATGCTAGGCTATGTATGCGGTGAAGTACTTATTTTTACTAGCCAAAATTCATATTCATTTAAACGTTTTGTGGTCAAAACTTATCTTCATAATGATGGACGTAATGTTGTTTCCATTCCATTAATCGATAGAGATGATAAAGAATTTCCTGATAATGACTTTAATGTTATTTGGAATAAGTATTGTAATAATTAAGTAAATATAAAACCCAACTGTTTAAATAAGATATTTCCGAGCCCTTTAAAATTTCATTAATATATCAAAGGGCTCAAATTAAATATTACATAAAAAACTATATTCTCTTTAGATATCTGTCATTCCGTAAATCAATCTTTTAATGATGATTACATTTTATCGTGGAGACTCTGTACTAACAGAGCATCTAGGCAAAATGCGATCAATTCAGACTATCTCCTTTTGAGCTATCCCTCATATAGAATTATTTTTCAATAGTAATTCATCCCTGCTTGATATAAAGTCTCAGCCTTTTTTCAAAATAGTTACTCTTGGAGGCGAAATGTTTATCGGTTTTGATTACGGTACATCTAACTGCGCTGTTGCGGTCATGAAGAACGGGATCCCCACATTATTACCATTAGAAGGCGATAACGTTTATATCCCATCAACCTTATGCGCACCGACAAGAGAATCCGTCTCTGAGCATTTATTTCGCCATTGTAAAATCGCTCCCTCGAATGAAATCGGGCAGCAAATTTTAAAAAGATCTATCGCATTTAACCGTGATGAAGGGATCGATTTAATGCCTGAAGACATCGTATTTGGGCAAGCCGCTTTAGATTTATATTTAAGTGATCCTAGAGATGTATATTATGTGAAGTCCCCTAAATCATTTTTGGGAGCATCTGGCTTACATGAGACTCAAATTAGTTTTTTTGAAGACCTTGTCTGCGCCATGATGAAAAATATAAAGAATACCGCAGAAAATAATTTACAACAGATTATTGATGATACTGTGATTGGACGCCCTATTAACTTTCATGGTCGTGGAGGGGAACTCTCGAACCAACAAGCAGAATCAATACTCTATCGCGCGGCAAAACGCGCAGGATTTAATCATATTACTTTTCAATTCGAACCCGTAGCCGCAGGGCTTGAATATGAATCAACATTAAATAAAGACCAGATTATCCTAGTCGTTGATATTGGTGGTGGAACAACGGATTGTTCATTAATCCAAATGGGGCCCACTTATAGAAATGCACAAGACAGAACACAATCCTTACTTGCTCATAGTGGACAACGGGTGGGTGGAAATGACCTTGATATTTACCTTGCATTAAAACAATTGATGCCGCTTTTTGGGATGGAAAGCCAATCTTTATCAGGCATTAAAATGCCATTCCTTCAATTTTGGAACCCTATTGCTATCAATAATGTTGAAGCACAAAAAGAGTTTTATTCAAGACAAAATTTGACAGCGTTAACACGCTTAAAACAAGATGCAAAAGAACCTCAAATAATATCTCGATTACTAGAAGTTTATAATGAAACATTAGGTTATAGCTTAGTACGTAAAGCTGAAGAAGCTAAAATTGCTTTATCAGACGCCTCAAGCTATTTAGCACAAATTAAATTAATTTCTGAAAAATTAGAAGTGAATATTCCCCATGAACAAATGGTGGAATCAATTGAATCACCAAAAAGTAAAATGATTGAATTGGTTAAAGAAGCAGTCAACCAAGGCGGGGTCAAACCTGATGCTATTTACGTTACAGGTGGGAGTGCTCGTTCCCCAATATTACACCAAGCTATTAGCCAAGAATTACCTAATATTCCGATAGTACGTGGGGATGATTTTGGTTCCGTTACTGCAGGGTTAACGCGTTGGGCTGAGACTTGTTTTAAATAAGCGACAGAAACACTAATAGCGCAGAATAAATAAGATTCATATTTAGACTGCGCTATTAGTACAAAATATTATTTCTTAACTTTATGAACAATATCAAAGTACTTATCTTTATTATCTTGTTCTGGATAAATACGATATGTGTATTCTTCTGGGGTTACTGTGACATTTTCAACAATACGAGTAAACAAGACTTTACCCTCGTCATCTTTCGCTGTTAATGAGCGAGTTTTGCCATTTTCATCAAATGACCAGTCACCTTTCATTTTAGGTTTTCCATCAAACGTGGTCATATTAAATGTACCGTCTGGATAATACTCAGCTAAACCAAAAAAGTTAGCGACTTGTTTATCATCTGCATTAACTTCTTTTTTATCTTGATCTAAAGCTTCTGTCGTTGTCCAAACTTTGCCTACCATAATTTCTTCGTAAGCATTTAATTTATGTTCCGCATTCTGTGATTGGCTTGCTGCTGGAGTTGTAGCTGCTTGAACAGCAAATGACATAGTAGATACAACAGCAAAGAGTGTAGGTACTAATAATTTTTTCATTTTTATCCTCTAATAAATTAACTCAAACAACAATTTGATTAAGTTAAGATTAGCGATATAAAACCAATTTTGAAAATTATATTACGTTTATTTACAAGATAATATCTTATTACAATTAGTAAATACTATTTTACAATAAAAAATATATCGAAAATTCATGAATTTTAAAATTAATACTCTTAATTTTAGCTATCAAGCAATTTATTAATCAACCAGTACCCCGCTTTTCCGGGTGGATTATTCTTAGACCAAACTAAATCCACATCAATTTTACGTGGCCATAAATCATAATTAATACTCACTAAACGGTTATGTCCAAATTGCTTAACTAACCATGTTGGTAATATTGCCCATCCAGCCCCTTGTTCTGCCATTTCTAATAATAATAAATAATTAGGTGCAAACCAGTTCTTTTCACTATTAATAATAATTTGGCTGCTACTGCTTAGCCGTAATTGACGAGTCATCGTTAAATGTTGATAAGTTATTTTTTTCTCTTTAGCTAATGGATGACTATCTAATACATATAAACCTAATTCACCTTGAATAGGTAAACGAGAAAAAGAAATATCCGCAGGATATTCTGTACGAGACTCCATCATACCAACATGGGCTTGTTGGTTCTGGATCATTTCGATAACAGCATTATTTTCTGCAATTAAAAACTCAAACTCAAGATGCGGAAATTGCCTATCTAATGTTGTTACAATATGCTCAGCATGAGGTGGCTGATAGGTATCTGAAAAAGCACAACTTAACCTGGGCTCAATATCAGGGAGCAACTCAACTCTAAGCGCTTGAAGACGCTCATCTGCTGATAAAATATCCTCAACTAAGCTCAAAACTTTTCTACCTGCAAAAGTCAATGTTGATTCACGCCCCTGCCTATCAAATAACGCAAACCCCAAATCGTCTTCAAAACCACTGATTGTCGTACTGACAGTTGATTGGCTTTTATTTAATTTACGTGCCGCAGCAGAGAATGACTTTAAGGATGCCGCTTCCACAAAGGTACGCAATGTTTCTATAGAATAGTTCATAAGGTATCGCTTTTTTCGATGGCTGCCATTTTGTATATATATAAAAAATAGCAAATAATTGCACCCGATTTTTACCTAAAAATTAATTTTCTATATCTTTGAGGTAGTTATGAGCAAGTATACAAAAACATTAACTGAGCGAATTTTTCATGCAGTTTCATTTGAGGTCATCGCAATTGCGATAACTGCACCGGTCAGTGCGTGGCTTTTAGGACGCTCAATTTTCCAAATGGGAACAGTAGCTATTGTCTTATCGACGCTGGCAATGCTATTAAACTTATTTTATAACATGGCCTTTGACCGTTATTGGCCTTTATCCAAGGGGTCTCGCCCAGCCAAAGTGCGTGTTTTTCATGCTGTTGGTTTTGAATTAAGCTTTGTGATCATGGGTGTCCCAATGCTGGCGTTTTTACTTCAAATGTCATTCTTAGATGCATTCTTACTTGAAATCGGCTTTTTTGTCTTTTTCTTATTTTATACTTATGCGTTTAATCTTGGATATGACCTTTTACGTGTCCGTTGGTTTGCAAATAGAGAGAACGCTGTAAGTATCTCTGAAGCGGTAGCTAAACGCTCTTAATTTTACTATTAATAAATATTCGAACACCGTGTTGCTTATCTTCACGGTGTTCTTTGTATATTAAAACCCCTATAAACACGCCGAAATAATCCTCTTTTTTTGCAAAAAATAAAATAGAGAATGATATTTAACTAATTTATCACACAATTAACCTCATTAAGGCTTGGCTACTCACCAAGCCTTTTTACTTATAAATAATATTTCATTAAAAATCAAAATATTAACAAATTATAATATGCACCCACCAAAGTTGATAATAACTATCATTTGCAATTGATAATTATTAACATATAATTCGAATCGTTATTTTACCTTATGAGTCATAACTCAAACATAACTACTTAATACCTGTACTGGTCTCCCCTCTTTAGGTTCAACGAGAAAGAATATTGAGGTTTTATGATGAGTCGAAAATTAATCACTTTTATGCTATCCATAACACTTCATGTTCTTGTTATTGGGTACTTAACCTATGTTACGGCTCAATCATTATCCTTAAAAAACCAAGCACAACAGGATGCGCCTATTATATCGATCGCATTGACTCAAGCTGTCAACGTTGCAGAACCTGAAGAGATCCCCCTTCCTATAGACACACCTAATGAGGTAAAAATTGCTCCCAGCCCAATAGTTGAACACGCCACCATTGTTGCGCCTAAAAAACAAAAAAAGGTGATCAAAACCCCAAAAGAACCTACGAAGCCCAAAGAACTCACTAAAAGAACTGAAAACGCTCACAAACCAGCTAATACAAAAATTAAAAATGATTTGCCAATCGCACAACAACAAAAGGCTGGAGCCCTTGTATCGTCTCAATCTGCAGGAATAAAAGGCCCCAAAAACCAACATGCGACTAGTGATACTAATAGCCAATTAATTAATGCTTACCGTGAAAAACTACGCCAAGAAGTTGAGAGAAATAAACAATACCCTCGCCGCGCGAAAAAAATGAAAAACCGTGGTATTGCAACAATACAATTTCAATTAAGCCAAAACGGGGAAATTAGCTTAATTCGCTTAGCAAGTAGCTCAGGAAATGATTTATTAGATCAAGCTGCTTTGCTTGCAGTACAAAAAAGCCGCTCTGTAGGTAAACCACCTGCAGGTTTTGCTCAATCTATAACACTTAATATTGAATTTAATTAACCTCAGTTGAAAATAAATATTATTCCCACTAAGAAGTTACGCCTTAATTAGGTATTAGATATTCATCTAATAGACAGTTATTCCGCATTTGCTTTTTATTTCAAAAAATAATGATAATCTTTATTAATTTTTTAGAACAATTAATGACTCTAGAGAAATTTATTATTATTTTCCAACTATACTGCTAGAAATATTCTCCCTATTTTTTGAAAACTCCTCACCTAGAGAAATATTTTCTCTACAAAACCAAATATTAACATTTCTAAATTTTCAACCTCCAGCAAGGGAAACAAAAAATTCTTTATATTCATGATATTAAGATGATATTGATTATCAATATAATTTATTTATTATAGAAAAGTTACCAGTTTTGCAAATATAACTTCATTGATATGGCGCAAAAAAAACTAAACATGTCAGAGTAAGATAACCCTTGAATAACATTATATTTAATATGGTCATAAAGGCTCATATCAATGAATACAAAAAATAAATTATTAAATAGCCCTATCTCAAGGCGCAATGTCGTGAAATCTGGCGCTGCAGGCGGTTTATTTGCTGCAGTAGGCGGTTTATCACTTCCTTTCAATGCAAAAGCAATCGATAACACTCAAAACTCAACATCCGCTGAAGAAAAAGCCGTTTGGAGCTCATGTACCGTTAACTGTGGTAGCCGTTGCCTATTACGTCTCCATGTTCGTGACGATGAAGTATATTGGGTTGAATCTGATACCACGGGAAAAGATGAATATGGCAATCATCAAGTAAGAGCTTGCCTGCGTGGCCGCTCAATCCGTAGAAGAATGAACCACCCAGATAGATTAAAGTACCCGATGAAACGTGTGGGTAAACGTGGTGAAGGCAAATTTGTCCGAATTTCATGGGAAGAGGCCCTAGATACCGTTGGTAATAGTTTGCGCGATATTTTGCAAAATTACGGCAATGAAGCGGTGCATGTTCTCTATGGCACTGGCGTTGATGGCGGTAATATCACCAATTCGAATGTTCCCTACCGTTTAATGAATTCATGTGGTGGCTTCCTGAGCCGCTATGGCAGTTATAGTACTGCGCAAATTCGTGCGGGTATGAATTATCTGTATGGTTCTCAAGAAGCCAATAGCCCCGACGATATCGCAAATACAAAACTAGTTGTGATGTTTGGTAATAACCCAGCCGAAACTCGTATGAGTGGTGGAGGTGTGACTTATTATGTCGAACAAGCACGTGAGCGTTCGAATGCGCGCATGATAGTTATTGACCCTCGTTATAATGACACAGCTTCTGGTAGAGAAGATGAATGGTTACCTATTCGCCCTGGTACTGATGGCGCACTTGCAGCTGCATTAGCTTATGTGATTATCACTGAGGATATGGTTGACCAAGAGTTTGTGGATAAATACTGTATTGGCTATGACGAAAAAACTTTACCGGCTTCTGCTCCTCAAAACGGTCACTATAAGGCCTATATTTTAGGCCAAGGTGCTGATGGTGTGGCTAAAACACCACAGTGGGCCGCAAAAATTACAGGTATTCCAGCAGATAAAATCATTAAGTTAGCTCGTGAAATAGGCCAAGCGAAACCCGCTTATATTGTTCAAGGTTGGGGCCCTCAACGTCATTCAAATGGTGAACAAACCGTTCGAGCAATTGCCATGTTAGCCATTATCACAGGTAATGTTGGTATTAGTGGCGGAAATTCAGGCTGTCGTGAAGGCACCTATGATTCAGGTGTTGAATGGTTCCCAATGCTCGATAACCCAGTCAAAACACAAATTTCCGTTTTCACATGGACTGATGCTATTGAACGCGGCACAGAAATGACCGCCATTCACGATGGCATAAAAGGGAAAGATAAATTAGATGTTCCCATTAAGTTCTTATGGTGCTATGCCAGTAACACATTGATAAATCAGCACAGTGATATCGCCCGTACCCATGAAATTTTGCAAGATGACAGCAAATGCGAAATGATTGTTGGTATCGACCATTTCATGACGGCATCAGCAAAATATTGCGATATTTTATTACCTGATTTAATGCCTACCGAGCAAGAAGACCTTATTCCTAGCGAGTCCGCAGGAAACATGTCTTACATGATCTTAGGCCAACCAGCGACTAGCGCTAAATTTGAGCGTAAACCCATCTATGAAATTTTGTCGGAAATTGCTAAACGCTTAGGCCCTGATGTCGAACAGAAATTCACCGAAGGCCGCAGCCAGCACGAATGGGTTAAATATTTATGTGAAAAAAGTCGCGAACGCTACCCTGATATGCCAACTTATGAAGAAATGAAAACCGTGGGTATTTTCAAGCACAAATGCCCAGATGAGCATGTCATTGGATTTAAAGCCTTCCGAGATAACCCTCAAGCTAATCCACTGAAAACGCCTTCAGGAAAAATAGAAATTTACTCTGAAAGCCTAGCTGAGATAGCGAAAACATGGCAATTAGCACCAGATGATGTGATTGATCCGTTACCAATTTACACAGAAGGCTTTGAAAGCCATACCGATAGCCTTAATAAAAAATACCCATTACAAATGACAGGGTTTCATTATAAAGCCAGAACACACTCAAGTTATGGCAACATTGATATCTTAAAACAAGCCTGCCGCCAAGAAATATGGATTAACCCAATAGATGCCAAAGCGCGTGGTATTAATCAGGGTGATATGGTAAAAGTTTTCAATGACCGAGGTGAAGTTCATATTCCAGCTAAAGTGACTCCGCGGATCATGCCTGGGGTGACGGCTATGGGCCAAGGGGCTTGGTTAGATGCCGATATGTTTGGCAAAAAAGTAGACCAAGGCGGGTGTATTAATGTCCTCACAACTCAACGCCCTTCACCGCTTGCTAAGGGAAACCCTCAGCATACTAACTTAGTTGAAATTGCAAAACTATAAGGAGCCCGGTATGTCACAACAATATGGTTTTTATATTGATACACAACGTTGTACGGGCTGCAAAACGTGTGAACTCGCCTGTAAAGATTTTAAAAACTTATCCGCTGATGTTCATTTTCGTCGTATTTATGAATATGCAGGCGGCGACTGGACAGAGCAAGATGGCGCATGGCATCAAAATGTATTTTCTTATTACCTCTCTATTTCATGCAACCATTGTGAAGACCCTGCTTGCGTTAAAGTTTGCCCAAGTGGCGCAATGCATAAACGTGAAGATGGCTTTGTCGTTGTTGACGAAAGTGTCTGTATTGGTTGCCGTTATTGCCATATGGCATGCCCTTATAGTGCACCACAGTTTGATGCAGTCAAAGGGCATATGACTAAATGTGATGGCTGCTATGAACGTGTGGCTGAAGGTAAAAAACCCATTTGTGTTGAATCTTGCCCGCTACGTGCATTAGATTTTGGGCCCATTGAAGAGTTACGTGAGAAATACGGAACAATCAATGAAATAGCACCGCTACCAGCAGCACATTATACCAAACCCAATATTGTATTAAATCTCAATGCAAATTGCCGTCCTGTGGGCGACACCACAGGTTATTTAGCTAATCCGGAGGAAGTTTAAAATGGGCGCAGGCTTACATGAATATCCGTTAATCTTCTTCACCGTTATAGGTCAAAGTGTTGCTGGCGCATTTATTCTCATGGCTCTGGTATTGTTAATGAAACCCATGCAAGAACAGCATCATAAAATAGTGATGAGCATGTTTGGTTTATGGGTGTTAATGGGAGTTGGCTTTTTACTCTCCATGCTACATATGGGCTCACCGATGCGTGCCTTTAATTCGATGATACGTGTTGGGCATTCAGCGCTCAGTAACGAAATAGTCAGTGGCTCAATATTCTTTGCCTTAGGTGGGATATATTGGTTATTGTCATTATTAAAGAAGATGCCCAAGTCTGTCGGCAATATTTGGTTAATCGTCACTATCATTTGTGCGGCAATATTTATTTATGCCATATCTCGCGTTTACCAAATTGATACCGTCCCAACTTGGTTTAATCACTATGGTAGTTTGCAATTTATCTTAACCAGCTTTATTGCGGGGCCTGTTCTTGCCGCATTTTTATTGCGCATAGCTAGCTATGATATCAATAACGTCCGCTTCTTTACATTAATCAGTATTGTTGCAGTGATTGCGAGTAGTATCTTGGTGACAGCGCAGGGGTTTGAATTAGGCTCTATCCAAAGTTCGGTACAAAAAGCATCGGAGCTTGTTCCTGATTATGCCTCACTGATGGGATGGCGTACTGTTTGCTTAACATTGGGGCTAGCTTTCTGGATTTACCCGCATGTTAAAATGAAAAACCCTTCAATTATTGGGCTACTAGTCGCCGTATTATTGGTGATTTTTGGTGAATTGATTGGTAGAGGCATTTTCTACGGGCTGCATATGACGGTGGGTATGGCTGTTGCAGGCTAACGACTAATTCATTGTTTTTTACGATGATAAGAAGGTTAATGACTTTCTTATCATCGACAACAATCTCATGTTTCGCTACGATCACACCAAAGAGTCATCATCAACATAGCAATGTGGACAAATATGGAACAAAAATTATTGGCAGATTTTTCGCTTTGCGCGCAAACTTTAGGGGCATTATTTTATTATGACCCTTCTGATGCACGCGTAAATAAGTTAATTGATTTATTTACGACGAGCGAATGGTTAACTGAATGGCCATTTACTCAGGATTATGATTGCCAACGTATTGATAAACTCTTTCAAGATAGTCTTTCTGAATCAGAAACATTACAAGAAGCCTACCAACGCTTATTTATAGGCCCTTATGCATTACCAGCACCACCTTGGGGTTCTGTTTATCTTGATAAAGAAAATGTTATTTTTGGTATTTCGACACTTGAGTTAAGAGCATGGCTCCGTAATAACCAAATCAATATTGAATTAAACCAAAAAGAGCCAGAAGATCATGTAGGGTTATTATTTCTTCTCACCGCCTGGGTGATTGAAAATAAACCAGAACTACTACGCGAATTGCTAGAATTACATTTTCTACCTTGGGTCTATCGCTATTTAGAGAAAATGCAACTGCAAAGCGGAAATGCATTTTATGAAGCTTCCGCACTATTGGCCACTGAAACTTTAAGACATATCCAACAAGCCGCTAAATTAAATCCAGCGAATAAAGAGCTTTGTCTTTAGTTTTATATCGTTCAAATAACTATTTTGTGAAGTAAAAGCCCTCTAAATAATCTGATTATTTAGAGGGCTTGAATATATTATTGGTACTTTCTTGGGATGTGATTAGTGCCACTGAGGAATTAAAATACGTTGATAATCGCCTAATTACTGTATTTGCGATAAAGCAGAACCGACGTCAGCAAGTAAATCATCAATATCTTCACAGCCCAGTGAGAAACGCAATAACCCATCCGTTACGCCTTGCAGTAGTCTCTCTTCTTCAGGGATACAAGCATGGGACATCATTTTAGGATAGGAAATAATTGATTCAATTCCCCCTAAACTGACTGCAACGAGTGGAATACGAACCGCGTCTAAAAATCGTTTTACCTTTTCA
The DNA here is from genome assembly GCF_033901115.1 of Providencia sp. CIM-Carb-044. Classification (NCBI taxonomy): domain Bacteria; kingdom Pseudomonadati; phylum Pseudomonadota; class Gammaproteobacteria; order Enterobacterales; family Morganellaceae; genus Providencia; species Providencia sp. CIM-Carb-044. The sequence goes on from NZ_JAXADV010000003.1 coordinate 416,656, forward strand.
TAGCTACCCAAATCAAAGGAAACCACCATTCCGCCATTTTTAGATTGCTGCATATGAATGATATGATTTGGGTGCGAAGCTAACCCAGGATAAAAAACGTGTTGTACTTTTGGATGCTCATTCAGATATTCTGCAAGCTTTTGCGCATTTTCACTTGCTCGTTCAACCCGCATTGCCATTGATTTTAAACCTCGCATTGTCAGCCAGCTATCAAATGGTGCAGCAATACTGCCAATAGCAACTGCAGACTTATGTAACCACCTCGCATATTCAGGGTTATTCGTTGCTACCGTCCCCAAGATCACATCACTATGGCCATTAATAAATTTAGTTGCGCTATTAATAGAAAAATCAATTCCAAGAGAAATAACATCTGATAACAACGGCGTCATAAAGGTATTGTCACAGATAGTAATAATATTATGCTGCTGCGCAATCCCAATAACAGATTTTAAATCCGTCACTTGTAACGTTGGATTAGATGGCGTTTCAATGTAAAACGCTTTGGTGTTTTCCATTATTGCTTGCTGATAATTCATTGGATTAGTCGCATCAACAAATGTGACTGAAATACCGTAGCGTGGCAAAAATTCAGTCATTAATTGGAAAGAGCCACCATATATATTTTTGCAGGCAACAATATGGTCGCCCTGACTAAAATTAAGCAATACGGCACTTATTGCTGCCATTCCTGAGGAAAAAACTTCAGCAAATTTTGCGTTTTCAATCGGGCAAATTGCCTCACTTAATGCATCTCTTGTTGGATTGGAAAAACGCGAATAAATATGGTCGTAACTTTCCTCAATATTGGCTTGTGAAAATGTGGATGATTGATATAACGGAATAGAAGAACTTCCGGTATATTTATCTGTCATGGGGTAACCATGAATAACCTTGGTATTAATTTTCATAATAAAATCGCATTATCAGAAGTCTATTTTAATTGTTGCTATATTGATTTCAGAATAAGCAAAAATAACAAGAGCACCATCAGTGTAAATATCACGACCTAAATATTCTGAATGATTATTTAGTTTTGCTAGTGGTGCTACTCCTTGAAATAAATCTATTTTATTTATTGCAGCTAATTTTGCCTAATCTTTATTATTTTATTCACTTTATTAATATGTGAAACCTAAATACAGATAAACCATCAGCGCAAACGCGGCCGTGACTGTTGCATAAGGCATTTGGGTACGAATATGCTCAATATGGTCACAATCTGTTGCCATAGAAGCCACAATTGCATCACTGGAAATTGGTGATGTCATGTCTCCGTAAATTGAACCTGCAATGGCTGCACCAATCATATATTCAACAGGCATTCCGACTGAAAGTCCTAATTGCACACCAATTGGGATCATAATGGCAAATGTTCCCCACGATGTTCCTGTTGCTAATGACATCACCGCACTAATTAAGAAGATAAAACCTATTGAGAAAGCTGGCGAAATAACACCCGAGGTGATTTCTGCTATATAGGCACCGGTATTTAAATCTGAAGAAACGGTTCCCATTAAAAAAGCGAGGATCATCACCGAGCTAATTTTTACCATGCTGGCATAGCCGATATATAATTCTTTAAAGAAAGTCTCAATATTAAGTACACGACGTGCTAAGAACCACACAAAAGAGACTAAAGTTCCAAACATGCCTCCCCAATATACCGATGTTGAACCGCTACCTTTACTAAAATCGCCATTACCGGTGATATAAAGCGCAACAGGTACCATTAATACCGTTGATAAAATTGGAATAAAGAAATTAAGAGAAGTATGGCAATTAGGGTGCTCAATAATATCTTCGTCATCCTGCTCAGCTTCTTCCGCGGATAATAAAGTTAAAGCCTGCTGCTCTGCGCGTAAATCCGCCTTTTTCATTGGCCCCCAAGAAACATTGGAGAAAATATAAAACAGCACTGAAGCGAGGGAAAACCACGCCATGATATTAAATACCATAGAGCCAGCTAAAATTTCAAAAGGCTCTCCAGTAATTAAACCTTTAGATATTTGTACGCCAATAACCCCCATCATTGCCGCTCCCCATCCGTTAATCATGGCTGATGAACACACTGATACACAGGAAGTCTGCACAATGTAGGACATTTTTTCTGGCGAAACTCCGTATTTCTTCGCTAATGTTTTTGTTGATGCTCCAGCAATTAATTGGTTAATAGAGCTTTCAATAAAAATTAACGATGTAATAATCATCGCCATTAATTGAACAGCTTTTTTATTTTTAATTAACTTTGTTTTATTTGTTAATAATTTAACCAATGAACGCACACCACCAGTAACAACGACGAGCCGCATAATTCCGCCAATCATTACCATAAATAGAATTGTTTTTGTGTTTCCCGGTGATGCAAACGTATTAATAATGCCATCGAGCGTTCCGTTTATACCTAATAATATATTGTGATCATATATAACGGTAAAACCAACTAATATCCCCAGTAATAATGATAATATAACTTGTCGTGTAAAAATGGCTAAAAGTATCGTCACCATTGGCGTGACAATGGTCCAAATCCCATAATCATTCATTAGATGCTCTCTTATTATATTTTATTTTGATTTTAATAAATTAAGATAGTGCGTTTTCTAAATCATTTAATAAGTCTGTGATATCTTCAATACCTACGGATAAACGTAATGTGGTGTCAAATACTTGGATACTTTCTCTTTCTTCTTTTGTCATCGACCCGTGTGACATGGTTGCCGAATGATTCACCATACTTTCAACACCCCCCAATGATTCCGCTAAAACAAAATATTTAACTTTAGATAAAAAGACTTTGGTGTCTTCAATATCCCCTGCTAATTTAATCGTCACAACCGCTCCTCCTGTACGCATTTGTTTTTTGCATAATTCATATTGAGGATGCGAAGGTAATCCAGGGTAATAAACCTGCTCAACTTTCGGGTGTGTTGATAAATATTTCGCAACTTGTGCGGCATTACTGCATTGTGCTGCCATACGTAATGCTAATGTTTTTAATCCACGTAAAGCAAGGTAGGCGTCAAAAGGAGAAGCAATTGCTCCGAGGGTGGTTTTTAGAAAATCAAGGCGGCTGGCTAAGTCTTCTCTTTGGGTGATCACCGCACCACCAATTAAATCGGAATGGCCGCCAATATATTTACTTGCCGATAACATCACTAAATCGGCACCTAATTCTAATGGTTTTTGGTTCCAAGCTGTTGCAAATGTATTATCAACGCAAGTTAAAATATTATGCTCTTTGGCTAGTGAACAAATAGCATTAATATAAACTAATTCTAATAATGGATTAGTTGGGCTTTCAATCCAAATTAAGCGTGTGTTATCTTTTATTTTTGTTTTAACTTCATCAAGATTATTCAAATCAACATAGTCTATTTGGTGACCGCTATTAATGGTTGAAACTCGTTCAAATAACCGAAAAGTTCCTCCATAAACACCCTTCATTGCAATAATATGTGAATCTTTTGGTAATAAATTTAAAACTAAACTTGAAGCAGCCACACCGGATGCAGTCGCTGTTGCATAGCTTCCACCTTCAATTTCAGCTAATAAGGTTTCATATGCATAACGTGTTGGGTTGCTGCAACGTGAATAACAATATTCACCATGCTCTGTTAAGCTTTGTTGGACGAAAGTACTGGCTGTTGTAATAGCAGGAAAAATAGCATGATTAACAGTATCTTGCTGCTTTCCACCATGAATTAAAATTGTAGCAATATTCTTAGTCATTATCTAAAACCCAATATAGTAAAGTAAAAATGATATCTTTATATTTGTTGCTAAAAGAAATATGCCACAGGGAAATAGAAAATTTTTCTATTCAAGAATAAATAGCCTTTAAATTCATGCTGTTGGTTAAGTTTTGATAAATGAGCTAGCCGTCACAATATCATTATTTTGTTTATTCTTCACAATCAATTACCCAGTAAAAACCACATAAACCACTAAAATAAAACAACAAATGTTCCATGCAAGTTAAATTCTTCATCACGTAATGTAATTATTTGGTAGGTATTTTGTCGTTAATTTAACATACACCTTAGTATTTACGCCTAATTGGCTTCTTTTCATGCTGCATAATAGTCATATAAGAGAAACTTATTCTCTTTCACCTTATTTCTTGCAATGAGCTATATCGCTTAGAAGACAGAAAAAGTCGATGAATAAAAATACAATTAATACGTCAAAGAGTGGCTATCAAGCAATAATATGCTCAAAGGCTATTTATAAGAAAAGCACAGAGACTAAATTTGACTGAGTTGTTTTTAATTTAATCACTCTGACTTTTTTGTTTAAAAAAAACACAGTTAAATATTACAAACTATGAAAAATGAATTGCTATCGTTATTTAAATTATTAGAAAAACGCATAACCACTATATATTTTATAAATTATTCTAATCACACTCTCTTAAAGAATCTCAATTTAGCCTAATACAGAATTTTTCATTAGAAACTCAAACTTGCTCGAACAATATCAGCAATGTATTCCATCTTATATATCCCCATAAAATTACTCTCTAAATGGGTTTATATTTTTAGTGAATAATCATCTTGTATACAAATTATTTATTATGATACAGTCAAAAAATGCCTATGATTCAACTATCAAGTATTGGTACTTCTTATATCCTTTACTGTGGTACGACTCACTAGAGCATAAAAATTTATGGTATTTATTTCCCATAATACAAACAGTGAGAATCAAAAAAAATCGCAATTATTATTAGCAAATTTTAACACTGCCTTTTTCTTTTGTTTTTTTACCTTTAATAAAAGCAGCATTTAATTTAGTGAAAATCTGAATCAGATAAATTTAACTTAATATACACCCTGTTTTGATATCACCTAAAATTAAATTTACCACAATAAAAACAACTTAATTTTGTAGTAGATACAATATAAGGAAACAACCATGAATAATAACTTTTTAACGCATGAAGACAGTATGCTTAAGCTACTTGAAAAAGTAGTCAATATCGAATCAGGCTCTTATGACAAAGAAGGTGTAGATAACCATGCTGCTGTCTGGTGTGAAAAATATCGCGAAATGGGGTTCGAAGTCGAAATCATTGAAAATGAATCACTCGGCAATAATTATCGAATATATCACCCTTCAATAAAGGCTGATATATTAATTTTATTGCATTTAGATACCGTTTTTCCTAAAGGCACCGTTGCTGAACGTCCTTTTAGTATTGAAGGTGATCGAGCTTATGGCCCTGGCGTGATTGATATGAAAGGCAGCCATGTCATGGTATATCAAGTCATGAAGCAACTTTATGATAATCAAGATATTCGCTACAAAAATATTGAAATCCTCCTCAATTGTGATGAAGAAATTGGTTCTATTTCATCTCGCGGTGTCATCGAACAATGTGCATTAGGAAAGCGCTACGCACTTGTGATGGAGCCTGCTCGTGCCAATGGCGCTATAGTGAGCGCTCGCCGCGGTGTTGGAACTTATGTATTAAATATTGAAGGAAAAGCCTCTCATTCAGGTATTGCCCCCGAAGCAGGCATTAGTGCAATTCAGGAATTATCATATAAAATCCAAATGTTACACGCACTCTCTGCTCATGATAAAGGCCTATCCGTTAACGTTGGCCTAATTTCTGGTGGAACCTCTGTGAATACTGTAGCTCCGAATGCCAGAGCAGAAATCGATGTCCGTATTTCGTCTGAAGAACAGGGTATTGAGATCGATAAAAAAGTCAGGGAAGTATGTAGTACACCAGTATTAGACGGCATCAAACTCACCTTAACAGGCGGAATTAATCGCCCACCTATGGCTAAAACGGATGAAAGCACCGTTCTTATCAACATCATTAAAGAAGAAGCTGCGCAACTAAACATTGATTTACTTGATGTTTCGACGGGTGGTGGCTCTGATGCCTCTTTTACTGCAGGTGTCGGAACGGCCACTGTAGATGGGTTAGGCCCGATTGGTGGATACCAGCACAGTGATAAAGAATACTTAGAAATACCGTCACTCACAGAACGTGCACAGTTATTTTTCAATGTATTACAACGCATTACACAATAAATAATAATCCAATAGGAAACTCTATGACAACGATGTCAACAAACACAACAACACCACCACCTAAAAAACGTTCTGAAGGTCTAAACCCTTATGTTCTTTTGTTTTTCATCTTAGTATTGGCAGGTATTGCAACGTGGATCGTTCCTGCGGGGCAATATGCATCAGAAACAAAAGTCATCACCATGGTAAAAGATGGTATAGAAACAAAAGTATCTAGTTCTTATACCATTCCCGGTAGTTATGAGCGCTTACCAGAACAACACGGTATTTTGCCAGGGCAAATTTTCACCTCAATTGCTGATGGTCTAATCAAAGCTGCTCCTATTATCTTTTTGATTATTTTCACTGGAGGTGCTTTACATCTTCTTGAGGAAACTGGGGCCATCAAAAAAGTACTCAATAATATCTCGCGCAGTAAAAGACTTAATGACTTTTTACTAATCAGTATATTCTTTGTCGTTTTTTCTATTTTAGGGACAACAGGGATTGTCGTTAACTCAATTATTGCATTTGTTCCTATCGGTCTTTTAGTCGCTAAATCCGTGGGAATGGACGACAAATTTGGTGCTGCTTTAGTCTATGTTGCGGCTTATTCGGGCTTTAATGCCTCAATCATGGCACCAATGACAGTGGGTTTATCTCAAGGTTTAGCCGACGTCCCGTTGTTATCCGGCCTCGGTTTTAGAATGGCTATTTATATTGCATTTGTTATCGCGGGTATTCTATTTTTAACGATTTATACCAAGAAATGCCGTAATAAAGGCATGGTTCGTCCTGAGATTGAAATTAATACCGACGAACACCAAACCTCTAAAATTTCAGCTTTGCATGTCATTACTCTTTCCTATAGCGCATTCTGCTTAGTCGGATTTATTTTCGGTGCTGTTGAGTGGGGCTGGGGAGAAAAAGAGATGATGGCTATGTTTATCATCTTAGGCGTTGGCGTGGGTGTTTTAAACCGCATGTCTCCTAATACCATTGCAACAGGCTTCTTAAAAGGTTGTGCGGGAATGGTAGGTGGCGCGTTTATCGTTGGTATGGCACGTGCTATTGCTATCGTATTATCTGATGGGATGATTTTAGATACCATCGTTAATGCCATTATTTCAATGATGGATGGCTTACCGAAGACCTTATCTGCCCTTTCCATGTTCGCAACCGCGGCAATTATGCACTTCTTTATTTCATCAGGTTCTGGTGAAGCGGCAGTGCTTGTACCTATTTTTACGCCAATGGGCGATTTATTAGAAATCACTCGCCAAACGACAGTGCAAACTGTATTGCTTGGAGAAGGGGTTGTTAACTGTATTAACCCAACCTCTGGAATTTTAATGGCTGTACTTGCAACGGCAAAAATTCCTTATACACAATGGGTGAGATTTATTTGGCCGTTAGTCTTCACATGGATAGCCATTTCTATTATCGCTCTAATATATGCTGTAATGACAAACTTAGGCCCTATCTAAGACATCAATATTGAATACCCCCATCTTTTTAGCACCACTTTTAAGTGGTGCTAAAAGCCATCGACATTTCCAAAACATCATTTGCTACTTTCAAGATATTGAATAACCTCTTCCATAACTGGAAATATTGTCTTTTCAATATCCATAAATAGTGTATCTTTATCGGTAAAATCAGGTTCAACAAGTAAATTGATTGCTAACACACTGTATTGTGGCATTTCAGTTTTATCCAGATTCCAAGGGCTATTTTTCAAACACTGCCAGTATTCTTTTTGTACGGCTGCATTTTGCCCCATTAACCACAGTTCCAAATTTAGCGTGTTATGATTTAGCACGAGTCCAAATCGAAGTTTTCTTGCCGTCAAAAAACTATTAACTAATGGAAAATAGGTATAATCCAAATAGCCTGGGGATACATTTCCACACTTAAATTCTGTATCTGGATTTCTTGCAATATATTGTTTTACTTGCATGATAGTTTTAATCAAATACTCATAAGCAAATTTCAATTCACCACTTTCTAAGTGCTGCCGATAATTAATTAGCCGCTGTTGCAAATTTTCCATTTCATTACTTCCTGTTGATTTAATTTTGAACTATATCAGTGATAGCCGGATTCTACATTAATGACGAATTAAAAACAGACAGAGTAAGGTAGGAATAGTATTATTAGCGCTATTATGCCTTTTATTCTATTTGAGATTGTATTGTGACTTCATTTGCTGACCTAAATGCGCTTTCTGCGGAACAACTCACTAACTTGCAAGAGTTAGGCTACCTAAACATGACGCAGATCCAAGCTGCCGCTCTTCCCCCTATACTTGCTGGAAAAGACGTCCGAGCACAAGCTAAAACGGGCAGCGGCAAAACTGCGGCTTTTGGTCTGGGTTTATTACAACATATTGACGCCAAATTATTTAAAACTCAGTCATTAGTTTTATGTCCAACTCGTGAACTGGCAGATCAAGTCGCCAATGAATTGCGCCGTTTAGCTCGCGCGATCCCTAATATCAAAATTTTGACACTCTGTGGTGGTGTGCCTTTCAGCGTACAACGCGACTCCCTTGCCCATGCAGCACATATCATTGTTGCCACACCGGGGCGTTTACTTGATCATTTAAATCGTGAAACAGTACAACTTGATGCATTGCAAACTTTAGTTTTAGACGAAGCAGACAGAATGCTCGATATGGGCTTTATGCCAGATATTGAGACCATAATTGATTACGCACCAATTAATAGACAAACATTATTATTTTCAGCCACTTGGCCAGAAGAAATTGCACGAATTAGCCAGCAAATTCAAAATAACCCACAAACTATTGAAATCAATAGTGTTGATGAGCTCCCAGCAGTTGAACAACAATTTTATGAAGTCGCTCGTCACGAAAAAATTGAATTATTACAAAAGCTCTTAAGCCGCGAACAGCCCGCTTCTTGTGTCGTTTTCTGTAATACTAAGAAAGATTGCCAAGCCGTTTATGATGCCTTAACAGCCAGCAAACAAAGTGTCTTAGTGCTTCATGGTGACATGGAACAACGTGAGCGTGACCAAACTCTTGTGCGTTTTGCTAACGGAAGTAGCCGTGTGTTAGTGGCTACGGATGTCGCATCCCGTGGGTTAGATATTAAAGCCCTCGAAATGGTGATTAACTATGAATTATCATGGGACCCTGAAGTGCATGTTCACCGCATCGGCCGAACTGCACGTGCCGGTGAAAGCGGTTTAGCAATTAGTTTATGTGCGCCAGAAGAAGCCCAACGAGCCAATGCTCTAGAAGAAATGTTAAACATGAAGCTTAATTGGCAAACCGAACCGACAGGTTTACGAGTCACTCCGTTAGAAGCGACAATGATGACCTTATGCCTTGATGGCGGTAAAAAAGCCAAAATACGTCCTGGAGATATTTTAGGTGCTTTAACCGGAGAAGTTGGCCTCAATGGTGCCGATATTGGCAAGATTGTGATCCACCCTACCCATGCCTACGTCGCACTCAAACGTGAGGTTGCCGTACAAGCTTGGAAGCATTTACAGCAAGGAAAAATTAAAGGGAAATCCGTTAAGGCTAGGTTATTAAAATAATATGTGTGATTCGAGTTTCCTTCTGCACGATGTTAGTACGGAAGGAAACTCGATAATTTTCTTACTTTTCTATGATGTGGCGTTATTCTCTTGCGGCAAGGCAGATTTAGGTAATCCAAAAATCTTATCAAATGCCCAATTAAAAAAGAAAGTATAAATTGGGATAAAAATAATTAAGGCGAAGTCGAGTATTAACGCCTGTAAAAGACTAATTGATAACCACCATGCAATTAAAGGAATTAAAAAAATCACCAACGTTAATTGAAATAATATGGCGTGTACAAACCGGCGCCTAAAGGTTCTAATGCGTGATTTTTGTTTTGATTCCCAATATTCAAATGCGGTATTGAAAATAAAGTTCCAGCTCACTGCAATAGTCGTTATGACTAAAGCTAATGGGCCTGTTGTTTCCGCTGAATTACCGGAAAGAAAAGCCAATGCCAACGCTGAAATTAACCAACCAATAACCTCATAAGCTGTGACAAAAACAATTTTACGTTTAATCCCCTGCATTTTCCCACCTCCAAAAATATCATTATCAACAAGGTGGTAAAATAAATATAATTCAATGATAATAAAAGTCAGCTTCTATCAGTTTTATTGAAAGGTGAATAATGCCATTTAATAGTGACAACCTAACGATTTTTCTCACCGTGTTAGATAAAGGCTCATTTTCTGCGGCGGCTAGAGCATTGAAACGCGTGCCATCCGCGGTCAGTATGGCCGTGGCGAATCTAGAAGCTGAACTTGGATTTGAACTATTTGATAGACACACTAGAGAGCCTAAACCCACTGAAAAAGCGCTTTCATTAGCGCCCTATGCACGGCATATTGTGGCTAATTTATCACAACTCAATACTTTTTCTTTAGAGTTGACCCAAGGTGTCGAAAGTAAATTGACCATTGGTATTGCAGCAGGTATCAATGCCAATTTACTCTTTGATGCTCTACATATTTTAAGCCAGCGTTATCCTTTACTGCATATTGAACTGATTACCGCACCTCAAGATGATCTTCTACCGTTATTACATGAACAACAAATTCACCTTGCGATTGTCTTTGGCGGTTTAAATGTTAATTCTCAAGAGCAATTTCATTATATTGGCGAAGAATCAATTATTGCCACCATTTCGGCTAAACATCCCTCTTTACAAAATAAAACATCGCTCTATATCGAAGACCTTGTTGAAAGCCGGCAAATTATTATTGCGAGCCGCCAACGTGAATTGAGTGATATACGCATTCTAGTTTCCAGTAATTATTGGAAAACAGACAGTTTTTCTTTGGCTCTCGGTTTAGTCGAGAGTGGTATGGGATGGGGAAATTTCCCTTTGTCACTAATTAAAGATAAATTGAACGATGGCTCACTAAAACCCCTTGAGTTTAAAAATACCCCAAATGGCTTCAAACTGCCTATTCACGCGGTATGTTTGAAAGGCCATGTGCTTAAACGTGGTGCTCAAGAATGCATTGAATTACTGAAAAATAAGGCAATTTAAACCCTAAGTTATCTATTATTTCTACTTTTAATTCCATAAATAAAATTATTCTTGAATACATTAATTATTTTAAATTATTGACGAAAACGTTTGCTTTTTGTTTTGATGGCTATAAAATGCGTCGGATTTTTTTGGCCTGAAAAAAATAACTGGAGACAATCGTGCCTGACGATAAAAATTATAGCCATGGCCCCGTGCCCATATCAGCGCGGAAAGGCGGACTAGCATTAACCTTTGTGATGCTAGGTTTAACGTTCTTTTCCGCCAGTATGTGGACCGGAGGCGCTCTCGGTACCGGTCTTGATTTTCATGATTTCTTCCTCGCAGTTCTTATCGGTAATCTTCTTCTTGGTATCTACACCGCATTTCTTGGTTTTATTGGTTCTAAAACAGGCTTAACCACTCACCTTCTTGCTCGTTATTCTTTTGGTATTAAAGGCTCATGGCTCCCCTCTTTCCTATTGGGCGGCACACAAGTTGGCTGGTTTGGTGTCGGTGTTGCGATGTTTGCCATTCCTGTTGGTAAAGCAACAGGCTGGGATATCAACTGGTTAATTGGTATTTCCGGGGTCTTAATGACCGTTACTGTGTTTTTTGGTATTTCTGCTCTTACAGTTCTGTCAATCGTTGCTGTTCCTGCCATTGCGATACTCGGTAGTTACTCTGTTTACCTTGCTATCACTGATATGGGTGGAATGAGTGCATTGCAGGCTGTCGTACCCGCAAAACCCATCGATTTTAACCTTGCTTTAGCCATGGTTGTAGGCTCTTTTGTGAGTGCAGGAACATTAACGGCCGATTTTGTGCGTTTCGGGCGAAGACCTAAAATTGCAGTACTTGTCGCTATTATTGCCTTTTTCCTTGGTAACTCATTGATGTTTATCTTTGGCGCCGCTGGCGCTGCATCATTAGGTATGGCAGATATCTCTGATGTGATGATTGCTCAAGGTTTACTATTACCCGCAATTATCGTTTTAGGCCTAAATATTTGGACAACTAATGATAACGCCCTATACGCGTCAGGCTTGGGGTTTGCCAATATCACCGGTTTATCCAGCAAAACCTTATCCATTGTCAATGGACTGGTAGGAACGCTATGCGCACTGTGGCTATATAATAATTTTATCGGCTGGCTAACTTTCTTATCAGCGGCTATCCCCCCTATTGGTGGAATTATCATCGCAGACTACCTCATGTACCGTCACCGCTATGAAACCTTTGACCGCAGTAAAATGCGTGATGTCAACATCAGTGCATTAATCGCTGTTGCCGCTGGGGTTATCGCAGGTAACTGGTTACCAGGAATTGTCCCTGTCAATGCCGTGCTGGGTGGTGCATTATGTTACGCTATCCTTAACCCATTATTAAATCGCCGCCATACTACTGATTCGGAGATGACCCGTGCTTAATCAAACTATCAAACATATCCATAATATCCGTTTACCCGAGCGTGATGGGCTGTGGCGTATTGATATCGACAACCAAAAAATTCAAGCTATCCTTCCACAACCTGAAGGCGAAATATTGCCAAACAGCTTAGACGGTGAAGGTGGTTTGGTGACCGCGCCCTTCGTTGAGCCACACATTCACTTGGATACTACTCAAACCGCTGGGCAACCAAGCTGGAACCAGTCTGGAACACTCTTTGAAGGCATTGAACGTTGGGCGGAGCGCAAAGCGCTGCTTACCCACGAGGATGTTAAAAACCGCGCGTGGCAAACCCTTAAATGGCAAATTGCCAATGGTATTCAACATGTTCGCACCCATGTAGATGTGTCAGACCCAAAATTAACCGCACTGAAAGCGATGTTAGAAGTAAAACAAGAAATCGCGCCTTGGGTTGATGTGCAAATTGTGGCTTTTCCACAAGAAGGTATTTTGTCTTATCCAAATGGCGAAGCGCTGTTAGAAGAAGCATTACGCCTTGGAGCCGACGTCGTTGGTGCTATTCCACATTTCGAATTTACTCGTGAGTATGGTGTAGAATCACTCCATAAAACGTTCGCTTTAGCACAAAAATATGACCGTTTGATTGATGTCCACTGTGATGAAATCGATGATGAGCAATCCCGTTTTGTGGAAACTGTCGCAGCGCTAGCACATGCACAGGGGATGGGTTCTCGCGTCACGGCAAGCCATACTACTGCGATGCATTCATACAATGGCGCTTATACTTCCCGTTTATTTCGTCTGCTAAAAATGTCTGGGATTAACTTTGTGGCTAACCCGCTAGTGAATATTCACTTACAAGGCCGCTTTGATACTTATCCAAAACGCCGTGGGATTACGCGAGTGAAAGAGATGCTAGCCGCAGATATTAATGTCTGCTTCGGCCACGATGATGTTTTTGACCCTTGGTACCCACTTGGTACAGCTAATATGCTGCAAGTCCTGCATATGGGGTTACATGTTTGCCAATTAATGGGTTACCAGCAAATCAATGATGGGCTGAAACTGATTAGTGAGTACAGCGCACGTACGTTGAACTTGCAAGATTATGGTGTGAGTGAAGGGAAGCGAGCTAGTTTATTGATTTTACCAGCAGAAAATGGCTTCGATGCCGTGCGCCGTCAAGTTCCTGTACGTTATTCGGTTCGTGATGGTCAGGTGATTGCCAATACCCAACCTGCGGTAACCCAGATTCATTTAGAACAAACGGAAATAATCCGTTATGGATATACTCCAAAAATCTAACCATTAATTTTTTATTCCAAAATGGCTCTCTACAACAGTAGGTGAGCCATTTGTCTTATAGCTCATCATTAATTTAAATAAAACCAGCCCGAAGAACTAATCTTAATCGGATAAAAAGCAACTAATAACGTATTTCTTACACAAAATTCATTCCTATATACTAGACTTAATCCAATACTTATTGCAGAGCTTAAAAGCTTTGGTGAGCAAATAAACGTCTTATAAGAACTCCTTTTTTGGTTATAAGTGCCATTTCTAAGTATTAAACGCAATTTCTATTGAAATTCAATGCGAACGTTTTATATTTTTTAGAGAGTTATCTGAAACTGGATTTGAGCTTTATTTATAGCAACAATAACGCTAATACACTGACTGTCATGCAGCGGTGGCCAATATTCCTGTTTTGCTGTACCGCGAATACGTCACAAATAAAGTTCTCTGAATCCCACTTTGAAAAAAATTGGAGATCAGATGAGTACTGAACAAGTCGTTAACCAAAAAAATACTATCGATTCTTGGCAACGCATTGCTGCTGAATTATTAAGTGAAGCTGGTATTAAAATTAATGGCTCCCGCCCTTTCGATATTCAAGTTCACAACCACCAATTCTTTAAACGAGTGCTACAACAAGGCTCATTAGGATTAGGTGAAAGCTATATGGATGGTTGGTGGGATTGCGAACGTTTAGACATATTTTTCCAACATGTATTACGCCATAAGCTCGATAAAAAAATACCTCATAATTTCAGTGATACATTGAAAATTGCTGTCGCACGCGTTCGCAATTTACAAACCCTAAAACGTGCTCGCATTGTTGGAGAAGAACATTACGACCTCGGGAATGACTTATTTTCCCTGATGCTCGACCCTTATATGCAATATTCTTGCGGCTACTGGAAAGGTTTAGAAACGGTTCCTGAAAACCTCCCTCTTGCTCAAGAACAAAAATTAAATTTAATCTGCGAAAAACTGCAATTAAAACCAGGTATGCGATTACTGGATATCGGCTGTGGATGGGGCGGGCTAGCTGCCTATGCAGCAAAAAATTATGGAGTTTCTGTCACGGGTGTCACTATTTCCGCTGAGCAACAAAAATATGCTCAAGCTCGCTGTGCAGGCTTAGATGTCGATATTAAATTAGACGATTATCGGAATCTCAACGACCAATTTGACCGTATTGTCTCTGTAGGCATGTTTGAGCATGTCGGGCCTAAAAACTATGTGACTTACTTTGATGTTATTCAACGCAATTTAAAAACTAATGGCTTGTTTTTACTTCACACCATTGGTTCTAATCAAAATAAAGTAAATGTCGACCCATGGACTAACAAGTATATTTTCCCAAACGGCTGCCTACCGTCTGTACAAAATATTGGCGAAACCAGCGAAGGCAAACTGGTAATGGAGGATTGGCATAATTTTGGTGCAGATTATGACCATACACTTATGGCGTGGTATTCCCGTTTTCAAGCGGCTTGGCCAGAGCTCGAACATAATTATACGCCTCGCTTCAAACGCATGTTTTCTTATTATTTAAATGCTTGTGCAGGTGCATTTAGAGCGAGAGATATTCAATTATGGCAAATACTTTGGAGCCCACAAGGTGTGACCGGGGGCCTACGGGTTGCTCGCTAAGCTTTTGTCCTGAATATATATCTTTGTTAACCTTACGGGCTAGTTAAAGAGTCAATGTATTTTATTCAACCATTGATCAATAGCCCGTAAGCCTTGCTGGATATCATCCTTCAATTGGGTATCCGCCATTGGCTGCTGTTCTAATAATACGCAGCTTTGTACTGCATTTTGCATTCCCAAACTGGCACAACTGCTTTTTAACTGGTGAGCAAGGCGCTTTATTTGTTCTGCGTTACTTTCTGCTCGTGCAATGTCAATTTGATCGAGCAAAGGCAAGGAATGTTGTTTAAAAATACTCACCCATTCGCGAATTTTCTGGAATCCCATTAATTCGGCATCACTGGCAAGTTGTTGTAAATTTATAACTTCTCCCTGAACACCAGAATCAGACAATGTATATTCACCACCTGAAATATATTTAACAATTAATTGATTTAACATATCTCTTGGTACCGGTTTTTGAATGATACCGCGAAAAACTTGGCTGGTTCGTTGGCGCAAT
Source organism: Providencia sp. CIM-Carb-044 (assembly GCF_033901115.1). Classification (NCBI taxonomy): domain Bacteria; kingdom Pseudomonadati; phylum Pseudomonadota; class Gammaproteobacteria; order Enterobacterales; family Morganellaceae; genus Providencia; species Providencia sp. CIM-Carb-044. Next base: position 432,583 of record NZ_JAXADV010000003.1, read on the forward strand.
GTTTCATCAATCACATGAGCACTAAAACCAATCAAAATCAATGTAGGGTAAGTTTTCGCTATTTGTTTAGCCAAGGTGATACCATCGATGTCAGGTAAGCCAAAATCCACCAATGCCGCCGTAAATTGTTGACCAGCTTGTAGAGTCGCCAAAGCCTCAGCAGCAGAGCCAACAACGGTTACCTGAGCCCCACTACGGGTTAACATTTCTCCACTAATTTTTTGAGTCAATGGGTTGTCTTCTATGAGTAATAAATTCACACCTCGCATGTCTAATGGCAGCTCAGCCGATTTACCCACTGGATGAGAGGTGATACATAGCGGCAATGTTAAACGAAAGCAGCTCCCGCTCCCCAACTGGCTACTAACCGTCAATTCACCTCCCATCGCTTGCGCTAGACTTGCACTAATTGTCAGCCCAAGCCCTGTACCACCCCGCTGGCTATCTACTTGCACAAATGGCTTAAAAATATCAGTAAATCGCGAGCTATCAATGCCACACCCTGTGTCTTCCACTTCAATAAACCAATATTTACCATAACGGCAACTACGCAAAGTGATTTGCCCCTTTTGAGTAAAGCGCAATGCATTACTGAGTAAATTCGTGATAATTTGTCGGATCCGTAGCGGGTCCCCTTGTAAAGCAATCGGCAAATCATCCGCAATATCTGCAACTAACTGAATAGCACTATTTTTATTACTGGCATTCATTAAATACAAAGTACTTTCTAATAACGGCTTGGGCTCAAAAGGCTCATCATTGATGGAAACATTTTGTCCCCCTGCTTCAATTGCGGAGTAGTCCAAAATGTCATTCAAAATTGCTAATAAAGATTCACCTGAGTCAGTAATCGCATATAAATCATCATGATATTGGTTAAGTGCTTTATTTTCTAATAACAGCTGCGCTGTCCCCAAAATCCCATAAAGAGGAGTGCGAATTTCATGGCTCATTGCCGCTAAAAATGCCGATTTAGCCTGATTGGCTTGTTCTGCTTCAGAACGAGCTTTGCGGTGCTCAACAACCATCACGCGCAATTCTGCCGTCCTCGCTTTGACTTCGTCTGCTAGCTGTTCACGCTGATTATTTAAGGCATGAACACTTTCACGAAATGCATCCATTAAACGGCCAATCGTATCAAGCTCTTTCACCCCTGCAGTTTCAGGAAATGCAGAGTCAATATCGCCCTCTAATAAGCGTTGAAGGGCTTGGGTTTGCTGTGCCAGCGGCTTTGTCACTAAACGATAAACCACTCGCCAAAGGATCAAGATAAGTGAGAGCAATGAGACAATACTCAATGCTAACAACCAATTCTGCCCTCGTTCACTGGCTTGTTTAAGTTGTCCCAATGCGGTTTGGTTACGAAGCTCAATGATGTCAACTAATTGCGCTACTTCACTACTAAAACGTGCAAATTGGTCAATATTATTTTGTGATAAAATCTGTAAACGTGTTGTGATGTCGTTATCTTGCCGGTACAACGCGATTAACTCGGTATAGCGCTTCACGCTATTTAACGCGTTTTCTACTTGGCCTCGCACTGCAGGGTCTTCAATATATTTTTGCCGACGTTGTAAGATTTTAACTGCAGAATTCAACTGTTTTTCTAATTCTGCCATATTGCGGTGGGGCTGGTTTGAACCTAAATTAAGTACCATTTGCTGTACACGCATCGCGCTTAATCGAAGCTCATTCATTTGGCTGGCATATTCAAGGTCAATATCAATTAGTTGATCAAGGGCTTGTTGTGCTTGTTCCCCTTGTTTCCTTTCAATAAGGTCGTAAATACTGACTTGAGTTGCTCCCGCTGAGGTGGCGGCATTGTTTGCCTGACCATGTGCCTTTTGGGCGATATCTCCCGCCGCTGTAATTATCTGCTGCCTTAATTGTTGCTGCTCTGCGCGCAGTTTTAACCGCTGCCCAACTAATTCACCCTGTTGGCTTAATGACTGAGCAATTTCTTTTTCTTGTTGTTCAATATTTTGTGTATTAAAGCCTTGCTCTCTTAATATTTTCAGTAAATTAGTGATTTTAAGGCTTTGTGCCGTTAACATTCGTCCTTGTGCTAACCAAATACTTTCGCTATCTGCATTTGTGAGATTTTGTGCAGAAAATAGCTCCCAAGCGCTCGCTTCACTCAGTTGCCTTGCCATATTCATGGTTGGGATCAGAGCCTCGGTGTTGGCCTGTTCAACTTGGCTAACAAAACGTAAGTTGTACCATCCCACAAGGGTGCTAATAAAGGTCAATGCAGCCATCAACGCAAAGCCCATCCATAGTCGTCTAGTTAGTGATAAATTCACGGTTTGGTTAGCCTAAAAATTAAAATGGTTGAGTTAGCAGCAAGAATGCATTTAGGATAAAGGTTTCTGGTTTGTGAGGCTATCATGCGTGTATTGATTTTACTACTGTTCACATTTCACTCGTTGTTGAGCCTAGCAACGGCGCACGATAGCTCACTAATTCAGTGGCGTGACACACTGCATTTTGACCAGCAACCACATGATCCCGTTACCGCCACAAAAACATGGAAGTTGTGTGCGCTTTATCCTAGCCTAAAAGATTCTTATTGGTTATCAATTAATTACGGAATGCAAAAAGCGGCAAAACACTATGGCATTGACCTAAACGTATTAGAAGCCGGTGGATATAACCAACTAGCAACCCAACAAAAGCAAATTACACAGTGCCAACAATGGGGAGCAGATGCCATCTTACTAGGCAGTAGCACCACAACTTTTCCAAACCTTAGCCAACTGGTAGAAAATACGCCTGTCATTGAAGTCATCAATGCGACACACGATAAAACAATTAAAACCCGCGTTGGTGTACCTTGGTTTCAAATGGGTTATCAACCGGGGCGCTATTTAGTCCAATGGAGTCAAGGTAAACCATTGAAAGTTTTACTTATGCCTGGCCCATTAAATGCCGGAGGCAGCCATGAAATGGAGCAAGGATTCCGAGAAGCTATTGCAGGTAGCCAAGTACAAATTGTGGATGTGGCGCAAGGGGATAACGACCTTGAGGTTCAACGCAATCTATTACATGAAATGTTAGAGCGTAACCCTGATGTCGATGTCGTCGTTGGCACTGCTATTGCTGCTGAGGCCGCAATGGGTGAAGGCCGAAACTTAACGAACCCATTGAATATTGTCTCTTTTTACCTTTCTCACCAAGTCTACCGCGGGTTAAAAAGAGGCCGAATTATTATGGCTGCCAGCGACCAAATGGTTTGGCAAGGTGAGCTAGTGATTGAACAAGCCATCAAAGTACTACAAAAGCAGCCGGTTCCAAACAATATAAGCCCGCCGATTTTAGTGCTTACCCAACAAAACGCAGATAGTGAACACTTACGCAACTCATTATCTCCAGGAGGCTTTAGGCCCGTATATCAATATACATCGGCGGCTAAAAAATAGCCTTCACCATGCTGAGTCACTAATAAATCCGCTTTGATTTTATGGCGTAAACGGCGAATAAGTACATCTATGGTACGTAAGTCAGGGTTATCAACTCGTCGGGCAGATAACATACGTAAAAGACGTTCTCGGCTTAAAATCTCCCGCGGGTTCGTCACAAAAGCCACTAGCATTTCATATTCAGCCCGTGTGAGTTTGATAGCCTGATGCTCAAATTCGAGCGTATGCATCGAAACATTTAGGCAATAGCCAGCAAACTGATAACAATTATCTTGTGAAACAACTTGAGCTTGCGAAGGCTTAGCAAGGTCAATTCGCCAAAGTAAATTTTTAACGCGAACGACTAATTCCCTGAGTTCCAAGGGCTTAGTAACATAGTCATCGGCTCCCATTTCTAAACCCACAATACGGTCAATTTGGTCACAGCGACCTGTGACTAAAATAATTCCTACCGTGAAACGCTCACGTAGTGCCCTTGTTAACATTAACCCGTTTTCATCTGGTAAATTAATATCCAACAGAATCAAGTCAACGGCTTGCTGGTCCATAATTTCGCGTAGCCCCGCGCCATTCCCCGTTACAGAAACACGATACCCTTCTTGCTCAAAGTAAGCCTGTAAGCGAGCCTGAGTAACGGGTTCATCTTCAACAACCACAATATGATGTGATGTCATTGATATACTCTCTTCTGTTCATATCTGTTCATATTTGCTCATATTTTGCCGTAAGCTGTTCATTCTGACTAGTACCGCTATTCATATTAACTCAATAAGATCGCCTGTATTAAACCATATAATTACAGGGGCTATTATGCGGAAACTCTGGAGAGCGTTGCGAAAACCAAGTGCTCGTTGGTCAATGCTAACGTTAATCGTTGTCGGGATTGCAGTGGGTGTTGCGTTAATCGTTGTTCCCCATGTTGGGATGAAAGTGACTAGCACCACCGAGTTTTGTGTCAGTTGCCATAGCATGGAACCCGTTTACGAAGAATATAAGCAATCTGTACATTTCCAAAATGCATCTGGCGTACGCGCAGAATGCCATGACTGCCATATTCCCTCCGACCTTCCAGGCATGATTAAACGGAAACTCGAAGCAAGCAATGATATTTATCAAACATTTATTGCTCACTCGATAGATACCCCAGAAAAATTTGAAGCCAAACGTGCCGAACTTGCGGAACGCGAGTGGGCCCGCATGAAAGAAAATAATTCTGCTACTTGCCGCTCTTGCCATGATTATGACTCAATGGATCACGCTAAACAAAATCCAGAAGCAGCTCGCCAGATGCAAATCGCTGCGAAAGAGAATCAATCCTGCATTGACTGCCACAAAGGAATTGCCCACCAATTACCTGATATGAGCAGCGGTTTTCGTAAACAATTCGATGAGCTGCGCGCTAAGGCAAATAGTGATTCAGATATTCTGTATTCACTTGATATTAAACCTATTTATGCAAATAAAGGGGATAAAGACCCTGCTGGCTCGTTACTTCCTGCCTCAGAGGTGAAAGTCCTAAAACGTGATGGCGATTGGCTACAAGTTGAAATCACAGGGTGGACAGAAACCGATGGTCGCCAACGAGTTCTATCTGAATTCCCCGGCAAGCGAATTTTCGTAGCTTCGATACGTGGTGATGTTCAAGAAAATGTGAAAAATTTAGAAAGCACCGTCGTCGCTGCAACAGATACGTCATGGAGCAAACTGCAAGCGACTGCATGGATGCAGCAAGGTGATATGGTCAATGATATCAAACCGATATGGGCTTATGCAGACTCTTTATATAACGGTTCTTGTAATCAATGCCATGGCGCGCCAGATATTGCTCACTTTGATGCTAACGGTTGGATAGGCACATTAAACGGTATGATTGGCTTTACCAGTTTAGATAAGCGAGAAGAGCGTACCTTATTGAAATACTTACAAATGAATGCATCTGATACCGCAGGATCTTCACACGGTGATAACGGAGTACAGAATGAAAAATAATCCAACTTTTCAAGCTTCTCGTCGACACTTTTTGTTCCAGCTTGGCGGGCTCACTGTTGCGGGTATGTTAGGCCCTTCCCTATTAACACCACGTAAGGCTAACGCTGCAACAGCTGGAGAACAAACTGCGGTGGTACAAGAAGGCATTCTAACTGGGTCACACTGGGGCGCAATTCGCGCTACCGTAGTTGATGGCCGTTTTATCGAAGCAAAACCCTTTGAACACGATAAATTTCCATCAAAAATGATTGCAGGATTGCCTGACCATGTGCATGGCACTGCCCGTATCCGTTACCCAATGGTGCGTGTTGACTGGCTACGTAAACGCCATTTAAGTGACACCTCACAACGAGGTGATAACCGCTTCGTACGTGTTTCTTGGGATGAGGCCCTTGATTTGTTCTATCAAGAATTAGAACGTATTCAAACAACTTATGGACCAAGTGGATTACTTACTGCAAATGGCTGGCAATCGACAGGGATGCTCCACAATGCATCAGGTATGTTAGCCCGCGCCATTGCGCTGCACGGTAATAGTGTCAGTACTGGCGGAGACTACTCGACGGGTGCTGCACAAGTGATTTTACCTCGAGTTGTCGGGTCAATGGAGGTTTATGAACAACAAACCTCTTGGCCACTAGTCCTTAAAAATAGTAAAACCATCGTATTATGGGGCTCTGACCTGATTAAAAACCAACAAGCTAACTGGTGGTGTCCTGATCATGACGTTTATGAATATTATGAACAACTGAAAGAGAAAGCTGCTAGTGGCGAGATAAAAGTCATCAGTATCGACCCGATAATCACCTCTACTCATGATTACCTTGGGCGTACTAATGTTCAGCATATTGCGATTAACCCGCAAGCGGATGTCCCACTGCAATTAGCCATCGCCCACACGCTTTACAGTGAAAACTTGCATGATAAAACCTTCTTAAAAGAATATTGTGTTGGTTTCGAGCAATTTGTTCCCTACTTAATGGGAAAAACAGATGGACAACCCAAAGATGCACAATGGGCGTCTGAAATTTGTGGTATTGATGCCGGCACAATCCAAGCCTTAGCCCGCCAAATGGCAGCAAATAGAACCCAAATCATTGCAGGTTGGTGCGTTCAACGCATGCAACATGGTGAACAATGGTCTTGGATGATTGTCGTTTTGGCTGCGATGTTAGGTCAGATTGGCTTACCGGGTGGAGGATTTGGCTTCGGTTGGCACTATAATGGAGCAGGAACCCCAAGCCGCCAGGGAATTATTTTAAGTGGTTTTTCCGGCTCAACCAAAGTGCCACCTATTCATGATAACAATGACTACAAAGGCTACAGCAGCACCATTCCTATTGCTCGTTTTATTGATGCTATTTTAGAACCAGGAAAAACAATCAACTGGAACGGTAAAGCAGTTAAATTACCTCCACTAAAAATGTGTGTGTTTGCTGGAACCAACCCATTCCACCGCCACCAACAAATTAACCGTATTATTGAAGGTTGGCGCAAACTAGAAACGGTTGTCTCTATTGATAATCAATGGACATCCACCTGTCGTTTTGCCGATATCGTATTACCGGCAACCACACAATTTGAACGTAATGACCTTGACCAATACGGTAACCATTCAAATCGTGGAATTATTGCGATGAAACAACTCGTTGAACCGCAGTTTGAGTCACGTAATGACTTCGATATTTTACGTGACCTATGCCGCCGTTTTGGTCGTGAAGAAGCCTTTACTGAAGGTTTGGACGAAATGGGTTGGATAAAACGCATTTGGCAAGAAGGCAGCCAACAAGGAAAAGGCCGTGGTATTCATTTACCCTCCTTCGATACGTTCTGGGAAAAAGAAGGCTATGTGGAATTTGAACATCCACAAATGTTTGTTCGTCATCAAGCATTTAGGGAAGATCCCGACTTAGAACCTTTAGGGACACCGAGTGGTTTAATTGAAATTTACTCAAAAACTATTGCTGATATGCAATATGATGATTGCCAAGGTCACCCAATGTGGTTCGAAAAAGCAGAACGCTCTCATGGTGGTCCAGGTTCAAAAAAATGGCCACTACATTTGCAATCCGCACATCCCGATTTTCGTTTACACTCACAATTGTGCGAATCCCCTGTATTACGTCAATATTATTCTGTGAGTGGCAAAGAGCCGGTCTTTATTAGCCCTCAAGATGCGAAAGCTAGAGGCATACAAAATGGTGATATTGTTCGTGTTTTCAACGACCGCGGGCAAGTGTTAGCAGGAGCCGTAGTTTCTGACTTATATACAGAAGGCGTTGCTCGTATCCATGAAGGAGCTTGGTATGACCCGACTAAGGGTGGAGAAATCAATTCCCTGTGCAAATACGGAAACCCAAACGTATTAACGCTTGATATTGGAACCTCTCAATTAGCGCAGGCCACCAGCGCACATACCACCTTAGTGGAGATAGAAAAATACACAGGACAAGTGGATAACGTCAATGCATTCGATGGGCCAATTGAAATGGTTGCTCAATGTGAATATGTTCCTGCATCACAGGTGAACAAATGACAAAACAAATCACTTTGTCGCCAGAACAAATAGCATGTGTTTATGCATGGCTAGCACGATTGTTCTCACGTGAATTAGATAATGCAACGTTAGCACAGATTCAATCTAGCGAAATGATGGATTGGTTTACGACTATCGAGCAGGAACCTGTTTTAACTTCGCTAATTCAAGAGGTTAAAACAAAAATCAAAGCGCTAATGATGCGAAATGATGCTCAGCTCGAATTAGCCGCAGATTTTTGTAGTTTATTCTTAATGTCAGATAAGCAATCAGCCTTACCTTACGCCTCAGTTTATCCAAACAGTGAGCATGGTAATGAACAGATTAAGTACCTATTAGCCGAGGCAGGAATGGAAACCAGTGAGGCATTTAACGAGCCTTCTGACCATATTTCAATTTTTTTGGAGCTATTAAGTCACTTACATTTTTCATTAAATGAAGCCCATTTGGACCAAGAGAAAGTGAAACAATTACGCCTAAAAACTTTGTCACTTTTACTGCAATGGCTGCCAGTATTTAGCCAAAATTGCCAACGATATGATGAGTTTGGTTTTTATGCCGCTTTGAGTCAACTGTCGTTAGCGCTAGTTCAACGGGATAAGCAAACCTAGTAGATGCCATTTAAATAATTTATATATTATTCAGCTATTATTAAATGAAGGGATATTGATAAATAATATCCCTTTTAAATTTTAGTCATAACACCTGAGTTACTGTAAAGAAATAAGTTTTTCACGGCTCAGCCCAGTGCTTTTCATTATTATCTCAATACTAACTCCTTGTTCCAAAAGATTCCGTGCCGTTGTTATATTTGCCTCTTCTTTGCCTTTTTGAAATCCTTCCTGCAGCCCTTCTTGCCGTCCTTCTTGTCGTCCTTCTTGTCGTCCTTTATCTTGCAATCGTTGCGCAATATTCATGATTGTCTCCTTATGCTTTTCTGTTTGTTCCCCTAAAACTTGAATAACTTGTTCAAAATTATGCGAGTCTAAGGCAATAAACAAATAATTGAGGATAGTTATGATGTCGTTGTCACTATGCAAAAAAATCCTTGGTTTTATTAAGAGGATGTCAGACCGGGTTGTACCACGCTATAAATTTGTTTTTTCAATTCCCCTTGCTTAGCCAACTGGTAAACATGTGAAGCAACATCCGCGCGCATCACTAAACCATGAACCTCAACCTCTTGTTGAAGAACTGCTTTTCCCGTTGGTTCACCATGTAATAACCCACCAGGGCGAATAATCACATAATCTAACGAGCTAGTTTGTAGCCATGATTCCGCAAGGGATTTTTCTCTCACTGCCTGACCAAACGCAGCGCGTGACCGAGCAGATAAATAAGGCCATGAATCTCCACAACCTAATGACGTAACTAACACCATGCGAGATATACCCGCTTGCTCGGCACAATCAATCACCGTACGGTGAGCTAAATAATCTTGCGTACCTCCCATGGTTGAAATAACTGTGGCATTTGTTCCTGCGGCATGGCAAGCAGCTTTAACCACCTCGCTATCACAAGCATCGCCGATGAAAACTTGCACCCCTACAGCCTCTAACGCTGCTGCAGATTGCCTATTACGTACAACTGCGATGACAGGATGTTTCTCTGCTATTGCCAACTGAGCAATCTGATGGCCAACACCTTTTCCACCAGCGCCAAAAATTAACCATGGTGCCATTACTTTATCCCTTAGCATTTTGAGTAAATATTAATCTAATAGTGATCGGTAAAAACTAAATTACCACACCATTAATGATAATGCGCCTTATTTTCATTTGCTATTTTAATTTATTTAGCCCGCCATTGACTAGCACCGATGATGAAACAGTAAACAACACTAACTTTAATGTTTTTTATGTAATTCTTTTAATCAAACACATTAAAATGTGACTAGTTTAACTTTTTTATTAAAAAATAATTATCATAAAAATTGATAAACCAACAAATTAATTACAAAAATAAATCGTAATATCAACAACTAACAATAAATAAAATACCACTATCCCATTGATACCCATAATTATTTTAATGTTAATGCGAAGAATTATCATTTGCATTTATATTATTATTTGATTTAATAACTCTCGTCATATATATGCGAAATAATAATTTCTTAATCAATAGTATCGTTAATATCTTTAATAAAAATGGAGTATTTCGATGAAAAAGTTAAATATTATCGCTCTAGCACTCGCAACCTGCACAATGACTTTTGGTGCTTCTGCAGCAATCGGTTCTGGCCAAAGCCAACCTTTCGATCCCAATGAACCTTCCATTCGTGTTGGAGCGACAGAAGGAACCGGTGGTGGACATGGTGGTGCTGCGGGTGATCCTGGTATTGGTGTGCAATCTGTTTACGGTGGAAAAATCATTTCATTCTCTGGGTTAACAAAAATGGCGCCAAAACAACCAGGGAATGAAGCACATGTGGTCTCTATGCCTAATAGCTCTGGTTCACATGACAAAATGGGCGTATTTAACTTTGCAAAAGTAGCAGATGCAGAAGTCTATTTCGGCGAATGGTCATCAACCGGACAAGCTAGTGACACAACACACACGGCTTACTACTCTGGTAAAGATGTCACCACCAATATGCCAACAGCGGGCACTGCGGAATACTCTGTTAAAGGGATAAGCCAATATAATGGAGGTGCCCTAGCCGCAGGTACTCTGACAGCCAACTTTGGAACTAAATCCTTAGCAGGGAATATTGGTGCAACCAATATTAATGCCACCATAAATAACAATGCCACTTTCGCCGGAGCGGCCACTCTTAATGGTGAATCAGGCTCAACAAATGGGCACTTCTTTGGCGACCAAGCTAAACATATTGCAGGGGTAACTGAATTTAGCGACCACAGCAAAGACATGGCCTTTGGTGGAAGCCGTGGGAATATCTCCCAGTAATCCGTAAATTAACCTCAGTGGCCAACTATAAAACGTGACAGGTAGTTGGCCACAGCCTTTTATTACCGAAGCTAATCCTATGCGATATCTGCTATTACCCCCTGCCATCATGATGCTTATGGTTGCGTTCTCTGCATTTCCAGCTAGCTTGGATACTGACCGAGAACAGTTGTTATGGCAAAAAGATAAACAAAATTATCGTGATAAAAGTGCAGTTGTCCCCAATAAAGACCAATTGCTACTCCCAGATGACCTATCAATAAAACTAAATGGGGAAAACTATACCCTAAAAAATAACGCTCAAGACTTAGGACAGGCAATTTATCTGGCAATCAACCATCGGCAATTTCAAGACGTACAACGCTTATTGCCTCGCTACCAGCAGCTAACTGATGCGGACCCATTGCTTATTTTATTTGCAAAAGCAGAAACTGCTAAAGCGCAAAACCATTACCCTGAAGCAATTGCCCACTACCAACAAATACTGGCACTTTCACCAAAGTTTCTTCGCATTAAATTGGAACTTGCCCGGGCTTATTTTGAAGATAATCAAAATAAGGAGTCTTTGGCTTTATTCCAAAATTTAATCAACGATGAAACACTCGCATTACCTGCCAGTGTAAAGCAAACCATTCAACAATTTATTGATGCCATAGAAAACCGTACTGCTTGGACAGGAAGCCTCTCTTTTGGCTATAAATACAACAGTAATATCAACCAAGTTCCTGATAAAAATAAAGTTTGGGAAACTCCGGGGGGAACCTGGAAAATGGCTAACCCTAAGTCATCGCCAGGGCTCACCTATGACGCAAGCCTAAGTAAAATTATTCCTATCTCGAGCAACCATTCCTTACAAATTAAGGGCACATCTTATGGCGACCGGTATCCTCACTATGCCGAGTTCAGTGAAAATACCTCTTCTTTGGCAACTTTATATCGTTTTAATGATGCAAATACGACTATCGCCTTTGGCCCATTAATTGAATTAAAAACAGTTAATGAAAAGCGCCGTTATTTAGGTATGGGCGGCAAAATTGAAGCCGACTACCAATTTACACCTCGGGTTATCCTCAGTACCTCCGCTGACTACCAACAACTTCATTACCAAAAACCGTATGACAGTGCTGATGGCAATCGAAGTAGCCTACATCTAACGGGTGTCTATGGTATTACCCCAGATACTTCCCTCTTTTTAGGGGCTGATGCGACTCGTCTCACAACTGAAGTTCGTAGTGATGATTATGACCAGCTAGGTATCCGAGGCGGCTTGTATACCGTACTCACACCCGATATTCATTTACTGGCACTCGCAACTTATCGAGAAAGCCAATTCAAGGCCTTCAACCAAATGTTGAATGTAAAACGCCATGATAAAGAAGCTATGTATTTTGCACGACTCAGCTTTCCAAATTATTCATTGCTCACATTCACGCCTTATACCAGTTACCGCTTTCGTGACAATCGCAGTTCCGCGGATGGAATTTACTCCTACCACCAGCACGAAATTTCTATTGGGTTAGAAACCCGCTTTTAAGCGTTATGGCACAGAGAAAACACTATGTATAAATACAAATTAACACCTATTACTACTGCAATTATTACTGCTCTTTTGATTCCAATAACCGCTTTAGGGGAAAAAGAAGAACACCTCGGCACCATTACCGTTCAAGATTCAGCAAAAACCATCAAAGAACGGGATCAACAAGGTTACGATGACCAATATGATGCCAAAGGTTCTAAAATTTATTTAGGAAAAGACCTTGTTGAACGTTATAAAGGCACCAGTACTGCAGATGTGCTAAATAGTGCAGTTGGTGTCTATAGCGGTGATGCAAGAAACAGTGGTGCGTTAGACCCAAATATTCGAGGGATCCAAGGGCAAGAGCGCGTTCCTGTCACGGTTGACGGCACAGAACAATCACTCACCGTTTATCGGGGTTATAATGGCGCAAATAACCGTAACTATGTGGACCCAAACCTCATTAGTAGCATTGAGATTGAAAAAAGTGGTTCTCTCGCTGGCGATATAAAAACCTCTGTCGGTGGAGGGATAGCCATCAGAACCATAGGGATAGATGATGTTGTTGCACCGGATGAAAAGTTTGGTGTCAGCTTAAAATTGGAAACCAGCAGTAATTCAACTCGTGAACGTATTCCCCACTATGGTTATGGCGAAGATTACCGAGATCACCCTGAGATTTATAAAAATAAGAACTCTGTCCTTTCCGACCCCGTTGTTAACATCACACCGAAATCCCGAGGAAATGCTCAATTTTTCAATTTTAAAGATAACGGAGGAAGGATCGCGGTTGGGACCCGACAAGAAAAATTTGATTTAATGGCCGCCTATGCTTATCGCCGGCAAGGTAACTACTTTGCGGGGAAAAATGGCGCTCACCGTTATAAAGAATCTGTTCAATTAAATGAACAACAAACAGTACAGCAACAACTTGGCCCAGACCCTTATTTACCTTTTGCCGCGAATGTATTTCGCCCCGGAAAAGAAGTGACTAATACCTCTAATAAGCTGGAATCCTATTTAGTCAAAACCAATTTATATCTCACTGAAAACCAAGCATTACACCTTGGCTTTCGCCGGAGTGAAAGTACCTATGGTGAAATTATGCCTTCACGTTTAGGATTTGCTGAGCTGGAAGGAAAACAAGTATTACCACAATGGCCATTAGCTCACTTTACGGTCAATGCCTATAATGCGGAATACAAATGGAAACCCGAAGATAATCAATGGATTGACCTAAATGCAAATGTGTGGATGACGCATTCGGTAGGAGATACCAACACCTCTGGCGGTTACCCGCGAGAACCTAAAGAACGTGATTGGGGGTTTGAATATGGTTATGGTGATGGAAAAGATCCTAACATTGATGGAACTTTAATTAATACCGCAGCAACCAATTCTGAAAATGACCGTATTGGATTTAATTTACGCAATACCATGGCGCTCACGCCCGATCTTGATTTAACCATTCGCGGCTCAATGCTCAAAGAAAAATTAGACTCTAACGACGTACCACCATCGCAGACGGCTAGCCCGTTTATTGCCCTTCCACGTAAAGGACATCGGCAAGAAACCAGTATTGCCTTTAACTTTAACTATCGTCCAACGAGTTGGCTGGAATTGGATGCTGGTGCAAAATATATTGATGGCTGGACAGAGGATGATTACTTAAAAGAGCAAATGCGCAATCGAACCAAAGGTTTTCAAAACCCTGATGAACGACTTGCAAAACAGATCAATTACAACCGAATTTTAACTCAAGAAGAATATAATAAGGCTGTTGCCAATGGTTACCAACCCTTCAATGGTGCCTATCAAAACAAACAAATCTTACTCAAAACAATAGGACTTGATGATACGAACTATACCGTTTTCATCACCAAGAGAAAAAACTCTCAGCACCCAGAAGAAAATGGCGTTTTAGACGTTAATTTCCGCACTGAATGGAAATCAGATAACGATGGGCGCTATACCACCAAAACGAACCCTTTCCATAACGGAACTTTTGACTCTCAAGCTCGCGCAGTCGACCCAGTAACCGGTAAAGAAGTTTATGTGTATGGTTCAAGTTACTCACACCCATCAGATGACATCAAACGTGAACTTACTGAAGAAGAAAAATGGAAATTCTCAGGCAAGCAAAAAAGCCATGGCTGGGCCCCCGCTTTTGGTGCCAATATTTGGTTGTCTGATAACGACCGTGTTTATGCACGTTACATTGAAACAGTACGCTTACCGAGTATCTTCGAAAGTAGCATTGGATTTGCAGGCGAAAGTGAAGCTCGTAAAGAGAGAATGGCATTTAAACCCGAACGTGCAAAAACCTTTGAATTTGGTTATTCACGTAATTTACAAGGTTTACTCGGAGCAGAACGCCATGCCGATGTTAAAATAGGCTATTACCATACGGTCATTGAAAATGCATTTGACCGCGATGGGCGTCTTAATTTCGTTCAAGTAAAAGAACATAAAACCGCAGGGATTGAAGCCTTAGCTCGCTACGATAATGGTGGGATATTTATGGATATTGGTGTTGATTACCGCCTCAAAAATGAGGTTTGTGATGACTCCGCGCCCGCTAATTTAGACCCAACTAACCGTTATAATCTCTCCCAATGTACAACAGCAGGTTTCCCCGGTGGCTTTTTACGCACACAATTACAGCCTAAATATGCGATTAACTCCAACCTAGGCATGCGCTTTATGGATGAAGATCTCGAAGTGGGAACACGTTTACGTTATACCAGTAGTGTGCAAAATAAAGATGAACGCAAACTGATGCAACAGTTCCCGGGAAGTTATTCGATGGCGAACAACAGCCCAATGCACTGGACACCCACCTTTACAGCGGATGCCTATGCAAGTTACCAAATTGACAAAAATATTAATGTCGAATTCTTAGTAACCAACTTAACTGATCGTTATTATATCGATCCACTGACACGTAGTATGATGCCAGCCCCGGGCCGCACACTACGCTTAGGATTAAATGCGCAATTTTAGATAAATACTGCCGATTTACCGCTCTATAAATATCCGCTGCTAACTTTTAGTTGGAGTGGATATTTATCACTTTAGTATCAGAAAAATAACCGCATAATAGTTTCATCAAATTCATCTTGCTCAACAACAGAAAAGCCAAATTGTTCAAAAAAAGGTTTCATGATGTCATTACCTTCGACATAGCAAATTGATACGGACTTATATTTGCCCAAATTTTTAATTTCCTCGAGAACTAGCGGAATAGCCCTAGAACCAAAACCTTTTCTTTGATGTTTTATATCAATCATCAATTGATCAATAAACACCTCTTCAGGCCTACCATTTTCATGGTTTGAATAATATTGAACAAAGCCAACAGGCTCATCATCAACATAGATACCTCGATTAATATAATAATCAAAAAATTTTGAGGCTGCGATTGACTCTGAGTTAAGAGCGACAAAGTCTTCCTGCTCTTTGGTTATTTCGAGACATATGATATCCACCCAATTGTCTTTGGTGATATCTTTTAGGGTAATGGCCATAAACACCTTACTTTAGATTTACCGATTACAATACCGTTGTGATAAAAGGATGACTCACCATAAATTAACAATAAATACTTTTTTGTTCGCGCCATTCGTGCCTTTGTATTTTTTGAGATGCTATAAACAAATAGCAGTTGATATGTTACGGATAACATTAATATCAGCATTTAGACTAAAATAAAATTTCGACTCATTTATTGCTTTCTAATTAATGAATATTCAGAATTGCGATCCAAGTCAAATATCACTGCCAAATACAATATTATTGTAATTTATAAAATTTTTTTGAAAGAAAAACAAAAAAACGCACTGGTTTATTAAACTAATAATTAAATTTAAATCAGATTAAAGTAGAACTTAAAACCCAAAAATACAACAACAAAACCCAGTTAATCCTCAATTTTCACCATTATGCAAACTCAACAAAAATAAAACCTTTTCATATAAAAATACATAAAACCTGAACAACCTCACATTTATTAGGTATTTGATAACTCTTCGCATTAATGCATCTGAAAATAAAAATCACTTATGAAACAACATGTTAAAAATTTAATAAATTTTTGTATCGCACTGAAAAATAAAAATATTTTTAATATTGAAATGCGAAAAACAATTCAAAGACTCCATTTTTATTAATTATTTTAATTTATTGATTTTAACCATGCCTTTTCGGCATGGTTAAGAGACTTTCGGAATATTGTCAGGAAAATAGTTTCATGGATAGTATGAATACGAAAATGATGCATTTTTATTATAAATATATACGAATAACTCTTAAAAACATTTCCAATGAAAGGTAACACTATGGGTATATTAAAAGATAGTAAGTTGCTTTTGGTTAGCTTACTTATCATTCTTCTTTCGGAAGCTATAGGGCAAATTAAAATCAGTTTAGTCATGGTTTTTCCAATGCTTTATTCCATGTTGATGGGTGGTATTATCAGTTTTCCAAAATTCAAAATTCTCAGCGAAAAAAACATGGCACACGCTAGCTCTATAATGAGTGTCGCGTTAGTTATCTTAATCGCAAAATTAAGCACCTCCGTTGGTGCATCTTGGGAAAAAATTATTCAAGCCGGTGGCGCATTAATATTGCAAGAAATCGGTCACTTTATCGGTACCATTTTACTTGGTTTACCACTTGCTATCATGTTAGGCATGGGCCGTGAAGCTGTTGGTGCGACCTACTCTATCGGTCGTGAACCTAATATTGCCATTATTGAAGCCAAATATGGTTTAAGTTCACCAGAAGGCCGTGGTGTTATGGCAATGTATATTTGCGGAACAATGTACGGAGCCGTTTGGATGGGCATCATCGCCAGTGTTATCGCTGGACTCGATATTATGAGCCCTCTCGCTTTAGCAATGGGAGCCGGAGTCGGAAGTGGCTCGATGCTAGCTGCGTCAGTCGCACCATTATTGGAGCTTTATCCTGAACACGCTGCGGATATTCAAGCATTTTCATCCTCCGCAAACTTGATGTCTTCAGTATTAGGTCTGTACATCTATATTTTCTTCTCCTTACCGTTTGCCTCTTTCTTATACAACAAGTTGAAAAGAAAACGTGCAACAGCATCAGCAGATACAGAATAAGGATATAAGATCATGAAAAAGATGGCAGAAATCGCAATAATCATCGTGTTAGTCATCATCTTCACTTCACTGGGTGATGCACTCGGCGGTTCAATTTATGGCCGCGGTAGCTTTGGCACAGTCTTTAGTGACTCATTTATCGCCATGGCATTATTAGGGGGGATGTCATTTGTGGCATACTTAATTGCACAAATCCCACCATTAGGTAAGTTACCTGTAATTTTCTGGGTATCTTTAATTGCTGCCGGTTTGTGTTCACCGTTATTCCCTTACGATAAAGAAATGATCGCAATGACAGGTAAAATATCACTTGCTGTTATTAGTACGACGGTACTTGCATTTGCCGGTCTTTCACTCGGTAAAGATATTGATAAATTTAAAGCTATTTCATGGCGCATCATCCCAGTTTCACTGGCGGTCTTTACGGGAACATTCTTATTCGCTGCACTTATTGGTCAAGTGACACTTTCATGGAGCGGCGTTATCTAACAAGAGGAAATATTTACCATGACAATGACCAAAGACCAATTGAAAGCCATCGTCTGCGAGACAATTGCATCCCATAAAAGGGATATAAAGAAATTAGCAGATGATATTTGGGCAGAGCCTGAGCTAGGCTACAAAGAAATCAAAACAGCAAAAAAAGTGGAAGCTGCATTTTCTGCGCTAGGCGTTAATTACCGAAACCAACTCGCATTAACAGGTGTTAAGGCGCGCCTAAAAGGTGGAAAAGGGAGTAAACATAGTATTGCTGTGATTGGTGAGCTCGATGCGATTATTTGTGCAGAACACCCAGAAGCCGATGATTTAACGGGTGCTGCCCATTGCTGCGGGCACAATGCTCAAATCGCTAATATGATGGCTGTGACTATTGGTCTGGTTAAGTCAGGTGCTATGCAATACCTCGCGGGAGACGTCGTTCCTTTCGCCGTTCCCGCTGAGGAGTATGTTGAACTGGCTTATCGTAATAAACTGATTGAACAAGGAAAAATTAGTTATATCGGCGGTAAGCCAGAGCTGATATCTCTTGGTGAATTTGATGATATCGATATGGCGATGCAAATTCATTTAACCAGTGTCAAACCAGAACGTGATACCGGTTTTATTGAAATGTCGACCACCACCAATGGGTTTATTGGCAAGTTGATTAATTACAAAGGGAAAGCATCTCATGCTGCGGCAGCTCCTCACTTAGGTGTCAATGCCCTCAATGCCGCAATGATGGGGATTATGGGAGTGAATGCGATCCGCGAGACCTTCCAAGAAAAAGATTATATTCGTTTTCATCCGATCATCACGCAAGGCGGTGATTTGGTCAATGTCACCCCAAGTGATGTCCGTATGGAAAGTTATGTCCGAGCGTCAAATGTCCCTGCAATGATTGATGCGAATGAGCGTATTACTCGCGCATTGGTTGCTGGTGCAATGTCTGTCGGTGCAGAGGTAGAAGTCAAAGATTTACCGGGTTACCTCCCACTGTATAACAACGATACGTTGAACCATTTGTTGCAGCAAAATGCCCATGACTTGATTGGTGAAGAAAATGTTTGGGTTGCTGGGCACATGACGGGAAGCACGGATACAGGTGACTTATCACATATCATGCCAGTGAGTCACCCATGGATTGGCGCAATTCGTGGTGGTTTGCATGGTAAAGATTACGTTGTTTTTGATGATGATATGGCCTATATCCGCCCAGCTCAAATGATGGCAATGGCAATTATTGACCTGTTATTTGATGATGCATCCCAAGCTGATGAGATGTTAGCTGATTACACCCCATTAATGAGCAAAGAGGAATACCTCTCATTTATCGGCTCTTTTAAGAACTAATTATTAAAATATTCCCCTTATTGCTATGTTAATTATAATAAGGGGAATATGATTTTTTTAGCTTTTATCCCACCTTTAAAATTTTTTCTTCGCATTAATTAATTTCTTTTTACATTCGCCATCTCATTTAAAAAAATTTCTAAAATCATGCCAATCACCGCCCTACTTTAAATAAAAAATTTAACTTAAACCCTATTCAGGCTCGCTTTAAAATATAAATATCCTTAATATTAAAATTGAAAAATAAAATCATAACAAATTGATATAAAAGGATTTTAATTGAAATGATGATTTTTTATTATTATTTTAATAAATTACCATCCTTATTATTCATGAGCCATGCAATACTGATATGATATAAACACGATCTCCGTCACGCTCACTTTTTTAATATCCACGCTAAAATTGACCTATAAATTGATAGATAAAAAATAACGAGTAGAAGTAGAAATCACCCTATTTCTGAATCTAGTTTTTAAAATACACATAAATTAAATGAGCGTGCTGTTCATTATTCCATGCTCACACCAGGGGCCCTTTAACAGCATTAAAAACGCTTTTGTATACGGGATAAAACGTAATGACCAATAAATACAATATCAGTGAAAAGCTCTTTGCTTTAGAAACATTTAGCAAAAAAACACGTCAGGATTTACATAAGATCCCTGAATTGTCTGGGCAAGAATTCAAAACCTCACAATATTGCCGTGAATTGATGGAAAGCTTTGGCTATAACATTCGTTTATTCGAAGGCTACACAGGTTTTACCGCTGAATTGATTGTCGACCCAACAAAGCGCTTGATTGCCTATCGTACTGATATCGATGGCCTTGAAATGCCTGATTTAACGTGCAATGAGCACAGTTCTGTCCATGAAGGTTGCGCTCATAACTGTGGACATGATACCCACATGACCATCGCCTTAACGGCAGCAAAGTACCTCAGTGAAAACCGTTCTGAACTCACCCATAACGTCCGCTTTATCTTCCAAATGGCAGAAGAAGATATGCGTGTGCCAGGTGCTAACAAAATGGTAGAAATGGGGTGTATGGAAGGTGTCGACGAAGTTTACGGCCTACACAATGATGCTGCATTTGAAACGGGTTATATTAAATTTAATTCTGGGGTTATGTCTTCATACGGCTCAGCGTGGACGCTAGATGTCCACGGTGTTTCTGCCCACGGCTCAACCCCTCATAAAGGGTTAGATGCTATCCGCGAAGCAACGCGTATCATTGATTATATGGACTACATTGTTGCCAAAAAAACTGATCCTTTCAGCCCTGCCGTATTTGGTTGCGGCATGATTAACGGCGGAACCATCCCAAATGCGCTGGCGGATCATGTGCAAGCACGCGGAACGATCCGTTCAATGGATGAAGAAACGGACAAAATATTAAAAGCCAGCTTCCATGAAATTGTGGCTCGTAGTGAAGCCGGTGGGTTTAAAACAACACTGGAAGCCAGCGGATATCCTGCCGTTGTCAACCACCCACAAGCAGCCAAAGTGATTTATGATGCCGCTGCCGCCTTCTTACCGATTGAGCAGATTGATTCAAATGGTAAGCCAATGACTGGCAGTGAAGACTTCAGTTATATGATCAATGCCACTAAAGATAAACTCGGTGCCATGTACTTCTTAGGAAGTGGTAATCAAGCAAAAGGGATTAATAATTACTTACATGCTAACCCTTATTTTGTTGATGACGATTGTTTACTGATTGGCGCTCAAATTTTTATTAATATTGCCACTCGTTAGAATAAATATAATACACACAGTAATACTAAAGCCGAGTAAATTGAAGTGCCCCCCAATAGTTGGACAATCAATTACTCGGCTTTTTTCTTAGTCATTCACTTATAAGTTACAATTCTGGCAATTCTCGGTATAACTGATCACGCTCGCTTTGTTCTGTAGGTACCCATTGATTCGGCTGATGAATATAATTCAAATCAAGGTGAGGTGCATAATGAGAGATAAAATCATACATATAATCTTTTAAATGCATGTGCCGGTTAATACATACATGTGTATAACTTGGTTTTACTAAGTGACTGATATCAATACAACGTAATGCTTCGCTATCTTCCTCTGGGTCAAAAGCCACGGTTGAAATAATACCAACCCCAGCACCCCGTTTTACATAGTATTTAATAATTTCAGTATCTACAGCAGTTAAAACAACATTTGGCGTTAATTTATGTTGATAAAAGACTTGATCGAGCTTTGAATGCCCTGTAAAACCAAAAACATAAGTAATTAGCGGGTAGTCTGCAAGGTCTTCAATCTTAAGCTGCTCGCATTGAGCCAATGGGTGGTCATGTGGAACAATAATACTGCGAGACCATTGGTAACAAGGCATCACCAATAAATCATCATAAAGGTGCATAGACTCGGTCGCAATGGCAAAGTCCACATCGCCATTGTTTACCATCTCTGCAATCTGAGCAGGCGCACCTTGATGGAAATGCAAAGAAATATTGGGGTAGCGTGTGTTAAAACGCTCAATCACTTGAGGCAATTTATAGCGGATCTGTGTGTGAGTAGTTGCAATATGCAGGTTTTGTTTTATCGTCGAGTCTTCATGAGACACGATACTTTTAATTTTATCGAACTGCGCAAGAATATCACACGCAACATGATGAACTTTTTCACCAATCGGACTCAGCGACAATAAGTTATTATTTTTTCGATTGAATAATGAAACGTTTAACTCATCTTCCAATATTTTAAGTTGTTTACTGACAGTTGGCTGAGAGGTATACAATTTTTCAGCCGCATTGGTGATATTAAAATCACTCCTCACTACTTCAACAAAGCTTTTAAGCTGACTAATGTTCATTACTGGGGTATCCAATGTAAAATGGATTAAAAATAAGATTTAAAAAGTATAGCTGTAGCACAATATTTTTGTGCGATTATTATACCATAAGCAACCAGCCAGCTAGAAGCATCCTTTTAGCATTGCTGAGTTAGCATTTACATTTTTCACAAGATCCCCAAATAATACCGTTTCTATTCGTCCCAAAAAACATAATACTGCTATAACCATAGCAATATATGTAAACTAAACATACTTTTTTATAAAACAGACAGATATTATAAATAAGCATAGGAGCTTATTTGTTGCCATCTTTTTTGATGTTTTCATCAAGTATAAACAGATTATGTCTACATATGTTGATTTTTAATAGCTCCTCTCTCAAGAAGCTATTAAATTTAATATTCAACTTATAATGGGTAGCCAAGATCAGTTTCATGCCCCAAAAAGTAATTTAAGTCACATTCCAGTATATTTGCAAATATACATAAACGATAAATAGTGAAATTCTGTGTTCCTCTTTCATAGCGTGAAATTTGTTGTTGGCTCAAGCCTGATTTTTTCCCCAATGTACTCGCAGACCAACCTAAAAGAAGGCGGCGTTTGCGAACCTGCTGCCCAATAAAACTATTAGAAATTTCAGTGTTATATACGCTCATACGTACTGTCCTAATTATAACGACACTATTATTTTTAGTGTTGTAGCCTTAAAGTTTAACGCCCTGATATGCTATAAAAAAGCGTATTCGAGATTTACAACTTCCAATAAACTTATATTTCTCAAATAAAAAAACAATCATAAACTCATATAATAAAAGTTATTAAACCATTATTATTAGATTAATTAACACACTATTATTTTTCTATATTAAAATTAACGATAATTAACGCTAAACTCTGCATTTACATTCACTTTACCGTTAGTGATATCACTCGTCTTAATTAATGCACCATTATATGTTAATAATTGTTCACTACTTGATGAATTAAAACGCCATGTCACTACTTTACCTGAAGGGTTCTGAACTTCCCCATTTGTTGATTTAATACGCAGTGCTATTCCTTTTGCTGAATCTTGGCTCGTAGAATCTAATGCAAAATAATCCGCATTAAAACTATCTGGGGTACCACTCATCGAAACATCAGCAACTGCGGTTGATTCACAATTTTGTAGTTTAATCGTAAATGGTTTCTCGGCTACAACACTTCCTGAAGGGTAACTCACCGGCACATTGACCCTTTTAAAATCAACAGTTTGATCTTTTGATCCGGTATCAACCTCGCATCCCATCAATTTTATTTTGCCTTTAATCTGAACAGAAGCATCCAAAGCCAGTGCCCCTGATGAAAAGAAGCTTATACCTGCAACTAAAACAGTTCCCCTGAATAAACGGCTTATGTTCATCCTCTCTCTCCCATATTAAATAGCTATTATTTATTGATACCCAATACTGATATCAATACTCGCTTGTGCGAGACCACCATCAACATTCCCTGTTTTATACAAAGTGGCTTCATATTCTAATGGCTGTGCCGTTGATGACCACTCAACAACTGTACCATCGGGTTTTTGCTTTTTATTCTTGTCCCCTTTTACGTTCACACCATAAACCAACCCTTGCGCACTGCCAGTGCCACTATTAATGGCAAAGTATTCAGAAAAGCCGGTATCAGCCTTACCAGACATACTCACAGAAACTTTATTAATTGTTCCCGCGCAATCAGATAATTTCAATGAAAATGGTTGAGTAACCAAGCCAGAAAGACCTGTTCCACTTTTCGTCGTTGTTACTGTTTTAAAATCGATTTCTTGATTCTTACCACTATTTCCAAATTCAACATCACACCCTGTAACAATTGCATTTCCAGTAAAATTTAACGATAAATCACTAGCTGATGAAAATAGAGGGCATAGCGAAAAAACTATGCCAAAAATATAACAATACCTATACGAATATAATTTCATAATCAGTCCAAATAATAATCGCAAATCAAAATTAACGAATAAAGATGCTAGTTCTTGAATTAATCATTGCCTTATAATGTGCATATAAATTATTGAATCACTTCTATAGTAAAAGTAGATAAATTAAACTTTCTTTGTCGTTTTAAGAGAATAAAACGACAATGCCATCAGTTATTTTAAATATCTATAACACCATTCAATCTATTAATATTTTATTTATATGCTACGCTAACTTCGGCAACTGAACGAACATCCCCACCGGTTATTGTATCTAACGTTTTAACTAATTCAGCACGATAAGGTAAAGTCACGCTAGCCCCTGAAAGACTTCCCCAAACAACCGTATCACCGACTGGCTTCTGGACTTTTTCTCCACCAGTTGTTTTCGCAATAATCTTAACACCAACGCCTTTGGACATATTTGCACCTTTATCAATCGCAAACAGTTCTCCACCCGCGAAATCCGTATCAGCAGTACCTTTCATTGAAACATCAATGCCCTTCAAGTCTGCACAATTTTGAAATTGCAGATTAAAATCTTTTTTAGCTATTGAGCTCCCTTTGACCGCATTTTTAACTACGGTAACATCTGAAAAGTCAACTAATTGGTCTTTACCTGTGCCTGTTGAAATATCACAACCCGCCAATTTTATTGTTGCTTTCAATGTTAATGTTGCATCAGCCGCTTGTGCGCCTGAAATTAAAGCGATACCTGCCATAGCGCTTATTAGCGTTAATACAAAAGTTTTTTTCATTTATATAACCTTTGGTTCTATATTATTAGAAGTAATATTTTTAAATAGATAATTTATACTAATTATATTTCACAGTAACATTCACAAGCCCAGTAATTGCCCCTGCAGTTACTGCACCGGTTTTATATAATGTGGCTTTAAAAGGAATATTATTTGTTGCCGCTGTGTTTGCCCATAAAACCTCTTTTCCTGGTGATTGAACAGTTTTTGCTGTATCTGTTCCCTTAATACCAACCGCTAAGCCACCGGCTTTCCCCGCACCTTCATCGATAGAATAGTAATCAGCAAATCCCGTCACAGCTTTGGTTGTATCCATCACTAAGCTGATATTCTTAAGGTTCACACAATTGGTAAAATCTAAAGAAAAATCCACATCTTTTAAGGCCGAAGACCCTGTCCCACCAGCTGCCGCTTTCGCCAAATCCACAGTACCGAAAGCTATCGCTTTTGTTTTACTACTTGCAGAAATATCACACCCTGTTACCACAACATTTCCACTAAAGTTCAAAGTAATATCCGCTGCATGTGCTGCACCACTGACTGCAATCAATAATGATAAAACACCCACTTTTTTCATTGTTGACCACGGAAAATGATGACTACGATCCATTGCCTTACTCATAATAGTTATCTCCATTGTTATTATCTAAAGTCTAAACGCACAGTTACAATTGATGAATACTTGCCAACCGCAGGGGCTAGACCAGTACTACTGATAGGGTAAGTTTTGATAGTTACCGAACCATTTTGATTAGCATCTAATTGCAAAGGGAGTTTCCCTGTAGTCGGTGTTAAGCGACCATTAGGCCCTTCTATTGCAATTGCAATATCTTTATTGCTGGTACTAAAGCCATCACTAGCTCGATTTGGGTCTGCTGTACCAATAAAGCGCATATCTAAATTTGCATATGCATCCATATTTGAGCACTTAATACTCAATGTTTTAGATTGTGGAACTACCCCCGCTGGCATGCCTCCCTTGCCTGCCGTAACAAAATTTCGCTGAGCAGCGTCATTGAATGGAATCGATATACTCTGACCCGCGTTGATTTCACATGACTGCGGGGCGGTGATATCAACATGAATACTCACAGTAACAATAGCCGGTCCAGTACTCCGATTGTCATTGTTAGCATACATCGTATAGAAACGCGGAAGACTAAAGGTAGTACGGCCAACAAATGGTTTCTTTATATAAAGATCCATTTTTCCGGTTCCACCACTAGTGATAGTCTGCCTTATTCGACTTCGACCAAATTGATTAAGCTCAGTATTCGGGCATACCCCTTCTGGGGTCTCATTAGAAACGTCTCTGAATGGAACTTGATGCATAACAGTACTACCGATACTTTGCTTCCAAATTGCAACAAAAGTTCTGACATCTATATACTCATTAGCACTAACCCATCCTGGCGCATGACCATTAGTAGACAAATCACTCCCCATGTAATACGTTGAATAAGAAGTCTGATTCCATTGTTCACCAGGTATGCATGCGCAGACTATCTTATATGATTTCCCTTCATTCCAAGTAAGTTTCGATTGGAGTTCAGTACCAGCCTTGTTAAATGATGCACCAAGATCACCAGTAAGATTGACTGAATAGTTCGTCATTGCTCCGTCAGGATGGCAAACGTTATACCACTCATCCTCAATCCCAGCAGCATAACTGTTAGAAACCATTAGAAAAGAAGAAGCCAATAAGCTAGAAGAATACAGTCGCTTTATCATATGAATATTAAATAACTTTCTCATTACAATCCCCCAATTACTGGCATACCGCTTGAGTCTGGATAATACCAACGGCATCTTTACTCAATGGTTTCACAGGTAATTGATAATTAACGAAGCAACTCTGCGCTGCCTGACGTCCCCATTTAATTTCCAGCTTGCCGCTTTCCGGTAACCCACTGATAAATAACTGACCACCCTCTCCAACTATGGAGCTATTCATTGCTTTTCCATTGTTTTGAACTAATTGTGCCGATGCACCAAAAGGTATCACTGTGCCGTTTTTATGTTTCAATGTAATCAGTGCGCGATAGCCAACTTGTGTAATAAATTCAACCTTAGAAATTGCCCCTTTACTTGGCACAACACTCTTAGCACTTTCTTGTAATTCCACATTGTCACCCAATGTTTTTGTATCTAACTCAACATGGTTAAATCGATAGGCTTGAGCAAAAGGTAATACGGCATAACCCCGCCAGTCTGTTTTAACACCGGTATAACTTGTAATATTGGTATCTTTGGCACCAACCGCTTTCACTAATATTGCAGTTTCATTAATTGGTTGGGAAAGTGTTACACCATCTCCATGAATTAAAACACCACCTTCAACACCATAGTTTAACTGCCTAGAATCTTTACTATAGTTATAACCAAAATTCATATTACCGTAGCCACCGCGGTAGCTAAGACTGGCTCCACCACCGTTACCCTGCCCTTTAGAACCATAGCTCTCCTGAACGCTATAACTGAGGTTATTATCATCGAGTAATGTGCCTGATATCCCCGCTTGATGAGTTGTGGGTCCATGGCGCTGGCTAACCATATTGTAAGTCGCCCATGTGTTAGGTAATAACGCAGAGAGTGGAAATGAACCATTGAAGCTGAAAATTTGGTCTGTTTCTCTTTGGTTTGGATATGTCGCTCGACTATAAGAAACACCGTAATTTAAAGGGCCCCAGTTATTGTTATAACCTACTTGCAATCGAGTCTGCTTACCTTGCCCTTTCCAGAAATCTTGTCGGTTAGCAGAAAAATAGATAGACCCTAAATCTTTACCTAGTTGCTGCGTTAATGTTCCTTCAAGGCGATAGCGTCGGTGGTAAGAATAGCGGCTATCATCTGCAAAATCCCAATCTTGATATCGACGCTCAACAGCTTCTTGGAAGGTATAAAACCCTTCTGTTGAGTAACGGTATCCTAATAAACGAAAGTCCGTTCCCGTATTTGCAAAAGATTTAGAATACAATAAGCGATAAGATTGGCCTGTAGAACCATTACCATATCGCGTTACATCTTCACTATGAGCTGTTGTAATATCAAAAGAATATGCACCAAAATCGCCGATATTCTGACCAACCCCTAACACCAGAGAACGGTAGCGTTCTGCAACTTGCAGACCACCATAAGCGGTCAAGCTATTTAGGATCCCCCAAACAAGTGAGCCCTGCGTTATAAATGGCCGCTGGCTACTGTGACCATTGCGATATTTCCCCGCTGAAAATGCATACTTAATTTGCCCTTGACGGCGCAAAACAGGCACACTCGCAAAGGGTTGAATAAAGCTCTGGATTGTTCCATCCGACTCTTTTATTTCTACTTCAAGGTCGCCACTCGCGGCGGTTGGATACAAATCAGTGATAGCAAATGGGCCAGGAGCCACATAGCTCTGGTAAACGGTATATCCGTTTTGCTTAATCGTCACCGTCGCATTAGTACGTGCAATCCCACGTACCACAGGTGCATAGCCCTTCAGGCTGTCTGCTAGCATGTCATCATCGGTACCAATTTGTGCACCACGAATCTGTACACTGTCGAAAATATCGCCAGGTGTATAGGTATCCCCCATAATTATTTGCGACTTCAACTGAGTAATATACCGCTGGAGATAGGTATTAATATTTCTCCAGCTATTATTACCATTGCTACTGTTCCATGTTGAATAATTACGTAAGCGCCATGCCCCCACGTTAAGCCCAGAACGTAAACTCAAAAAATAGCTATCACTTGACTTATCACTAATATGACTGCCTGTGTTCGTCGAGTTACTCCCTGTAAAGCTATAATTTGTTAGTAGAGCAGGGATTCCTTCATCCCACATTGACGGGTCAATCGTTCCCTTTGCTAAATTGGTCAAAGATGCTTGTGGAAAGCTCAAATACAATCTCTGCTGATTAAAATCAAAATGAGATGATGCATAAGGGATAATTTTCTCAAAAGCTGAGAATGGCTTGCATTGAACGGGGTCCTTTCCATATTGTGCTAACTGTGGAAAGGCTTCAACACGTACACCATAAGCTTGTAGTTGTTCATATGATATACAAGGCTCAAGTGCTACGCTATCAGAGGAATAGCTTGCTTTATTCTCTCTGGTACTAAATTTTATATTCTGTTTCGCTACTGATTGTTCATTAACATAAATATCAACCAAATACTCACCAGGTAATTGGTCTACATCACCTTTTGATAATAAAGAAAAATCCGCAACGCTATTACTATTAATATTTTCTAAAAATTGAGAGTTAAACAATTCTTTGGCTAAAACAGGATAGGCGCTAAATATTCCCAATGTAATGCAAGAGAAGGCCAAAAAATTCTTTCTATATCGTGTTTTGTTCATTCCCTCGTTCCCTCTAATAAATATATTGCGCAAAAAATTTCCATAAAAATTTAATAATAAAATGCACTAAAACGTTATTATTCTATTTAATATTTTGCTTGTTTATTGAAGTATTGCTTTTTGCAATTCAGAAGTACCGCCATAATCATTAATAGTTGTAAACACTACCTGAGCACCTATATTTACTTTTGATGGTAGTTTATAACTAGTACTACTCATTGGCAGGACAAGGTCGACTTTATCTATTTCACTACCATTCACTTTCACTTCACTTAATGTTACAGAAAAAGGCGTATTATTAACTATACGCAAGCTATCACCCTCTTTTTTCCATACCAGAGCCTTATAGGAATCCATTGGGTTACCTTTCAAACCAGCAGGTCTATAGAATAATTTCATTCTAGTTTTAATTGCTAGTTGTAAAGTATTAGCACTTTCTTCAGCTGGAGCGGGTGGAATAGCTTTTACATTGACATAATAAACCGATTCGCGATCTTCAGGTAAATTTCCACCAGCACGCACAATACGCAACATATTTTCTTTAACCGGGTCTAATTTAAAAAGTGGCGGTGTTATAATAAATGGAGTCTTATTATTCCCTGATGCATCTTCAACCCAGGACTGAATTAAATAAGTACTTTTATCATTGTTATTCTTTAAACTAAGATTAGCTTCTCTCTTTGAGCCATCAAATACAACACGGGTGGAACCGACAACGACACCACCAGCAGCATAAATAGAGAAACTAAAACACATGAGTAAAAAAACAAGTATTAACTTATTAATAAAAAGGCTATTAAGAATCATTACATCCCCTTCGAACAAAAAGCAGGCCACCGACATAGTGGCCTGAAGGAAATTCAGTATTATTTATATGTCAGGTTGAAGTCTGCTGTTGCATTAGCAGAACCCGCTTTCACATCTTTCTTAGTAGAAACATAAGCTGCTGAGAAGTAAAGAGTATTTGAGCCAACTTGTAATGCAGTATCAGCAGTCGCTGTACCTAAAGCCAATTTTTTACCTTTACCGTCATAGATTGCCACACCAA
This sequence comes from Providencia sp. CIM-Carb-044, assembly GCF_033901115.1. Lineage (NCBI taxonomy): Bacteria > Pseudomonadati > Pseudomonadota > Gammaproteobacteria > Enterobacterales > Morganellaceae > Providencia > Providencia sp. CIM-Carb-044. The sequence continues at coordinate 462,854 of NZ_JAXADV010000003.1, forward strand.
CGTTTTCAGCTGCACCTTGGCCGCCATCAAGTGCTAAAAGTGTTGCATCATCTCCGTTAGCCTGGCCCGCGAATGAGACAGCTACATTCTTGAATTGCGCCACATCACAATTCAGCAAGCTGATTTGGAATTTCTTATCCGCTGATTTAGCTCCTGCATCTGCGAATGTAGCTGTTTTAACTTGAGCCATTTGAACAGTTTGGTCCCAAGAGTTCTGTGCTACCTCACATGGTGCAGTCACGATATCACCTACGAATTTAACTGTACCGTCTTTAGCATTAGCAACTTGACCAACACAAAGCGCAGCAAAAATAGCAGTAGCAATAATCTTTTTCATTTCTAATTCCTTTTTTACTGAATCAATATATAACCCAGTGTTAAAATATTTAATTTATTAATATATTATGGTTGTCACTACCACATTAATTCCCATTAATGTCTATGGTACCTGTTTAATCCATTAACTTATTAATCCTTATGCTATTGATCTGTCAAATAGAAATAGCGAGATACACTCTATGTAGTGAAATAGAGAAAAACATAGTTTCGTAAAGTTAGTTTCCATGATCGTCATTATCTATTAAAATTATATCATTCACCTCCTAGGTTTAGTTTAGGCTAATCTAATTATTAAGAATTGAAGGCTCTATTGTATTTTCCATAAAACAGTAGAGACATCTGAACACAGCCACAGTGCATAGGTGTATTTTGAGAGGAATAGCCATAAAATGTAATAAGACAAAAAAGCAATTTATGTAAGTTAATTATTAAATTTATGACAGATAAATATTACAAAAATATACATTGCAGCAAATTCAAACGCTCATTAAACTAATAAAAAAACAATTAATTTTTCATTTGGCACCTGCACCTATGTTCATCGCGCTTTAATTTACTAGCCAGAAAGGGAAAAACATGAAAACAGTACTGATAGTCGATGACCATCCAGTAGCACGGCTTGCTGTAAGAATACTATTAGAAAAAGATGACATGACCATTGTAGGGGAAACCGCTGATGGCCATGAAGCTATCCAACTTGCTAAAACTCTCTCTCCCGACTTAATCATGATAGATATAGATATCCCATCACTTAATGGGATTGATGTCATGCAGCGATTGCGTAAAAATAACTACACGGGAGGGCTTCTTGTGTTATCTGCAAAAGATGATGACCATTACATTCGTCGCTGTGCAAGTGTCGGTGCCAGTGGTTTTATTAGCAAACGCAATAACTTAACGGAACTACATGTCGCAATTCATGCGATTAGAAATGGATATGGCTACTTTCCACTTAATCTGAATAAAATGGATGCTTCCCCTAGTAATCATCTTAATGATAAACAAAAAATCGCCGAGCTCTCCACAAAAGAGCTACAAGTCTTACATTTACTGGCTAAAGGGATGAAAAGCATTAACATTGCACAACAAATGCGCATCAGCGATAAAACTGTTAGCACTTATAAAAGACGACTAATGCTTAAATTAGATCTTCATAATATTGCAGAGCTATACGACTTTATTCAACGCAATAATTTGGATTAATATATCGATGCGTAACCTAATCCTAATAGTTTGCTTGCTTATTGGTCTGTTTCCTTGCTCATTTTCTGCATTCCAACCTTATGAAGTCAGACTTTATAGCCAAATTGAAATTCTCCCATCAAAATTTGAATTAAGTGATTATGATTGGAGATGGCTAGGAGAAAAACAAGAATTAGCGATTGGTGTCTACGCTCCTAATAACCCCCCCTTTGATTTAGTATTAGAATCAGGAATTTATAAAGGGATTTCTGCAGATAGCATTATGACCATCATGCGTAACTTAGGTTTGCGTTTCAAAATCATCTACTATCCCGATAGAGATATGGCATTACAGGGCCTGCTCAGTGGCAAGATAGATATGTTAGCTGATGATGGTAAAAGGCAAAGAAACGAGAGCTATGGTTTTCTCAAAAGCGCTCCATATATTCCTGATTATCCTGTACTTATTTCACGAAAAGCGGCAATGTCCAACAAGCATCCCATACCTCATGGTGCTCGTATTGCTACCGTTCAAGGCTATCCAAGCAATGAATGGATCAAAAAATATTTTCCTGATGCTAAAATCGAACGTTTTCCTTTACCGCAAAATGCGTTATCTTCCGTCGCATTTGGTGAAAATGATTATTTCCTAGGCAGAATGATCGTGGCTAATTTTTTACTTGAACGCCACTATGCAACAACATTATCCACTGCTGAGATTTTCTCTAATGAAAATATTGGCCCAGTCTTTCTCTTCCATCCTAAAAATGCGCAATTAAAGCGTACTGTGGATATCATTTTAAGCTCAATATCATTAGCTCAGCATGATATTATTTTCCATCATTGGAGTTCAAAACCCGATTTATGGGCACTAAAACAATCTGTGGTATTCACACAAAAGGAAATAGATTGGCTAAAACAACACAACGAGTTAAAGGTCGTCATTAATTCACTAAATGCCCCCTTCACATTTTTTGACTCACAGAAACAATTTCATGGCCTTTCTGCAGATATACTTAATCTCATCCATTTCAAAACAAATATTAATTTTAAAGTCATTGAAGCAAGCTCTGAAAAAGATGAGATTGCTTTATTGAAAAAAAATAAAGGGGATTTCATTGCTTCAATTACAAAAAATTCAAGAAATGATAAAGAATTACTATTTACTCGTCCTTATGTTCTTCCCCCATTTGTTTTAATTGTTAGAGACACGCCATTAGCCCACAAAAAAATTGCTCAGACAGCAAAACTTGCAATTACCCCTGACAATGCAATTCACGACTGGCTAACAAAGAACTATCCTCAAGTGGAATTAATTGAAGCTCAAGATACCTATACTGCTTTGCAAATGGTCAATGAAGGAAAAGTAGATGGTACCATCGAGAATCTTATCAGCGCTCACTATATGATTGACCGATATTTTCGTAGTCGATTAAAAATCAGCGAACAATTAAGCGAGGATACAGCTTATATATCGTTTGCCGTAGGACGTGACCAGCCTGAGTTATATAGCATATTAGATAAAGCGATTGCATCTATTCCGCCGAGAGATATATCAGTATTAACTAATAAATGGCTAGGCTCACCAGATGTTAAAATGGATACATGGACAGTATACCGCACCGAGTTCTACACATTAGCTTGCATTGCCACTATTCTTATTATTACCTCTTTAATATGGAATTATTATTTACATCGTGAAATTCGATTAAGAAAATATACACAAAAACGCTTACAAGAACAGGCTATATTCTTAGAAACTCTTTATAATGGTACTCCTGTTCCTATTTATGTCATTGATAAAAGCGGAACGATAATAAATAGTAATTCAGCATGGGAGAGTTTTTTCAGCCCTGATAATGAAAACATAAAACAACTTTCATTGACATCACAACAACACCCGCTATCGACAATTTATCAAGAATTGCATTCTCTTTTCGATGAGCCTAATAGGCTAGTTTCTCCGCCTAAACGTTATCAAATAAAAAATAGAATGGGTGAAAGGGTCATAGTGCATCAAGCCGTCGCATATAGAGACAATCAAGGCAATATCTCTGGCCTTATATGTAGTTGGCAAGATATAACTGAACATGAACAGCTCCTTATCGAGCTCTCTAGTGCTCGCCAACGCGCAGAACATGCAAGCCAAACAAAAAGCAATTTCCTTGCTATCATGAGCCATGAAATTCGTACCCATATCAGCGCAATTATTGGGTTATTAGAATTAGCCGCCACGAATAAAAATCAGCAAGATGATATAACAGAATCAATTCAAATACCGTATGAGTCCGCATTATCATTGATGGGACTTATAGGCGATATTTTAGATATGGCAAAAATTGAGTCAGGAAAACTGGAACTCGTTCCTGAGTGGGTAAAAAGTAATGAATTAGCAACTCCCGTTGTCCGTTTGTTTGAAGGATTAGCTAAACAAAAAGGTATTTCTCTACATTATCATCTTAATGCAATCCATCCTGATGAAATATATATTGACGTTTTTCGACTACGTCAGGTTATTTCCAATCTACTTAACAACGCAATTAAGTTTACTTCAGAAGGAACTATTGAAGTTATCATTAATTATCTCCCCCAAAACCATGAAGAAAATATTTTAAGGATCATTATTTCTGATACAGGAATGGGAATTGAAGAGAACAGACAAGAATTGATTTTTTCCCCCTATACCCAAGCTGAATCAAGCAGTAAACATAAAGGAACAGGTCTTGGCTTAGCTATTTGTAAGCAACTTATATCCATGATGAATGGGACTATTACCTTATACAGCCAATTAGGGCATGGCACTCAATTTTTAATAGATATCCCCGTCAAGCATCGTAAAAACACTAGAGTTTCGCTTCCGACACTTTATAAGACCACAAAAAATAATAAACGCTTACGAATACTTGCCGTTGATGACCATCCTGCAAATCGCCTGCTATTAGTACGTCAATTAACAAGATTTGGTCATCATGTCACTGAAGCAAAGAGCGGGAAACAAGCCCTCGAATTATGGAAGAAAAATGCAATAGACATCGTAATTACCGATTGTAATATGCCTGATATTGATGGGTTAGAATTAACTCGGCAACTACGGGAAATATCCCCCCAGACTCTAATTATTATTGGATTAACTGCAGATGCAAGGCAAGAAGAACGCCAACGCTGTATAGAGGCGGGTATGGATGACTGCCTATTTAAACCTTTACGTCTATCTCAGATTGAAGCCCTGCTATTACGCTGCACCCTTCAACAAATAGAAGAAGATACAGAAGAGCCCATTCCACCAATGTTAAATAGTTTAATTAATTTAGATGCATTAATGCAGTTGACTCAAGATGACCAACAGCTATTAAATAAATTACTTCAAACGAGTCTTCAAGAAAATATAGAAGATATACAACAAGCAGAACGCTTATTCGAAAAACAAGACTGGCTTAATTTAGCGCATTATTGCCATCGTTTAGAAGGTTCTAGCCAAATTATTGGTGCTAAAAAAATCGCATTAGAATGTAAATTACTAGAAGAGTACTTCCTTACTGGTAATACATCTGATGAAGTAATATTACAATTTAACCAAACAATGCGATCAATCAAAACCTTAAACCAAGCTATTGAAATATATATCACTATGCCGCTTCAGCGCTAGATTTCCATGAGATGATTAGCAAGAAAATAGGGAACCGATAGCTAACGTGAATAATAGTTAGTTGTATTGTGTTCCCTAGAACAAGTTTTATTTAATTACATAGATAAAACACTCAACTTTCTTAGATTTTAAACTAATTAACCTCATTCTTTTTTGTGTTTTACATGGTGATTACTAATCACTATTTGACCATCTTCCTTGATGAAATCACTTGTAAGAGGTTGAGGCAAAATATCTAACACAACTTCAGAAGGCCGACACAACTTTACGCCTAACGGCGTGACGACAATTGGCCTATTAATCAATATTGGGTATTGCAACATAAAATCAATAATTTGGTCATCAGTATAGCTATCTTTTTTTAAATTTAATTGCTCATACGGCTCAACATTTTTTCGTAATAATGCCCTTACCGTAATTTTCATATCGGCAATAAGTTTTATTAACACATCTTTAGTTGGTGGCGTTTCTAGATAATAAATAATCGTCGGCTCAACCCCACTATTACGGATCATGGCTAGGGTATTGCGCGAAGTACCGCAATTGGGGTTATGGTAGATGGTAATCTCATTCATTGGGTTACCTTTAATTTAACAGTGAAAGTCGAAGCACTAACGCAACGAGTGTGATAATGAGTACAGGGATAGTCATGATAATCCCTGCTTTGAAATAATATCCCCATGTAATGGTCATGTTCTTTTGTGATAAAACATGCAGCCATAACAATGTCGCCAAACTCCCTATTGGGGTGATTTTAGGACCTAAATCTGCACCAATCACATTGGCGTAAATCATCGCTTGTTGAATTAACCCTGTCGCTTCACTCCCTTCAATGGATAGAGCCCCAATTAATACCGTGGGCATGTTATTCATTATGGATGATAAAAATGCCGTAATAAATCCAGTGCCTAGCGTTGCTACCCATAGTCCTTTATCAGCAAGATAATTGAGCGTTTCAGAAAGATAATCGGTTAGCCCTGCATTTCTTAAACCATAAACAACCAAATACATACCTAGGGAAAAAATGACGATTTGCCACGGCGCACCACGTAATACTTTTTTGGTATTAATCGTATGGCCTCTGGCCGCAATCACCCAAAGAATTAAGGCGCCAATAGCGGCAATCGCACTAATCGGAATACCTAAAGGCTCTAAGACAAAAAAACCAACAAGTAATAACACTAATACAAGCCAACCTGCTTTAAACGTCGTTATGTCTTTAATAGCTAAAGCAGGTGCACTCAATTTAGTGGCATCATATTGCTTAGGAATATCTTTACGGAAAAACCAATGCAACGTCACGAGCGTTGCGATAATTGCTGCAATATCCACTGGCACCATAATTGATGCATATTCCGTAAATCCAATATTAAAGAAGTCCGCAGAAACGATATTCACGAGGTTCGAAACAATCAGCGGCAAGCTCGCTGTGTCTGCGATAAACCCAGCAGCCATAACAAATGCCAATGTCGTACCTTTGTTGAAACCAAGTGCCAATAACATCGCAATCACAATGGGCGTTAATATCAATGCTGCACCATCGTTGGCAAATAAAGCCGCCACCGTTGCACCAAGTAGCACGATATAACTGAATAGTAATCTTCCTTTACCCCCGCCCCACTTAGCAACATGTAATGCCGCCCATTCGAAGAAACCACTTTCATCTAAAAGTAGGCTAATAATAATTACTGCAACAAATGTCGCAGTGGCATTCCACACAATATTCCAAACTATCGGGATATCTTGAAAACTGATCACACCAAAGATCAGTGCCAATACAGCCCCGACTGTAGCACTCCAGCCAATACCCAGTCCTTTGGGCTGCCAAATAACAAAGGTGATCGTTAAAATAAAAATGAATGCGGCAATAAACATAACAACCTCATTTAAAAGGTGCTTTCGTGCACCTTTTACTCCTCTAAAATAAGCCTTATCGACTATATGTATTTAATACTTATTGAATCAACATATACGAATTTTCATATGCGTTTAGTTAAAAAATCACTAAGAGCAATGATTATTTATCTCTTTTGCATTCAAACTTTGAAGTAAGCCTGACACTCTATTTTTCTCTGTAGCATAGGTGACATCAATAATGCTTTTTACCCATGGTAGTAATGCCGGAGATAAGCGATAGTGAACCCATTTGCCATGCTTTGAATCTAACAGAAGACCTGACTCTCTTAGCATTGCTAAGTGCCGAGATGTCTTTGGTTGCGATAGATTTAAAGCCGTATAAATATCACACACACACAGTTCACCAGCTGCTTTCAAAAGCAGCACGATATCGAGCCTTGTTTGGTCACCTAAAATTTTAAACAGTTGTAATGGTTCCATGTGTACCTCTTCAATCTTTTCTTTAAATTACACATAAATAATACATACGTCAAATCGCATATATTATTTATGAACTATTTTGATTTTTTGCACTAACTGACTGGCGCATGATGAACAGTCGCGTTTCCATGATAATCAATACATTTAAGAAACTGATATAGCTAGACGTCAGTTGAACGAAGAAGGGTTAAAGGCCTACAGGATTCAATATAAAACCATAACCAATTGATTATAAATACTTTAAATTCATTAAATTTCGTATTATGCCCCCTTTTTATTTTATGACTCAAAAATTAAGAGGTTTAAGCTTCTATTTTCCCAAAACCACCAACATTGCAAAAACATCATCAGTTAAAGCTTTTATTGCAGATAATGAAACTCCAACCAGCCCCCCTACTCGTGTTTTCCACAACTCCGTTTCAAACGGAACCGTAAAATTAACACTAGTGCGATTTCAAATGACGGCAGTGATTAACCAATCTTATTTAAACTTCATTTTCAGGCTTTAGCTTGAACATGATGGTAGTTGATTCAAGGTCACCATTAACTGATTGAGCAAACTCAGGGATTTCACCGCTAACCTGCCATCCTAGAGAACTATATAAGCTAACAGTTATTCCTTTGGTATTTGTATCTAATGTTAAAAGTGCCAATCCTGTTTCCCATGCTATTTGCTCAGCCGCTAGCATTAGTCTCCTTGCTAGCCCTTTGCGCCTGTAATCAGGTAACACCAATAACTTACAAATTTCCCCTCGATGTTTACCATTTGGTTTTATACATAGCTCAAGCCCAACGACACCAACAATTTTATTGTCTACCTCTACTGAGATCAGCTTAAAATTACTTGTTGATAAAGAGTGATTAACACCAACCCAATAATTTCTCATATCCTCTATTTGAGCTTTTGCGTCAGTATACCCAACACTAGCCCCACCAAGGACGCATCTATACAATAAATTGGTCAGCTCATCTATTTTGTTATCGCTTATTTTGCCACTATAGCAACGTATAATCATATTTGCGCCTCAATAAGTGTGTCATTGCACAACAAGTTAGTAGATTAACTATGAATTAATTGAGCACACAAGTAACTAAAATTTTATAGATATATTTGAAATTGCCTCGGTAACTTCGGAGCAAATGATCTGGTCATCTTAAAGAGGGTCAGTTAAAGGTAGGTAGCTATCCGCGCTCCTGTTAGCTGATAACCATTAAACCATCCATAGTGCCTGTAGCGATTACATTGTTTTCTTTCTGACAGGTCATAAGCTCGTAGCTATATCTAAGTAACTAAAACTAAACAAGTGACGGTAACAATAAAATTGACACCTACATTAATGAGTATAATAATCATTTTCATATATGGGGTTTATCTTAGGGAGCAAAATGGAAAAGAATAAAATTTATTTAATCTATAGCCGAAGCCCTACACTTGGAAGAACAGCGTTCCCATGGGTTATACAGTTGATAACTATGTTTCAGCCCTACAAAATAAGATAAACAAAATTAACTTAGATTGGGAAGTTTACCCTGATAATACAGAGTCAGACATAGAAAAATTAATTTCTCAAAATGCAAAACTGCTCATTTACACTCCAGGTCTAAGGTTTCAATTTAACAGAACGGGATTTGATAAAAATAATATTATCTACCTTAGCTCAATGGAATACGCTAATAACGTAATCTCTCGTGCTTTAAAGAGAATTAATGAAATAGATAAAACACAATAAGATAGTTTGCAGTAGACCACATGCGGGATTATACCGCATGTAGATATAATCTATTGATAATGCTTAATTTGTCACAAAACCAGAATAATGATAATTGGTCATCGTTTCAGTGACCAATGGCAATAGGCAGCAACACATTGTTTTTATTACTAACGATCACTGTGATCTCTTTAAACCTTAGCGTAACCTCACCGTTACTGGCTTAACCCTTGCTGTAATCTTGCCGATTATAATTGATATTTAACACTCAAAAATTATTGTAATTTCTATCGTCCTATTTCATATTCAAATAGAACTTAACTAAAATTAATGAGGCATTATGGACAAGGCATTAATTGTCATTGACGCACAAAATGACTATCTTTCTGATGGTCGGTTTCCCTTATGGAATATTGATACTACTTTGGAGCATATATCCAATAAAATTTCAGAGTATGAAAGAACTGGTGATATTGTGATTTTTATTCAACACTTATCACCACAAGGAGCCGTTTTTTTTGATGAAACAACAGATGGTTGTGAACTTATCTCTAAACTCACTAGCTTATCTCCAGGCCATTTGATTGTGACTAAAAAGCATGGTAATTCCTTTGATGAAACAAATCTCAATGACTTGCTTATAACCCATAATATTAACCATATCGAATTATGCGGGATGATGACTCAAAATTGCGTCCTATTTACTGCTATTTCTGAACAAGCAAAAAAATATAAATTATCAGTATTAGGTAACTGCTGTACAAGCGTCTCACCTGTAATTCATGCTGTAGCACTGAGGGGCTTATCTAGAATAACGAATGTTATTTAAATTACTATAAATACTCACCAAAGCTACGTACTCGTAGCTTTCTTTCTATTTTCTTTGCTGTAACTTATTGATATTTATTCAGAGGACCAAATTGTCCTGCAGGTATCGCAATACTTATCTGCATTGTGGTTACTTTTATCTCATGGGCATTATTAGAGTATTGCCAGCCAGTGACGAGCCACTAATTTCAGAGTCTCTTAATGCTAGATTAACTATTGAACAATATAATCAGCGGTCAATATCATTATATTTCCACCATGTCCGTTGCAATCAATCCTAACTACATGTTTTGGTGTCTGTGTTATTAATGTGTGCGCGTTTTCAAAATGAGTTATTGATGTCAATTTATGATCGATTGCGCCAGATGTATAAATAGCCTCTACTGATAGCTTACATAAATCATAGTTCATTTTTTCAGCATAAAGAAAATCCCAATCACCATAATTAGACCTTTTTCCATCTGCTACTAATGGGTCAATACCATTACTAGAATGTGCATAAAAACCAGAGCAGGCAATCATTAACAAGCTAGCAACTATGTATCCTTTCATCTCACCATCCCGTCAATTAGTTTCAGTCATGTTAGCTTAGCGGAAGTGCAAATTAAAGTTAATTAGTTGGAGGCACATAGCCTGGGAACATAGTCAAAGTGCAATGCGTTATTAGAAATATGATTACGGCTAACACCGTCATCCCAACCCAAGGATTCCATGGTTTCATTGAAAATCTCCATTTTTCATTGATAAAACATCATCCTGGAATGTTGGCATTTGGAGTTATAGTCATAGTGCATTTTGCTATAGCGAATATAATAGAGAAATATATTAAGTACCCAAGCCAATTACGTATATCCCCCTCCAGTTGTATAGAAAACAAATACTAGGATAGATACAGATTTCAGGCAATAACCAGCAATACCCCTAGCAAGTTGATGATAATAACGCTTGGTATGCAGGATTAAAAAGAGCAGGAATAGAAAACTTCCGCTTTCATGACTTGCGGCATACATGGGCTAGTTGGTTAATTCAGTCTGGCGTCCCGCTTTCAGTTCTACAAGAAATGGGCGGCTGGGAGTCGGTTGATATGGTGAGAAGATATGCTCATTTAGCACCTAATCATTTAACTGAACATGCGAAGCAAATAGACACGATTTTCGGTACTTGCGTCCCAAATACGTCCCAGTTAGCAAAAGTGGAGAATTTTAAATGATGGTAAGTGATTGAAAATTAATGGTACGCCCTACAGGATTCGAACCTGTGACCTACGGCTTAGAAGGCCGTTGCTCTATCCAACTGAGCTAAGGGCGCATTGATAATGCAGGCAGCCTATCTGGCTGATGGCGTTGAATTATACGGTTGCTGAGCGCTGAGTCAATGGCTTTTCGCTACTAAAATAACTATATGCTCATTTTATGTAACAGTTTGAACTGACAAGGGCGCTAACTTCTGACAAAATAGAGCCATTACCGTGTCTCATATATGGATTAAGTTACAGATGTTAGCAAAAATTATTGATGGGAAAACGATTGCGCAGACAATTAGGCAGGAAGTTGCCCAAAAAGTACAATTACGTTTAGAACAGGGAAAACGTGCTCCCGGTCTTGCCGTTATTTTAGTCGGCGCTAACCCAGCTTCACAAATCTATGTCGGCAGCAAACGCCGCGCTTGTGAAGAAGTCGGTTTTATTTCACGTTCTTATGATTTACCAGATACAACGACAGAAGCTGAATTACTCAAGCTAATTGATGATTTAAACCAAGATGCTGAAATTGATGGAATTTTAGTTCAATTACCATTACCTGCGGGTATTGATAATGTCAAAGTCATTGAGCGCATTCATCCAGACAAAGACGTTGATGGTTTTCATCCCTATAATGTTGGTCGCTTGTGCCAACGTGCACCACGCCTTCGTCCATGCACTCCCAAAGGGATTGTTACTCTACTTGAGCGTTGCGGTATCAACACTTATGGTTTAAACGCCGTCATTATTGGCGCATCCAACATTGTTGGTCGTCCAATGAGCCTAGAGCTTCTGCTAGCAGGTTGCACCACAACAGTAACGCATCGCTTTACCAAAGATTTAGAACACCATGTTCGCCATGCTGATTTAGTTGTCGTCGCTGTGGGGAAACCCAATTTTATTCCTGGTGAATGGATTAAACCTGGAGCGATTGTGGTCGATGTCGGTATTAATCGTTTAGAGAGCGGCAAAGTCACGGGGGATGTCGATTTTGACGAAGCCGCGAAAAACGCCGCTTGGATAACCCCTGTTCCTGGTGGTGTTGGCCCAATGACTGTTGCAACTTTAATTCAAAATACCCTTCAGGCATGTGAAGAGTACCACGATATTTAATGTAATTTTGGAGTTATCATGGATATATTCAATTTAGATGGCCATCCACACGTCGAACTGTGTGATTTGCTAAAAATTGAAGGCTGGGCTGAAAGCGGAGCAATGGCAAAAGCCATGATTGCAGATGGCTTAGTTGAAGTTGATGGCGTGGTCGAAACACGCAAGCGCTGTAAAATTGTAGCGGGTAAAATCGTTTCAATGGGCAGCGAAAAAATCAAAGTTGTAGAATAGATACAATTAGGTAAGCTGAAAAATTTCAGCTTACCTCCTTTCTAGAATCAACAATGCACTCCCCCTCCCTTTAATTCAAAATATTCTGATTTATTACAAGACTGACAAAGCCATTTTGAAGTTCTAGAAGAATTTTTTCTTTAAATCATTTTTACTGTATTAAGCATTTAAGCAATCAAATATATTGAAAAACTAATTTATTGTTTTATATAAATAAAAACTTTCAGCAACCACTTCAGCTTTAACTTAAAACAGATAAAAAATGCGAAAATCACCCCTTAAAAAAATTTAACTTAGATCTCATTTTTTGTATTTCACATCTTAACTGCATAGACAAGACTAAACGATTCAGCTAATCTTGTTAACGATAACATGATTAACAAATAATCAGGTCCGCTTGCAAGTCTTCTGGCTGATCCGTCTATGAATAATAATCAGGAGAAATTATGTTTAACTTACCAATAAGTGATATCCACCTTGCAGCTGCTGCATCTGATAAAAAAAATGCAATAGAACAAGTCGCTAAGGCATTAGAAAATGCTGGCTATGCAAAAAGCGGTTATGCGCAAGGGATGCTTAACCGAGAAACCCAAGCTCCTACCTTTTTGGGAAATGGCATCGCTATCCCACACGGGACAACAGAGACACGAGACCAAGTGTTGAAAACAGGTTTTGCTGTTTTCCAATTCCCTGATGGTATTGATTGGGGTGATAACCAAACTGCTTATATTGTTATTGGCATTGCCGCTCAATCAAACGAACATCTCGAATTACTTCGTCAATTAACCCATATAATCAGTGATGAACACACAGCGGATGCAATGGCCAAAGCAAACACTCCCGAAGCCTTAAAACAACTTCTAATGGGTGAACGCCAAACTCAACCGGTGAAACTTGATGACTCTATGGTCACCGTTAATGCCAGTGTTGATAATATAAACACATTAAAAATACAGAATATTATTAACCTACAAAACGCCCAAGCTGTTAGCACCGACTTCATTACCCAAGTTCTCACTCAAACACCTTCATATTTAGGTCAAGGTATTTGGTTAAGTGATAGCCCTATTGGAAATATTCAGAATGCAATTGCAATAGCGACCGTAAAAAATCCATTTAACTTTCAAGATAACCCAGTCAATGCCCTGATCACCCTTTCTTATGCCAACTATCAAATAGAGTCTTTTTTACTAAAAATTAATGACTTATTGAAAAATAAAGAAGTAAATCTAATTTCCGATGATGGTAACGTTAACAGCCTAATTGGTTTATTGCGCAGTGAAAACTCACACGAAGAAAACGGATCATCGGATACGAGTACATCTGGAATCACTCAGGACTTCACCATTCTTAATCCACATGGGTTACATACGCGCCCTAGCACCCAGTTAGTTACCACCATTAAGCAATTCGAAAGCACAATTACCGTCAGTAATCTTGATGGTACTGCAACTCCCGTAAATGGCCGTAGCTTAATGAAAATTGTTAGTTTGGGCGCTAAATGTGGGCACCGTTTACGAATTCACGCAGAAGGCACAGATGCACAAAAAGCCATCGTTACCATCGGTGAGGCAATTAATTCAGGTCTTGGAGAAGAAATCGCATGAGCAGAAGAGTCGCCACTATCACTTTGAACCCCGCCTATGATTTGGTTGGGCTATTACCTGATATTCATCGAGGTGATGTGAATTTAGTCAAAACGGCTGGGCTTCATGCCGCTGGAAAAGGCATAAATGTGGCCAAAGTACTTAAAAATTTAGGGATTGATGTCACTGTTGGTGGTTTTTTGGGCAAAGAAAACCAAGATGGTTTCCAAAAAGCTTTCAGCGAAACAGGAATTGCTAACCGCTTTCAAGTTGTTGAAGGCCGCACCCGTATCAATGTGAAACTGACAGAGCACACAGGCGAAGTTACCGATTTTAACTTCTCAGGCTTCAGTGTCACTAAAGCGGACTGGCAACGTTTCGTCACCGACTCACTTAGCTGGGCAGGTCAGTTTGATATGATTTGCGTCAGTGGGAGCTTGCCTCAAGGAGTTGATTTAAAAGACTTTACTCAATGGATGTTACGCCTTAGAGAACAGTGCATGTGTGTCATTTTTGATAGTAGCCGCGAAGCCTTTGTCGCTGGGCTCAAAGCTTCTCCTTGGTTAGTAAAACCTAATCATCGTGAACTTGAAATTTGGGCAGGCAAACCGCTCCCAACTCATCAAGATATCGTTGATGCCGCGAATCAACTTCGCCAACAAGGTATTGCGCATGTAGTAGTTTCTTTAGGCGAAAAAGGCGCTATGTGGGTCAATTCATCAGGCGCTTGGTTTGCTAAACCACCTGAATGTGACGTTATTAGTACCGTTGGCGCAGGGGATTCAATGGTTGGTGGATTAATTTATGGGTTAATGATGAGGCAAACAAGTGAGCACACACTACGCTTAGCTACCGCTATCTCCGCGCTTGCAGTCTCTCAACCCAATGTCGGTATCACTGACCGAGCGCAACTTGCACATATGATGACAAAGGTTGACTTACAACCGTTTACGGCTGAATGAGGATGAAAAACATGAAAATATTAATCGCTCCAAGCCACCAGCACGGCCCTGCTATTTGCTGGCTAGCCATCGATGCTTTAAAGAATGTATCTGCCTTACAAAATATCACTTTCACTGAACAACTTACTGATGCAGATATTGTGATTTGTTTTGATACCGAGTTACCTGAAAATTTTAATTGTGCAGATAAAAAAATCTATTTCGGTCACCCCGATATCGCTGTTAGGCAACCTGCTGAATTCCTAACATCAGCAATTAATGAAGCCGCACTTTGTGAGCAACACATCAGTGAGCCACAACACACGAAATCGTACTCTGTATTAGCCGTTACAGCTTGCCCTACAGGGGTTGCACACACTTATATGTCCGCAGAAGCACTTGAAGCTGAAGCAAAAAAACGCGGCTGGAATATCAAAGTTGAAACCCGTGGTTCTGTCGGGGTTGGGAATGAAATTACGCCAGAAGAAATTGCACAAGCTGACTTAGTCATTGTCGCAGCTGATATCGAAGTCAATGTGGATAAATTTGCGGGGAAACCCATGTACCGCACCTCCACCAGTGCCGCATTGAAGAAAACAGCACAAGAAATGGATAGAGCAGTAAAAGAAGCGAATATATTCACGCCACAAAGCGGAAAAACATCATCGCAAGCGAGTAGATCGACAGAAAAACGTGGAGTGTATAAGCACTTACTTACCGGGGTATCATATATGCTCCCCATGGTTGTCGCTGGGGGATTATGTACTGCGCTTTCATTTGCATTTGGCTTAGATGCATCCAATGTAGAAGGATCACTGGCTTGGGCGCTTAGCCTCATTGGCGGGCAAACTGCCCTTGCCTTAATGGTCCCCGTGTTATCCGGTTATATCGCCTATTCCATTGCCGACAGAACGGGTTTAACCCCAGGTTTAGTCGGTGGGGTACTTGCAACCACTTTAGGCGCCGGTTTCTTAGGCGGGATCATTTCCGGTTTCCTTGCGGGTTATAGTGCTCACTTTATTAGCACCCGATTAAAATTGCCACAAACTATGGAAGCGTTAAAACCAATTTTAATCGTGCCACTCATTTCCACTTTATTTACGGGTTTAGCCATGATCTATGTTATTGGTCACCCTGTAGCGTGGTTAATGGATTGGCTAACTAACTGGCTAAATACCATGGGGACGACTAATGCGGTGATCTTAGGCGCAATTTTAGGGGCGATGATGTGTACGGATATGGGAGGCCCTGTCAATAAAGCGGCATATGCCTTTGGTGTCGGTCTATTAAGTTCACAAACCTATGCACCAATGGCGGCAATTATGGCAGCGGGGATGGTGCCACCGCTGGCAATGGGTGTTGCAACACTATTAGCACGACATAAATTTGTACCTGCTGAACGCGAAGCGGGTAAAGCCTCTTTTGTTCTCGGTTTATGTTTTATTTCAGAAGGTGCAATCCCATTTGCCGCCAAAGACCCGATTCGTGTTCTTCCTACTTGCATTATTGGTGGCGCAATAACAGGGGCGCTATCCATGTACTTTGGTATTCAGCTAATGGCACCTCACGGTGGTTTATTTGTGCTGTTAATACCCGGAGCTATTAATCATGTATTGATGTATTTATTCGCGATAGTGGCTGGTACGGTGGTTTCAGGTGTGCTTTATGCCATTGTCAAAAAAGCAACACCTAAAGAAGCTCAACAAGAAATGGCGAGTATCGCTTAATCACACCAATTTAAGTTTCATTCCCCCCTTAATTGGGGGGTATTTCAATAACTTTTATTGTGCTAATTTTTCATCATTTAATAATTTTTCAAGTTCAAGCAATCCCTTAAATTGTTCCTCGTTTTGAACCATCCTGTCACAACCCGTTTTACGCATATCCATAATAATCTCCTGTACGCTCAGTTTATTATTAGGTTTAATTAACTGCATTGCTGCTGCAACTTGCCCTGTTCGACCAATACCAGCGGCACAGTGAATGATTGGTAACAATTTATCTTTATCATTGATCGCTCGGCTACCAGCAAATTTATAAAATTGCCTTTTTTCCTCAATGCCAGCTGCCATATACTTAGCTAATTCTTTTAATTCTTTCGTACTTGCGGTTGTTTTGTCAGTCCAATTTTCAACATGAATAACTGGAATATTAATGGGTTTCTTATCATAGGTCAGCTTCATACTGTAGTGTTTTACATTTAAACTACCAATTTTATTTGGCTTACCATCACCCGGCTGAATTTCTTTTGTGTTAACTTTCATCCTGCCATACGTACCATTCACCCGAAAATATGGCGGTAACGTTCGTCCCTGTATATCCATATTAGACGATAGAATACATAGCATAGGGGTTCTATTCTCATATAACATCTGTAACTGATTCTCTATATTTTTAGGATATTGTGACCGAATAAATAAATTATCATCACCAACTTTTACCCTATTTGCTGGTAAGCCAATCTGAATACCGGCACTATCCGTGATACAAACTTGCGTTTCTTTAGCCGTTTTAATATCAGAAAAACGAGCGCCTTTAACTTCTTGTTGGTCACAATATTGGAAATTTTGCAGTTTCGTGAATTCTTCTAGTTTATTAAAGTTATCAATATATTTTACTGATTGAGTAGCCAGTGTTGAAGTAGCAGCATCCCATTCAACCGCTGGGTTTGAATCAACCGTTCTAGAATTAAAAGCATAACGAGGGGCTATAGTTCCATCTTGTTGATGGCTGACTGTTTGCCTCGAAAAAAACCCAGTAATCAGATCCCTAATAAAAATACTCGATCTTGTCGATGTCGTATTCTGAGGCGTAGGTACGGTGGTATTTTTAATGTGACTCATACTATCCGATATTCTAGCCCTTGCAGATTTATATTCAGTATTAGCGCCTAGCCCAAGACTCATTGTTCGGATTGGGATGGGTGGTGGTGTATTATTGTCCTTGCGGCTTGATTCCATTTGTTTTTCCTTAGTTAGCAATTAACAGTCTAATCAATCGGTTTAAATTACATATTACGTGATCCGATTATTACCGCTCCATTACGTAAGTTCTTTCAAATTTAGCCAACACCAATAAAAAACCCGCTAACATTACCTAGTGCTGGTAGCGCTAAGTACTGTTAACGGGCTAATTTTTAAATGTAAAACTTACTTACGGCGCCAAATAGTTCCTTGTGCGCTATCTTCAAGCACAATCCCCATGGCAGTAAGTTCATCACGAGCCGCATCCGCTTGCGCCCAATCTTTATTCTTACGTGCATCTAGACGTTGTTGAATTAATGCCTCGATTTTTGCCACTTCCGCATCATCTTCAGTTTGTGCGCCGCCTTTTAAAAAGACTTCTGGGTCTTGTTCTAGTAAACCCAGCACGCTTGCTAACTCACGCAATTGTGCAGCCATACCATTTGCTGCTGACATATCTTCTGATTTCAGGCGGTTAACTTCACGAACCATATCAAATAATACCGAATAGGCTTCAGGTGTATTAAAGTCATCATTCATCGCTTCAATGAAACGTGCTTTAAATTCATCACCACCAGCAGGTACGGCTGACTTATCTGTACCACGTAATGCAGTGTACATACGCTCAAGTGCTGAACGTGCCTGCTTCAAATTTTCTTCTGTGTAGTTTAATTGGCTGCGGTAATGGCCTGATAACAGAAAATAACGCACTGTTTCTGCGTCGTAATACTCAAGTACGTCACGAATAGTAAAGAAGTTATTGAGAGATTTAGACATTTTCTCTCTGTCTACCATGACCATACCGGAGTGCATCCAGTAGTTCACGTAAGGGCCATCATGAGCACAGGTAGATTGAGCAATTTCATTTTCATGGTGTGGGAACATTAAATCAGAGCCGCCACCGTGAATATCAAAATGGTTGCCTAACGTTTTACTGTTCATTGCCGAACATTCAATGTGCCAGCCTGGGCGACCTAAACCCCATGGGGATTCCCAACTTGGTTCGCCTTCTTTAGACATTTTCCACAAGACGAAATCCATTGGGTTGCGTTTTACATCAGCGACCTCGACGCGAGCACCTGCTTGCAACTGCTCTAAATCTTGGCGAGATAATAGACCGTAATTTGGGTCGGTTTTGACTTCAAACATCACATCGCCATTCGCAGCGACATAAGCATGACCACGCTCTATCAAGCTTTGGGTTAATTCAATAATTTCACCAATATGACGCGTTGCTCGTGGTTCGCTATCAGGGCGTAAAATATTTAAGGCATCGAAATCTTTGTGCATTTCAGCCAACATACGCGTTGTTAGCGCTTCGACGCTTTCATTATTTTCTGCTGCACGTTTGATGATTTTATCGTCAATATCGGTGACGTTGCGTACATAATTTAAGTCATAACCCAAATAACGTAAATAGCGGCTAATTGCATCAAATGCCACAAATGTACGGCCGTGGCCGATATGACACAAGTCGTAGATAGTGATGCCACACACATACATCCCAATCTTCCCTGCGTGGATGGGCTTAAACTCTTCTTTTTGACGACTTAGTGTATTAAAAATTTGTAGCATCTGAACTTTTCCATTTATTTGAAAAATGATTATCGATTTCTACCGATAAAATATCATGTTATTGAACCCCGATCACCTTAAGAATGCAAGGGTTTACCCGCTTCCTTTTCAGTTTATTGATTAGGTTTAATACACATCTATTATGCTATAAACGGCCGACTAAGCTTCCTTCCGCTTCAAGTCAGGTTTTATCTGTGATATAAACGTGCTGATCTTAACGCTTTCGCAAGTTAGCGCACAAAAAACAATTATTCAGGATAGCTATTATGGTTACATTTCATACCAATCACGGTGACATTGTTATCAAAACGTTTGACGATAAAGCACCCGTTACAGTCGAAAACTTTTTAACTTACTGCCGTGAAGGTTTTTACAATAATACCATTTTCCATCGTGTTATTAATGGTTTCATGATCCAAGGCGGTGGTTTTGAGCCAGGAATGGAACAAAAAAACACTAAAGCGCCTATTAAAAACGAAGCAAACAACGGTTTAAAAAATACCCGTGGTACTTTGGCAATGGCTCGTACTAACGACCCTCATTCAGCAACAGCACAATTCTTTATCAACGTTGTTGACAACGACTTCTTGAACTTCCGTTCAGAGCGTCCAGATGGCTGGGGCTACTGTGTATTTGCTGAAGTCGTTGAAGGCATGGATGTTGTTGACAAAATCAAAGGTGTTTCAACTGGCCGCAGCGGGTTCCACCAAGACGTTCCACGCGAAGACGTCATCATTGAAAAAGTGACTGTCAGCGAGTAAACCTGAACGCATGTCCACTTACATCATTGCAGATTTGCATTTGAGTGAAGATGAACCGGCGATCACCGCCGGTTTTATTAATTTTATTCAACAGCAAGCCATCCATGCCGAAAGCCTATATATTCTCGGTGATTTTTTTAATTATTGGGTGGGCGATGATGATAACAATCCGCTACATCAACAAGTTGCCAACGAACTCAAACAACTCACTGACCGTGGAATTCCCTGCTATTTCATTCATGGAAATCGGGATTTTTTAATCGGTCAACGCTATGCGAAACAGTGTGGCATGACCATACTCCCGCAGGAAACATTGCTCGAACTTTACGGCAAGCGCATTTTAATTCTGCATGGTGATACATTATGTATTGACGATGCTGCCTATCAAAATTACCGTAAAAAAGTTCATACCCCTTGGGTTCAACGGCTGTTTTTGTTACTCCCTCTTTTTGTGCGTCGCCGTATCGCGCAAAAAATGCGCCAAAATAGCCAGTATGCAAGCAGCATGAAAGCCGAGTCGATTATGGACGTCAATTCACAAGCCGTTATTGATGCATTACAAAGGCACCAAGCGCAATGGATGATCCATGGTCATACTCACCGCCCTGCTATTCATGAAGTAAATATTGGAGGCAAGTTGCATTATCGGGGTGTATTAGGTGCTTGGCACTATGAAGGTTCCGCCTTTGTAATAAACGAGCAAGGTATTGAACTGATTTTCTTTCCTTTCGAGTAATTTTGCCTAACGAACCATTTTTAATATATCGCCACAACTGTTTGCTCACTTATTAATCACGCAAACGTTTTCCTTGCTGCTTTACCATGATATGATCGAGACAATTCAATTTCCCACCTCAGGGTGATGTTTTTTTCAATACAGGAAAGCACCAAATGACTGCCCAAGTTCCTGCTCAATCTGCGGCAAAAATCGCCATTGTTATGGGTTCGAAAAGTGATTGGACGACAATGCAGCACGCAGCTGATGTATTAACAGAACTCCAAATCCCTTTTCACGTCGAAATCGTCTCTGCACATCGCACCCCGGATAAATTATTTTCCTTTGCTGAAAATGCGAAAAAAAATGGGTTTGATGTGATTATTGCAGGTGCTGGTGGCGCTGCTCACTTACCAGGAATGATCGCCGCTAAAACATTAGTCCCTGTTTTTGGTGTTCCTGTACAAAGCGCTGCATTAAGTGGTGTTGACAGCCTATATTCTATCGTGCAAATGCCTAAAGGTATCCCTGTAGGCACACTAGCCATCGGCAAAGCAGGTGCCGCAAATGCAGCACTTTTAGCCGCTCAAGTATTAGCAATAAGTGATACTGCTATTTTCAACCGCCTCTCAGCGTGGCGAGAAGCCCAAACCAATGATGTGCTGAACAACCCAGACCCGAGGGAAGCATAATGAAACCCGTTTGTGTGCTTGGTAATGGCCAACTCGGCCGCATGCTTCGTCAAGCGGGTGAGCCTTTAGGCATTGCTGTTTTTCCTGTAGGGCTTGATGCAGAACCTGAAGCGGTTCCTTATCAGCAAAGCGTCATCACCGCTGAAATTGAACGTTGGCCAGAAACCCCGCTAACAAAAGAATTAGCTCGCCATAATGCCTTTATTAACCGTGATATTTTTCCACGTTTAGCCGATAGGTTTCCACAAAAAAGCTTATTTGATAGTTTACAACTTTCTACTGCACCTTGGGCATTATTAGAATCCCCTGAACAATGGCCTGAGCTGTTTGCCACACTCGGTGAGTTTCTCATTGTAAAACGTAGAACTGGTGGCTATGACGGGCGAGGTCAATGGCGTGTTCGCCCTGGTGATGAAAAAAACCTGCCTGCTGAAATTTATGGTGAATGCATCGTTGAACAAGGTATCCCTTTTGACGCGGAAGTGTCTGTCATTGGTGCACGAAATGCAGCGGGGGAATCCGTTTTTTACCCGATCACCCATAATTTACACCAAGAAGGCATTTTGCGTACCAGTGTGGCCTTCCCTAAGTCAACTAATCCGCAACAAGAACAAGCTCAAGCTATGCTCAGCGCAGTGATGGATGAACTTGGTTATATCGGTGTGATGGCAATGGAATGCTTTGTCGTGGGCAATAACTTGCTGATTAACGAAATTGCGCCTCGAGTACATAATAGCGGCCATTGGACACAAAATGGCGCATCCATTAGCCAGTTTGAGTTACATCTACGTGCTATTTTAAACCTGCCAATGCCATCTCCAGAGGTATATAGCCCTGCCGTGATGGTCAATTTAATCGGCACTGATGTAAATATAGACTGGCTGAGCTTACCCCTCGTTCACCTTCACTGGTATGAAAAAGAGGTACGCCCTGCCCGAAAAGTGGGTCATTTAAACCTTTCCCATCGTGACTGCCACCAATTATCTGCCACACTGGCGGCTTTGATCCCACTTCTGCCAAATGAGTACAAAAGTGGCATTGAGTGGGCAAATGCAAAATTAGACTGGTACTCTCATCAATAAATAGGGAAAATAGCCCGATTCGATGCCCGAAACTATTTTCGGGCATTATGCTATTTTCGCCGTCATCCAGAAAACAAATATCCTGATTTAAGGTGTGCGGCATTACTGGAGTCAATATGTCCTCGCAGACTTTTAGTCCGTTTTATCAGTGGTGCATTCTTATTCTGTTAGGGCTGGTTTATTTTTTAGCCACCGCGACAACCTTTACCTCTCTTGGCGTGGTTTTACCTGAGATGATTAGTGAGCTCAAATGGAGCTGGAGTGAGGCTGGTTTTGGTTTTACGCTACTGGGTTTAACTTGCGGGCTGGCGAGTTTTCTCCCGTCTCTGTTAATCCGCAAAGTGGGTGTACGAGCCACTTTATTGCTAGGCACCAGTGTCTTTGTTGCTGGCTTTTATAGCCTTTATTCCACACAAGCCATCAGCACCTATTTTTTAGGTACTGCATTGATTGGTATTGGTTTCACCTTACTCGCCACGGTTCCGGGGACTTATGTACTTTCGCGGCTATTTGAAAAACAATCCCTTGCCTTTGGGTTATATTTCACCATCGGGGGATTGGGGGGTGTTGCAGGCCCTTGGATTTACTTTTACGCCTCAAACCAATTAGGCTCATGGCGTATGCATTGGGTTCTATGTGCCGTTTATCTTAGCATTGTCACGTTAATCACGATTTTTATGCTGCGAGAAGGTAAAAAAGAGCAAGAGCACGCAAAAAAGGTAATGCAAAAACAAGTTAGTGACGCAAGTAAACCTATTTATCGCACTGCAGAAGTATGGACAGTCGGCAGAGCACTACGTACATGGCAGTTCTACTTGATTGCTGCGACTTATACCTCGTTTTTATGGTGTGGTATCACCGTTAACAGTTTTGCTGTCGCCCATATTGAAGAGCGCGGCTTTGGCATGACAGTGGCGGTTTCATTATTAAGCACAATGGCATTTGTGAATGCATTCTCAAGGTTTATTGGTGGAGCCGCAGGCGAATGGTTAGAACCGAAGAAACTATTAATCGGTAGCCTAATTATCATGGTATTAGGTGTCATTTTCCTCAGTATTGCCACCTCATGGCTTTGGCTTATTTTATTTGTGTTATGCGTTGGTATTGGCTACGGCATGACCTTTTTGGCATCCAGTGTTTTACTGTCAAATTATTTCGGCCGAGGCCCATACTTAGAACTATTCTCTGTCGTAAATTTAATTTCAACGGTTGCCTGCTTAGCGCCTTTTATTGCGGGTGCAATAAAAGATTTCACAGGAAGTTTCACCCCTGCTTTTTTGGTTATCGCGGCTCCCGTTGTGGTTATTTTATTCCTTACTTTGATGATGAAGCCCCCTGCTCTCAATCACAAATAAAAAATCCCGAGTGATTAGCTCGGGAAAATTAAAACCAAAGGGAAAACAAGCTTAAGACCAGATATTGGATCAAAACATACTGCTTATTTGCGCCACCGAAAAAATTAAATGGTGGCGCAAAATCAATTACGGTTTTAACAACTCAGGGACGTTTAATAAGATAAACTCATTATCATCCGCTTTATTTGGCTCACGGCTAGATGAAAACGGATAATTATTATCATTACCAACAATAATGTGTTCACTATCAACCACATCCACGTTTTCAATAGTGAAGAATGGGAAAGTAAACACTCCGTCATTAAGCGGTTTTCTTGCCATATTGTTCGGGTCTTTGATATTCATTAAATCAATATAAGCCTGCTTATCTACTGGTTTACCTATATTGTTATCTGAAAATTCAATACGATAAACACGCTTGAATTTAGCTAAATTACTAAAGCAATTTTCAGTATTACTGCTTCCCGCCGTGCAGGCTTTATCTGCTGTACCTTCACCATTATCACGCTCAATGATTAGGCCGTGGGTATCATCAATTAAGTTAAAGTCACCAATGGCATTCTGATTGTCTTCAAAGACATACAACCAGCTTCTGCCTGTCCAATTTTGTTTTTTCACATCAAACTCAAGAATACGTGCTGCGCGTTTGCCATCAACATGTTCATAATCTTGTTTGTCATCAAGCCAAATCGCCCCTTCTAGCATTGGGTAGAGCTTAGAACCGTCTGGCGATGACGCCATACCTTCAAAACCTTTTGAACGGTTGACTTGGAAATTCACTTTATCTGCGGGTTTACCCGGTGTTGTGATTTGGTAGTGATCAGGAGAAACGACTTTCTTTCCATCTACTTGTGTCTCAAATAAAGCTAATACTTTGCCATCCAAATCCATTTTGATTAGGTAAGGGCCAAACTCATCGCCAACCCATAGAGCACCACCCGCAAATTGAAAACTTTCAGGGTCAAAATCACTGCCTGTTAAATAGCGTTCTTTTGTGCTCTCATTCGTAATATGAAAAGGGATAATTTTATCGGGGTCATGGAAGAAAACCGTTTTTAATGGCGTTGTATTACCTGATTGAAAATCAATATCATATTGAGTGACATACAACATCGAATCAGGAGAATTGGCTTTGTTGCCGAATCCATTATCAGTTAAAACCCAGTAAGTGCCATCCGCCATACGTTTAATACCCGAGTGCCCTTGACGTGGCTGGCCTTTGATTGGAATGTACATTCCTGTTGGGCGATCTGCGGATTTACCTTCCACTTTCCCCAAACTATCAACACGAACGCCAGTGGTAAATTTACCGCTCACTTGCATGTCTGAAGGTGCACCTTCGGGGGAAGAAACCGTTGAATTAACAGGAAGAATGGAGTGACCCGCTAACGTTGCTGGCACTTCTTGTTGTGCAAACCCGGTGATGCTAAATGAAATTAAACCAGCCAATAAAGATAACGAGCCCAGTTTACGTTTAATCGAATGGTTATTCTGCATTGTTATGTTTCCATTTTAAGGCTATCAATAATTGATGGCGGAATCATAACGTCGATGAATGAAGCTTTTATGAAGGATTGGAGACAGTTATTTTACTGAAAAACAGGTTGTTTTTAGAATATTCAATAAATAGTGGTATTAAGGTATTTCCCTAATACCACCATATTCTAAATAACTCGAGTTGCATGTAGATCAACCTATCTAAGCGCAGTCAATGACCATGCAACTCGAAGTATGACGAGCATTTAACTATTAGGTAAACGACGGTGCTGACTCCCCGTCCCTAATAAACGCAGTCCTAACCAACTACCACAAATAGACAATAGAATTGCCGCGCACAAAGGCAATAATACCCACATACGCCATTCTGGCTGCCAAGGGAAGTCAAACACTTTACTTTGCAACAACCATAATGCAATTTCTGCCCCAAATGCCGCCGCAAGCCCTGCCATTAAGCCAAGTAATGCAAATTCGCTCCATAATGTTCTACGCATTAACTTTTTGCTGGCGCCTAACGTTCGGTATACCACAAGCTCCCGCTCTCGCTGGCTCATTCCCACTTGAATTTGTGCCAACAGCAGTAACAAGCCACAGAAAATAACCAATACCACCATCACTTCTAAGGCTTGGCTCACTTGCTGAAGAATTTGCTGAATTTGGGTGATAATTGCACCAGTATCGAGCACATTAATGGTTGGATAATGGCGGCTAAGTTGCGTTAATAGCTGCCCATCACCTTCATAGTGGAAGCTGCTCAGCCAAGTAGCCGGCATTTGAGACAGACTTTCTTCAGAGAAAATAAAATAGAAGTTCGGTCGCAGGCTTTCCCAATCAACCGTACGAATACTACTGACTGTTGCACTAAAGACCTGAGCCCCTGCGCTAAATGTAAGTTTATCGCCTAATTTCAACCCGAGTTCTTTAACGACCGTTTGTTCAATTGAGACTTCTCCCGCTTTCGGTGGCCATGTCCCTTCATCAACCACATTGGCTGGCGCTAAATCAGATTGCCAAGTTAAGCTCAATTCACGTCGTACCGTATTATTATTTGGATCACGTTGATCCGCCCACTCAATCGCTGACTGGTCATTAATATCGGTTAAACGCGCTAACACCACAGGGTTGAACTCTGTGGGTTTCACGTCAAACTCAGCTAATAGCTTGGTAACAGGCTCAAGCTGTGACTGGTTCATATTAATCAAGAAATAATTCGGGCTATCTGCGGGTAATTGCTGCTGCCAACGGTCAAGCAAATCACCACGCACTAAAATCAGCAGCGCCAATAACATAAATGACAACGAAAAAGCACTCATTTGTGTGATGGTTTGCAACGGCTGGCGCAATAGACGGCTAACAGATAAACGCAAGCTTAATTGACGGAACTTAATATGGCGTAGCCCCCATAAGCCTACCCAACCAATCAGCGCAAGTAGAACGGCAACCACGACAATACCCGCCAAAATTGACCACAGCAGAGGGTTAACGCCAGCAAACACAAATAAGCCGCCAACCACAATTAAAATAACAATCGGCAGATAGTAATATAGCGGCCAAACGGGTGATTTGGCATCTTCACGTAATACTCTAGAAGGCTGAGTTGCCATCAGCTGGTAATAGGGACGGCTGCCAACAATAATCGCAATAATAAATAATGTACCAATCGCCCAAACCCAAGGCATCAAACTCGCAGGCGGCAATTCCTTCGGCAACATAGCCCCTAAGATTTGCATTAAAATGCCTTCAAAAGCCAAACCTAATAATGAGCCGAGTAAAGCCGCAGCGGTTAAAATCACTAACCACTGCCCAATAATCCACTGACGTAATGCGCTACGCCCTGCGCCTAGAGTTTTTAATACTGCGATTAGTTGATGACGGCTGCGGCAATAATGCGTCATTGAAACCACGACCGCAGCAATGGCTAGCAGCAGGGTTAATAAAACTGACAACAATAAAAATTGTTGAGCACGTTGAAACGTTTTCCCTACTGCGCCGTTATCTTCGCTTAATGTATACCAACGTTGATCATTTCGCAGATCTTGCTCATATTTTTGTTGAAATGCATCAATAAGCTGGCGATCGCCGGCAAACATGTCGCGATAAGTTAACCGGCTACCTAATTGAATTGCTCCCGTTAATGGTGCATCTTCAATTGCTATCAATACTCTTGGAGCAATCTGGAACGGGTTAAAACCGCTGTCAGGCTCTTGAATTAGTTTACCCGAAACTTTTAGCGTCGCATCTCCGATATCAATGTTATCCCCTACATTGAGGTTCAATAATTCTAATAACCGTGGTGCGACTAGTATCTCCCCTTTTGTCGGGGTTAACCCAGCAGGTTCAGTGATAAGCTCACCATATAATGGATATGCCTTATCCGCTGCTTTCACTAACACCAGTTGTGGCCGAGCGTCTTCATCTTCCGTCGCATAAGCCATAGTAGAAAATGATATTTGTTGGCTTAACGTTAAACCCTCTTTTTGGGCCTCTTGTAACCATGCTGGGTCGCTTGGATGAGAAGATCGTAAAACTAAGTCACCCGCTAATAGCTCACGGCTTTGGTAACTCATGCTATTTTCAATGCGATCGCTAATTCGCCCTAAAGCCAGTACACAAGCAACAGCAAGGGTGAGTGCAAGCCAAACAATCAGTAACGAGGGGGTTTTCCATTCACGCCAAAACCAACGCCAAATCATGCTTCTTCCCTCAACTGCCCATCGACCAAGCGCAAACGGCGTTGGCAGCGCGCAGCCAGCTCGTTATCGTGAGTCACTAAAATAAGGGTCGTCCCGTGCTGTTTATTCATATCAAACAGTAAATCTGCAATTTTATCCCCTGTGTGGCGATCGAGATTTCCCGTTGGTTCATCAGCAAATAAAATCTGTGGGCGGCCATTAAAGGCACGAGCAAGTGCAACACGCTGTTGCTCCCCCCCTGACAACTGTGGTGGCATATGTTTTAGGCGATCTTTTAAGCCTAAATCCGTCAGTAAACTCGCCGCGTGTTGATAACTTTCAGACTCAGATTCGCCACGTAACAAAGAAGGAAGTTGTACATTTTCAATGGCATTTAAGGTTGGGATCAACATAAAGGATTGGAACACAAAACCGACACTTTGTGCCCGTAAGCGTGCCCGCTGCTCTTCGTCCATTTTAGTGAGGTCTTGACCTAATAAATTAACCGTTCCACTGGAACCGTCATCCAACCCCGCAATAATCCCTAGCAAGGTTGATTTCCCCGAACCTGACTCCCCAATTAAAGCAATTGTTTGCCCGGACTCGACAATTAGCTCAACACCTTGCAATATAGTCAGTTCATGTTCACCTTGACCAACACGTTTAATGAGATGATGAACTTCAAGAATATTATTCGCCGACATATATTGGTATTTCTCCTGTTACTGACTGCAAGTGGGCACGCACTTGCGTCAACTAAGCTATTAATCTTAGGTGATAGCCTAAGTGCAGGCTACCGTTTACCGGCTGAGCAGGCTTGGGCCTCCTTGCTTGCCGAACGTTGGCAGAAACTTTCCCCACCCGTTGCTATTGTTAACGGTAGTATTAGTGGGAATACCTCTGCACAGGGGTTAGAACGCCTTTCCGTTTTACTCGAACAAAACAAACCTAACTGGGTATTGATCGAATTAGGTGCAAATGATGGCTTACAAGGTCTCCCAGTTGAACAACTCGAAGCTAATTTACAGCAAATTATCGATCAAATCGTGCTATCCGGTGCGAAACCGCTCTTAATGCAAATTCGCATTCCACCTAACTATGGAAAACGTTATACGACAAGTTTCGAAAAAGTCTATCCGAAATTGGCGCAAAGTAATCAAATCCCATTACTGCCGTTTTATATGGAAACCGTGATAACTAAGCCTGAATGGATACAACAAGATGGTATTCACCCTACCGTTGAAGCCCAGCCATCCATTGCTGATTTTATGGAAAAACAGCTTTTCGAACATATTTTACCGTCTAGCAAATAAAACAGACGTTAAACAAGGGTACTAAAACGCTCTTTTATACCCGAAATAGATTCAGTTGCATGAAACCAAGGTAAAGTTATGCAAACATCGGCACGAAACAAAAAATCAGTCCTGGTCACAGGAGCATCAAGCGGTATTGGCTTTTGTGCTGCACAGACACTTCGGCAGCGTGGCTACCATGTTATTGTTGCCTGCCGTAAAGAAAGCGATATTTTACGCCTAAAAGAGCTAGGTTATGACACTGTCTCCCTTGACCTCGATAATAAGGATAGCATAGAAACCGCGGCTCAAACGGTGTTAACACTCTGTAATCACCGCCTTTTCGGATTATTCAACAACGCTGGTTTTGGGGTGTATGGCCCATTAAATAGCGTCAGCCGCGAACAACTTGAAGCCCAGTTTTCCACTAACTTTTTTGGTGTTCACCAGTTAACGTTTTTGCTATTACCTGCAATGCTAGCGCACCATGAAGGGCGAATTATCCAAACTAGTTCAGTGATGGGGGTTATTTCAACTCCCGGACGTGGCGCTTATGCTGCCAGCAAATACGCATTGGAAGCCTGGTCCGATGCACTACGCTTAGAATTGGCAGGAACAGGGGTGAAAGTGAGTTTGATTGAACCGGGCCCGATTCATACGGCTTTTACTCAAAATGTTGAACAAACACAAAAAGATAAACCCGTTAAAAACCCAGGTATTGCTTCACGTTTCACCTTAACACCAGAACATGTGGTAGAAAAACTGATCCATGCGTTAGAAAGCTCGCGCCCAAAAGTACGCTATTCTGTCACGTTATTAACCGTCGCAGTGCGTATCTTAAAACGTATTTTACCTGACAAAATAATGGATAAAATACTGGCAAATCAGGGGAAAAAAGCTTGAAAAAAGCAAAATCAGCCCCATTTTATTATTATTGCTCACAAATTCTATTGATAACAAATTCAAAAGAGACTTCTTATGTTTGCTAACGCTCAGATAATTGATATTAACGAAACCAACCTACACCAAGTCATTGAACAATCAATGAACTTACCTGTCATGTTTTACTTTTGGTCACCGCGTAGCCCTCATTGCCAAGATTTCGGGACCATGTTGGAAAAAATTGCCAACGACTACGCAGGGTCATTTATTTTAGCTAAAGTTAATTGTGATGAAGAACAAATGATCGCAAGCCAGTTTGGCTTAAAAGCGATCCCTACTGTGTATGTATTACAAAATGGCCGCCCTGTTGATGGCTTTGAAGGACCACAACCAGAAGAGGTGGTGTTGGAAATTTTATCTCGTGTGCTGCCAAGCCCAGAAGAAATGAAAGCAGCACAAGCTGCTGAATTAATTGCAGAAGGTAAAACACAAGAAGCGCTGCCATTGTTAAAAGAAGCCCATCAGTTGAACCCCAAAAATAGCGACATCACGTTATTATTGGCAGAAACACAAATCGGTTTAAATCTCGTTGATGACGCACAAGCTACTTTAGAAGCTGTCCCATTACAGGATAAAGACAGTCGTTACCAAGGTTTAATCGCACAAATTGAATTATTGAAGCAAGCTGCGGACACCCCTGAAATTCAGCAATTACAAGATGAATTCAATCAAGATCCACAAAATACAACGTTAGCGGTTCAATTAGCCCTAAAACTGCATGAGGTGAACCGCAACGAAGAAGCGTTGGAAATGTTATTCGGCTTTTTACGTACCGACTTGGGTGCGGGTGACGGTGCAGTAAGAAAAACCATGATGGATATTATGTCGGCAATGGGAACCGGTGATGCAATTGCCAGTAAATACCGTCGCCAAGTATATTCATTACTTTACTAATTAAGGGTTAAATATGGACTTGTTCGCCTTTGGTGCAATACCGATTATCATTTTTGTCGCTGTCGTTATTGTTTTTACCTGTGTTAAAACAGTACCGCAAGGCTTTCAATGGACCGTTGAGCGCTTCGGTCGCTATACCCGTACGTTGCAACCCGGCTTACATATTATTGTCCCATTTATGGACAAAATTGGCCGTCGCATCAATATGATGGAACAAGTCCTTGATATCCCATCTCAAGAAGTTATTTCTCGCGATAATGCCAACGTCACTATTGATGCTGTCTGCTTTATCCAAGTCGTTGACCCAGTACGTGCAGCCTATGAGGTTAGCAACCTTGAGCTTTCGGTATTGAATTTAACCATGACAAATATTCGTACCGTATTAGGTTCCATGGAACTAGACGAAATGTTGTCACAACGTGATTCCATTAATAGCCGCTTGTTGCACGTGGTGGATGAAGCAACCAACCCTTGGGGTGTCAAAATTACCCGTATCGAAATTCGTGACGTGAAGCCACCAAAAGAATTGATTAGTGCGATGAATGCGCAGATGAAGGCTGAACGTACTAAACGTGCCGATATTCTTGAGGCCGAGGGGATCCGCCAAGCGGCAATTTTAAAAGCTGAAGGTGAAAAACAGTCACAAATTCTCAAAGCCGAAGGGGAACGCCAGTCGGCATTTTTACAAGCCGAAGCGCGTGAAAGAGCCGCGGAAGCGGAAGCAAAAGCGACACGAATGGTATCTGAAGCTATCGCCGCTGGTGATATGCAGGCTATTAATTACTTTGTGGCGCAAAAATACACCGATGCACTGACCAGTATTGGTTCTGCCGAAAACAGCAAAGTCATCATGATGCCATTAGAAGCCAGTAATTTAATGGGCGCAATTGGTGGGATTACTGAGCTAATCGGCGAAAGCAAGAAAACCAGTGCCATGAAAAAGCAGGTAAAAGAATGATAGAGCTTATCAGTGCTCAACCCGCATGGTTTTGGCTGTGCCTTGGTGGGCTATTGCTGATTGGTGAACTTCTTGGTACCGCAGGCTATCTTTTATGGTCGGGTATTGCTGCGGTGCTTGTTGGGGTTATCGCTTGGGCACTGCCATTTATCGGTTGGGAGTGGCAAGGGATTTTATTTGCCATTTTTACCGTTGTCTCTGCTGTGTTATGGCGCAACTGGTTGAGGAATAAGCAAAAAAATAAGGCAGATAACGTCAACCAAATTAGCCATCAACTCATCGGTGTTAAAAGCCGTTTGTTGTCAGATACTGAAGAAGGTTTTAGCCGTGTACGCCTTGCGGATGGCAGTTGGCGTGTCTATAGCGACACGCCATTAAGTGCCAATACAGAAGTGGTGGTCATCGCAGTAGACGGCATCACCTTGCAGGTTAAGCCTTCGCATGATGACAGCACCCACGTGCCAAGTGGTCAATAATTGGGCAATCCGCACCATCATCCCCAGGGCATACGTCCACGAGCTCTTGTAATGTATCTCGAATAGCAGACAATTTAACGATTGTCTGCTCTATTTCATTTATCTTCGCTATCGTTGTCGTTTTTACATCCGCACTATGTCTGGTTGGATTACGAAATAAACCTAACAGTTCGCCACATTCATCCAAGGTAAAACCCACATCTTTTGCCTGTTTGAGCAATACGAGTTCGTTTAAATGACGCTCCTGATAATAACGGTAGCTATTTTCCCCTCTTTCAGGCGGTGTAATTAGCCCTTTGTCTTCATAAAAACGAATAGCTTTTGCAGTTAGGCCCGTTTTTTTGGCAATTTCACTAATATTCATAATTCCTCTTGACCTTAACCTTGCTGGAAGGTGTAACCTTTGTTCATTGTCGAATTATAGACCTAATTGTAGATAAAGTTATAGACCCAATACATCAAACGGGTTTTGGAGGCTGCAAAATGAGTAACATGATTATTTTAAAATTACAGGGGCTAAGCTGCATGCACTGTGTCGGCTCAGTCACTAAAGCGCTCGAAGGGCGCGGTGATGTCACTAACTTAAAAGTCACTATCGATTATGCCGTGATGGAAAGTGATGCCAATGTGGCTGATTTAATTAAAACCATCGTTGACGCAGGTTATGAAGCTGAAGTGGCTACAGCCCCAGATATCGAATTACAACTTTCTGGCCTCAATTGTATGAAATGTGCGGGTAAAACACAAAAAGCACTCGAAGAGGTTGACGGTGTCGCCACTGCTGTTGTCGATACGACTAGCGCCAAGGTATATGGCACTGCGGATGCGCAAACGTTAATCGCTGCCGTTCAACAAGCTGGCTACAATGCAGAACTGGCTCAAACAAAAGCGATCACTTTAGCCCTTTCGGGTCTAACTTGCATGAAATGTGCCGCTAAAACACAACAAGCGCTAGAAGCGGTTGATGGTGTTGAAAGCGCAACTGTCGATACCCAAACCGCTGTTGTTCGTGGTACGGCCTCCGTAGATGCCTTAATTGCTGCGGTTCAAGCCGCTGGCTACCAAGCCACTGAGAATGAATCTCACCCAAAAACTGAGCCGCTGAGTACCACAACTGAACAGCCGGAAGCTGATTCAGCGGCAATCTGTGAGATCCCGGCACAAGAGTCTGATTTAGGTGAACAGCCTGAAATTAGCCCAATGGATGACAGCATACAGTTACTGCTCGATGGCATGACCTGTGCCAGTTGTGTCAACAAAGTCCAGAAAGCCTTAAATAGCGTACCGGGCGTTGAAAATGCACGTGTCAACTTAGCAGAGCGCAGTGCTTTAGTCACCGGAACTGCTGAACCAAATGATTTAATCGACGCGGTTGTCAAAGCAGGCTATGGCGCGGAGATCATTCAAGATGAAACCAAACGCCGTGAGCGCCAACAAGAAGTCGCGCAAGCCAATATGCGCCGCTTCCGCTGGCAATCGGCATTAGCTCTTGCCCTTGGTATCCCAGTGATGGTATGGGGGATGATGGGCGATAACATGGTGCTGACTGAGCAAAACCATACCATTTGGCTCACCATTGGTGCATTAACCCTTGCGGTAATGGTATTTGCAGGGGGGCACTTTTATCGTAATGCATGGCAAAGCCTGAAAAATGGCAGCGCCACTATGGATACCTTAGTTGCGTTAGGAACAGGAGCGGCTTGGCTTTATTCGATTGTGGTGAATATTTGGCCTGAGTTATTCCCAGACCAAGCTCGCCACCTTTATTATGAAGCCAGTGCTATGATCATCGGTCTTATTAACCTTGGTCATGCCCTAGAACAGCGAGCTCGCCAACGTTCATCAAAAGCCCTTGAACGCTTGCTAGACCTAACACCGCCAACTGCCCGTGTTGTCACAGAGCAAGGCGAAGTGGATATGCCACTGGAGCAAGTCAAAAAAGGGATGGTTTTACGCTTAGCAACTGGTGACCGTGTCCCTGTTGATGGTGAAATTATCGAAGGCGAGGTTTGGTTAGACGAAGCCATGCTAACGGGTGAGCCAATCCCACAGCAAAAAAGCAAAGGGGATCAAGTCCATGCAGGTACTGTGGTACAGGATGGTACCGTGCTATTTCGTGCCGCGGCTGTCGGTAGCCAAACGACTTTAGCTCGAATTATTCACCTTGTTCGCCAAGCACAAAGTAGTAAACCACAAATTGGCCAGCTTGCTGACCGTATTTCTGCCGTCTTTGTGCCGATTGTAGTAGCTATCGCCTTAATTTCAGGTGCAATTTGGTACTTTGTTGGGCCTGCACCACAGATTACTTACGCACTCGTTATCACCACAACCGTGTTAATTATTGCGTGCCCTTGTGCGCTTGGCCTTGCAACACCAATGTCGATTATTTCTGGCGTGGGCCGAGCGGCTGAGTTTGGCGTGTTAGTACGGGATGCGGATGCATTACAGCAAGCCAGTGAGTTAGATACCATTGTCTTTGATAAAACAGGCACATTGACTGAAGGCATGCC
Source organism: Providencia sp. CIM-Carb-044 (assembly GCF_033901115.1). Lineage (NCBI taxonomy): Bacteria > Pseudomonadati > Pseudomonadota > Gammaproteobacteria > Enterobacterales > Morganellaceae > Providencia > Providencia sp. CIM-Carb-044. The sequence goes on from NZ_JAXADV010000003.1 coordinate 498,390, forward strand.
TCAAGTTACGGATATCCACGTGTTTAATGGGTTCGAACAAGACACCGCCTTACAATTTGCCGCTTCATTGGAAAATGGCTCTAATCACCCACTTGCCCGCGCTGTTTTAAATCGCGCAAAAGGCTTAACACTACCCGCTAATGAGCAGTTTAGAACCTTAGCTGGGTTAGGTATTAGTGCAATAATTAACGGCCAAACTATTTTGTTAGGTAACCAAAAACTGTTAGCGCAAAATAATGTTGATACCCGTGACGTTGAAGAAACATTACACCAGCAAGCCACTCAAGGCGTAACGCCTGTTTTACTGGCTGTTGATGGTAAAGTTGCCGCGCTGTTATCTATCCGTGACCCATTGCGTGAAGATAGCATAAGCGCACTGGCGCGGTTACATAAACAAGGTTTCCGATTAGTCATGTTAACCGGGGATAACCCAGTAACTGCCAATGCGATAGCCAAAGAAGCGGGTATTGATGAGGTAATAGCAGGCGTCATGCCAGACGGTAAATCCGCCGCGATTGAAGCCTTACAAGCTAAAGGCCACAAAGTTGCGATGGTGGGTGATGGTATCAATGATGCCCCTGCTCTAGCCCGAGCTGATGTAGGTATTGCGATGGGCGGCGGCAGTGATATCGCTATTGAAACGGCATCGATTACCCTGATGCGCCAAAGCTTACATGGTGTAGCCGATGCAGTGTCTATTTCGAAAGGAACACTGCGTAATATGAAGCAAAACTTATTTGGGGCCTTTGTTTACAATACCTTAGGTATCCCAATTGCCGCGGGTATTTTATACCCAATTACCGGGACTTTACTTAACCCTGTCGTTGCAGGCGCAGCAATGGCTTTATCATCCATTACCGTGGTCAGTAACGCAAACCGCTTATTACGCTTTAAACCTGAGAAATAATACCCAAAAAGGGAGGAACATGAGTTCCTCCCTTTTTAATGATGAATGCTGTTCATATCGAAACCTTGTCACCACAATACTTCATTTTCTTACTAAGTAAAAATCGCATTATTTTTTATGTCATTAATATCAAGCTAAGCCTATACTTATAAATAGTTAGTTACTTAATATTTGGAGTACAAAATGCTTAATATTGATCGTGAAAAACTCGCCAAACTTGCAGGCGAAGAGTTTAAAAAGCAACGTACCTTTTTGGTGATCTTATCCATTTTACTGTTGGCTGGTGGAATTTTTTGCATTATCAACCCAATGATTTCAGGCATTGCCGTTAGTACCGTACTTGGGGTGCTCCTGATTATTGGGGGCGTTGGCGCGATTGTAAGCATTCTAAGTACCGTGATCTATACCGGTTGGTCTCGGTTATTTGGTTTTGTTATTGGCCTTATCTATATCATTGTCGGCTACTCGTTTATTAAAGACCCGTTACAAAGTTTGGTAGCTTTGGCTATTTTAGTGGCGGCTTTATTTATCGTGGGTGGGGTCATTCGGCTGTATGTCGGCTTCCAACAAATTAGCTCAGCGGGTGGCTGGTTACAAATCATCATTGGGCTGTTAGATTTCTTTATTGCCTATTTACTTATTGGTAATGGCCCAATTACATCAATTACCTTACTGACAACCCTAATTGGTATCGAAATGGTGTTTAGTTCCTTTAGTTTGTTCACGTTACTCAGTGTATTTAAAGGTATCAGTAAAAATAATTAACCCTACCATGCCCCTTTAACAGGGGCATTTTTTCACCTCCACGATGTCATCAACCTGCTAAAAAATGCGCAATTCGCGATGAGTATTCGCAAATTGCGGCTAGATTGTTTAACCTAATAAAATGAGAGATAACACAGGGACGAAATCGTGGGTAAACTGTTCGAAAATTTAAAAAATTGGCTTCATACGCAAACCGCTCCGGCTTACCCTTACCCTGCCATTGATATTCGGCTATCAAAAAATCTTAAATTGCACGTTGTGGGTAGCATCCATATGGGAACAGAAAATATGTTTCCTTTGTCTGCCACATTATTAGATAAACTTAATCTCGCAGATGCCTTGATCGTTGAGGCGGATATCACTGAAACTCACTCCCCATTTCCTAGCGATACCACCGAACTTCTCCCTGTCGAACAACGACTCACTCTTGATGAATATCACCTTTTTCAACAATATTGCTTAGAGCTCCGCCAATCCCCCGAACGCTTTGATGCCTTACCCTCATGGCAAATCGCCCTGATTTTGCAAGCAACCCAAGCCCAAGAACTCGGGCTTAGAGGCCACTACGGTATTGACTACCAACTTATCCGTAATGCGCAATCACAACTCAAACCAATTATTGAACTAGAAGGAACCGCCTCTCAAGTTGAATTGCTGCTTTCTTTGCCTAATAATGGGTTAGCGTTATTACAAGACTCATTGAAACACTGGCGTGAAAACGCACGCTCGCTACAAACGATGATAGGCTGGTGGCTAGACTACCAACCCAATAATCGTACCGCTTTACCCAATACCTTTAGCGAAGATATTTACCAAGTATTGATGAAGCAACGAAACGCGAATTGGAGCGAACAACTTAGGTCACTTCCTGATGGTAACTATGTGGTTGCCGTTGGTGCGTTACACCTGTTTGGTGAAAATAGTCTGGTAGAATATTTGCGAAACTAAGTCATAAATAGAAGGCTCAAAATGACCCCAGCCGTTAAATTACTCGAAAAACAAAAAATTTCCTTCACTTTACATCCTTATGACCACGACCCAAATGAAAGTAACTTTGGTGATGAGGCAGTACAAAAACTTGGGTTAGATGCCAAGCAAGTGTTTAAAACCTTGTTAGTCGCACTCAATGGCGATCAAAAAACGTTAGCCGTGGCCGTAACACCTGTTTCAGGGCAATTAGATTTAAAACAGGTTGCCAAAGTGTTTAAGGTCAAAAAAGTTGAAATGGCGGACCCACAAATCGCTCAAAAAACAACGGGATATTTGCTTGGGGGAATTAGCCCATTAGGTCAAAAAAAACGCTTACCAACAGTAATTGACGACCAAGCTCAGCAATATGCCACTATGTTTGTTTCAGGTGGGAAACGTGGGCTAGATATTGAACTTGCTCCTACCGATCTCGCCAAAGTGCTGAATGCAACCTTCGCTGAAATACGAAAATAGCATTACACTTTGATGGCATTGAGGATTATTGGATAGTATTAAACTAAAAAGCCCCACTGTGAAATAAAGTGAGGCTTTCAAGGTAATAATGATTTAATTATTTATTATTATAAATAATTTCACCTTTTGGCTCATAGTCTGCCGCTTTCAGCGGGGAGTGTTTTTCAATATACCCTTTGAGCACTTCCGCATCGACAAAGCCGGTATTAACGTAATTAGGGTGGTTGTCAATTTTCGGGTAACCGTCCCCACCAATTGCATTAAAATTCAACGTTGCCATACGATACGTTTTGGCCGGGTCAACAGGCTTCCCATCAATTTTGACATCACTAATCGTGCCATCTTTATTCAGGGTTAAATTCACATTGTAGAACTGACCATACGCGCCTGCATCTGGTTTCATATTCGCAACCGCAGTCAGGTATGGGATAACCTCATCACCTTTGAAGTCCACATAAACTAACTCATTGGCAAACGGTTGAACCTTAAGCACATCTTTATAAGTGATATCGCCACTTTCAATGGAATCACGAACACCGCCACCGCTCATAATCGCGAAATCAGCCCCTGCGCGTTCTTTTTGTGCAGCTAACAGAAGATGCCCCATATTGGTTTGCACAAAACGCACTTTACTGCGATCACCTTCAAGTTTACCTTCAACAGAGCCCACTTTAACACTCAATTGCTTGTCACCTTTTTCTTGATAAGGTGTCAGTAATTTCATCATGTCAGGGTTATGAGCAATTTCTTGCGTATAGTAAACTCGCTCGCTAGTCCCATCTTCTTTTGTGACTTTTTTCTTCAAGTTAATTGGGATTAACTGGTAGTGCTTCAGGGTAAACTTACCGTTTTTAAATTCAAAATCCGCACGGCCAACATATTTACCCCATTCATGGGCTTGCACAATCCAAGTTCCATTTTGGTTATCTGGCGCACACGGTGTACCGGGTACATAGTCTTCCTGTTTGTAGTTTTTCTTTTCTTGAGACATACAAACAGGGTCTTGTGAGTGACCACCCACTATCATATCTAAATAACCAGCAGGTAAACTGCGTGCCATTTCTACATCGCCTGAGGCATTCGAACCATGGTTGCCATCATCATAATGCCCCATATGGGTTGCGGCGATGATAATGTCTGGTTTTTCTGTCGCACGGAGCTCTTCAACCACTTTTTTGGCTTCGTCCGCAGGCACACGGAATTCGACATCAGGGAAGTTGGCAGGGTTACCAATACGCACGGTGTCATCAGTGGTTAAACCCATAACCGCAATTTTTACACCTTGTTTATCAAAGATTTGGTAAGGTTTGAAAAGGCGTTTACCTGTACTGGTTTGATAAATATTGGCGGATAAAAACGGAAAAGTTGCCCATTTTTCTTGCTGACGCAGCGTTTCAAGTGGGTTATCAAACTCGTGGTTTCCTAATGCCATTGCATCGTAACCGACTAAGTTCATTCCTTTAAAATCAGGTTCTGCATCTTGTAAATCAGACTCTGGTACACCGGTATTAATATCGCCACCAGAGAGCAGTAAAACACTGCCACCTTGCTTAGCAACTTCGTCACGAATTTCATCAACTACCGTTTTTTGCGCTGCTAAACCATATTCACCGTGGTCGTTGTGCCAAAAGTGGCCATGATGGTCATTGGTATGCAAAATGGTAATATTGTATGTTTTGTCTTTTTCCCACGCATTTGCCATAGTTGCGGGTATTAACGCTAACGATACCGTTAATGCGCATGCCTTAAATGCAAACTTCATACATTTCTCCCTGCTGGTATAGGAATTTTTATACAGTCATATTAGATTATAGTTTGTCACTACCTGCTGTCTTATAGCATAAAAATATGAGCAGGATTTGATACCTATTGCAGAATAAGAAATTCGTTTCATAAAAATGAGATCGCCATCAAATAATTAACGAGCACTAGTTATTCACGTGATTTATTTATTCATTTAAATAAATTGTATTTCAGTTATATTAATAACAATTATGTAACACAAAAAGTTGATAATGACATGAGTGAGCAAACCACAACCCCCAACAACCCAAGCCCGTCAAAGCCATTAAATAAAACAGGGAAAACGGTCTTTAGTATCCTAACTGCGATCAGTGTTTCTCATTTACTCAATGACATGATCCAGTCACTGATCTTAGCCATTTATCCTTTATTACAATCTGATTTCTCATTGAGTTTTGCCCAAATCGGGATGATTACCCTTACTTATCAGATTACCGCATCACTGTTGCAACCGATTATTGGCTACTATACGGACAAACATCCACAACCTTATTCCTTGCCAATAGGAATGAGCTTCACGCTAACGGGGTTAATCTTGTTAGCGATGGCAGAAACCTTCCCGACCATATTACTTGCAGCAGCATTGGTTGGAACGGGTTCTTCTGTCTTCCATCCTGAATCTTCTCGTGTTGCTCGTATGGCTTCAGGGGGTCGTCATGGTCTGGCACAATCATTTTTCCAAGTCGGAGGCAACTTGGGCGCCTCCCTTGGGCCACTACTTGCAGCACTAATTATTGAACCCTACGGAAAAGGCAATATTGGCTGGTTCTCGCTCGCTGCTCTGCTTGCAATTGTTATCTTGTTGCAAGTCAGTAGCTGGTACAAACAACAACACCGCGCAGCAAGTAAAAAGCCGATCAGTGCAGGGAATGTTAAAGTCCTACCACGAAAAACAATTATTGGCTCTTTGGCAGTACTGTTAATTCTGATTTTTTCAAAATATTTCTATTTGGCAAGTATCAGTAGCTATTACACCTTTTATTTGATCGATAAGTTCGGTGTTTCTGTACAAAATGCTCAGATTCATTTGTTTGTTTTCTTATTTGCCGTTGCCGCAGGTACTATGATTGGTGGGCCAATAGGTGACAAAATAGGACGTAAATACGTTATTTGGTTCTCAATCCTTGGAGTTGCGCCATTTACCTTAATTTTACCCTATGCATCTCTTTATTGGACTGGGGTGCTTACCGTAATTATTGGTATGATTTTAGCCTCTGCATTTTCGGCTATTTTAGTCTACGCACAAGAGCTGATCCCTGGTAAAACCGGCATGGTATCAGGGTTGTTCTTTGGGTTAGCATTCGGCATGGGGGGCGTTGGCGCTGCCGTTTTAGGCCATATCGCAGACCAGACCAGTATTGAACAAGTTTATCATTATTGTGCTTTCTTACCCTTACTTGGGATTTTTACAGTATTGCTGCCAAATATTGGCAAAAAATAGATTTATTTTCTTATTTTACCCATGCTTACCTAAAAATAAGTATGGGTCTTTCCTTCCATAATTCAGATTAATTTCAGATAAAAATCTCACAAACACACAGCTTGTAACGATTTAGCTCCTTTAACCTGTCTTTTTTTTAAAAACATTTCATTTTTTTAAGGAAATTTATCTCAAAAAAAGTTAGAATATAAAAACATGCAATTTGCATTTTAAAATGAAGGCCTCATTTTAAAAGTCAACGGCATGTACCCACCTTTCTATTTTTATATTCACCAGAGGAGACTAAATGGAGCATTCAACGCCCTTAATCACAACCATTGTTGGTGGTCTCGCCCTTGCATATTTGTTAGGTATGATCGCGCAGCGATTAAAAATTTCCCCTTTAGTTGGCTATCTTGCGGCCGGTGTTCTCGCAGGCCCATTTACCCCCGGCTTTGTTGCTGATGCAGCATTGGCGCCTGAACTTGCTGAAATCGGTGTTATCTTACTGATGTTTGGGGTAGGCCTACATTTTTCATTAAAAGATTTACTTGCTGTTAAAGCTATCGCCATTCCTGGAGCCATTGCACAAATCGCAGTGGCAACCTTACTGGGTCTTGGCCTGTCCATGTTATTTGGCTGGGGAATATTTACAGGTGTTGTATTCGGCCTGTGTTTATCAACCGCCAGTACCGTCGTATTACTACGTGCTTTAGAAGAACGCCAACTGATTGAAAGTCAGCGTGGGCAAATTGCTATAGGCTGGCTGATTGTTGAAGACCTCGCCATGGTCTTAACACTTGTTCTTCTGCCTGCTGCTGCGGCTATCATGAACACCGATGACGCTAGCTTCAGTGAACTCACGTTAGGCCTTGCATGGACAATAGGTAAAGTTGTTCTATTCATATTTATTATGATTGTCGTGGGGCGTAAAGTTATCCCATGGATTTTATCACGTACCGCATCAACAGGTTCTCGTGAACTGTTTACTCTTGCCGTACTAGCACTTGCATTGGGTATTGCCTATGCCGCTGTGGCTATTTTCGATGCCTCATTTGCCCTCGGTGCGTTCTTCGCAGGGATGGTATTAAATGAGTCTGAGCTCAGCCACCGTGCTGCACAAGACACGCTGCCATTACGCGATGCCTTTGCCGTCCTGTTCTTTGTCTCAGTTGGGATGCTGTTCGACCCAGTGGTATTAATTGAGCAACCGCTAGGGATTTTAGCCGTTCTCGCCATTATCATTATTGGTAAATCCGCAGCCGCCTTAGTACTTGTTAGGATGTTTGGTCATTCACGACGAACTGCATTAACCATTTCTGTTAGTCTTGCACAAATTGGTGAGTTTGCCTTTATCTTAGCCGGTATGGGTTTAACCCTAGGCGTCATGGATAAAGATGCACAAAACTTAGTATTAGCAGGCGCAATTGTCTCGATTATGCTAAATCCTGTGTTATTTAGCTTATTAGATAAGTACCTTGAGAAAACCGAGACAATCGAAGAACAACTGCTGGAAGAGACTCTGGAAGAAGAAACCCAAGTTCCTGTCGATATCTGCGGCCACGCAATCATCGTCGGTTATGGTCGAGTAGGTGGTATGCTTGCAGACAAACTGCGTAGAAGGGAAATTCCGGTTGTTGTTGTTGAAGATACCCGCGCTCGGTTTGAAGAACTTGCTGAAAATGGCTTTAGTGCAATTTTAGGCAATGGTGCAAATAAAGATATCATTAGCCTTGCGCGTATTGAATGTGCCAAAACATTGCTTTTAACAATCCCTAATGGTTATGAAGCCGGTGAAATTGTCGCAACCGCAAAAGAAATGAACCCAGATGTCACTGTGATTGTTCGTGCCCATTATGATGATGAAGTCAGCTTTATCAAAGAGCGTGGAGCAGACCATATCATTATTGGTGAACATGAGATTGCTAAATCCATGGCGACTCTCATGTGCAATGATGTGGAAGAGTTCGGTTGTTCAATCGATGATTTTATTGATAATGACAATAAAAAAGTTGAAGGCAAAAACTTAGATGAATATCTAAAACCTAGCCACTAAACACCGCCCTATCTTTAAAGCCGTAGCCTTTGGGTTACGGCTTTTTTACGCAAACTTTTTGCTCATCTATTAGGTAGTATTCCGTAAATATAAATCACCTAGGAACTTACCGAATGAAAAAAACGTTCTTATTTCCCCTATTAACCTTGCTCGCTTCATCTGCTTATGCAGCTGAAAACTGTAGTGATGAACAACGGAATATGCATCGTGACAACTTGCATTTGATGATACAAAAAATCGTTTATGGCCCTGTCAAAACAATTAAATCTATAAACTATAGCTCGGTTCCTAAAGGCTCATCGTTAGACACTAAAACAATTGAAATGATATTTTTACCTTGTGGTGAACTGGAAAGCTATCAAAGTGAATCAAAATGGTTTTTAAATGGAGAGCTCTTCTCATCACTGAAAAGAACAATCCAGAAAAAACCAGTTTATACAATGGTGAACCTGATTTCATTCGACCAACCCGTGCAGAATATGGAAAGCAAGTTCACTTTTGAACAAGACCCATCAGGCAAAATATCAGAAATCAGAACTCAAGACCAAGCAGGCAAAGCCTATACTGTCACAGCTAAGTATAAAAATGACAAAATAGATTCGACAAAAGGTTTTTTTGAAGGGACAGAGGTGTTTTACCAATATTCCTATGATGACCAAGGTAGGTTAGCCGCTATTCATGGCAATTCAGGGCGTGATACTCGCCAATTTACTTATGACTCTGATGGCTTTTTTCAGAAAGAAACACGGGCAATTAAAATTGATACTGATGAAATAACTACCACCATTGAATGTCTCGAAACTGATAAATATGGTAATTGCTTAACTGAAACAGTAACCAATTCACATAGTAGCCAGCCAACCCCTTTAATTGAGACGTTTAAATACCAGTACCAGTACTATTAATTTGTATTCCATGAAAAATCCATGACGATAAAACGTCATGGATCATCAAGAAACTATAAATAAGCGTTATTCTGCCATTTGTACTTTGAACTCATCCCCTGTCCAAACCGGCAACCCTTGGTCTTTAAAAAACTGAATTTCCGCTGCAACACCACCGCTCTTTTCCCAGCCTGGCAATGTCAGCACAATTAAACCATCACAGCGCTTTAGAAATTCCATATCAATAGAAGACCATGCGACTTTTTGCCCCTGTGAGGCCAAGTATTGGTTAATTGGATGGGTCATCGTGATTTGGCTATAAGTAGCGATACCTTTAAGCGCAAGTTCTGCTGCAAATTTAGTACATTCAGCAAAGCGCATTTCTACGACACTGCTATCGGGGTCTGAATAAGGGCAAGCAATAAAATAGAGGCTCATAATCATTCCTAGTATTGGCGTTAATCAAATTTTGGGTAAAGTAACCCTATGAGAAATAATTAAATATATTTCATAGGGAGTGTTTATAATTAAATGATAAAAATTAAAGCTTATTCAACATCCGCAACAATAATTTTCGTTTTAGGATGTTTTTTATTTTCAGGTAATTTAAATTCTTTGCTGGTTGTCACCAAATAATCAATATTGTCCCAACTCGTCACAAAATTAATCGCATGCTTATTAGCCTTTGTGCCATCCGCTAACACCATTAATTTATCGCTGTTTTCCATCATCTTTTGCGCAATTGCGGCTTCATCGACGTGCTGATCCATCACACCATGCAATGCATGTATCGCCCCTGCCCCAATCACTGCGTAATCTGCAAAAAACTCAGCAATATTTTTTAGCGCAATAGCACCTAAGCATGCGTTTTGTGCGGCGTTAAATTGCCCACCAATCAAAATTGTTTCGATAGTTACGTTTTCTTGTAACGTATTTGCCAATAAAGGCGAATTCGTAATAACCGTTAAATTATCAATCAACTTGATTCTTTGGCTAAATTCAAAGGTCGTCGTGCCAAAATCGATAAACAATGTGTCTCCGGGTTTAATCAGCTCCGCGGCTTTCGCTGCAATCGCTTTTTTCTCATCAACCGCGGCTTGGGCTCTTTCCGTAAAATTACGTTCAAATTTTGACTGAATGTTTACGGCTCCACCATGGACTTTTTTTAGTAACTTTTGTGTTTCAAGTTTACTAAGGTCACGACGGATAGTTTCTTGCGCAACATTAAAATGTTTAGCAAGCTCCTGTACGTAAACCTGCCCTTGAGTAGAAAGTAACTCAATGATGGTTTGATGACGTACTTTTGAGGAACGTCCCTCACACATAGTTTAATCCTTCTTAACCATTTAACTTTCCAGCACTATACAACAGTGATGCTAATTTCAGTAGCTCCCCGTTGTATTTTTGTTAAATCAATGTTTTTCAGTAAAATACGTCGGGTTGGTAAGCAGCGATGCCGTTTTTCATATAACAGAGTATTCCCTGCCATAACACGGATGGTTCCGCTTACTGGTTGTGTAACTTTGATATTAAAATCAATCTGTCGCACCGATAAATCATCAATATCTATACATGCTGGAACACTAAAACAAATTTTCGGGTCATACTGCACAGGAATACATTGGGCCACTTTTAATTGCTGCTGATGATGATTCGCTAATAAATCGTCAGCAATCCGCTCTCCTGTCACCAATCCTTCTTGATAGCATTGGTCGCCCATATCGGCTGGATGCAACATATTACCAGCAGCATAGTAACTGGCATCTGAACAACGCCCATATTGGTCTGTTACCGGTTTTCCTGTCGCCGCATCAAACTCCAAATGGCTTTTACGGATTAACGTGTTTTCACCGACAAATTGCCCCGTAAAAATGACCGAATCACACATAATTTTGTGGCTTTTACCGTTAGTTTCAACAACCACATATTCCACACGATCTAAGCCACCAATTTCAGTAATTTTACTGTTTAGATGAATGGGGGTTCCCATCACTTTGGCAAATAACGTCGCGGGTTTAAACGCTAAAATCCGCTCGCCACTTTCAATCATCGCTTGGGCTTTAACACCGGCGTTTTTTAGTGTCCATAGCGCAGAAAAACTCACTAATTCACTGCCTACAATCACTGGATTACGGCAAGGCTTCTTACCGTTTAAATAAACAAATTGCTGTAATGCCCCGGCTGTTAATACCCCTTGAGGGCGCAAACCTGAAACTAAGCGCGGGTGTCGAGGTGTCTCTCTTACCCCCGTCGCTATCAATACTCGTTTAGCTTGCATTTCAACAAGGCCTTCTGGCGTTGAAACGGTTAATTTTCCATTAGGTTGTAACGCAGTCACGGTACTACGGGTGAAAATTGGCGTGTTTCCCAGTTGATTGACAATTTTTTCTGCAAATTGATTGCCTTTCATCGGCCGTTTAAAGGCTAATATGCCAAATGTAGGGTGCTGGCAGTGACGCGGAACACCTCCCGCCTGTGCTTCACGTTCAATAATAGCGATATTTTGAACACCACGACGGCGTAACGCCTGCGCTGCCGCAACACCAGTAGGGCCAGAGCCAATGATAATCACATCATAATTTAAACTCATTTTACGGCCTCCACTGCCAGTGTGTGGTCAAAGCGACCATTAATGATTTCAGCCACCTGACTACTACAATAAAACCCATTACAGCGCCCCATCATCACTCGTGTTCTGCGGCGTAAAGCGCCTAAACACTCAGGAGGAATATCCGAATCAAATGCGGCTTCAATCTCCCGCTGAGTTACTAATTCACAATGGCAAACAATACCGCCATTGCTTTTGCATTGGTAATCCCGTTGGTGATATTCAGAAATCATTGGCATGGTTGGCCAAATTAGCGCTTCTGGCGGTGACAATTCAAAAAGTGGTGTGAAGTTTTCTTGATACAATTTACCAAGATAGCTAGCCACCCCTAAAGCTGAAGTTAAGCCTGTTGAACGAATTCCCCCCGCACATATCCACTGCTTTTCAGGGTAATCATTAATGCGGTAATATTTTTCTTCTGTAGCAGGACGTAACCCCGCATAGGTTGCGGTCACACTGTAATTATGCAATGAAGGTAGCATACGTGAACCTTGGGCAATTAAGTCCTCAAGGACTTCCTGTTTTACCTCAGCTTTCCAGCGGTCATCTTGTTCTTCCGCTGTTGGACCAAGCAAAAGGTTGCCGAAGATAGTTTTTGATAACAATACGCCTTTTGTGATAGCGGTCGGTACAGGTAGGATAATTGCATTGATATCCGCCGCTGCGGCTTTATCATAGACGAGAAACTGCCCTTTACGTGGCTTTATTTGGAACGGTGATGGGTGGCAAATTGATTCAACAATGTCGCCATTAATTCCCGCACAATTAATGACTAAACGGGCAGAAAACTCACCTTTTGATGTGGTTAATCGCCATATTCCATCATTGAGTGCTCCACCGCTTACCTCACAATGAAAACGGTATTCAGCCCCATGTTTCACCGCTTGGGTTAAATACGAAAGTGGTGTACTCCATGGGTCAATAACCGCTTCACCTGGCACAGAAACAGCCGCGAGTGCTCCCGGTGCTAGATGAGGTTCTCTGCGATAGAGTTCTTCTTTATCAATAATTGCCACATCTAATACATTGTTAGTGTGTGCTTGCTCTACTATCGCGGGCAATTTACTGAGCTGCTCATCATTCCATGCAACCACTAATGCCCCTGTTTCAAGAAGAGGTAAATTCATTTTTTCTCTGATTTCAATGAATTCACGATACCCCTCTTGCATGCACTCAAGTTCTAGACTCCCTGGTGTGGCGTCAAAACCTGTGTGTAATAGCGCACTATTTGCCTTACTTGCTCCCGAAAGGATGTCACCTCCACGTTCAAGTAACAACGTGTTGGCACCCATCAGTGTGAATTTACGTGTCACAGCACAGCCAATGACACCACCGCCGATGACAATGACATCCCAAATTTTTTTATTATTAATATCCATGGCTGAGATCCTTAACTTAAAACTTGCACACATAAAACCACATAATTCCCACAATCACAATAATTAAAACAACACAAAGCACAACAGCAACCAAAAAATTACTCACATTGTTACTTTATTGTGATTTTTGTCACATTAGTGAAACTTACTGTGAGTTTTTTGTGGATTTTATTTCCGATTAAACGATAGTAAGCAAAAAAACAGACCTATTTACAACATTTATAACACTGGGAATACTGTGATGCTCAATCAACGTTATGCGGCTATCGATCAGGGAACAACGGGAACCCGGGTCGTTGTCTTTGAAGAAGGCGGCCATTATCACTCCCCTATGAGCATTCCTCATAAACAAATCACATTGAATAGTGGTTGGGTTGAACATGACCCAGAGGAAATACTGGCCAATATCATTAAATGCTTACATAGCTGTGAAGTGGTTGATGCTATTGGGCTTTGTCACCAAGGCGAAAGTATTGTGGCGTGGGATGCGGACAGCAAGCGCCCTTTATACAATGCTATTGTTTGGCAAGACTTACGGACAGAAAAAACCATCTCAATGCTCAAGGAAGCAGGGTTAGAGCCGCTGGTACAGTCTAAGTCAGGCTTACCGCTAGACCCTTATTTTTCCGCCAGCAAAATGGGTTGGATTATTGAAAATGTCGTCGGTGCGAAAACATTAGCGGATAAAAATAAATTACGTATTGGTACGATGGATGCATTCTTCCTCGACCGCTTATGTGGCGTATTTGTCACCGACTATAACTCAGCGTCCCGAACTTCATTACTCAATATTCATACCTTGGAGTGGGACCAAGAGCTATGTGACATTTTTGGTGTTCCCATCCATTGCTTGCCGCCTATTAAAGACAATATTGGTGACTTTGGCGCAATAAATCTTGATGGGCACCTCACCCCAGTCACCGCCATTATTGTTGACCAATTTGCTGGCACATTCGGCCATGGTTGTCGTGAAAAAGGCGATGCCAAAATCACCTTCGGTACAGGCGCGTTCTTGCAAGCACTTACTGGCACCGATATTCCACAAACTCATAACAGTGGTTTATTACCGACACTCTGTTGGAAGTTTCCCAACCAACCCCCTGTCTTTGGCTTAGATGGTGGCGTATACAACGCAGCATCTGCCATTAATTGGGCTCGCAAAATCGGTTTGTTTGACTCATTCGATGAACTGGGTGATTTCAGGGCTGAATCCGCCATTAAACGTGGTCTTGCCTTTGTCCCAGCGTTATCTGGTTTAGGGTGCCCATACTGGGATCGCAGTGCCGCAGGTCTCTGGGCTGGGCTTTCATTAGATACTGACAAAAAAGACATGATGCAGTCTGTCTTGGAAGGTATAGCAGCACGCTCCGCTGAAGTTATTTTTGCAATGGAAAAAATTTCACCGCTAGGCCAATCAATCTCAGTCGATGGAGGGCTTTCTTCAAATCAATATTTTAAGCAATTTTTAGCTAATTTATTACAAAAAGACATTGAAGCACCAGCAAACCGTGAAGTAACCGCACTAGGCGCTGCCTTATTGGCTCGCAAAGGCATAGGGATCACTCACGAAATGGCGGTAAGACGCAACGCTACTGTGACACATCCTGATGGAACGAATATGCAAGGTGTGATGGAACAATATCGCGACATCATTGCCCGTTCTCGCCAATTAAGACACTAAAATAATAAAAGGAAACCCTACCATGGCTGAATTCGGAAATTATATTATTTATTTGATCATGTGCGGAGCCATCATTGGCGCAGTCGCATCCATAGTGAAACCAACCAGTGAACTTGGGAAAGAGTTTGTTAACGGGATCTTTTCTATCGGCCCTGTATTTCTTGCTCAAGCGGGGATCATGGCCGCAGTGCCGCTGCTCTCACAGTTAATCTCTTACATTCTTGGCCCCGTCTTTTCCTCAGTCGGATCAGACGTCTCCATTGCGGCTTTATCGATTATTGCGGTTGATATGGGCGGTTACCAGCTAGCTGATGCTTTGACAACTAATCGAGATATGTGGATCACGGCAATGCTGATCGGTTATACCTCGGGTGCCACCATTGTTTACCTGATCCCTGTAGGGTTAACAATGTTAAATCGCAAAGATCATAAGTATCTTGCGCTTGGTGCAATGGCTGGGTTGATCTCAATACCATTTGGCGTACTCGCTTCGCTTCTGTTGATTACATTCAATAATATTCCTGTCAGGGATATTATTTCCACGAACTCACCGGCAGCACATCAATTAACCTTAGATTTCTTTACCATGTTGCAATACTTGATGCCGCTGTTTGTATTCTGTTTCTTATTGGCTGCTGGGCTAAAATATCGCCCGATGTTAATGGTAACCGGCTTCCTGATTTTCGGTAAAATCATGGATGCATTCGTCAAATTAGTCTTAGCGTTTTCCATTGTTGAACACTTTACTGGTGTATTCACTAAAGTTTTCGGCGCATGGGGCTTCGACCCACTATTTGCTGACCAAAATGAGCTATTCCGCGCCATCGAAATTGCAGGCTATATCGGTATTATGTTAGCGGGGACATTCCCAATTTGCTATCTGTTCCAACGCTACTGTAAGCCTTTAGTACGTGCATTAAGTAACCGTTTAAAGCTGAGCGATACGGGTTCTTTAGGATTTATTATGGTTATGGCAAACATTATTGCTACTTATCACTTATTCAAAGAAATGCGTGCGAGGGATAAAGTATTATGTGTCGCATTCGGTGTTTGTGCACAGGCAACCATCGGTGACCATCTTGCTTTCACCGCTAACTTCCAACCCACTCTCGTTTTACCTATTTTACTTGGTAAGTTGGTAGGTGGCTTCTTAGCGGTATTTATTGCGATTAAAATCTCAGTACCGCAGGCAATGCGTTATGAAGCTGAAGATGCAAAAGCAGCCAAAATAGTTAAAGAAGAAAGTGAACTCGCTGTTGCTAAACAACATTAATTAGCATTAATCATACTTATATATTTAAAGATAATTAGCTGTATGCCAAATATGAATACTCATAAAGTAGCATGCGGCTTTTATTTATTAGTCTGAAATTAACTCAAACTCTCATCAATTATTAATATTGTACTCACTATATGGTTATCTATATTAGTCATCATTAACCATTACATTATTTATAGATACATAATTTGAAGGTAAATAATTACCTTAATTAATAAAATTTAGTGACAACAACTCATCAAAATAATTGTTCAAAAAGAAAGGCACCTCAATAACAATTATATTGAAGTGCCTTAAAATCGATATCATTAATTAAAATGAGAATTATTTCGCTTTAACGTTCCCAATAAGACTCTTCTAAGCTATCTTCTTTTTCAGGTAAGCCACGAGTCAAACGAGGCGAATGCTGAGTTAATACTTGATAACTTACACGATTAGCATATTTACATACTTGAGCTAAAGAAGAATACGTTAAGTATTGGCGCTCATGTTTACTGGAATTAGGCACATTAGAACGGTGGTAAGAATTGGCGGTAATATCGTGAAGTAATGCCGATAAAGCCCCGTCTCCCGCCCCATTTGTGTTCATTATTTTCTCAGGTCCCCCCATATAAGGCTCGATATGAGAGAAAATTCGTAATGGAACTTGGCAATCTTGCTGGCGCATTGCTCGGCTAAACTCGTACAAGTTAAATTCTGCAATTGCCCCCGGTAATAGTGGATGTTGCGTCGTACGTTTATAGGCGTCTTCGGTGTAGCCTGCCATATACAGGCCTGATGGGCCCGCCGTACATAAAACTAAATCTACCCAGTCTAATGCCATATTAGAGGCAAGTAATGGGTCACTCAGCCCTGTCAGTTCCTGCGCTTCGTCTTCATTCATTGCAACTACTGAAATATGCTCCGCTAAAAAATCACGCCAAAACTGAGGGTCTTGAGCAATAACAAATTTAGTTCCAAGCGTTAACACGACGGGGACATTGTGCTTTTTCGCATATGCAATAGCCTGCATAGTCGCATCAGGCATGGTTTCTCCGGGTTTACAGCGGACTAAATAAGCCGTTAATACCAACGCAGAAGCCCCAGCAATAATGTCCTCGGGAATGCTATTTGGGTGCAAGCGATTCATATGGCCAGGGCTGATAGCAAACGTTCGCTCGCCATTTTCAGTGATCAAAGTAAAACAGCGCCCGATAGGGCCATCCACACCTTGTAGAAAATTCAAATCCATGCGACTTGAGGTGTGACACAAATAGCGATACGCATAGCTACCAATTTGGATGCTATTGCACATTGTGCCCAATAAAACTGACCTGTCATCGGCTAAAACCGAATAGTTGTGCAGCGTATTACCAATCGTTCCACCTGCAAACTCATGAGTAATCAAGGCATTATCTGTAAGTTCTTTATACAAAGCTTCGGCGACATCGTCTTCAATAACCAGCGAATGCCCCTTACTCAATTGATAGCGCTGAATGAAGTCGTCATCCACTTTCGCTTCAATATCGACTAATGTTTGGTCGATACCAACAATATAGGACTTACAATTCTCATCATCCGCCAATGTTTCTTTTAAAGGCTGTAATAAAGGATCTCTGAGACTAACAGGAAAATAGTGTTTTGACTTGCGTTGACCGGGGAATTTCATAATTAGAAGATTAACAATGGAACATCGCCCTATTCTAGCACGATAAAATAAAGCCAGCACCTGCAAAGAAGGCACTGGCCCCATTGTTTGTCATTTGGAAGTTATTTTATTGATTTTGATATTTATAATCGCGATAAAGCTCCCGACTTAACACAAATGCACAGCTCAAAATTAAACCGAGTATTGCGCTTAATGCAACAATTAACGATGATTTTGGTGAATCTTTATGCAACGGTAAGTCTGGCGTTAAAATAAACTTAACGGGTGTAAAATCTAATTCTTTAGCGGTTACTTCTTGTAAATTATCAAGGTAAATTTTACGGTTCTGTAAATTTTCGCTCATCAATGCCAAATCACGATTTTGGGTTTCAATCAGTAATTTTTTCTCTAAAGCTTCAGTTCCTAACGCAATAGGGTAATCAGGGTCATCATTGATAGCAACAGAATCGCTGGCTATCGGCTTTTCAATTCCAGCCGCTTTTGCAATATCAACGGCTCGTTTAAGCCTTTCAACCTTAACATCGTATTCAGTTTGAATTTTGCTAACTTCGCGTTTTAGTGACTCACTGGCATAAATAAGTTTCTCTGAAATCATATTGTCGATTTCAACTTTTAACTGTTGCCTTACTTTCGATGCGCTATAGCGAATATAACCTTCAAGTAAATCTTGGGCTTCCGTTGGCAAAGGTGCAGTAAAGCTCAAAACAATATCATTTGAAGTACTGTTTTTCTCTTTTGAGAGATCTTGAATTTTAATATCATTAGAAATGATTGAATTTACTAGCCTTTGTTGAGCAATAACATCATCTTTCGGGTCAATTTTCTCTGCCAGATTATGGTAATAATCAGTACTTCTTATATAACTTTCTTGATTAACTTTCGAACGATACTGGTCAACAAATGAATTAAAAATACGTTGAGCACTTAAATCAATAGGAATATCTAATACATCCAGTTGAGCTTTAAATGCGTTAACTTCTTTGAGCTCTTCAGATGCAGGAGGAATGACAATAGCAGTACTGCTCCATTTTTGAGGTAATAGTTTTACAACACCAACACTCACCACAATACAAACAACCGTAAATATAAGAATCAAAAATTTATGTTTTAACAAAATGGAAAACAAGGCCATTAAATCAATTTCATCGTTTTGCTGTATTTGAAATTGATGAGCAGAAGGTGACTTCTGCTCTATATTACCTTGTGGTGGCTGCTGCTTATTGCTCATATTAATTCCAAAAGACATAACATTTATTCAATCATTTATAATTTCAGATAAGTGATTATAGTCTATAATCAGCTTATTGATATATCGATAAGCAAACTTTTCTGCATTAATTTACTGAATTGATTACTTTAGAACATCTTGAATTATTGAATTAATCATATGAATGCTATTCGGATTATCATTTAATGCCGGTATATAATTATATTTGTTACCACCACTACTCATAAAAAACTCTTTATTTTGCTCGCTAATTTCTTCTAATGTTTCTAAGCAATCAACTGAAAAACCAGGACAAATGACCTGAACCGACTTTACGCCTTGGGAGGGTAATTCATGCATCGTTTTATCCATATATGGCATCAACCAAGGCTCACGTCCAAAGCGTGACTGATAGGTCAGCATGACTTTATCACTTGGGTAATTTAACGCTTCACGGAGCGCCTCTGCCGTTTTTTCACATTCCTGCTGGTAGATATCACCTGTATCACAATAACGCTGTGGAATACCGTGGAACGACAATATAAGCCTATCGGGTTCACCATGCAGAGCAAAGCTTTCTTCTATCGAAGCCACTAAAGCTTGAATATAAGCAGGGTGTGTCGCATAACTACGAATGAATTGCACGCTTGGAATGGTACGCCTACTTTCAAACGCTCTGGTTAATGCATCATAAACCGCAGCCGTTGTCGTGCAAGAATACTGTGGATACAGTGGAAGAACCACTAAATCGGTCACACCTTGGTCTAGCAAGCTATCCACCGCACTTTTGATTGAAGGCGAACCATAGCTCATGCCTATCTCTACGGCAATATTAGGTAATAGCTCAGCTAATTTTTGTTTTTGACGTAAAGAGTAAACCAATAATGGCGATCCCCCGTCTAACCAAATAGATTGGTATAACTTCGCCACTTTAGAAGAACGAAGAGGTAAAATCGCCCCATGTAAAATCGGCTTCCAAATCAAGCGGGGGACATCTATAACGCGTTTATCGCTAAGAAATTCGGCTAAATAGCGTTTCACTGCTGAGGTCGTTGGGGCATCAGGGGTTCCTAGGTTAGCTAACAAAATGCCGTATTTTTTTTCTGACATGAAACAACTCCTAATTGATAATTATTCCCAACTTTAGCACAGTTAATTAACGATTTTTGTCACCAAGTGGTATAAAAAACAAAGGCAGCGATCATCGCTGCCTCCATATAATACCTTATACTTAAAATAATTCGAATTGCAGTTACGATTACTGCAACACAAAGCATGGCAAGTACAAATATTAACCTAAAATTTTTGCTAGTTCTTCACTAACTTCTGCCACTTTACGAGTACCGTCTAATTTGAAGTACTTGGTATTACCTTGTTTAGCTTCATTTTGGTAATACGCAATTAAAGGTGCAGTTAATGCATGATATTCAACCAGACGCTTACGCACGGTGTCTTCTTGGTCATCTTTACGGATGGTTAATTCTTCACCTGTTACATCGTCTTTGCCTTCAACCTTTGGTGGGTTGAAGTTGATGTGGTAAACACGGCCTGATGGCGCATGTACACGACGACCAATGATACGTTCAACAATGATATCGTCTGGTACATCAAATTCCAGTACGTTATCAACCGTGATACCCGCTTCTTTCATCGCGTCCGCTTGTGGGATTGTACGAGGGAACCCATCCAACAAGAAGCCATTGCGGCAGTCATCTTGTTTGATGCGCTCTTTAACTAATGCGATAACTAATTCATCAGTAACTAATTTACCGTTATCCATCAGCTCTTTAGCTTGTAAGCCGAGTTCGCTCCCTGATTTAACAGCTGCACGTAACATGTCACCTGTTGAAATTTGAGGGATCCCAAACTTTTCCATAATAAATTGAGCTTGAGTGCCCTTACCAGCGCCTGGAGCGCCAAGCAGAATGATACGCATTGCGTAAACCCCTTGCTATTTAGATTTTTATAATTTGAAAAGAAAACAAGCTACCATACCATTAGCATACGGCTTTACTCAAGAACACACGTAAACGATTTCGCATTTATCTTTTTTCGCAAAAGAAAAAAACCACGCTAAAGCACAAGCAAAAGCGCGGTTTATGCTCAATATCGAAAATATCAAATTAAATTACTTTAAAAGTAATTCATTGATTTTACGAATAAATAGGTTTGGATCTTCCAATGTACCACGTTCTGCTAA
The DNA here is from genome assembly GCF_033901115.1 of Providencia sp. CIM-Carb-044. Classification (NCBI taxonomy): domain Bacteria; kingdom Pseudomonadati; phylum Pseudomonadota; class Gammaproteobacteria; order Enterobacterales; family Morganellaceae; genus Providencia; species Providencia sp. CIM-Carb-044. Next base: position 519,670 of record NZ_JAXADV010000003.1, read on the forward strand.
TAATGCTTGATCCAACAATACATCTACCCAATCAGCAAACACAGATTCATCTGACACTTCTGCGGCTTTTTTCACCAATGGATGTGTTGGGTTCAATTCGAAGTTATATTTTACTTCTGGCGCGGCTTGCCCTGCTGCTGCAAACAGTTTTGCCATTTGTGTACTCATTTCATCCGCATCTGTCGTAACAATGGCAGGCGTATCCGTTAAGCGATGTGTGAGTTTAACTTCTTTAACACGCTCACCAAGGAATGATTTAACGCGTTCAACAAATGGCTCTAATTGCTTATCCGCTTCCTCTTGTTCCGCTTTGTTTTCATCCGCTAGCTTATCTAATGACTCGTCTGCTTTACTCACGGATTGGAACTGTTTACCGTCGAATTCAGACAGATAGTTCATCATCCATTCGTCAATACGGTCAGATAACAGTAGGACTTCAATACCTTTTTTACGGAATAGCTCAAGGTGTGGGCTGCCTTTCGCCGCCGCATAGCTATCTGCAGTGATATAATAGATTTTATCTTGGCCTTCAACCATGCGGCTTACATAATCTTCTAAAGAAACATTCTGTACGCTGCTATCGGTATGAGTTGTTGCAAAACGCAGAAGTTTAGCAATAGTTTCACTATTTGCCATATCTTCCGCAGGGCCTTCTTTCATCACCAAGCCAAATTGTTGCCAGAAGGTTTGGTATTTTTCTGTGTCAGATTTAGCCAGTTTCTCAAGCATTTGCAGAACACGTTTCGTTAATGCGCTGCGTAAACTACGAGTTAATGCGCTGTCTTGCAGTATTTCACGAGACACGTTCAGTGGTAAATCATTGGAATCCAACACACCACGAATAAAACGCAGGTAATTAGGCATAAACTGTTCTGCGTCATCCATAATAAATACGCGTTGAACATAGAGTTTCAAGCCGTGCTGTTGGTCACGATTCCATAGGTCAAATGGCGCTTTAGACGGCACATACAGCAAGCTCGTATACTCTTGCTTACCTTCTACACGGTTATGTGACCATGTTAGTGGGTCTGCGTAGTCATGGGAAATATGTTTATAGAATTCAGCGTATTCTTCGTCTGAAATTTCAGATTTGCTACGAGTCCACAATGCTTTCGCTTGGTTAATTTTTTCCCAAGTTACCGTACCGTCTTCTTCATTTTTTTCTTCGATTTCAACTGGTAAAGCAATATGGTCAGAATATTTGCTAATCACTGAACGTAAGCGCCAGTTATCCAGATATTCCTTTTCATCATCGCGCAAATGCAAAGTGATTTCAGTGCCGCGTTCCGCTTTTTCAATATCAGCGATGGTGTATTCACCTTCACCAGCAGATTCCCAGAACACACCTTCATCGGCAGGGGCACCAGCTGCGCGGCTACGTACAGTCACTTTATCAGCCACAATAAATGCAGAATAGAAGCCCACACCAAATTGACCAATCATTTGGCTATCTTTGACTTGGTCACTACCTAATGACTCTAAGAATGCTTTTGTGCCTGACTTCGCGATAGTGCCGAGGTTTTCAATCACCTCTTCACGGCTCATACCGATACCGTTATCACTGATGGTCAATGTACCTTTTTCTTTATCGGCACTAATACGCACGCGCAGGTCACCATCGTTTTCATACAGTTCTGGTTTAGATAATGCACGAAAACGCAGTTTATCCGCCGCATCTGATGCGTTGGAGATCAATTCACGTAAGAAAATCTCTTTATTTGAATAAAGAGAGTGGATCATTAATTGGAGGAGTTGTTTAACTTCTGATTGGAAACCACGAGTTTCCTGTCCTTTCATACTCATTAATCGCCTCTATTTCATCAATTCAATTGGATAGGTTTGACTTATCGATGCAGATTAATTGGGGGCGAAAAAATAGAATTCAACCACTAACCACAAATTAGAAGCTAAATTAATATGAATGAAAGGAAATGACCGAAGACTACGATGCTTTTGCTTGAAGGATATTTTTGAATTAAGGGTTTTGCTTTGAGGGGTTTGCCTTTAAATTTTAAAAACAGCACCTCACCATCATCCTCTAAATAATTTGTGCCGTAGCTAGGCGTCGAATGCATTAATCCCTGGGAGCATACACAAGTATGTGACTAGGGTTGATGCATGAAGACAACAACGCTACGGCGCAAAGAATGACGAGGACTTTAGAGCCGTTGGCGCCCCGCCAACGAGTGAGAAAGTGTGGTTCCATCAACCATTTCCAACTCCCCCCCCACAGGCACCCCGTGTGCAATTCGGCTCGCAGCCACCCCATATTGCGCGCACATTTGCCCAATATAGTTTGCTGTCGCTTCACCTTCAACCGTTGGGTTGGTTGCTAAAATCACTTCATTGATAGTCTCTGATGCCAAACGCTCTTCTAGTCTATCAAGACCGATATCCATTGGGCCAATACCATCAAGTGGTGACAAATGCCCCATCAGCACAAAATAACGCCCGGAAAATTGCCCGGTTTGTTCTATTGCATAGATATCTGCTGGGCTTTCAACAATACAAATCAAACCATTTTGTTGGCGGCGAGGGTTATCGCAGATATTACAGACCTCTTGTTCTGTAAATGTTCTGCAATCACGGCAGTGACCTATTTCAGACATGGCACGAGTGAGCGATTGCGCTAAACGCATTCCCCCACTGCGGTCACGCTGTAAAAGATGAAAAGCCATTCGCTGCGCTGACTTGGGGCCAACCCCTGGGAGACAGCGCAGAGCTTCCATCAAAGATTCAAGAAGCGGACTTGTTTGCATTAGAATGGCATCTTAAAGCCTGGTGGTAATTGCATACCACTGGAAACACTCGCCATTTTTTCTTTCTGCGTTTCTTCGATACGACGAGCAGCATCATTAAATGCCGCAGCAATCAAGTCTTCTAACATTTCTTTGTCGTCTTCGAGTAAGCTAGGGTCAATTTCAACACGGCGGCAGTTGTGTGAGCCGTTAATCGTCACTTTAACTAAGCCAGCACCAGATTCGCCTGTAGCTTCTAGTTGAGCGATTTCTTCCTGAACTTTTTGCATTTTATCTTGCATTTGCTGGGCCTGTTTCATCAGGTTACCCAATCCACCTTTACCAAACATAGTTATCTCTCACAACTGAGGCTACAGCTTAACAATGAGACTGTAGCGTTAAACGGGGCGAATACTCTCTTCATCTAATTGCGCATCAAACATTGAGCGCAGTTTTTGAATCGTTTTATCCGCAATAATAGACTGGCGCGCTTGTGCCAGTTTTTCTTCATAAATCGCCTGTCGCCATTCTAGCGGGGTTTTCACCTCGCTATTATCATCATGAACGATTTTCAGTTCAACAGTACGACCATATAGTTCGCTCAGAGCTTCTTCCAATGCTTTATGTGCCGATGGTTTATCGAGGTGCTTCTGAGCCGAGCGCAAATGTAAAACAATTTGCGACTCACTTAATTCTTCTATATATGAATTCAAAGCTAATTGTTCAACCAGCTTGGGAATATTTAATTTTGCAATTTTCCCAGACCAGCTATCACGAATTCGCCCTTCCTCAATAATTTTAGCGGCTAATTCAGGCGTTTTTTCATATTCCAACGCCTCTTTGATTTCACTTGGCGTTGTTATTGCCTCTTTTGGTGCCATCGCCTCTTCATTTTGAGGCTTCCATTGGTACTGCTTTGGTTTTTGTGGTTTTGCTGCCTGAGCCGCTTTATTTACCACATTTTGTTGATGTTTGCTGGTCACGGCGGCCAGCCTTTCCAGTGCTGATGCCGCCGGCTTAGCCCTTTCAGGCATCACCGGTTTAGCCTTTTTTGGGCTAGGATCCTCACTTTGTGGAGATTGTAGCGCCTGCCTAGCCTTCAATAACTGTAACGTTGGGCTATTGTCTGGCAGATTTTCTGCTCGCGCTTGAACAGGAGGCACCCTTTGCACCATATTTGGTGCAGCAGGCGATGCCGATTGAACAGCCGCCTGCGTAATAACTTTTGGTGGAGCTTCAATTTCAGCAATCACATTTTTCGGATGAAAAGCTAATGCACGTAACAATGCCATTTCAACCCCCATACGCCGCTCAGGGGCATAGGGGAGTTCTTTTCTTCCAACTAATAATGTTTGGTAAAACAGTTGGAGATCTGCAGGAGAAATTACCCTTGCGACCTGCCGTAACCGCCCTTCTGTCGATGATGGGTCTGTTTCTTGTTCAGCAGGAAGCAGTTGGATCATCGCGATACGGTGTAATTGCGACAAAACTTCCACCAGCAAGTTTTCCCAATCCGCACCGCGACTAGCAGCTTGCTCCACCTGCTCCATTACCGCCATGCTATCGGCACGTACTAACGCTTCAATAATCGCTAATGGCTGTTCATCATCAAGGGTTCCTAGCATTTGGCTAACTATATCAGCCGTTACTTTCCCTTGCCCCATCGCAATGGCTTGGTCAGTTAAGCTTAATGCATCACGTAAACTGCCATCCGCCGCTCTTGCAATAAGCTGGCGAGCTCGTTGGTCATGTTCAATATTTTCTGCATTCAGAATAAGTTCAAGCTGTTCACTGATTTGCGTGACATCTAATGCTTTTAGGTGGAATTGCAAACAGCGAGACAAAATGGTCACGGGGAGTTTTTGCGGGTCCGTCGTCGCCAACAAAAACTTCACATGTTCAGGCGGTTCTTCAAGGGTTTTTAATAACGCATTGAAACTATGACGAGACAACATGTGTACTTCGTCAATTAAATAAACTTTGAAGCGCCCACGTGCCGGCGCGTATTGGACGTTGTCTAATAATTCACGAGTATCTTCGACTTTGGTTCGGGAAGCCGCGTCAATTTCAATTAAGTCAACAAATCGCCCTTGTTCTATTTCAAGGCAGTTGGCACATTTACCACAAGGTGATGCAGTGATCCCTGTTTCGCAATTAAGGCCTTTGGCAAATAGGCGAGCAATCGTCGTTTTTCCTACACCACGTGTACCGGAGAAAAGATAGGCGTGATGAAGCCGCTGATGCGTTAGCCCATTAGCGAGTGCAGTCAAAACGTGCTGTTGGCCAACAACGTCTGAAAATTTTTGGGGGCGCCACTTACGGGCAAGTACCTGATAGCTCATGGATTCCACTGTCATTTAACATGGTACGTGAATATATATAATCATAGTACCATGCTACCACAGCCTCAACCTATACAGCGAGACTGTGATAAAAATAGAGGGAAAATAAAGATTAGTGGCCTGGGAATTCAACAAGGCTATAAGAAGAAACACCTTCTTTTTGCAGGCGCTCAACGCCGCCAAGGTCAGGTAAACAGATGATAAATGCGGCATCAACAACATTAGCACCTAGTTGTTTGATCATTTTAACTGTCGCTTCCACTGTACCACCTGTGGCAAGTAAGTCATCAACCACTAAGACATTATCTTCAGGGCTGATACTATCTTTATGGATTTCAAGTGTATCCGTGCCATATTCAAGGTCGTAAGTCATACTCAATACTTCACGTGGTAATTTCCCTTTTTTACGTACAGGGACAAAACCTACGCCTAAACGTAATGCAACTGGAGCGCCGAATAGAAAACCACGCGCTTCAGTTCCTACAATTTTAGTGACGCCTTTATTTTGATAATGTTCCACTAGCATATCAATCGTTGCTTGGTATGCAGCAGGGTTATTTAATAAAGTCGTAATGTCACGAAAGATCACACCTTCGATTGGATAATCTTGGATAGATGCGATACTTTCTTTAATCAATTGCAGTTGTTGCTCTTTAGCGGTCATAATAAAAGCCATGTAGTAAACACGAAAGTGTAGAATCTATGTAAAGTACCATAAAAATGCAATAAGAAGCCGTCAATTTGGCATCAGTTTTGTTGCTGAATATCAATTTTCCGCTATTTTTCACATTTAATGAGAACAAAAAATGAAAATTCCCGCTCTTTTGGATGCGTTAAAAAAGCAAATTGATGAATTGAAAACACGAGTGGAGCCCATAAAAGACCTTGAGTTTTCACATTCACGTTTCGATATGCAATTGTTTAGCCGCAAATCAACCCGTTTAGGGGATTGCCAAAATGAATTACAGACCTTGTACCAGCAATTGTGCCATAGCGTAACGTTAAACCACACTGAGCAAGTTAATTTTCTTACTGAAAAAATCGTCCATCAAATGCAGGCAATTTCGCGAGAGATCTCTACACAAGCTTTACGTGAAAAAGAATCAAATTTTACTAAGAAAAAGGAACAAGTTGATTTATATGAACGTTTATCACAACACCAAGACTATGAACGACGCTTGCAGGCCATGGTGAGTGAAAAAGAACTTCATTTAAGTGAGCTAACCGACCACCGTTTGCAGCACCAGTGCCAAAAAGAACTCGCTGTACTCGCAGGCCGTTTGTACCGTTGCCGCCAAGCACTTTTGCGTATTGAAAAAGCCATTGAACATCAAGAAAATCAATATTTTGATTAAATCTTAGAAGGAATCAGTATGAGTTCACTCAAGGATGCTCCACAAGAAATCCAACTTGCTGTTGATTTAATCTACTTATTAGAGACGTCTGAGATAGAAGCTGATGTGGTTCTCAAAGCACTTGAAATCGTGAAAAATGATTATATTGCAAAACAAGTGCAAGCAGCAAAAACTGCCTGCACCAAAGAAACTTAATGAGTTTAGTGCGTTTTATCATCACTATCTTTAGGTGTTCGCTTCACTTCTTGCACTTCATCACCTTTACTATTGTGTAAATGCACTTCTAACTGATTGAATGCAATATCAATATCATTTTCTCGACATAGTTTGTCTATCGCACGGTTCACTTCATCGCTGGTTACGCCACGGTCACCAATCTGCCGTACATAAAAACGTAATTCGTGATCTAACGTGCTTGCACCAAAACTGGTGAAATAGACATTAGGAGCAGGTTCAGTCATTACCTTGCTATTATTGGTTGCCGCAGACAATAAAACGCGTTTCACTTTATCAAGATCAGAGCCATATGCCACACCGATCGCTATGGTGATACGTGTGACGGTGTCCGATAGCGACCAGTTGATCAACCGTTCAGTCACAAAAGCCTTATTAGGAATGATCACTTCTTTGCGATCAAAATCAACGATGGTTGTCGCACGAATGCGAATTTTACTGACTGTTCCTGAATAGGTCCCAATAGTGACGGTGTCGCCAATACGGATCGGCCGTTCAAACAGTAAAATGATCCCTGAAACAAAGTTAGCAAAAATTTCTTGTAAACCAAACCCTAACCCGACAGTTAAAGCTGCTGCCAACCATTGCAATTTGTTCCATGTCACGCCAATCATACCTAATGAGGCGATCGCCCCAATCCCGACAATAATATAAGTTAATATTGTCGTGATCGCATAAGTAGAGCCCTGACGGAGTTTTAACCGTGATAATACCAACACTTCCAGTAGTCCAGGGAGGTTTCGCGTCATTACCCAAGACACAATGATAATCACAAGAGCTAAAATTAAATTCGCTAACGTCACGAATTGTAAGATATTTCCCCCTTCTGCCGATGTGGCAGTATAGCTCCATAAGTTCACGCTATCTAAGAAAGAGAAAATGGTTATAAAATCAGACCAAATCGTATAAAACGCCAAAGCGAAAATAATAAACAACACCATTGTTGTGAGACGTAATGATTGCTGGCTAATCAGCTCAATAGTCATTGGTGGCTCTTTAATTGGCTCGTTTTCTGCATCTTCTTGCTTCGACATCGCACGGCGTTCTATAGCACGTTGATATGCTAATTTACGAGCAACCAGTGTTAAACCTCTCAAACACGCGCTATAAGTGATATACCATAGGAGTAATAGGTATAAACTGTCTATCCAACGGTTTGCCAAGCGCAATGTGGTGTAATAATACCCCGCCATCATTAAGCCCACTAAAATTAATGGCGAAAATGTCAACAATGTCACAACGATACTACGCGTTAAGTGACTCCCTTTCTCTTGCCAAACTTGTTTGCAAAATGGGATAGTAAAGATGCACAGTAGAATAAGAGAAACCAGCACGATCAACTGGCCAATCACGTCCTCAGACACTTTCAGTGGGTTGCTAACACCATAAGTAGAAAAGAAAATGAGTGGCAATAGAGGAATAGATAGCCTGATCATCCTGCGTCGAGTCTGGGATATTTTTTCTTTTTCGATACCAAAGTGTTTTTGTGCAATACCTTGTGGTTTTAATACTCGGAAAGTCAGCTCAAATAATGCCCAAAATATCGCCAATTGTTGGCAAAATTGCCAAAAGAATGGCCCTTGTACATTCCCTGTTTTCAAAAACCAATAGCCAAATGCCAGTAAAAACAGTGAAATAGGTAATGTTTGCATTAATGTTAACAACAGTGCCAACGGGGTACTTAATACACTGTCATTACGTAAGCTGGAAAGCCGTTGGTCAATATCCTGCAGTCGGTTACTAATTTTGCGATTAAACCAAATAAACAGCAATGCGACTAAAACCAGTGGAACAACGACCAATAATGAAGCCGTCACTCCACGCTTAATACTACGATTCGATAAACTAAAATCAAAATTATGAATCTGTGCTGCCGCAGCTTCTGGAAAACCTTTAACCCATTCCAAATCCATCGGTTTATTACTATTCACCCAAAATATTTGCTGCGCCAAGGTATTTTCAAGAGACCCCACTACACTCAATAATTGGTTTTGATCAAGTTGCAAGTTGATTGCTTGGGAAATTTGCCCGCCAAGCTGCTGGTTGAGTTCATCTAATAACCCACGACGTACTTCCAATAGTTTCAATAACGTAGATTTATCCTCAGCGGATAATAATGCGCTATTTGCCAGCTCATCCCCTGTTTTTACCTCAAATTGCTGTTCCAACTTAGTAATATAATCATTAGGTTGATAAAGCTCATCACGCTGTTGGTTAATATCAAATTGCTCAAGCCGCAAATCAGCAATCGTTGTGGGTAAATTTTTAGTTAAAATGTCTGGCGGCAAGTCAATTTGTTGTTGAAATAAAATTCGTGAGAGCAATAAACTACCGCGTAATACATTAATTTGCTCTTTTAAATTTCGTTCGGACTGCGTCGCTCTTTCAAGCCATGTTTTAACTCGAATACCATTTTGCACCAGTTTATTGCTATTTTCGGTCACTGCGATTAAACGGTCACTGAGCGCATTATTAATCGCAATTTCTTTTTGAATAATGGGATTCTGTTGCGCTTCAATATCGGTTTCAGAAGTACTCAGCGCCTCGCGTACCGTTGATTGGGAGTCATTTAGTCGGCGATGGCTAATCGCATTTTGTACTTGCTGAATATGGTGTTCCAATTGCTCAATATATGCTGCGGTATAATCACGTTGTTTTTGCAGCACATCTTGTAATTGAGTGTTAGCCTGTAGAATACGTTTTTGATATTCATTTTGTTGCTGCAATAAATACTGTTCAACTTGCAGCATGGTAATTTGAGTAGGTCTTAAATTCACAGATTCATTCAATGAACTATTTAGCTCATTGCGAATTTCTTGTAAGCGCCTCGCATTTTCCAACATCATCGCTTGTGCCCTTTCAGGCTGTGTCTGTAAGCCAATTAATTGGCTACTATAGGTTGCAAGGTCATTTTGTTCTGTTTGCAGATTTTCTAAATAAGAGGCTTGTAATGCTTCTAATTGTGAAAGAGAACTATCTTGTATTTTTCGTAGAAAATTTTCAGTGCGTTGCTCATTTTCATTTTTTATTTGCAACAAACCTTGTGCTGCTTGTTTCGATTCTTCACTCGCGCTATTCAGTTTTTTTTGCAGTTCAGCCGTTCGCTGTTCGAGTTTATCCAGCTCGTTATAAAAATCTGAGGTTTTTTCCAGATCAGCGAGAGTAAGTTTATCTTCCTCATTGAGTGAACTTTTTTTATTCAATGCGTTGAGCGCACTTTTTATTTCATTCTTATCAGGTAAGTTATTTGATGTTAATGCCGTAATTGAACTAGAAAAAGATATGATGAAAAAAAACAGTGTTATTGATACTAACTGCCGCCACTTCCATTGTTGTTTCATCATAATGGCATTCCTTTATACAAATAATAATATTGTTTAATTAAACCAAAGTGCCGATAGTCACCTATCAACACTTACTTTCACCTAATTAAACACATTTTACGTAAAATGTTAGAAAGTTAATACTTTATCTGCCGTTAATGTCCAGCTTGCAAGCTCGACTAACGTGCCTACCTCAACACCATCAGCAAGGGTTAACTCACTTACACCTCGGGCATCTGTACAAGTTTTACATAATTTAACGGGGACATTTTGTGCCGTTAAAATCTCTAACATTTGTTGAAGATTATAGCCTTCTTTCGGCTTTTGAGCTGCCAAACCTGCGGTCACAGCATCTGACATCAGAAATATTTTTAAATCTAACTGCGGCTCTTGCTCTTTTAACGTTATCGCTAATCGCAATGAGTTGAACAATATTTCACTGCCGTAAGGTGCGCCATTAGCAATAATCAAAATAGAGGTCATATTGTACTCCACTTATTCAGTTTGAATGGGTTTTAACCGGATTGCGGTATTACATTTTAGTGTTTCTAATAGTGTATCAACCAATGTAATTGTATGTTGATTAGTATTAAAATTTTCTGATTGGAGTAGCCAGTTTTCTAACAAACCAGACATTAATGAACGGATCATAATCGCAGCACATTCCACATCAAGATCAGCAGGAAGTTGACCTGCATCAATACAGGCAGTCAAGTTATCAACTATTCGACATTGACTTGCGACATAATTAGCGCGTTTAAAATCAACTAACTCTGCCATTTCGCCAACTAATTCACACTTCAAAAAGAAAATTTCCATCAAAGCGCGGTTTTTAGGGCTTTCAATAAAATCAGTCAAAATATAAACTAATAATTCTCTTAGTATTGAAAGTGGATCATTGGTATATTTAGAACGATAATATTCTTCAGCTTGTACTATTTGGTTATCACCAAATTCACAAGCTTGATAAAAAAGATCAACTTTGTTTTTGAAATGCCAATATATTGCACCTCGGGTAACCCCCGCTGCTTTTGCAATATCGGCTAATGATGTGGCAGAAACTCCTCGTTCAGAGAATGTTTTGATGGCAGCATCTAATATTTCCTGACGGGTTTCTTCAGCCTGTTGTTTAGTTTTTCGTGCCATTGTGACCCGTTTCTATCGAAAGCTGATTTACATACATTCGTGTATGTTTGTACTATAGCATAGTGATAAATCATATTGTTTACCATTTTTCTTATTTTTGTTTTGAACTCATATTGATTAATTGAGGTTAACTTATGCGAAAAAACAGAGGGGTGTTACCTCTGGCTCTGTTAGTTCTTTCAGGTGGCTTGGCTTTATCTGGTTGTAACGATGAACAACAAGGTGGCGGAGAACGCCCGGCGCCTGAAGTAGGAATTGTTACGCTTAAAGCCGAACCTCTGACTCTCAAAACCGAGTTACCAGGCCGTACATCCGCATTTCGTGTTGCCGAGGTTCGCCCTCAGGTTAGTGGCATCATATTGAAACGCAACTATAAAGAAGGTAGCGACGTAGAAGCAGGGACATCTTTATACCAAATTGACCCAGCACCATTCCAAGCAACCTATGACAGCGCAAAAGCGGAACTTGCAAAAGCACAAGCCAATGCGAATCTGGCTGCATTAACGGTGAAGCGTTATAAACCATTGTTAGGTACTAATTACATTAGTCGTCAGGAATACGACGAAGCAACCTCAACCTATGCACAAGCACTTGCTGCCGTCAAAGCTGCTGAAGCTGCGGTTGAAACGGCACGTATCAACCTGAATTATACCAAAGTAACTGCACCGATCAGCGGCCGTACCGGTAAATCGAATGTGACTGAAGGGGCTTTAGTATCTACAGGACAAGCCACTGAATTAATGCGTGTTCAGCAACTTGATCCTATCTATGTTGACGTAACACAATCGAGTGACGATTTTTTACGTCTCAAAAATGAGATAGCGAAAGGCGCTATACAGCGAGAATCAGGGAAAGCACCTGTCAGTTTGATCAACAACAACGGTCAAGAATACGCACAAAAGGGTGTTCTGGAATTCTCTGATGTCACTGTTGATGAAACAACAGGGTCTATCACCATGAGAGCCATGTTCCCTAACCCGAACAAAGAGTTACTTCCAGGTATGTTTGTTCGTGCTGTATTAGAAGACGGTGTTATTGAAAAGGCGATTCTAGTTCCACAACAAGGCTTGACTCGTACGGCTCAAGGAACTTCTCAAGTCATGGTTGTTGGCGCAGAGAATAAAGTTGAAGTCAGAAAAGTTAAAGCAGGACAAGCAGTTGGCAACAAATGGCTGGTAACTGAAGGTCTACAAGCAGGTGATCGTGTCATTGTCATCGGCTTACAAAAAATCAAACCAGGAATTGTTGTGAATCCTAAGGAAGCAAACTTAGAAACGCAATCCATAGACAATCAGGCAAAACCTGAAGAAAAGTCTAAATAAGGGAGCGGCTGATTAATGCCTAAGTTTTTTATAGAAAGACCAATTTTTGCGTGGGTAATTGCAATTATCACCATGCTTGCTGGTCTGTTGGCAATTATCCAGTTACCTGTTTCGCAGTACCCGACCATCGCGCCACCGGCTGTTTCTATTTCAGCTAACTATCCGGGAGCGGATGCTGAGACGGTACAAAATACAGTAACGCAGGTTATCGAACAGAACATGAACGGTATCGATAACTTGGTATATATGTCATCGAGCAGTGATTCATCAGGTTCTGCTAGCATTACGCTGACATTTGAAGCAGGAACTGATGGTGATATCGCGCAAGTACAGGTGCAAAACAAATTGCAACTGGCGATGCCATTGTTGCCACAAGAAGTTCAGCAGCAAGGTATTAGTGTCGATAAATCAACTAGTTCATTCTTAATGGTTGCGGGTTTCGTTTCTAGCGATGGCTCAATGGGGCAATACGATATTGCCGACTACGTAGGGTCAAATATTAAAGACCCACTTAGCCGAGTTAACGGTGTAGGTGAAACTCAACTGTTCGGTACCCAATATGCAATGCGTATTTGGTTAAAACCAGAGCAACTCGTTAAGTACAACATGACCACAACAGATGTCATTAATGCGATCAAGGTACAAAATAACCAAGTCGCAGCAGGGCAACTCGGTGGTTCACCGTCTGTAGCAAACCAGCGTTTAAACGTTTCTATCATTGCGCAGACACGTTTAAATAGCCCTGAAGAATTTAGCAATATTCTATTACGTGTAAACCAGGATGGTTCACAAGTGCGTATTAAAGATGTTGCTGATGTCCAATTAGGTGCTGAAAACTATAGTACGATTGCCCGCTTTAATGGTAAGCCAGCAGCAGGTATCGGTATTAAACTGGCAACCGGAGCGAACGCATTAGATACGTCTAATAACGTCCGCGCTGCGCTTGAGGAAATGAAGCCTTTCTTCCCTCAAGGATTAGAGATTGTTTATCCATACGATACGACCCCATTCGTTAAAATTTCAATTAACGAAGTGGTTAAAACGTTAGTAGAAGCAATCATGCTGGTTGTTGTCGTTATGTATTTGTTCCTACAAAACATCCGTGCAACACTGATACCAACGATTGCAGTACCTGTCGTATTGTTAGGTACCTTTGCTATCTTGTCGGCATTTGGTTATTCCATAAACACCTTGACCATGTTCGCGATGGTACTCGCCATCGGGCTTCTCGTCGATGACGCCATCGTCGTTGTTGAGAACGTTGAGCGTGTTATGCAAGAAGAAGGCTTGTCACCAAAAGAAGCGACCAAAAAATCAATGGGTCAAATCCAAGGTGCGTTAGTCGGTATTGCAATGGTGCTGTCTGCGGTATTTATTCCTATGGCCTTCTTTGGAGGTTCTACAGGGGCAATTTACCGTCAGTTCTCAATTACCATTGTATCCTCCATGATCTTATCAGTACTGGTTGCGATGATCTTAACACCAGCACTGTGTGCCACCATGTTGAAGCCAATTGAAAAAGGCAGCCATGGTAGCCAAAAAGGATTCTTTGGGTGGTTTAACCGCACATTTGAAAAACAAGCACACCACTACACCGACAGTGTAAGCCGTATGCTTAACGGCACGGGCCGTTATTTAGTGATTTACCTGCTGTTAGTGGTTGGTATGGCGTTCATGTTCGTCCGCTTACCGTCTTCTTTCTTACCAGCGGAAGACCAAGGGGTATTCTTGTCAATGATCCAATTACCACCAGGATCAACGCAAGAACAAACCCAAGCGGTATTGGATGAAGTGAATAACTACTACCATACCGAAGAAGCCAAAAACGTTGAGTCGGTCTTTACCGTTGGGGGCTTTAGCTTCGCAGGTCAAGGTCAAAACATGGGTCTCGCTTTCGTCGTTCTGAAAAATTGGAGCGAACGTAAAGGCGATGAAAACCACGTTGATGCGATTGTACAACGTGCAAATATCGCACTGTCACAAAAACAAGAGGCACTGATTTACGCCTTTAACCTACCAGCGATTGTTGAGTTAGGTACCGCAGACGGGTTTGACTTTGAGTTAGTCGATAAAGGTAACTTGGGGCATGATAAACTGATGCAAGCCCGTAACCAGTTACTTGGATTAGCTGCTCAGCACCCAGAAATGCTTCAAGGTGTTCGTCCAAATGGTCAGGATGATACCTCGCAATACCGTATTTATATTGACCAACAAAAAGCACAGGCTCAAGGTGTCGCTATCAGTGATATCAACGCAACATTGAGTTCTATGTTTGGTGGAAGCTACGTGAATGACTTTATCGACCGTGGTCGTGTGAAGAAAGTTTACGTACAAGGTGACGCAGAAAGCCGTATGTTACCTTCTGACATCAGTAACCTGTATGTTCGCAATAACCAAGGTAAAATGGTTCCGTTCTCTGCCTTTATGGACGAATCCAAAGATCCTTGGAAGTATGGTTCACCGCGTTTAGAGCGTTATAACGGTGTCCCTGCGATGAACATTCAAGGTCAGGCAGCTCCAGGGAAAAGTACTGGTGATGCGATGCTGTTAATGGAAAAACTCACCACTGAAAACCTGCCTGAAGGAATTGGTTACGAGTGGACAGGTATGTCATATCAAGAACGCTTAGCAGGTAACCAAGCCCCTGCTCTGTACGCAATCTCCTTGATAGTGGTCTTCCTGTGTTTGGCGGCTCTCTATGAAAGCTGGTCAGTTCCATTCTCAGTTATGTTAGTCGTTCCATTAGGTATTATTGGTGCGTTACTGTTTACCAGTGTTCGTGGTCTAGACAACGACGTTTACTTTAAAGTGGGCCTCTTAACAACCATTGGGCTATCGGCGAAAAACGCAATCTTGATTGTTGAATTCGCCAAAGACTTGATGGAAAAAGAAGGTAAAGGGTTAGTCGAAGCAACACTGAATGCAGTTAAAATGCGTTTACGACCAATTCTGATGACATCTTTAGCATTTATGTTAGGTGTTATCCCACTGGTGTTTAGTAACGGTGCAGGTTCTGCATCCCAGAACTCAGTAGGTACTGGTGTTCTTGGGGGAATGTTTGCCGCAACCTCATTGGCTATCTTCTTCGTTCCTGTATTCTTCGTGGTGATCCGTCGCCGTTTCTCGAAGAAATCAGAAGATATTGAACACAGCCATCCACCAACAGCACAATAATTGCTGATCGATAAATCGAAAAGAGCCACTCATGTTGTGGCTCTTTTTTTATATATTAATTTAATACTGACTTGTTGTAGATAACATGACGAAATGAGGTTTATCCTGCTCTTTGGGTGCAGTTTGAATTTCAAAGTCTTCCTGAGTAAAATCTATTCGATTCAACAACTCCCCTAATAAAGCTATCTTATCATTGATATTAAAATGGCTTCTGAAATGCATTGATAAAGACATTAAACCGTGACTGGCCAAAGCTTGCTCAGCTAATAAACTCACATCAATGTGTTGATCTGTTCCATCAATTTTTAGTTGTAGATGACGATACGAGTGAGCCTGTGGACCATAAATTCCACGGATATAAAGAGATGTATTATTTATTGAATCTGTAATAACCAAGTCATCTCCTTGGCGATTAATAAAAATCTCCTTCAATTGGTTTTTTATGGGTAGGATAAGCAAATCAACAATTCGGTCTACCGAATAATTATCAATAATAATCGTTTGATAGCGCTGCCAATCTACTTTTTTAAACTGATAAGTATCGGAGCCCTCACCACCATTAAGAATTAAAACAGAAACATCGCCTAATGCTGCAGGAATAACGACATCATCCTCCGGTGTTCCTTTAATAATTAATGATAAGCCTAATTGTTCATGAGATGATATTGGATGATAAATAATTGCATTTTCTTCTGTTAACAGCATTAAGCCATCCGCTATTTTTTGCACTGACTTAAAAGTAAGCTCAGGGTATAAATCAACATGCTTAGGTAATTTATTGGGAAATCGAAGAACACCCTGACTATCGAAAATATTGTTAAACCTCATCTCTCCAATCGCGTTTATTCGATATAGCTTCTTTGATTTTGAATCAAAAATAACGCCATATTGTTTATCGTGATCAAAATCGATAATTTGTAACTCACTTTCTAACGAAAATGAAGGCGCAACAACAACCATCTCGTTAAAATACCATGCTGGTAATATGCGTTCCCCATTAGTATCTTTTAATCCAAACAATGCAATGGGGTCCTTTTCATTGGAAAATTGAGCAAAACGCTCCCATTTCAAAGGCTCTCTCGCAAACCAGTCTTTATTGAGGGCAACTAATTGTACACTGCCATTCGCACCCAGTTGCCTAACAAAGCCTTCTTTTTGGATAACAAGGAGCTCCCCTTGCCAGTGCGTGACATTTTCTATTCCACTCAAATTTAAACGAAAGGCACTAGGCTTATTTGGCTTAATAATATCTTGCCCTAACCCTTTTTGATAAAAAATGGAGTCTTCTTTTCGGCTATAAAAGAAAAAGACTTCCTTTCCATTTTCATTTAATAAACTTCCTAATAATTCCAAGTCCTTAGGAGGAAACCAATACCATAAATCGTACCTCGGATTATAACGTCCGAAGCTTGTTGCAAATATTTTTGCAAGTGTAGGTTTAATGCCATAACGCTTTAATTGAAATATCGCCTCCTTACCATCGTTAATAGACAGAGGAAACCTCACTATCCAAATTTTTTCTAACGGAGCATTTTTTGCGAGCTCACAATCAATATATTTTAAATCTTCTTCACTTATCGAAATAAACTCATTCAAGAATAGCTGTTCATTCACATTTTTTCTTTCTGAATTGGCTCTAACCAGTGTTCCACTCTCATTGAGTAGCCAGTAATGATGCCAAAAACCATTTTCATCAGTGCCCGATATCATCACCGTGTTCGCTATGCTGGGTTTGATGGTAATTGTCTTTTGATATTCAGGACTCATATCTCGACAGGCTAAGTAGTCATGGCTACTAAATTGCTTACGTTGTTCAAATGATAATAATGTTTGTGTGTCATGTAAGTTATCGAGTAATAACCTGTTATTCACAACGCTCACGAGCTCTAATTTATCACTCTGTATTAGCCTATAGGTATTTTCAACCATACTGCCAGTACTTCTTTCTGTTAATGTTATATACAGTTGGTCATCAACCAATGTGACTTTAATAATTTCGGCATCTAAACCTAAAACCATATTCGCTTTAAGTTGAGTCAGTAAAGAACCTGTATTGATATCAACCTGCCAAATTACTGATTCCATTGATGAATAAAAATAGGCTGTATCTCCATTAATTTTTATTAGTTGTGCCGAATGATTTTCTTTATTTTTTGAGTGAGTAAAAATGACCCGGTCATATTGAACATCATAAAATGCACGTCCCACGTTTAAACCGTTATATTGATAATTATCGATGGCAACATACTGGCCGTTAAGCTTGTTTTTAATTGATAAATCATGAAGATGCTGTTTAATTGTCTGGCTTTTGTTTACCCATTGACTACCATCTACATTAATAATCTTTGCAGTCTTATTAATAAAATCTATTTCACATACTTCATGCTGAGCATTGACAAGTAAAATCGAATTATCCGCCACCGATGTATCAACATTGATAGTAATGCCACTTATTTTAATGTGATCATCCATGATCTGAATAACATGCTCTTTTCCATCACTTTCTATTAAACTCGTATCAATTACCCAGCTAGATTGTTTTCCATACATAGCCCCCTCAATTAACGTAAGAGATGCGCCATAATTAACTGTAATTTGATATTCCCCACCATTACCAGTGACAGCGTGCGTAATATGCCCTTGCCATGGAATAGGCATTTTAGGAACGGCTAATTGTCTATTTTGGCTATCTAGATTGACATGAATGGTAGTATTTTCATATTCATGCTCTAAAGTGGTGATGACATACTCTAGGCCACAATAAAAAAAATCAAAATAGAATTGATAGCGTTCTTCCATTCCTCTCAAAATAGAAAAACCATTATCCCCTCGAGAAGTTCCACCAAAAAGAGAGCTATATCTGTAACGAATGAACGATCTAGGTACAACTGGTAATATCACCACCCCAGTTTGATTTCCATTAAAGAATACTCTTGACTCAGTAACACCAACAGCTTCTCTAATATTAATTGCATATGATTTATCAATCTCAGCACTTGGCCCTGATTGAAAATCATTCAACCAGCAATGCTCTATATACCACTTTTTTTTCACACCTCGATATATATATTGGCTACCAAGGTCAAAATAGCCATTTTTAAAATCTAATTTCTCGATGACAATATTAGGTGTTGGTATCAAAAAGCCTTTTTTTGCATCATAACTTATCGCTGCATTTTGATAGTCTCGTTGATAAATCGCGAATTCTTCCCCTACAGCAACAGCTTTTTGTGCGTGTCTTTCATTAATATTAACCAGTTCGGTGATACCAATACCTATTCCCATAAGTGGTACAGCTAATGGCCCTGCAACACCTGCCACCGTTTCCGCACCAAGTAGAGATGCTCCCGTACTTACAATACCTAACCCTAATGATGATGAATCAAAAGCTAGTTGAGTACCAAATACAGCTCGCTGAGTTTCATTTTGTGCATTCGCTAACTCATAAATATCGAAACCAACCATAGCTCCTTGGAAAATAACCCCTAACCCTTCATTCGCTGTACGTACTAGAGACGAAGAAAAGCGATTCATTACTGATTTCGCCACTCCATTCCCTTCACACCATAATGAATATGCAATTTTTCCAGTTTTCATGGCATCATTGATAGCACCATGGGCCATCATAGAATAGCTAATATAACTATGAATACGCAGTGCTGTTGCTAAATTAGATGTTGGCCTAGAAGAAACCACTTTTCTATTCTCCGACCATTGAATGATTGATTGTATTCCCATCGCTATATTGAGGCCATCCACATGTTCTGTACCCTCAATATCTCTTTCACATTGCAACTCCCCATCACTAAAAGAATAATGACTCTTTAACATAGCCATTTGCTTGTGAAAATATTCTTTAAACTCAATAAATGTTGTGTCTTTCGTTTCAGCCCAATATATCTTTTCCTCTATCCCTTGATGTATAAATTGAATACGATATCGGCCATCTTCCAAATTCTCAACATTTTCAAAAACAGGTAACCATTTTTCATCTAGTTGATGACTTTTGCACACTTCATTAATTGAGTATTCAAGACGTTCCCCCCATTTCTCTGACTCCAAAATAATTAAGGCTGTCTGTATTTTCTTATCTTTTGCTATTAAAGACTGATGTTCTAAAATACTCTCCATTTTCTTATGTAGAGAAATAGATTCCATTAAATTATCTGAATAAACCAAATCGGAAACAGTTAAACCACTACCAATTTGTACTTCAGACATTTTTCCCGTATTAATAGAGACCAATTCAAAACTACTATTTAAAACCGCATACTGCTCTGCCATCTTGTTTTTAAATAAAAACTTATTTAAAGTTAAAAATAACTTATCAGAATCATTAAAAGCATAAATACCAAAGTTTGGATCATAAAAATAATAATTAATTTCATTACCACTTTTGACTTTACCTAATAACATTGAGTGTGTTGTGCTATTTAGCGCATAAATATTTCCTTGTTCAGCATTAATCAGAATTTCTTTTATTTCATTTAACTCAAATTGGCCAATTATAGTTGATGCGTGTGCCGCCTCTATATTTACATGAAGTTCTTTTAACGCAGCTTGTAACAAAGTTGAATTCGGCTCCGTTGGTGATGCCCCAGCTAAAAACATCTTATTAAGCAATTTATTTGCACCATCACTGCCCTCTAAGGCTAATGCAACAGCCATTGCCCTAACTAAAGAGTAACAACGTCCCCCTGAATTATCACCCATTAAATATAAATAAAAATCTTGTGGTGCGAGACGTTTCTCAATATAACCGCTATCTCTAAAGATTGAATTAAATTTATAAGTAAAATCTAAAACATCATAAATAAAACCTGAATTTTCTCTCGAGGTTATATACTGAGCTAATACTCCGCACTCAATGGCAGTAAAATCATTCTCAAAGTTAAATATTTCCGCTTTTACTGATAATATATCATTATTAAATTTATCAATAACATACATACATGGGAATAACAGTGGATCCGTAACAAATCGCTGAATATCTTGGCTTATTCTATGCTTTTTAAGCATCATACAGTCAAAAAGACTATTTTTTAAATGACCATCACGCTGAACTTGCGCAACTAAACTAGGATTATTCGTATCGTAGCCTACTTTTTTTAATACTTTCGGTAAGATTTGTTTTACTGGGCGATCTGTTAATAAAGCTTCTGTAATAGCGTCTGCAATGACCTGTGACCTGGCTTGCCCATGGCTTGTTGACTGACCTTTTGGTGTTTCCGAATAAGAAATGCCAGTATCCATTTTTTGCATACCAACTGGTGTATGTTCAATAAATGCATCCGAAGGAATCAATGTATTAAGTCGCTGGGTAATTTCCTTTGCATGCTCAAGCCCCGATTCAGATAAGTAAATAACAGCTTGATCCGTTTGTATACCAAATTTTCTAGGCCCCATAATTTTGGCTTGTTCTATACACTGAAGTGACGACTCATGAAATAACTTCACCAAAGATTTTGCCAGCCGATTAATATATTTTTTATGTATATTTATAGTTAACCTAGCATTTATACTAGAGCGAAGTTTTATCCTTTGTTTTAAATTTTTAGGGAGAATACGCAGTGCTTGTGAACTTAATAAATCGGAATCAACAAGGTTAGATAATTCAATATCCTCTTTACCTTGAACTCTTATATCGACATCATTATTTCCTGTTGATAAATCTCTTATATAACCAATAAACTCCAGCTCTTCTTGATTACTGAGTTTTTCAATACCAATAGGAACATCATTGTTATATAAAAAATAAGATTTTCTTTCTATTTCTTTCTTTAATTTATCATGTTTTTTCAATAAATCTGGAGACCATTTTCCTTTATGGCGATATTCATATTTAATCGCCTCAACTAGCATCATAATATTTTTATCAAGCTTTATTTTATCCATTACATAAATGGCATGATTCAATAGAGAGCTATAGCTATCACCAGACATATTATTAAATCCCTTTATCTTTAATTTAAAAACATAACAAGTAGTAATTTATTAGCAAGGAAAATGGAACTTATAAGCGGCCAAAAACATAGTGTAACAATTATTTACATCATATTTTTCCGATTTTCCGATTTTCCGATTTTCCGATTTTCCCTGAGTGCTAACGTATCATATTTTATTAAGCCAAACTAATTTTTGATTATTATAAAAAACAACTAAATACATTATGCTTTTAATCATTAAAGGATTTTTACAGCAAGGAGCTAATACCAATGAAGAAAACCATATCATTCACTCTACTAAGTTGTACTTTATTTCATACCACATCATTAGCCGAGGCCCCTGATATCACAAAAGCAAAAGTCATTAATATAGAAGCCCCTCTCAAAAATAACATCTCGTTTAATACCTTCGAAAGTCTCTCATCTAATGACGATGGTTTAATTTTTAATAATGATATTAACAGTAATACTAAGCTTAATAATAAGGCAGCAAAGCTTATTTTTGCAGAAGTAACAGGGACTGAAACAAGCAACTTACAAGGGATATTAGGAATAAAAGGGCAACGCGCTAACCTTGTTATCGCAAATCCTAATGGTATTTCATGGAAAGACGGCGCCGTTGATAATATTAATAGCCTCTCCTTAATTGCCGGTAAATTTGAAAAAAAATATATTAAAAACAAAGAGAAAGATAACCAGCTTGAACTCCAAAAATTGGAGGACTATAACCAACTGAAGTTTTCAACTCAACCTGCTAGCCAAATCAGTATTAGTCAGCAACAAGGAACTCCAATTCAACTATCAAAATTAAATGTCGTTGCAGACCAAATAAAGCTGCAAAATACACTTAATATCCACTCTGCCATACAAAATTATATCAGCGCATCTGGTAATAGTACCCTTTCTCCTAGTGAAGGCATTGTCAAGTACAGCACAAAGTTCAAAACTGACATTCCTTATATTCAAGGAAATCATTTAGAGATGGATGAGCAAACTAAATTGACAGGTCGTAACATTGTACTTGAGAGTCACCAATATCACTGTAAAGATAATTTCCTTTGCCCACAGAATAAGATAGATATTCAAGGAGTTATAAACACGATGAGTTTCTCTGTGCGCGGAGATGCAGACATTATTTTTTCTGATACAGGTGTGATAAAAATAGGGAAAAACCAACAGGCTCTTATTGCTAAAACAACGCAATAATCTCAATTTAGCGTACAACAACAAATAACGGCCTCAATAAGAGGCCGTTAAGTTAAAGTGAATTGATCCTAATTTACATCCAGATAAACCAAGCAAACAATGAAATCACAAGGATACAAGCCACGTTTAATACCGCACCAACACGTACCATTTCAATTTGCCTAATATAACCGGAACCGAACACAATCGCATTTGGCGGTGTAGCAACTGGCAACATAAACGCACAGGATGCACCAATCCCAATAATCATGGTTAATACAATGACTGGCATACCTAATGCTTCAGCAACTGTTGCAAAGATTGGTACTAATAAAGCTGCACTCGCCGTATTACTGGTAAACTCAGTCAAAATGATAATAAAGGTAGTAACAGCTAGAATAATAACAAACCAGTGACTTTCACCGAATGTCATTTGCATCCAGTCTGCCATGATCTTACTTGCCCCAGAAGAACTTAAAATTGCGCTGAGTGTTAAACCACCACCAAACAGCATCAATACGCCCCACTCGGTATTTTTTTGAATTTGAGACCAGCTAGCAACACCTGTTACACCAATTAAAATCGCAGCACTCATCGCAATGATTGTATCTAAATCTTTTACGCCACCTAATGCATCACTAATAAACGTACTCGTGATCCAACAAACTACGGCTAAAAGGAAAATCGTCATTGCTGTAATACGCTTTCCATTCCACTCAACGTGTTCTAACTCAATTTGAAAACGATGTTTCAGATTTGGACGTAACATCATGTACATCAATACAAACATCATTGGTAGTAATACCACCATGATTGGAATACCATATTTCATCCATGATAAGAAATCTAAACCTAAAGCCGCAGCCGCAATCGCATTTGGAGGGCTACCTACAATCGTGCCTAAACCACCGATACTTGCACTATAAGCAACACCTAATAGTACAAACACGAAAGTATTACGTTCATGACGTACATCGAGATTAGATAGTATACCTAATACTAGTGGTAGCATCATTGCAGCTGTTGCTGTGTTACTAATCCACATAGAAAGTAACGCTGTTACACCAAACAGCAATAATACCGCGACTGATAAGCGCCCTCGAGCTGCCATTAGTAAGCGATTTGCAATTAGCCTATCAAGGCCTTGGATATGTAAAGCCGTCGCTAATGCAAAGCCACCGAAGAATAAGAAAATAATCGGATTTGCAAATGATTTCAATGCATCCCCTGTATTCATCAGCCCTAAGCCTACTGCCAAGATCGGAATACACAGTGCAGTAATGGTGACATGGATAGCTTCAGTTAACCAAAGCACACCGATGAAAACCATCATTGCAAGACCTGCATTTGCTTTATCATCAAATGGTAAATATTTTAGTAATAAAATTAAGAGTACGATATCAACAGCTAAGATTATCCATCCCCGTTTATTCGAGGGGGTTGGGCTCACTGATGGTGTTAAAGATTCTGAAGCGTCCATGTTTACTCCATAGCTTTGGAAGCAAGTTTATTTTTAGCGCATATTGTTAATAATTATTTATAAGCTGTGAAATATAGAGTTAATTTATTGAGATGAAAATGTGGATAAGCTAAAAGTGCGATCTACCCCGCGCAATTTTTTGTGTTTTTAATATCTCTACCGGAAAATGTTCTATTTTGTAGGCAAATAACCGCATAAATTAACAGTTTCAATCGACAGAACAATTGCGCTAATACGCCAACACATCAGTCAGCAGTTAATCCCCCCCCAAAGCTAAATAAATGATATTAATAGATGAAAAACAAACTTAAACTAAAATATCAACCAATGAAACTAGACAACTAGTTAAGCTAGCCAGTTAAAGTCCAGCTAGCTTAACTAATTCATACCTGCTCTATCCCACTAAAACAGGCGCAGTAACCAACGAAGGCTGTATTATATCCTGATGTCTAATCATGCTTTCACGATGATTTAATGATGATGTCATTGCTGAAAGCTGTGCTAACTGATTGTCATGAGCCAACAGTATTTCTTCATCAGACTCATTCGGTGTATTAGTAACCATAAGCCCATCAGTCAATAAATAATTATCTACAATAGTTTTCACCCCAATATCTTCGTTAGAATTTAAAAATCGCAATTGAAGGTGTTCATATCCTTGAGCATTAGCAGAAAATATACGCCTAATAATAAGTATGCTATTTGTATTTATATCCGTCAGGATAAGGTCATCTCCTAGGCGATTAACAGCTAGCGAGTTCATATCGTCAACAGGTAAAACAAGTGTATCTGTCAAACGATCGCTCGCATTATTATCAATGATAATTGCTTGATAATGTAGCCACGCTGCTCTAGAAATAACATAACTATCTTCTTTATCTCCCGCACTTAATACAATATTTTTTACATTATTTATAACTGGCGGGTTAATTATATCCCTTGAATTTCCACCGTTAATTAATAAAGATGATGAGAATCCCTCTTTATTACCATCTAAATTATTCTCTCCCTTACTATAATATAAAATCTCATCATTAGTTGTATACATTAACAATCCATTTTTTAATTTTTTAACTGTATCAAATTTAATATTTGGGTATATCTCATACATTGAAGGTAGTGATAAAGTATTTTTTAAATTATTTTTATCAAAAGCTTTAACTAAAGCAGCTTCATTTACAATTGGTTGCCAATAAAGTTTCTTATTTTCCATATCAAAAATAATTGCTGCTGAACGGTACTCGTCTATTCCTAAATATTGCAATGTATTCAGTGATGATAATTGGTATGCAATAACAATACTTTTATTTTCATACCAAGCGGGAATAATAGCTTGATTATGACTCATTTTTAATCCAAGTAAAGCATATACTCCTTGATTTGACTCTAATTTACCAAATTCTTCCCACCATCTTGTTGGATGTAAATCAAACCACTTTTTATTTAGTGCCACAGGTTGAATATTACCTTGAGCGTTAACTTGACTCACAATGCCATTATTATTAGTAATTAAAATTTTACTTTGACTAAATATAACACTCTCAATATCTTCGATATTTATTTCCTTGATCCCTTGCTTTTCTATTTGAAAGAAATTTGGATTCTCTCCGACTTGTCGATATATTAACTTTTCTTTATAACTATAAAAAAAGAATACTTCTTGCCCATTATTATTTAATAAAAAGCCAACAAATATTAAATCTTTAGGCTCAAATAATTCTTTGCTATCGAGAGCAAGCTTATATGAAGTAACCGTTGGCCTTATAATAACACCGTCTTTTTCCCTTAACCAATAATGATATATATTATTATTTTTATCAATTCCTGATATTTGGATGACATCAGCCAGCTTCACACTTTTACTATATATTGTTTTTTTATCTTTTACTTTATCAATTAACAATAAATACTTACCAAAAATCACATCTGAAATATCCTTAGGTATGACCGATTTTTCTTCGAATAACTGATAATGAGTCAGCTCATCAATAGAAACACTAACTAATATAATTTCATTTCCATTTATCATATAATTTGCGACTTCATGAACTCCTTCACTAGGATAACGACATGAGAAATAAATATTTTCATTACTAACCCATAACTTAGTTAATTCAAAATTCCGCTGAGCATTATTATTAATAATATACATATATTGGACTTTATTATCCTTATCAACTAACCACAATATATTATTATCTTTTGAATAAAAACATGCCCCCGTCCCTAATGGAGAAAATAGATCAGCATTTTTAGTATATTGTTCCGATGAGTCAGTGAAAATATATCTCCCTGTAGAAACCTGATAAAATGCTCGGCCTACATTAACATTCCCAAACTGATAATTTTCAATTAATATGTACTGCCCCATAATTTTATGTTGTTCATTTAATTTATTTAAATGATTAGATAAATCTTCCTTATGGCCGACCCACTTATTTCCATCTTCGCTAATTAAATTTATACTTAACTTTAAAAAATCTATTTTATAGGTTTCATTATTATTATTGATATATAAAAAGTCTTTTTTTGACACTGATGGGCCTAATTTTATTTTTACTCCACCAAAATCTATACATTCAGACTTAACGATAATGTCATTTTTATTTAATAGTTCACTACTAATTATCCAATGAGAAGGCGATACCTTATTAGAATCATCTATCAACTCTATTTCTGCACCTATTTGTGGGCTAAGTTTATATACCCCACCATTTCCTCTTATCGAATATTTAATTTTCCCATGCCATTCATTGGGTATTTTTGGAATAACCAAATGTCTATACTGATTATTTAACTTTATTTCGATTTCTGTATCTACATATTCATGAAATATCTGAGTGATAGTATTTTCACTTGGAAATATATAAAAATCATAATCGAATTTATCTGTATTTTCTAAACGACGAATAACATCAAATCCACTATCATGACGTGTTGTTGCTCCTGGCCATAAATTGTAATCATATTTAATATACGATTTTGGAGTGATAGGTAAGACAATTATTTGCGCATCTAAATAACCATAATGTCGGCTACTCATATTATATCCGATACCTTTACGAATATTAATTGCCTGTTGACGGTCATGTACCATTGTAGGGAAATTACCCGCCCAAAAAATATAATTTTTCCGTCCGCCTCCTGCAGAATGTGCGCTAGTCCTATAGATATACTGGCTATCAAATTCAATTTGGTTATTTCTAAGATCTATTGTTTTAAAAACTGCACCAGCGCGCGGAAGAACAATACTTTTATCAGGTAAGTAATCATATCCGTTATTTTTATATGCTTGGTCTAACTGATAAAAATATCTACCTACCGATTTAGCATCTTCTCCTATCACTGCATAATTACGCGCCAAACTAGTGAAACCAATACTTAACCCTGCAAAAATAACCCCTGCTCCCCCCATAAATACTGAAGCTTCCGTTACTCCTAAAGCACCGGTTCCTAAACTGAGTCCTCCTGTGACAAAACTCGCAGAATCAAAAGCAAGTTGTGTACTAAATATAATCTTATGAGGTTCATCTTTTGCATAGGTCAATTCATATATATCAAAGCCGACTAAGGCACCATTAAATAAAACAGTAACACCTTCATTTACTGTTTGAGCTAATGAAGTAGAAAACAGACTAATATTTTTAGCTTCATAGCTAATATTTCCATTTAACCCACTACGAATTATACCCACAATTTTACCTAAATCATTCAGAGCCCCATGAAATATCATCCCATAATTAATATAACTATGTATTTTCAATGCTAATGCTAAGTTAAAATTATCATTTTTCATGCCGTTTCTATTATGGTTTTTATCTGAATACCATAGCATCAAAGACTGAATCGCTATTCCTGCATTTAATCCATCGAATGATGGCTCATTGATATTATATTCACTGTTATTATCTATATATTTTTGTGGCTTTATTTTTTTACCATCGAAAAAATAATTTTCCCCAAATAATGCTACTTGCTTTTCATAGTAATGATTAAATTCTTTAATTGTCGGATCATCCATTTCAATCCAATGACTTTTTTCAGGATCATCATAATCTATAAATTGAAGTTGATATTTACCTTTCTCATCCTCTTTCAGTGTAGAAAATATAGGCACCCATTTTCTATTAAATTGATAGTTCATTGATAAATTGGCAAGAGAAGTTTCTAAACGGTATCCCCATTGTTCTGCTTCTAACATAGCCAATGTTCCTTTCAATTGAATGTCTCTTTGAATAGCAAGTTGTTTATTAACGATACTACTAGTTTTACTTTCACGTTTAGTAATTAAACTCAGTGAAATAGGCTCACTTAAATGAGTTACACTTAACCCATTCCCCACAGGAACACTCGACATATCATCGGTAATAATTGAAATCACTTCAAAAACCGGATCTTTATTGCTCCCAAAGGCTGAGTAAAAATCAGCCATTTTGTTATCTACCATAAATTTTTTAAATGCTGAAAATAGTTCTTTACTATTATTAAACGAAAACAAACCGAAGTTAGGATCATAAAAATAATAGTGTGATTTTTTATCATTTATAGTTTTACCAATAAGCATCGAGTGATTTTGACTATTAATAGCAAACATCATTGTTTTTTGCTGCGCCTCTAATAAACTCTGTGTTTCTTTGATATTAATTCTACCATGAGAAAATGATGCCTCTATTGCTTCCACATTCGAATGTAATCGCTCCAATGCCGTTTTTATTAATATTGAATCATTATCTTTAGGATTTGCTGATGCTATATAAAGTTTATTAAATAAAGTATCCGCACCTTTTTGATCATCTTTTGCTAATGCAACTGACATAGCTCTAACCAAAGGGTAACAACGCCCTCGAGAATCATCCCCTATCAGCGTTAAATAAAAATCTTGTGGCATTAATCGATTAATTTGGCTATTTAATGAATAAAATAATTCACTAACTTTTCCTGTTTCATTCAAAACATATTTTATATATTCTGAGTGACCTACATTATTAATTCTTTGATATAAAGCCCCTCGTTCTATAGGGCTAAGGTCTTGAGTCAAATATAATTTTTTCAGTTCTATTGAAGTCATATTCTTCTTTAATCCTGATATATTGACTTCTGAAAAATCGTTCATGCCCTCACTAAAACTATTTCTAAATGAAGGTTTATTAGAATTTTTATGAACAAAAACTAAATTTTCATATCGCTCATTGATTGTTTGCTTATATTCATTAATACCGCCATATATTGATTGTTCTTCATTTTTAACAACAGCGTTCATACCTTTACTTTTTTTTATTTCCCACCATAACTTACTTCTTTCTATTTGGTTCCCTTCAGACAGTATTCTATTATAATGATTATGATAAAAACTAATTTGAATATCACTTTGTGCTAATTTTCGTTTTAAAGATTTTATTTTAACTTTATCATCTATTGTTTTATTTATTTTCCCATTTAGTTCCTGAAGTTGTTTCTGCCATACTTCTTGGAAACTTTTTAACATTTTTACATGATTATTTATTTTTATACTTATAGATGTAATAAACTCATGCCATGCTTTAGCGCTATCTAATTTTCGTTCCGTTTCAAATATATTATTACCTTTCTCATCCACATATAAGCAATTGAATTTCTTTGCTATAGACAATATTTTGACATGTATATTTTCCCGAGTATTTTCAAATTTATTTTTATTTATACTATCCATTTTATTATTAGGAATATATTTTAATATTCTATTTTTCCCTTCTATTGCAAATGATTTTCTTTCACCGTTAAAATATTTAACCTCTTGTTTTTGCAAGACTAATTGCCAATAATTATTTACAAACTGCATATATGCTGTCGCATTACCATTTGTACCATCTTTTATTTTATAATCTTGATAATCAGCAGACATAACAACATCATCATATAAAATTGAACTATTCATTCTGCAATCATTATAGACTCGATAATGATCTTTATCATGATTGGTAACTATAATAGAATTTTTATTTAAAGTACCTGTAAATAAGAGAAACGTATCTGATGGTTTTTTAGGAATATCTACATAGGAGGGATATAAATGAGTTGCATCATAATTATTATTATTGAGTAAATAACTTTTAATTACAAACGGGTCAGGCTGCTCGCTATCATAATAACTAATATCATATCGTGAGTTATCATGTTTAATTAATGTTACATCTACTTTTTCTGTCGTTGAGCCGATTTTAATTAACTCGCTTGTATCTAGCGTATATTTATTGATAATTTCATTTATATTTTCAATTACTTCTGTATATTTTTTTACTGTCATTGCATTCATTCCTTTGAATAAAAATCAATTATTTATCTAAAATGAATAATGACTGTAAATTAATATCTCCTTTAGTACCATAATCAAAAAACAAATTCAGATTGAATTTTATAAAAAAATTCAATTATATTTGTTGCATTAATACAATAAATAACCCAAAAAAAAGGGAAGCCTAAGCTTCCCTATTCATTAACTTGCTAAGCAATAAATAATTATGCTTGGCCTTTAACTTCTTTTAAGCCATTGAATGGTGCATTTTTACCTAATGCTTCTTCAATGCGAATCAGTTGGTTATATTTAGCAACACGGTCAGAACGGCTCATAGAACCTGTTTTGATTTGGCCTGCCGCTGTACCAACTGCTAAATCTGCAATAGTAGCATCTTCAGTTTCACCTGAGCGGTGAGAGATAACAGCTGTATAGCCTGCATCTTTCGCCATTTTAATTGCAGCCAAAGTTTCAGTTAAAGAACCGATTTGGTTGAATTTGATCAGGATAGAGTTAGCTATACCTTTATCGATACCTTCTTTTAGGATCTTAGTATTAGTTACAAACAGGTCATCACCAACCAGTTGGATTTTGTCACCAAGAACTTTAGTTTGGTATGCGAAACCATCCCAGTCAGACTCGTTCAGACCATCTTCGATAGATACGATTGGGTACTGTTTAGTCAGTTCTTCTAAATAATGTGTGAACTCTTGTGAAGTGAAGGTTTTGCCTTCGCCTTTCAGCTCATAATTACCGGTTTCTGCGTTATAGAACTCAGATGCTGCACAGTCCATCGCCAGTGTTACGTCTTTACCTAACACATAACCAGCTTGCTCAACCGCTTCTTTAATTGCTGCTAATGCTGCTGCGTTTGATTCTAAGTTAGGCGCATAACCACCTTCATCACCTACAGCTGTATTCATACCTTTAGATT
The DNA here is from genome assembly GCF_033901115.1 of Providencia sp. CIM-Carb-044. Classification (NCBI taxonomy): domain Bacteria; kingdom Pseudomonadati; phylum Pseudomonadota; class Gammaproteobacteria; order Enterobacterales; family Morganellaceae; genus Providencia; species Providencia sp. CIM-Carb-044. Next base: position 551,119 of record NZ_JAXADV010000003.1, read on the forward strand.
TCAGTACTTTTGCTAAGTGATGGAAGATTTCAGAACCCATACGAACCGCTTCTTTCAGCGTTGGCGCGCCAACAGGCTGGATCATGAATTCTTGGATATCAACGTTGTTATCTGCGTGCTCACCACCATTGATGATATTCATCATTGGCAGAGGCATAGAGTATTGACCGTGAGTACCATTCAAGTCAGAGATGTGCTCATACAGAGGCATACCTTTCGCCGCTGCTGCTGCTTTAGCATTTGCTAAAGATACAGCGAGAATTGCGTTTGCACCAAATTTAGATTTGTTCTCAGTGCCATCGAGATCAATCATGATTTTATCGATGTTAGCTTGGTCTTTAGCATCTTTACCGATCAGCGCTTCTGCGATTGGACCATTAACAGCAGCAACTGCTTTCAGAACACCTTTACCCAGAAAACGTGCTTTATCACCGTCACGCAGTTCCAGAGCTTCACGAGAACCTGTTGACGCACCTGATGGTGCCGCAGCTAAACCAACAAAGCCACCTTCTAAATGAACTTCAGCTTCTACAGTTGGGTTACCACGAGAGTCAATGATTTCACGACCGATCACTTTAACAATTTTGGACATTAGGTTTTCCTCAGTACAAGTTAAATTTTGGGAAGTTGGTGCACCTGCGCCGACTTCCCCATATCTTATTTCAACTCACCTTTCTGGTACTTACCAGCGGCTTTAACAAAACCTGCAAACAACGGATGACCATCTCTTGGTGTAGAGGTGAACTCTGGGTGGAACTGACAAGCCACAAACCATGGATGATTAGGGTTTTCAATAATTTCCACCAGCTTATTATCCACTGAACGACCTGCAATTTTTAGGCCCGCATCTTCAATACGTTTCAGTAGTAAATTATTCACCTCATAACGGTGGCGGTGACGTTCAATGATAGTTTCTGAACCATACATTTCACGTACAAGGCTACCATTCACTAAATGACATGGTTGGCCACCAACACGCATTGTTCCACCAAGATCGCTCTCTTCTGAACGTACTTCAAGGTTACCCTCTTCGTCGCGCCATTCAGTAATCAGCGCAACAACAGGGAATTTACAATCCGCTTTAAATTCTGTTGAGTTTGCATCTGCCATATTGGCAACATTACGTGCAAATTCAATCAATGCGACTTGCATACCCAAACAAATTCCTAAGTAAGGGATCTTGTTTTCACGTGCATATTGAGCGGTCAGAATTTTCCCTTCAACACCACGCTCGCCAAAGCCGCCTGGTACTAAAATAGCATCTAAACCTTTTAGTAACTCAACACCTCGAGTTTCAATATCTTGTGAATCAATTAATTTGATGTTCACAGTTAAACGGTTTTTCAAGCCACCGTGTTTTAATGCTTCAATTACAGATTTATACGCATCTGGTAACTCAACATATTTACCCACCATCCCAATAGTCACTTCACCAGCGGGATTGGCTTCTTCGTAAATAACTTGTTCCCACTCAGCTAAATTAGCTTCTGGCGCATCAATGCGGAAACGGTTACAGATGTATTCATCCAAACCTTGTGATTTCAATAAGGCCGGGATTTTATAAATTGAATCAACGTCTTTGAGAGAAATAACCGCTTTCTCTGGCACATTACAGAACAATGCGATTTTTGCACGTTCATTTGCTGGGATCACTCTGTCTGAACGACAAATCAGCACATCTGGTTGAATACCAATTGACAGTAATTCTTTCACAGAATGTTGAGTTGGCTTAGTTTTTACTTCACCAGCCGCTGCAAGGTATGGCACTAATGTTAAGTGCAAATATAATGTGCGTTCACGGCCAACTTCAGCTGCCATTTGACGAATCGCTTCAAGGAATGGCAATGATTCGATATCACCAACTGTACCACCAACTTCAACCAAAACGACGTCATGGCCTTCACCACCACGGATGATGCGGTCTTTAATTTCATTAGTGATATGAGGGATAACTTGAATTGTAGCGCCTAAATAGTCGCCACGGCGCTCTTTGCGCAGAACTTCAGAGTAAACACGCCCAGTCGTAAAGTTATTACGACGTGTCATTTTAGTACGGATGAAACGCTCATAGTGACCTAAATCTAAGTCAGTTTCAGCGCCGTCTTCTGTAACGAAAACTTCCCCGTGTTGGGTTGGGCTCATAGTGCCTGGATCTACGTTAATGTAGGGATCCAGTTTCATAATAGTCACATTGAGTCCACGGGCTTCGAGTATAGCCGCCAAAGAGGCTGCGGCAATGCCTTTACCCAGTGAGGATACGACCCCGCCGGTCACAAAAATATAATTAGTTTTCATGCTGAACCTGAAAGTTTAGGTTTAAAAGATGATGGATATAACAGGACGGGAAAACAGTATACCCGAACCTTAATTTCGCTACAAATGTTCTAAGCATAATAAGGCTAAATTTCATCAATACTCTAATATTATCAGCAAGTTAAAAGCGAAAAATATTTATCGCTTCAAAATTAGTCATCTTTATCTATTTTTATAGATTAACACAGTTCAAACACAAAAGCTAAATCCTTTCAGCTCATTGTATGGTGTAAAAAATGCGATTCTGCACTAACTTTGATTTTGAATAACTATTTACTCTAACTCTCCACATTTAACCTTCGAAAACTTCAACCTCCATATTATTTTTGAAGCTTTGTTTGGAGCCATTGCATGAGGTGATTTTAGAACAAACCAACCATATCGAACATATCGAATTTTTCTGTAGATGCTTCGTTCTATATATAATTAATGCTCTAGATAGTTCGTGCTACAGCTAGGCGGCAAGAGAGGATATCTCAGGGAGCATACACAAGTATGTGACCTGAGTAGCCGAACGCAGCTAACAACGCTGTAGTGCGAAATATGACGAGCAAAGCTAGACGGCAAGAGAGGATATCTCAGGGAGCATACACAAGTATGTGACCTGAGTAGCCGAACGTAGCCAACAACGCTGTAGTGCGAAATATGACGAGCAAAGCTAGACGGCAAGAAAAGATATCTCAGGAAGCATACACCAGTTATGTGACCTGAGTAGCCGAACGCAGCCAACAACGCTATAGTGCGAAATATGACGAACCATTTTATTCTTGACTCTTAACCTGCTGCCAAAGCCCTTCCATCTCATCAAGTGTAGCACTTTCTGTCGTTTTGCCACTTTCCGCTAGGCTTTTTTCGATTTGACGAAAACGACCTTCAAATTTGTTGCAAGCTTTTTGCAACGCTATTTCAGGTTTATGACCTAAATGGCGAGATAAATTCACTACGGCAAACAATAAATCGCCGATTTCTTCTTCTAGGTGAGTTTGGTCAACAACCACCTGTGTGGCTTCTTCCATCACCTCTTCAAGTTCTTCATGAACCTTACCCACAACAGGGCCTAACGTATCCCAGTCAAAACCGACCGAAGCACAACGCTTTTGAATTTTATAGGCTTTCATTAGTGCTGGGAGCGAATTCGGGATATCATCTAGCACAGAAAACTGCGATTTTTCAGCTCGCTCTTTTGCTTTTCGTTTTTCCCACCCCTCAATCACTTCCGAGCTGCTCAATGTGTTATTTGTATCAAAAATATGTGGGTGACGATGTTCAAGCTTATCGCTCACTGCTTGGCAAATATCATTAAAATCAAACAATGATTTTTCATTCGCCATTTGCGCATAGAAAACCACTTGGAACAATAAGTCGCCCAGCTCACCTTTTAAGTCGTTAAAATCTTCACGTTCTATCGCATCAAGCACCTCATAGGTTTCCTCAAGTGTATAAGGTGCAATAGTTTTAAATGTCTGTACTTTATCCCATGGGCAACCTGTTTGTGGGTCACGCAGCTGTGCCATAATGGATAATAAGCGCTCGATTTCGGGTTTTTCCTGACTCATTGTATTAACCTTTGATTTTCTTTTGTTTCTAATTGTCATCTTTATCTCAAACTTACCAGATATAAAGGCAAATCAACAAATTTTTCCCAACAAAAGAAAAAACAAAGAAAAGATTATTGAATATTTGCAAAAAATTATTTTCAAAATAGTTTGAATTGCAGCTAGGCGGCAAGTAAACGAGCCCCTAGGAGCATACATCAGTATGTGACTAGGGTGAGAGCGCGCAGCCAACAACGCTGCAGCTCAAAATATGAAGAAAATGTAGGAGCATACATCAGTATGTGACTAAGGTGAGAGCACGCAGCCAACAACGCTGCAGCTCAAAATATGAAGAAAATGTAGGAGCATACATCAGTATGTGACTAAGGTGAGAGCGCGCAGCCAACAACGCTGCTGCTCAAAATATGAAGAAAATGTAGGAGCATACATCAGTATGTGACTAAGGTGAGAGCACGCAGCCAACAACGCTGCGGTTCAAAATATGGAGAAAACCACTGACAATATAACAGTACTGATTTTCAAAATAGTTTGAGTTGTAGGTAGGCGGCAAGCGAAGATATCTCGGGGAGCATACATAAGTATGTGACCCGAGTAGCTAAGTGCAGCCAACACCCCTACAACTCAAAATATGAAGAAAATCACTGGGAATGGCGTTTTGCCTCAATAACATCCGGCAACTGATTTAATTTTGCTAACACCCGGCTCAGCACCTCAATATTATACAGCTCAATTGTCATATCTATCGTTGCCAATTGCTGCTTCACATCGCTGCGGCTACTGACGCCAAGCACATTAACCTTCTCATTAGCTAATATTGTCGTGATATCACGTAGTAGACCACTACGGTCATTGGCGACAACTCTAACCACGAGAGAATAACCACTGGAATAGTTTTCTCCCCAAACTGCATCTATCACACGTTCTGGCGCATGACTTTGCAGCTCAGCTAATTGTTCGCAATCCGCACTGTGAATAGAAATACCTCGTCCTTTCGTGATAAAACCGACAATTTCATCCCCTGGAATTGGCTGGCAACAACGTGCAATATGGTGCATTAGGTTACCAACCCCTTCAACCACCACTCGACCACTACCATGGGATGGTGCTCTTGGGAGTGAAGACTTACTTTCTAATGTCTTCATTGCCGCGCGGTCTTCTTCTTCTGCGGTGGCTTTGTTAAATTTGCTTTGCAGGAAATTCACTAATTGGTTGATACGAATATCACCACCACCAATTCCTGCTAAAACTTCATCCAATGAGTGAACATTATAGCGCGCGATTAGCAGTTTTTCGGCCTCTCGGAGGCTGATATCAAGCTGCGATAATTCGCTATCAAGAATTTGGCGCCCTGCGAGAATGTTTTTATCTCTATCTTGTTTACGGAACCAATTTTGGATTTTGGCTCGTCCACGACTGGTTGTTACATACCCTAAGTTAGGATTTAACCAGTCACGGCTTGGGTTTGGATGCTTTTGAGTGATAATTTCAATTTGGTCACCCATTTGTAATTGATAGCTAAATGGAACAATACGCCCACCTATTTTTGCACCAATACAACGATGGCCGACATCACTGTGAATGTGATAAGCGAAATCAAGCGGCGTCGAGCCTGCTGGCAAATCCACCACATCCCCTTTTGGGGTAAAAACATACACTCTGTCATCAAACACTTGGCTACGAACTTCATCTAGCATTTCGCCAGAATCTGCCATTTCTTCTTGCCATGCAATCAGCTTACGTAACCACGCAATACGGTTTTCGTAGCTACTTCCTTTGCCAATACCAGTCGCGCCTTCTTTGTATTTCCAATGCGCCGCAACCCCCAGCTCTGCATCTTCATGCATTTGACGGGTACGAATTTGAATTTCAAGTGTTTTGCCGTTTGGCCCTAATACTACTGTATGAATCGATTGATAACCATTAGGCTTTGGATTCGCCACATAGTCATCAAACTCATCAGGAAGGTGGCGAAAATGGGTATGAACAATTCCTAATGCAGCATAACAATCCTGCAAGCGTTCAACGACAATACGCACCGCTCGCACATCAAACAGTTCATCAAATGCCAATGATTTTTTCTGCATTTTACGCCAAATACTGTAAATATGCTTAGGTCGGCCATAGATATCTGCTTGAATATTCTCTTTTAACATGTACTTACGTAAGGTTGTTACGAAAGTATCTATGTACTCTTCACGGTCAATACGACGTTCATGGAGGAGCTTTGCAATTTTCTTATATTCATCGGGATGCAAATAACGAAAACAAAAGTCTTCTAACTCCCATTTTAACTGCCCAATTCCTAGGCGATTTGCTAAAGGAGCATAAATATTTGAACACTCTTTTGCAGCTAAGACGCGCTCATCTTCCGTTGCATCTTTGACTTCACGTAAATGAGCAATTCGTTCCGCTAACTTAATAACAACGCAGCGGAAATCCTCTACCATTGACAGTAGCATACGACGAATATTATCGACTTGTGTCGAGCTGGTTTCGCTTGATTGTGTTGCTTTGAGTTGGCGGATCGCATCCATTTCCAGCACGCCTTTAACAAGTTCGTGAATGGATTTGCCAAATTCCTCAATAACTTCTTGTTCTTCTAACTTCCCTTCTTCCACTAAGGGGAAAAGCAAAGCCGCTTGTAAGCTGCCGATATCCATACTTAATGTCGATAGGATCTCGGTCATTTCAATACCGCGCCACAGCAACAGAGGGGCGATTTCTTGTCCGGCTAATTTATCGTGACAATATTGCCAGGTATGGATGAGCTTTTCTTCTGATTGTTTATTGCTCAATCCCAGGCCGTTAACCCACTTTTCTGGGGCAAACTCACCTGCTGGGGTAAGATGCGCACTTCTTACTGCAACCATATATTCTCCCTACCTATTAAACCTCTGGGCGACGGATAAATAACGCCATTGACTCTAAATGGCTAGTTTGCGGAAACATATCTAGCATCCGCAACTGTAATAATTGATAGCCCCCATCGAGTAAAGCTTTGCTATCTCTTGCCAATGTTGTGGGGTTACATGAAACATAGACAATTTTTTCTGGCATCAGTTTAATTAAATGTTCCATAACACCAGCAGCTCCAGCCCTAGCTGGGTCTAATAACACTTTATTAAAGCCATGAACTGCCCAAGGTTGTGTGTGTATCTGGGCTTCTAAGTTTTCATTATAGAATGTCGCATTACAAATAGTATTGAGCTGTGCATTGTTTCGTGCTTGTTCGACTAAATTTTCCACACCCTCAACACCCACAACAGATGTCACTAACCGTGCAATTGGCAATGTAAAGTTACCCATTCCACAAAAAAGATCTAATACCCTATCTTCACTGTTTAGATCTAACCATGCTAAAGCTTGTTCTACCATCTGCTGGTTAACTTGCCCATTCACTTGAATAAAATTTAACGGATTAAATTTTAGTATTTCCCCTGCAACTTGATATTCAGGTTGTGGCGAATTTGGTGACAGAGCCTGTAAGTTTTCATCATTACCCGCTAACCAGATAGACACTCCGTGCTGATTTTCAAAATCGCTTAACTTTTGGGTATCTGATAACGAAAAAGGGGTTAAGTAACGAATCAATACAATTTTACAATTGTCTGCACGAATAAGTTCTACATGGCCCAGTTTCGATTTATTACTGAGCTGGTTAATACATTCAGAAAGTGGTTTTAGTAAGATATCCAAATCAGGGGACAAGATAGGACAATTTTTTATATCAACCAATGTGTTAGATTGAGATTGACGAAACCCCATAACGACATTTTTACTTTTAGGCTGATACTGTAGACCTAATCGAGCTCGACGGCGGTAACCATATGGCTCACCACTAATCACCGTGGGAACGGATATATCTAGCGATGTTTCGCGCTGCATCAAGTAAGCTAAAGCATGAGCTTTGCTTTCTCTTTGCAGTGCAATGTCAACATGTTGCTGTTGGCACCCTCCACATTGGTTAAAATAACGGCACCGTGGTTTTACTCTTTGTGGGCTAGTGCTCAAGCGTTTAGTCACCTTCCCTTTAGCAAAATGCCGCTTCTCTTCCGTCAATTCAATTTGTGCTTCTTCTCCAGGCAATAAACCTGTTACAAAAATGGTTTTTCCTTCGATACGGGCAACACCTTGCCCTGCAGCATCGAGGCTATCAGCTACAACCGTGATTTGACGGCGTGAAGTGGTACGGCGATTAGGAGAGTAAAATTGAGCCATAAAGTAGTCACTACAGAGTATTAAGTTATAAAAATCATGATTGCCGAATTTTCAATTTTAATGCGTTGTTTTTTTCGCTAATTAATCCAGAAAAACGGTCAGTCCCATTATACCTGTTTTTCCTATCATTTGATTGACTACTTTTCCATTTTTATTATGCCATTCAATTATTATATTAGTTACTAACCATAAATTTACGATATTCTTCATAGGCATAGTGGTCTGTCATACCGCTAATATAGTCTTGAATCAAACGAGCTCGATAATAAAACTCCAGAATAGATTTATCTGCTTCATTCGTTGCAGAAATTTTCTCAAGTGCTTCCGTGTAAGATAAGCGATGCTTATTAGATAATTTATGGAACAATCTCGTTTCAATGAAAAAGTGCTTGTGGTAATTTTTTTCAACGAGCTCAGCAAAATCCCTTCTATTCATCATCAGTAATGGGCTATAAAAATCTAATAACCCACTGATAATTCGGTAGCCTTGCAACTCTAACTCTTCAACTTCATGGTGGTTAAATACATGTTTAAAAGCCACTGTTTTCAATACTTTCAGTAATCTATGTTCTGGGCTTTTATCTTCTAACAAAGCGCTGTTAAAAGTGCCATTATAAATTTCAGGCAGATTTTTAATAAACTGCAGTGCACTGTAATGAGACAACTTCCCTGTAATATTCACGCGCAAATACATAAAGAACTGATCTTGCTGAATACGCCTTGTGTGGTTGTCACTGATATTATTGAAAGCTCGCATGACAGTTTGATCGAACAAATCATTTTGTTCAATATCACCCCACTCTGCTTTTAAGTACTCAATCAACTGCTCAACAGTAAAAATGCCTTTTTCCGCGGCATCATCTAAATCAGCAATACAATATGAAATATCATCAGCCGCTTCCATAATATAGGACAGAGGGAAACGGCAGTATTTCTCCATATCGAGTTTTTTGGTTAACTCACTGACAAAGTCCACCTCTGACCAATAATAGCCTGGTTTTTTCATCAAATAATCAAACTCAGGGGGAATTGGCTCCAAATCATAAGCTCCACGCGTATATTTTAAGATAGAACCAATTTGTGCATAGGTTAAGTTTAGTTTGAGTAATCGATGCGCCATGCGCAGCCCTTGCGCATTACCTTCAAATGAGCATAAATCCTGCTTTAATTGACGGCGGAATAAATCTTGCTTTTCATTTCCAGTTAACTGTAATGCCGGTATTTGGCATGGGTCAGGGGAATTGGGTGTATATAAGTAACTTGGCGACAGTAACTTGGTAAACCACTGTTGAATTGCGGCCTCACCAAAGTGCCCAAATGGTGGATTACCGATATCATGCATTAAACAAGCCATTTCGACTAAGCTTTCAAACGCATCACAACGTTCATCTAGCCCATAGGACTCCAGTAATTTTTTCTTTTTTAATTCACCTAAAACCGTTTTACTGATGTAACGGCCAACCTGCTGAACCTCTAGTGAGTGAGTTAATCGGCTACGCACTGCTGCGTTTTGCTCTAAGGGAAAAACTTGTGTTTTTTGTTGTAAGCGGCGAATGGCTGCTGAATTGATAATCCGCCCACGGTCACTTTCAAATAAGCGATTAACCGCATCTTCATCTTTAGATGAAATTTTTTGGTTTTTCGCACTGCTCATGTAGTTACGCTGAAAGTTTAGCTTCTTAACAAAATTAATCTCACCCACTCTGCCACCTTCCCTATTTCGATTGATGTTTCATTATATAGCCTAAATACAGGAAAAAACCTTCACGACTCACCTTTCAATGTTACACTTCGTGCATCTTTGTAATTTCGTTGTCAAAATTCGAGTTGTTGCAATTAAAATTGCGAACCCACTCGAAGAATGCAGCAATAACACAATAAAACATTATCGTCCCTAGTCAAAATATTGACACTATATTGACATTAATAGTGCAAATTGTGCAGGGAAAAGGAGACAAAATGAAAGTTGGAATAATTGGCGCCATGGAACAGGAAGTGGCGATTTTGCGCTCACAAATTGAAAACTGCCAAACTATTAACCGTGCTGGCTGTGAGATTTATACAGGCCAAATTAATGGCGTTGACGTTGCGTTATTGAAATCAGGTATTGGAAAAGTCGCAGCCGCAATCGGTACAACGCTATTATTAGAACATTGCCAACCAGATGTCGTGATTAACACAGGTTCCGCAGGTGGTTTAGACCCTCGTTTAAACGTCGGCGATATCGTGGTTTCTACAGAAGTTCGTTACCATGATGCTGATGTGACCGCATTCGGTTATGAACCCGGCCAAATGGCACAGTGTCCGCCAGCTTTCGTTGCTGATACTAAGTTAATTGAAGTTGCTGAGCAGTGCATTAAGTTATTGGATATGAACGCTGTTCGTGGATTAGTCTGTAGCGGTGATGCTTTTATTAATGGTGCTGAGCCACTGGCGCGCATCAAAGCGATGTTCCCACAAGTTGCGGCAGTAGAAATGGAAGCCACCGCGATTGGTCAAGTATGTCACCAATTTGGCATTCCATTTGTCGTCGTTCGTGCCATTTCAGATGTTGCAGATAAAGAATCCCACACGAGCTTTGATGAGTTTTTACCTGTTGCTGCCCGTCAATCTTCCCTGATGATCACAGCAATTTTAGCTAAACTCGCTTAATCATTTGCAAAAAAGGTATAACCATTTGTTAGTTATACCTTTTAATTAATTCTACGATGAATTTTGTTATGAAACGAATTACGCATTATTTTTCCCTTACTATCACCTTATTATGTGCTTTATTGGTGGCCTTTTCTGCTCTAGGAGCAACAAAGCAGCGCGTTATTAGTTTATCACCGGCCAATACTGAACTTGCTTATGCAGCAGGGCTTGGAGATAGCTTAATTGCGGTCAGTGCTTACTCCGATTACCCAGAGCAAGCAAAAAAATTAGAACAAGTCTCTGATTGGCAAGGTTTAAATGTAGAACGTATTATCGCACTTAAACCTGATTTAATCCTCGCATGGCGAGGAGGTAACCCCCAGCGGCCTCTTGATCAACTCGCAGGCCTCGGTATCCCAATTATTTATTTCGATCCTCAAACTATTGATGATGTCATCAACTCAGTGATTGAATTAGCACAATACAGCCCAACCCCAGAGATAGCACAACAAAATGTTGAAAAAATGCGCTCTAGGCTCGCTCCTTATCAAAAAGAAAAAATTTCTAATAAAAAATCAAAGAAAGTGTTCATTCAACTCGGTACTCAGCCTTTATTTAGCGCAGGTAACCACACGCTGCAAAATGATGTCGTAGAGTTTTGTGGTAGTGAAAATATTTTTGCTAATAGCGCTGTTCAATGGCCTCAAGTCAGTCGTGAGCAGGTGCTCACTCGCAAGCCAGATGTAATTATTATGACTGGTTCAGCCGAACAGGAAAAAACAGTGAAAAAATTTTGGCACTCACAGCTCAATGTCCCAATTATCCGATTAAATGAAGATTGGTTTCACCGAGCAGGCCCAAGGATTGTTAATGCGACAGAACAACTGTGCAAGCAGTTAAACGCATTATCTGATTGAGAATTACAAATTACAAATTACAAATTACAAATTACAAATTACAAATTACAAATTACAAAAATTTTCTAAATAGTTCGAGTTGTGGCAAGGCGGCAAATGAAGATATCTCGGGGAGCATACATTAGTATGTGACCCGAGTAACTGAATGAAGCCAACACCGCCATAACTCGAAATATGACGAAAATTAGACGCTGAAAGACGAACCACACCCACAAGTAGACTTAGCATTCGGATTGGTCACAATAAAGCGCGAACCTTCTAAGCCTTCAGTATAATCAACACTTCCACCCACTAAATATTGTAGGCTCATTGGGTCTACGACAAGAGCAACACCTTGTTTCTCGATTGTCATATCGCCTTCATTGATCTGGTCATCAAATGTGAAACCATATTGGAAACCGCTGCATCCGCCACCAGTGATATAAACACGCAGACGCAGGTTTGGGTTGTCCTCATCAGAGACTAGATCTTTAACTTTAATTGCTGCCGCATCAGTAAATTGCAAAGGCAGAGCTGCATCATCACTCATTTTTTACTCCAAACCGGTGACCGGTAAATTCATGTGTAGGCTAAAACCTACTCAGATCAATTAACCTAATTATCCGCCACTTGACTGAATGGTTCAAGTGTTGTTACGCAATTAGACACATTGTGCATATCTTCGTATCAACATTTGGTTTAATTGGTGTGGTGCTTTAGAATGAGAGCAATTTTTTTCTTAGCCTCTTTCTGGAGCCCTGCGATGTCACAATCTGAAAAACTTTACGCACAAGCAAAAGAACAAATTCCTGGTGGTGTAAACTCCCCTGTTCGTGCTTTTAATGGTGTTGGTGGAACCCCATTATTTATTGAAAAAGCGGATGGCGCTTATATTTATGACGTTGATGGTAAAGCCTATGTAGATTATGTTGGCTCATGGGGACCAATGGTTTTAGGCCATAACCATCCTGAGATCCGTGATGCCGTGATCAAAGCGGTTCATAAAGGATTAAGTTTTGGCGCTCCGACTGCCGCTGAAGTTGAAATGGCTGAATTAGTTTGTGAACTAGTCCCCTCTATGGATATGGTACGCATGGTAAATTCAGGCACTGAGGCGACCATGAGCGCAATTCGCCTAGCTCGGGGTTACACAGGCCGTGACAAAATCATCAAATTTGAAGGCTGCTATCATGGCCATGCAGATTGCTTATTAGTCAAAGCAGGTTCTGGTGCGCTTACTATGGGCGAACCAAACTCTCCTGGCGTTCCTGAAGATTTTGTAAAACACACATTAACTTGTACCTATAATGACCTGTCTTCAGTCCGCCAAGCATTTGAAAATTATCCAGAAGATATTGCATGTGTCATTGTTGAACCTGTTGCAGGAAATATGAATTGCGTACCACCAACAGCTGAATTTTTACCCGGTTTACGTGCATTATGTGATGAATTCAATGCCGTACTCATCATTGATGAAGTCATGACAGGCTTTCGCGTCGCATTAGGTGGAGCACAAGATTACTACGATGTTCAACCTGATTTAACCTGTTTAGGTAAAATCATCGGTGGTGGTATGCCTGTTGGTGCCTTCGGTGGCCGCCTTGAAATTATGGAAAAACTAGCACCAATTGGGCCTGTTTACCAAGCAGGGACCTTATCTGGTAACCCTGTCGCGATGGCTGCTGGCCTCGCTTGCTTAAAAGAAGTCTCTCAGCCGGGAGTCCACTCACGTTTAAATGAATTAACAGAAAAGTTAGCTCGTGGTTTAAAACGTGTTTCCGCAGAGCAAGGTATCCCGATGGTTATCAATCACGTCGGTGGCATGTTTGGTATTTTCTTCACCGATGCCCCAACCGTAACTTGCTACCAAGATGTGATGAAATGCGACGTTGAGCGCTTTAAGAAATTTTTCCATTACATGTTAGAGCAAGGTATTTACCTCGCGCCTTCTGCATTTGAAGCTGGCTTTATGTCTATCGCCCACAGCGATGAAGACATTGAGAAAACTATCAAAGCCGCAGAAACTGCATTGATGAAAATTAAAGAGAATTAATTCACATTGATGTTATAGAGGTGAAATTTTATCCATTTTCACCTCTATTTTTTTATAGTTAAGAATAGATAACTCTAGGTTCGACACCACAATTCCCTAACTAATTAGCCTTTCAAATAAGCAATTCGCCAACTAATTAATTCTCTAAAGAGTTCGAGTTGTGGCAAGGCGACAAATAACGAAATTTCTAGGAGCATACACAAGTATGTGACTAGGGTTGACGAATGAAGCCAACACAGTCACAACTTGAAATATGACGAGAAG